>NZ_JAUTAZ010000001.1:606376-1212753 GCF_030818905.1 Microbacterium sp. SORGH_AS_0888
CGGCGCCGCCAAGCTCCCCGCTCTCGCCAAGAGCCTCGGCCAGTCTGCCCGGGTCTTCAAGGGCGAGATGAAGGAGATGAAGAAGGACGACGAGACGGCGACCTCGCAGGCGGCCTCCGAGCCCGCTGCCGGCACGACGGTGCCCAGCGAGCCGCAGCGTCGTCCTGACGGGTCCTCCGACTCGTCCGCCTGACCGGCGGTGGTCGCCACCGATCCCGCGCGCGTCGACGAACCGGACGCGCCCCGTCGTGACCGGCGGATGTCGCTCTCCCAGCACCTGGTGGAGCTGCGGAAGCGGCTGATGATCGCCGCCCTCGCCCTCGTCGTGGGCATGGTGGTCGCCTTCTTCATCACCGACCCCGTCATCACCGTCATCACCGCCCCCATCAGAGTCATCGCGGAGCAGCGCGGCGACAACTTCTCGGCGCTCAACTTCGGCACCGTCACGAGCGCTTTCGACATGCGGGTCCGGATCGCGTTCACGATCGGCATCTTCCTCTCGGCGCCGATCTGGATGTGGCAGGTCTGGGCGTTCGTCATGCCCGGCCTCACCCGCAAGGAGATCCGGTACACGATCGGCTTCGTCGGCGCCGCGATCCCGTTGTTCTTCGCCGGCTGCTACGTCGGCATCCTGATCATGCCGCACGTGATCGAGCTGATGTGGTCGTTCACGCCCGCCGGCGGCACCAACTTCTACGACGCCAAGGACTACTACGACTTCATCTTCAAGCTGATGATCGTGATCGGCATCGCCTTCGTGCTGCCCGTCTTCCTCGTCGCGCTCAACATGTCCGGCATCATCAGCGGAAAGGCGATCCTCAAGGGATGGCGCGTCGCCATCCTCGTCGCCTCGATCTTCGCGGCGATCGCGACGCCCGCGGCCGACATCGTGTCGATGCTGATGCTCGCCGGCATCCTGGTCGTGCTCTACTTCGCGGCGGCGGGCTTCGCACTGATCGTCGACCGTCGCCGTGCCAAGCGCGCCGTCGACCTCCTCCCCGGCCCGCCCGCATGAGCACGCCCAGCCCGGCCGAGCGGTATGCGCAGGCCGAGCAGAGCCGACGGCACCCGATCACGGCGGAGTTCGCCGCGATGCAGCGATTCGACCTCGATCCCTTCCAGTGGGAGGGATGTCGCGCGCTCGAGGACGGGCACAGCGTCCTGGTCGCCGCGCCCACCGGCGCGGGCAAGACCATCGTGGGGGAGTTCGCGGTGCACCTCGCCATGCGCGAGCCGCGCACGAAGGCGTTCTACACGACCCCCATGAAAGCGCTCTCGAACCAGAAGTTCCGCGAGCTCACCGAGGCCTACGGCGCCGAGAACGTCGGGCTGCTGACGGGCGACACCAACATCAACGGCTCGGCGCGCGTGCTCGTGATGACCACCGAGGTGCTGCGCAACATGCTCTACGCCGACTCACCGGCGCTGCGCGACCTCGGCTACGTCGTGATGGACGAGGTGCACTTCCTGGCAGATCGCTTCCGCGGCGCGGTGTGGGAGGAGGTCATCATCCACCTCCCCGCCGCCGTCCGGCTCGTCTCGTTGTCGGCGACGGTCTCCAATGCCGAGGAGTTCGGCGACTGGCTGGACACCGTCCGCGGGGACACCGACATCGTCGTGTCGGAGGTGCGGCCCGTTCCCCTCGAGCAGCACATGCTCGTGCGCGGCGACCTGCTCCCGCTGTTCGACGACCGCGGGAACGGCTCACAGGTCAACCGCGAGCTGTTGCGGCTCGGCGGCAGCGCTTCGGCGTACGGCTCCGATCGGCGCGGCGGAGGACGGCGGGGCGGGCCACGGCGCCCCCCGGCGCCCGGTCGCCGCGGCGACCGCGTCGACCGTCCGGAGGTCGTGGAGCTCCTCCGGCGCTCCGGGCTGCTGCCCGCGATCTTCTTCATCTTCAGCCGTGTCGGGTGCGACTCCGCGGTCGGTCAGACACGACGGGCGGGACTGCGGCTGACCACACCGGAGGAACGCGGCGAGATCCGAGCCATCGTGGCCGAGCGCACGCGGTCGCTGCCGGAGGAGGACCTCGCCGTGCTCGGGTTCTGGGAGTGGCGCGAAGACCTCGAGCGGGGCGTCGCGGCTCACCACGCCGGGCTGCTGCCGGCGTTCAAGGAGATCGTCGAGGAGCTGTTCCAGCGCAAGCTCGTGAAGGTCGTGTTCGCGACCGAGACCCTCGCGCTGGGGATCAACATGCCCGCCCGCACGGTCGTCCTCGAGAAGCTCGAGAAGTTCAACGGCGAGGCGCGGGTCGCGATCACGTCGGGCGAGTACACGCAGCTCACCGGCCGTGCCGGCCGTCGGGGGATCGACGTCGAGGGACACGCCGTCGTGCAGTGGTCGGACGCCCTCGATCCGCAGTCGGTGGCGGCGCTCGCATCGCGGCGCACCTACCCGCTGAACTCCAGCTTCCGCCCGACCTACAACATGGCCGTGAACCTCATCGACCAGTTCGGGCGCGCGCGGGCTCGCGAGATCCTCGAGTCGTCGTTCGCCCAGTTCCAGGCGGACCGCGCCGTGGTCGGCCTCGCGCGTGAGGTCCGGGAGGCGGAGGCGTCGCTCGCGGGCTATGCGAAGGCGATGACGTGTGATCGAGGCGACTTCGCGGAGTACTCCGGCATCCGACGCGAGCTCAGCGATCTCGAGAGGATCACGCGGCGCGACGTGACGGCCTCGCGCGGCACGCGCGACGCGCGGCAGCAGCAGATCCACTCGTTGCGCAAGCGCATGCAGCGACATCCGTGCCATTCCTGCCCCGACCGGGAGCAGCACGCGCGCTGGGCGGAGCGGTACTGGCGGCTGCGCCGCGACATCGAACGGAAGCGACGGCAGATCGACACGAGGACGGGCACCGTCGCGCGCGTGTTCGACCGCGTCGTCGACGTGCTGGGCGAGCTCGGGTACGTCGACGCCGACGAGGACGGCGCCACCCGGCTGACACCGGCGGGGCGCCGGATGCGCCGCATCTACGGCGAGCGTGATCTCCTGGTGGCCGAGTCGCTGCGCACGGGCATCTGGGAGGGTCTGGACGCGCCCGCGCTCGCGGCGCTCGTCTGCGCACTCGTCTACGAGCCGCGCCGCGACGAGGCCGGAGTGGGGGAGCGGGGGCTGCCGCGCGGCGCGTTCCGCACGGCGCTTCGCGAGACCGAGGACCTCTGGCAGCGGCTCGACGATCTGGAGCAGCAACACCATCTGCCCGGCTCGGAGCCGCCCGCCCCCGGCCTCAGCCCGGCGATGCACGCCTGGGCCCGCGGCGCCGTGCTCGATCGGGTTCTCACGGAAGCCGACATGGCCGCCGGTGACTTCGTGCGATGGGCCAAGCAGACGATCGACCTCCTCGACCAGCTGTCGCTCGTCGCCGACGGCTCCGTGGGCACCACGGCACGCAAGGCGCTGGATGCGGTGCGCCGGGGGATCGTCGCCTACAGCTCCGTCTGATCCTGCTCGCCTAGGCTCGATGCGTGCCCGAACGCCGCCTCCCCGTGCGCCCACCGCTGCCGTTGTGGGCAGCCCTCCTCTCCGCCGTGCTCGGGGGTCTCGCCCTCACGACCGCCTTCCCGGCGCTGTCGTGGTGGCCCATGGTGTTCGTCGGCATCCCGCTGGCGCTGCTCTCGCTGATCGGGCGTCGTGCCGGCAGCGCCTTCCTCGTCGGCGCGCTCTTCGGCGCCGCGTTCTTCCTCGTGAACGTGCTGTTCACCGCGCGCTACCTCGGGCCGGTTCCGTGGCTCGCACTCTCGATCTTCGAGGCGCTTCTGACGGGCGCCGCCGGGATCACGATCACCCTCGCCTACCGCTGGGCTCCCCGGCTGCTTCCGGCTCTCCGGTGGCGGCTCGCGGCGCTGCCCGTCCTCGTCGCCGCCCTGTGGACCATGCGGGAGCAGTTCCTCGGCTCGTGGCCCTACGGCGGGTTCCCGTGGGGCCGCGTCGGACTCACCCAGGTGTCGGGGCCCCTGGCCCCCGCCGCATCGTGGGTGGGCGTCTCCGGGCTGAGCTTCCTCATCGTGCTGCTGTGCGCGGTCGTGATCGAGCTCATCCGCACTCGAGCGTTCCGACGCCCGCTCGCCGTCGTCCCCGCGGTCGTGCTCGCCGCGCTGCTGCTCGTCGCCCCGCTGTTCCCCACGACCGACGCGGGCAGCATCCGGGTCGGTGCCGTGCAGGGGAACGGACCGGCGGGATACTTCGACACGCGCGCGGCCGGCGATGTCCTCGACGCCCAGCTCGCCGCGAGCGAGGCGCTCGCGGGCGAACGGCTCGACCTGCTGCTGTGGCCCGAAGGCTCCGTGGACGCCGACCCGTCCAGCCCGACGGTGAGCGCCGCGCTCGACCGCGTCTCCGAGTCCGTCGGGGCGCCGCTGCTGGCGAACGTGCCCGGGCTCGCCCGCGGCGGCCAGCTGTTCAACACCTCGTTCCTCTGGCAGCCGGGACAGCCCGTGACCCAGACGTACGACAAGCGCCACCCGGTTCCGTTCGGCGAGTACGTTCCCGACCGGTGGCTCTACGAGCCGCTGGCCCCGGATCTCATCGGCCTGCTGCAGCGGGACTACACGCCCGGCACGACGCCGCCGGTCATGGATGTCGCGGGCACGCGGGTCGGCCTGGCGATCTGCTTCGACGTCATCTACGACGACGTCATCTGGGATGCGATCGACGGCGGCAGCGAGGTGTTCATGTTCCAGACGAACAACGCGGACTTCCGGGGCACGGACGAGAATCTGCAGCAGCTCGCGATCGCACGGATGCGCGCGATCGAGACGGGCCGGGCGGTCGTGAACATCTCGACCGTGGGGACGAGTCAGGTGATCGCGCCGGACGGCTCCGAGGTCGACGGCCTCGCCGCGGACACGGCGGGGGCGATGGTCACGACGGTTCCCCTGCGAACCGGACTCACGCCCGCGATCGTGATCGGCCCGTGGCTGCAAGCGGTCCTGGGGTGGGGGAGCCTGATCGCGTTGGCTCTCATCGGCACCCTCGTCCGTCTGCGACGCAAGAAGGCGGCGCCGGAACCCGAAGGTCCCGGCGCCGCCGAGGGGGAGTGAGCCCTACGCCGACTTCTTGGCGGTGACGTCGTCGCCCGCGCCGCGCCGGGCTCGGATGAAGGCGAGTCGCTCCTCGAGAAGCTCTTCGAGCTCGGGGATCGTACGCCGCTCCAGCAGCATGTCCCAGTGGGTGCGTGCAGCCTTGTCGTCGCTGTGGTCGACGGTCACGGTGGTGTCGCCGATGCGAAGCACCGCCTCGCCGCCGCACGAGCGGCACTCCCAGGTCTCGGGCGCCTCGGCGTCAGCTGCGAAAGTCAGGGTCGTCTCCTTGGCACACGTGCTGCACACGTATGTGCGCTGCGTGCGCTCATGAAGAACGACGCCCTCTTCGCTCTGAAGGCTCTGGGCGCCGAGTCGGATTCCGCGGAGACTGCGGTCTGCCATTTTGTGGTCCTCTCGTCGCGTCTGTACTCCGGTATAACGTCACGACCTGTGGGGATCATCCGAGCGCCCAGAAGCCGTGGAGAACTCACAGACGATGCTCAGCCGGCGGCGCCGAGAACATCGAGTGCCAGGTCGGCGCGATCGGTCACGATGCCGTCGACCCCCGCGTCGACGAGCCGCCGCATGTCGTCCGGATCGTTCACCGTCCAGACGTGGACCTCGACGTCCGCGGCGTGGACGAGCCGCACGAAGCGGGGAGTGAGAATCCTGACCGCGCCCTGCCTCTCCGGCACCTGGACGGCGTCCACGCCCCGCAGCGCACGTCGGACGGCCGCCGCCGAGCCGACGGCGACGGCTGCCAGGAGGCGGACGATCGTGCGGCTCCCGGCGGAGGTCGCGGGCCGCATCTCGGGGCGTCCGACCGCCGCCGCGGCCAGGGCGGCGCGACGCCGGGCATCGGAGAAGCTCGTCAGCAGGACGCGCTCGGCGACAGGGGCGACCAGTCGCCCCGCGGGGAGTGCCGCGTCGGCTGCCTTGACGTCGACGTTGAACCGCGTCTCGGGGAACGCCTCCAGCGCCTGGGCCAGCGTCACCAGCCCGCCCCGACCGGACATGATCCGCTCGAGCTCGCGCAGGTCGACGTCCCGCAGCCGACGCGGATCCCCGGTCACGCGCCGCAGGTCCTCGTCGTGGAACAGCACCACGACGCCGTCCCGCGTCAGATGACAGTCGGACTCGATGTAGTGGACGCCGGCCGCGTGCGCCGCGGCGAGCGCCGCGAAGGAGTTCTCGACCACGCCCGACTCGCGCTCGCTCGCGCCGACGAGTCCGCGGTGAGCGAGCACCCGCGGACGGGGCGTGCGTTCGAGATAGGGGTGAGCCACGGCGTGAACCTAACACGCGCGGGTGACGTGGATTGGTAGTGTCGTGTGGGCTGTGAACGACGCGGCCCCTTGCAGGATCAGGAGTGCCCGTGTCCGATAGTCCCGCCCCGCTCGCCCCCGGCAGTCTCGCCGGCAAGACCGCTCTCGTGACCGGCTCGTCACGGGGCATCGGCGCCGACACCGCCCGATACCTCGCCCAGGCGGGCGCGGACGTCGTCATCAACTACCGCAACAAGGCGCCCCGCGCCGAGAAGCTCGCCACCGAGCTGCGCGCACTCGGCGTTCGCGTGCTCGTCGTCGGCGCCGACCTCACGGACCCCGCGTCCGTCTCGGCGATGTTCGAGGAGGTCGCCCGCGAGTTCGGCGCGCTCGACATCCTCGTGCTCAACGCCTCGGGCGGCATGGAGAGCGGCATGGCCGAGGACTACGCGCTGCAGCTGAACCGCGATGCGCAGATCCGCGTGCTCGAGACCGCGCAGCCGCTTCTGCACGATGGCAGCCGCGTGGTGTTCGTCACGAGCCACCAGGCTCATTTCATCCGCACCGCGCCCACGATGCCCGAGTACGAGCCGGTCGCGCTGTCGAAGCGCGCGGGTGAGGATGCGCTGCGCGAGCGGATCCCGTCGCTCACCGCGCAGGGCATCGATTTCGTGGTCGTCTCCGGTGACATGATCGAAGGCACGATCACCGCAACGCTGCTCGAGCGGGCGAACCCGGGCGCGATCTCGGAGCGGCGCGGCGCGGCCGGCAAGCTCTACAACGTCTCGGAGTTCGCCGCCGAGGTCGCGCAGGCCGCGATCGACCCGGTGCCCGCGGACAACACGCGACTCGTCGGCGACATCAGCTCGTTCTCCGCGTGAGCGTATGAAGGGAGGGGCCGCACCGTTGGTGCGGCCCCTCCCTTCATACGCCGATCGTCAGAGCGCCTTGAAGGTGAACGCGCGAACGATCTGGAAGACGCCGAGCACGACGAGCGAGATCCCGAGGATCCACCACAGAACCAGTGCTCCCCACAGCGGCGAGAAGAGGATGAACAGACCGGCGATGATGCTCAGCGCCGCGAAGAAGATCGTCCCTCCCTTGGCCGACGTGCCGCTGAGGGTCGTCAGGGCGACGACCCCCTCGACGACCCACATGATGCCGACGAGGATGCCCAGGAAGACGGCGAGCCACACCGCCGTCGCGCCGAGGTTCGCGAAGGCGACGACTCCGGCGATGACGAACAAGACGCCCAGGATGATGTGGCCGACCCGAGACCATCCGCCCATCGAGGTGGAGAAGATCCCGAGCGCGGCGTAGACGAGACCCGCGGCGATCGCGTACACGGCGATGATCGCCGCGACGACCACCGCGGTCTTGCCGGGCCAGACGAGGATGAGGACTCCGACGATCAGGGCGATGACGCCACCGATGCCGAATGCGGTCCTGATGGTGTTGACGGCGAGCTTCTCGCCGGAGGTGGTGTCGGACATGAGCTGTCCTTTCTGTGAAATACCTGGGAAGGCATCTCCAGACTAGCGTCGCGCGGGGGAGAGGGCACCAGGAAACGCGCGAAGAGCCCCGTCCCGCACCTGCTCGACGCGAGACGGGGCACAGCCCTCAGCTCTTGCGCGGCACCCGGTTCTCGGCGCTCACCATCCACGAGAGCTGCTCAAGCCGCTCGAGGATCGCATGCAGGATGTCGGCGCTCGTCGGGTCCTCGTCGTCGACGGCGTCGTGAACCTCGCGGCACGTGCCCGCGACGTCGTCGATGCGCTCCGTGATGAGGTCGATCACCTCCGTCGTCGCGATCTCGCCCCTGGGGGAACTCGGGCAGGGTCGTGGTCTCGGCGACCACATCGCTCCTGCCGTCGGGCAGGGCGTGGAGCGAACGCATCCGCTCGGCCACCGTGTCGGAGAACTCTCGCGCGGCCTCGATGATCTCGTCGAGCTGCAGATGCGTGTCTCGGAAGTTCGTGCCCACGACGTTCCAGTGCGCCTGCTTGCCCTGGAGCGACAGCTCGATGAGGTCGACGAGAACCCGCTGCAGGTTCTCGCTCAGCTCGGCCGACGCGGTGAAACCGCGCTCGGCGTTCTGATCCTTCGTCAGCTGGGCACCCTCGCCGCCGCGGGCAGGACGGCGACGGTTGCGAGTGGCGGCGGGCTTGGCGGTCGGGGTCTTGGTGGCCACAACGGACTCCTTCTTCTCTGAGGTGATGCGATCCACGGTAGGAAGCCGCGCCGCTCCGCGCCGCGGGATTGCCCGCCGACGCACGGGGTGGTAGACCCGGCTGTGGCGGCGGCGCCGTCCGGCGTCGATCTCGACGCGGGCTGACCGACGATCAGGCCCGTACGCCGCGCCGCAGGGCGAAGCGGAGCGATGGCACGAGAGACTCTCGCCGCAGCGTGGCTGCGGCGAGAAGCAGCAACAGCAGAACCGCGCCTCGGAGCAGCCCCTGCCAGTAGAACGAGAGCCCGACCAGCACCATCCCGTTGTTGAGCAGTCC
The DNA here is from genome assembly GCF_030818905.1 of Microbacterium sp. SORGH_AS_0888. NCBI lineage: Bacteria > Bacillati > Actinomycetota > Actinomycetes > Micrococcales > Microbacteriaceae > Microbacterium > Microbacterium sp. SORGH_AS_0888. Next base: position 615,167 of record NZ_JAUTAZ010000001.1, read on the forward strand.
GAAGATGAGGACGCCGATGGCCGTCCCGAGCACCGTGGGGCGACCCGTGCGGCTCAGGGTCGCGCCGATGAACACCGCCCCGATCGCGTCCAGCACGTAGAGCTGCCCACCGGCGGGGGAGTATCCATAGCTCCGCGAGGCGAGCACGACGCCGGCGAATGCCGCGATGAGGGCGGCGAGCAGGTACGCCGACGCCAGGCTCGCCGAGGTCCTGCGGCCGGCGATCCGGGTGGCGGTCGGCTGCTCGCCTCCCGCAGTGAGCACTCGGCCCCACCGTGTGCGATCGAGCAGGAGCCACGCGCCGACCCCGATCAGCACGGCCGCGAGCACCGGCACCGTGATCCCGGCGACGCTCGCGTTCCCGAGCGCAGCGAAGGCGTCCGGCGTCCGCTGACGCAGCAGCGCGATCGGCGCACCGCCGTCTGTGAGCAGTTGCTGGACGCTCGTGCCGATGAACCAGACGCTGAGCGTCGCGAGGAAGGCGCGAATGCGCAGCGCCACGATGAGGAAGGCGTTCGCGACCCCGACCAGCAGACCGAAGGCGAGTCCCCCCAGCAGCGCGAACCACGCGACGTAGCCCTGCGAGATGAGCGACGCGGACGCGAGCGCCGCGAGATCGATCGCCACGCCGACCGACAGATCGATCCCGCCCGCGCGCACGACGATCGTCATCGCGGTCGCCGCCATGAACAGGATCGCCGACGCGCTGGCCACGCTGAGGAGATTGCCGGGCGCGAGGTACCCGGGTGCGAGCGTCGCGAAGACGATCACGATGAGCACGACCGTGGCGGGTGCAAGGAAACGCACCACCGTGCCGTCCGCGCCCGCGAGACGCACCGTGGCCCGCGCCGTCTGGACCGCCTGAGTCACCGTCGGACTCCCTTCTCCCGCACGGCGGCGAGCGCGAGCACCAAGAGGATGAGGATGCCCTTGATGGCACCGACCCACTGGCTGCCGACGCCGAGCAGCGTGAAACCGTTGCCGAGCGCCGCGACGAACACCGCGGCGAGGAGGGTTCCGCCGATCGTCACCACGAAGCGCCGGGAGAACACGACCGACAGGTACGCGGTGATGATGATGTCGAGGAGGATCTGGGATCCGATCCCGGGGACCGCCGCCGCGAGCCGGGCGGCCAGGAGCACCCCCGCGACACCGGCGAACAGCCCCGAGACGACGTAGCTGCCGGCGATGTAGCGCCAGACCGGGACACCCGCGACCCTCGCGGCCGTCGGGTTCTGACCCACCGCGTAGCTCCGCACGCCCCACGGGGAACGTGACACCGCCAGGCCTGCGAGGACAGCGACCAGCGCCAGAACCACGACCGGCGCGGGGATGCCGAGCACGGCGCCGTCGCGGAGTGCGACGAACAGCGGGTCGTCGACGGGGATCTTGACGTTGTTCGTCGTCAGGAACACGACGCTGGCGACGATGCCGCCGCTGGCGAGGGTCGCGAGCAACGGCCGCACCCCCAGCACCACGGTCAGCCCGTTCACGGCGCCGAAGCCGAGCGTGACCAGGAGCGCCAGGAGGATGGCGACGGGCGCCCCCGTCCCCGCCGCGAGCGCCAGTGCCGCCACGACGCCGGCGAGGCCCACGAGCGGTCCGCTGGACAGATCGATGCCGCCGCGGATGACGTCATCCCCGCCGGTGATGATGACGACCGCCAGACCGAAGCCGGCGATGGCCGGGACCGCGGCCTGGACCAGCACCGTGAACAGATTGTCGGGGGTGGCGAAGATCGGTGACGCCAGGCTGAACACGACGATCTCCGCGACGACGACGAGATAGCCGACGAAGGCCAGGGCGCCGATGCCGCGTCGACGCGGCTTTCGAGCGGCCACGGCGTCGGTGATGCGCTGCGCGTCGGCCTGCGGGGGAGCGGTGAGCGTCATGACGCGACTCCGATCGGGTCGAGTGCGGGACGCGGCTCCTCATCGATCCGCGCGTCCGCGGCGAGCTCGAGCACGCGATCGCTCGTGAGGTCCGCGCCGCTGAGCTCCGCGCGCACTCGTCCCCGGTGGAGCACGATCGCACGGTCCGCGAGTCCCACGAGCTCCTCGAGATCGAGCGTCACGAGCAGGACGGCTGCGCCGTTCGCGACGAGCTCGTTGATCCGGGCGTAGATGGCGGCACGACTGCCGATGTCGACGCCGGCCGTCGGCTGGTCCAGCACGAACACCTGGGCCCGCGCCGCGAGCCACTTGCCGAGCACGACCTTCTGCTGATTGCCGCCGGACAGCGTGCCGACGACCGCCTCCGGACGGGGCGGACGGATGTCGAGGGTCGCGATCTGCTCCTCCGCCAGTGCGCGGTCGCGCGCACGCAGCGGGATGACACCACCGAGGCTGATCCGGGCCAGCGCCGCCAGCGAGAGGTTCTCGCGCACCGTGTGGCGGACGAGCACGCCATCCCTGCGACGGTCGCTCGGCACGTAGGCGCCGCCGGCGGCCACGAAGGCGCGCGGGCTCCGGACACGTCTGCCCGCCGTCTCGACGATGCCGGCGCGGGGCACGACAGCGGTGATCGCGTCGGCGAGCACCTCGACGCCGGAGCCGACGAGGCCCGTGACGCCGACGACCTCGCCGGGGCGCACCTCGAGCGTCACGCCATCGAGGGCGCCCGGGAGGACGAGGCCGTTCACCCGAAGCGCGGGAGCCACATCGGGCGCGATCGTGCGGGTCCGGCGACTCCCGAACTCCTCGACCTCTCGGCCCACCATGAGGTGCACGACGTCGTCGAGCGTGCCGGCACGCAGATCGACCTCGCCGGACACCGCACCGTTGCGCAGCACGACGGCACGCGACGCGATCTGCCGCACCTCCTGGAGGTAGTGCGAGATGTAGATGACCGCGACATCCTTCTCCTGCAGCCGACGGATCGCGGCGAACAACAGCTCGACCTCCTCCGCGGCGAGAGGAGCGGTCGGCTCGTCGAGCACGAGGACGCGCGGCTCGCGAAGGAGCGCCCGCGCGATCTGGAGCAGCTGCTGCTCCGCGACCGTGAGCTCGTCGACGAGGGTGTCGCCGCGCAGGTCGAGACCGACGAGCTCGCGCAGGAGGCTCTCGGCAGCACGGCGACGCCGCCCTGACGACAGCAGCAGCCCGCGCTCGCGGCCCAGGAAGAGCTGCTCCGCCACGGTCAGTCGCCCCGCCAGATGACGGTCCTGGTGCACCACCTGGACGCCGAGCGCCTCCGCGTCGCCGGGGGAGTGCACGGCGACCGCGCGCCCGTCGAGCTCGATCGTCCCGGCATCCGCGCTGTACAGCCCGCTCAGGATCTTGATGAGCGTCGACTTGCCGGCACCGTTCTCGCCCACGAGCGCCACGACCTCGCCGTGCGCAAGCTCGAGGTCCACCCCGCGGAGCACCGGCACGCCGGCGAACGCCTTCTCGATGCCTCGCATCGAGAGCGCCCGCCGGCGTGGCGTCGGCTGGCCTGCCGACGAGTCAGCCACCGAGACCCAGCTCCGCGATCTTCTCGGACACGTTCTGCTTGGTGATGAGGACCGGAGCGAAGTAGGTCGTGGGAGTGACCTTGTCGCTCTGACCGCCCAGGTAACGCGCCACGTTGTCGGCCGACCCGGCGCCGATCGCCGCGTTCTGCTGTGCGATCGTCGCCGTGTAGGACGAGGTCGGGTCGGAGATCAGGTCGAGCGCACCCTTGTCCGCGTCCACGCCGTAGATCTTGATCTCCGAGCGGCCGGCCGCATCCACCGCCTGGGCGGCGCCGATCTCGGGCTGGTCCCAGCACGACCAGATCGCCGAGATGTCGCCCTTCGGATACCGGGTGAGCGCATCCGTGATCTGCTGCTTCGCGTCCTCGACGGTGCCCTCGTACTTGTCCTGGAGCTCGGGCTGGATCAACTGGATCTGGGGGTAGTCGTTGAGCACGAGCTTCAGCTCGTCATAGCGGATGCGGCAGGGAGCGACGCCCGGGAAGCCGTTGAAGACGAGGATCCGGCCCTTGCCGCCGATGTCCTCGGCGATCGTCCGGGCGAGCGTCGAGCCGATCTGCCAGTTGTCGCTCGTGACGTTGTTGACCGAGTACTCGGACACGTTGTCGATCGTGAACAGCGGGATGCCCGCGTCGTGGACCTTCTGCAGGACGGGGGCGAGCGTCGTCGCATCGCCGAGGATGACGATGATCGCGTCGGGCTTCTGAGCGATGAGGTTCTCGATGTCGGCGACGTGCTTGTCGTCCTTCGCCTCGGCCTGCGTCGCGACCACCTTGCCGCCGAGGGCGGTCACGCGGTCCTGGACCGACTGGTACACGATGCGCGAGAAGTCGTGGACGATGTCCTTGGCCGCGACCCCCACGGTCTTGCCTTCGAGGCTCGGGACGTCGGCCGCGACCGCGGCGGTGGCCGCGGCGGCCGGCTCGGCCGTCGACGAGCCCTCTTTGAGGGTGCAGCCGGTCAGGGCCAGCGCCGACGCCGTGAGCACGGAGATCGCGGCGGTGAGGATCGTGAGACGACGTCGCATGGGGCAGTACCTTTTCGGTGAACGCAGAAGGGAACGGCGTGACGGACCGTCACGCACAGTGGTGCGGCTCAGATGCTAGTGAGCCGGTTCTCGCCCCGACGAACGCGTGACGAGTCGTTTCCCTGTGTTCCGCCGTATGACGCGGCGAGCACCACAGGGCGCCTCGGAACCGATATAACGCTCCTGCACCGCCACCTTCGAGGGCCGCGCCCCGGCCGCAGGCAGACTGGGCATATGAAGCTCTTCGTCGGCTCCGCCATACGATCCGCACGCACCGACCCAGCCCGGTCCGAGCTCAGCGCGCGCACCATCGGCTCTGTCGCACCCACAGCCGTCCTGGACTGGCGCTCCGCGGAGATCGCAGAGCTCGACGCGCGCATCCACGGCGGCGTCTCCGAGCGCGCACTGCTGCAGGAAGCGCACGCGCTCGTGCAGCAGACGGTCCGCCCCGTGTACGGGCTGAACGAGGGGCAGCGCGTCTCCGTCACCCTGCGGCGCGGGCGCGGCTCGTGCAGCCAGCGTCTCGCCGTCCTGGAAGCGGTGGCACGTCGCCGCGACATCCGGACGCGGGTGCGCGGGCTGGTCGTCGACGGCCGCTTCTGGCACGCACGCTTCGGCGCAGGGCGCCTCCTCGTGCCGGATCGCATCCTTCTCGCCTGGCCGGAGTTCTTCGTGGCAGGCGACTGGCTCGACGTGGGCCGCCTGTTCTCGGGCGATGCCGCCGCCGTCGCAGAGCACCCGTTCCGCAACGACGGCACGGAGACGCTCTTCGACGCGATCGCTCGCGGCGCCGCGGACTGGGAGCCGCCCGTCGCGTGCATCTGCGACGATGCGAGTCTTTCGACGTACGTGCGGGCAGAGCTCGGCTGGTTCGACTCGCGCGACGCGCTGTACGCGCGGTACGGCCACAACCTTCCCGCCGTCCGGCGTCTGCTCGACCCGGTCTTTCGTCGTTGGGCGGCGGGCGCATCCTGATCGGCGTCCACTTCCGACCATATGCCGATAATGCACATTATGTCAGTTACGGTCTGACCACTCGCATATCTCGCCACAGCCATCCCCCTCGGCTCCTTCGCTCCGGCCTCTCGCGTCGCCTCGGACGCACCCGGGATCCGACCGACGTCCGCCCTCACGGATTCGAGCGTCACCGAAGCCCCCCTTTCAGCATCGGATCGACATCTCGCGATCGGAGGCGGCCTTCGCGGCATCAGCCGACGTCTCCGTGTCCGCCTGGGCTCGTGCCGATGCGAACGTCGCGTCGTGGACGTGCACATAATTCATGCACAACTATTGTGCATAGATCTTTTGCATGCAAGACTGGCGCCATGGCCGACTCCCCCGACGACACCCCCTCCGTCACACGTCTGGACGAGAAGGCGGTGAAGGTCCTCGCACACCCGCTGCGCTCACGCATCCTCAGCCGTCTGCGCGTCGACGGCCCGCTCACCGCGACCGAGCTCGCCGGCATCCTCGCCACGAACTCCGGAGCGACGAGCTATCACCTTCGCGCACTCGAGTCCGTCGGCCTCGTCGCCGACAGCGGCGAGGGGCGCGGCCGCGAGCGCCGCTGGCGTGCCGCCACGGACTCGCACTCGTGGAACGACTCCGACTTCGCCGATGACGAAGATGCGCGAACCGCGCTGGGGTGGCTCCAGCGCGACTACGTGCGCCAGTTCGCGGCTCGCGCGGAGGCATGGCTGGACACCGCGGAGACCTGGCCCGCGGAGTGGGTCGACACGCTCGGACTCAACGACGTGTTCGTCACCGTGACCGCCGAGCAGGCGCGCGCCATGCAGGCCGAGCTCGATGCGCTGCTGGCACGGTACCGGTCGATCGGTGAAGGCGACCCGCGCGCGCGACGTGTGCACGTGTACATCTTCACGAGCCCGCTGGAGCTCACGGCACCGGACGACGCCGCGGGCTCGTGATGCCTGTGACGGGCATCCAGGCGGAACACCGTCTCATCGTCCTGACGCTCACCCGCTGGCTCCCGGTCGGGCTGGTGTCCGGGCTGACCGTGCTCCTCCCCCTCGAACGCGGCCTCACGCTGCCCGAGGTCGGCGTCCTCCTCTCGCTCCAGGGCTTCATCGTCCTCGCGCTCGAGATCCCCACGGGCGGACTCGCCGACACGCTCGGACGCAGGCCTCTGCTCATCGCCTCCGGCGTGCTCGCGGTGGCATCGACCTCGCTGATGGTCATCGCTTCCTCGTTCTGGATGTTCGCGCTCGCACTCGTGATCCAGGGCGTGTTCCGCGCGCTCGACTCGGGTCCGCTCGAGGCTTGGTACGTGGATGCCGCGACCGCCGACGATCCGAGGCATCCCGTCGAACGCGGGCTCAGCCGCGCGGCGACCGCCCTCGGCACCGCTATCGCTGTGGGTGCCGCCGTCTGCGGCGCGCTCGTCGTGTGGCATCCACTCGGCGCCGCGTCCGCACTCACGCTGCCGTATGTCTTGGCCGCGATCCTCACGCTCGTGCACACGGGGCTCCTCTGGTCCCTCGTGCGCGAAGCGCCCCGCCCGCGAGCGCCCGCGCGCGGGCGCACCGCGCTCATGGCGGGCGCGCATGCCGTTCCGCGCCTGCTGCGTCGGAGCACGCGGGTGCTGCGGCGTTCCCGCGTCCTTCGCGCGCTCGTTCTGGTGGAGGTCTTCTGGAGCGTCGCGATGATCGGGTTCGAGACGCTCACACCCGTGAAGCTCTCCGCCGAGCTCGGCGGAGAGGACGCCGCAGCGGCGCTCTTCGCGCCCGCATCGGCCGCCGCCTGGGCGCTCTTCGCCGCGGGGTCCCTCGCGGCGGGACGCGCAAGCCGCCGTATCGGCGTGGCGCGCACCGCCATCCTCGCGCGGCTGCTCAACGGCGGCTTCGTCGTGGCCATGGGCATGATCGCGGGCCCCGTCGGCCTGCTCGTCGCCTACGGCCTCGCCTACCTGACCCACGGGGCGGCGGGCCCGATGCACAGCGCGCTCCTGCACCGCGAGGCGACATCGGACGACCGCGCTCTCGTGCTCTCCCTCAACTCGATGGTGGCGGGCGGCACCTACAGCATCGGCCTGCTCGTCCTGACCCCGCTCGCCGCTGCCGCATCGCCGGGGGCGGCCCTCGTGACCGCCGGCGCGTTCAGCGTGCTGGGTTCCGTGCTCTACGTGCCCGCCCTCCGGCAGGAGCGCGACCGCGCGCGGCTCGCCTGACGGCGATCGAGGAACGGCGATGTCCGCCGTTCGTTCTAGCGTGTGCCCCATGAGCACTTCCGATGACGCCGCAGACTTCCTCCGCGAGTACGAGCGCCGCACCAACGCCCACGGCATCGAGGCGTTGTGCGAGCTCATCGCCGACGACGCGACGTACTGGTTCACCGATGGGAGCCACCGAGGCGTCGACGCGATCGCGGCCGCCATCTCGGAGACGTTCCGCACGATCCCCGACGAGATCTACCGGATCTCGGACGTCGAATGGGTGCACGTGGCTGAGGACGCCGCGACGGTCCGGTACCGCTTCGACTGGGCCGGCACGATCGACGGCCGACCCGCGAGCGGTTCCGGCCGCGGCACGAACGTCATGACGCGCGTACACGGCCGTTGGCTCATGCAGCACGAGCATCTCAGCAGCTGAGGGGATGTCGGAGGCCCCGGTTAGTGTCGCGGACATGCCCCGCGTCATCTACCACACCGCCACGACCCTCGACGGATTCATCGCGACCACCGACCACTCGCTCGAGTGGCTCTTCGACGTGCCCGGCGCCGCCGAGGCGGAGGCCGCGTTCCCGGCATTCCTCGAGAGAGTCGGCGCGCTCGTCCTCGGCTCGTCGACCTACGACTGGGTGTATCGGATGCAAGACCTCGGTCGCCGCCCCGACGGCTGGCGATCGGCGTACGGCGACCGTCCCACGTGGGTCTTCATGTCGCGGGAGCTGCCGACGGCCGCATCCACCATCCGGTTCGCACGTGGCGAGGTCGCCGACGCCTGGCCGGACATCGCCGCGAGCGCGGGCGAACGCGACGTCTGGGTCATGGGCGGCGGCGACCTCGCGGGCCAGTTCGCGGACGCGGGGCTGCTGGACGAGATCCGTGTCTCCATCGCTCCCGCCACCCTCGGCGCCGGGAGGCCGCTGCTCCCCCGCGTCCTGCCGGCCTCGCGACTGACACTCGTGTCGGCCGAGCGGGTCGGCGCGTTCGCGGAGCTCCGCTACGCCGTCTCGCGCGACTGAGCCGCGCCTCAGGCGGTGGCGTGAGCCAGCTCCGCCATGAGCGCCGCCCAGCTTCGCCGATCCGCGTCCGCGCGGTACGCGGGAGTACCCGGCAGCGTGAACGCGTGGGGCGCACCCGAGTAGACGAGCACCTGCCAGTCGAGGTCGGCGCGCGATCGCAGCTCGTTCTCGAACGCGACGATGGCCTCGTCCGGCACCAGCGGATCCTCCGCGCCCGTGGCGATCAACATCGATCCGCGGATGCCGTCGACCTCCGCGGGCTCATGCGCCACGAGGTTGCCGTGGAACGAGCCGGTCAGCACGAGCGGCGCTCCGGTGCGGGAGAACTCCAGGGCAGCCGTGCCGCCGAAGCAGTACCCGACGATCGCGATCCGCTCCGGGTCGACCCGTGGGTCGGCGGCGACCAGGTCGTAGGCGGCGCGCACGCGCCCCACGAGCAGCGCGGGATCGCTGTAGTAGCGCTTCGCCTCCGCCGACGCGCCCGCCATGTCGTCGGAGGCGAACACGCGACCGGCACCGTAGACATCGAGCGCGAAGGCGTGATAGCCGAGCCTCGCGAGCATCTGCGCCCGTGCCTTCGGGTACTCGCGGAGCCCGGTCCAATCGTGGACCACGAGGACCGCCGGACGCCTCTGCTCCCCCGCGGGAACCGCCTCGTAGCCGCGCAGCGCGGTGCCGTCGTGGTCGTACTCCACGTCGCGCGCGAGCACGGGCGCCTCGGGCACGCGCTCGATCAGCTCACGGTGGTGGAGGCTGAACTCGTCGGTCATCTCATGCTCTCCCTCGGTTCGACATCGATCCAGTCCGCGTACTTCGCCGTCCGGCCGTCGCCGGACGAGCGTCCGGTGAGCCTTCGCTTCACCCACGGGCCGACGTGCGTGCGATAGTACGCGAGGCCGCTCAGGCGCACGGAGGCCTCCTGCTCCTGCGGAAGCGACCACCACTCGGCGGGCGGCTGCATCCCGAGGGCCGTCAGCACGCGGGCGGCGACCCGATGGTGTCCGCGGGCGTTCATGTGCAGCCGGTCACCGGACCAGTAACGCGATCCCGCCAGCTCCCGATCCGGCCAGTTCAGCGCCTGCACGACGTCCGGACGCGCGGCGAGCCGAGCCAGGACGGCGTCCGACAGCTCGTCGCCGCGCCGCTGCACCAGCCCGCTCAACGGCAGTCCCGCCGACGGGTTCGCGCCCGAGAGGAGGACGAGCCGCACGCCTTCCTCGTCGCAGCGCGCCAGCACCCGATCGAACGCGGCCGCCACGTGCGAGATGGTCGTGCGCGGACGCAGCATGTCGTTGCCCCCGCCGTTGAACGACAGATGGGTGGGCTTCAACGCGAGGGCCGGCTCGAGCTGCTCCTCGACGATCGGCCAGACGAGCTTGCCACGGATCGCCAGGTTGGCGTACGAGATGCGCTCCCCCGTCGCGTCGGCCCAGCCCTGCGCGACGATGTCGGCCCACCCCCGTACCGTGCCGTCCGGCTGCTCATCGCCCACTCCCTCGGTGAACGAGTCGCCGATCGCGACGAAGCGGACAGCACTCACCGATTCAGCCTACGCCGCGCTCACGCCAGCAGCTCGCGCACCCGCGGCACGACCTCGGTGCCGTAGAGCTCGATCGAGCGCATCATGTGCTCGTGCGACAGGGTCCCGTTCGAGAACTTCAGATCGAACCGGTCGGCGTCCAGCGTCCGGAGCGTGTCCGCGATCTTCTCCGCCACCCGCGCGGGCGAGCCCGCGTAGACCGCGCCGCCCGGCCCGATGTCGCGCTGGAACTGCATGCGGTTGTAGGGCGGCCAGCCGCGTTCGGCGCCGATCGCGTCGCGATTGGCCTTCAACGCGGGATACAGCTGCTCCCAGGCCTCTTCATCGGTCGGGGCGAGGTGCCCCGGCGAGTGGATGCCGATGGGCTGCGACTCGTGTCCGAAGGCGTCGAGCGAGCGTCGGAACAGGTCGACGAAGGGGCGGAACTGCGCCGCCGGTCCTCCGATGATCGCGAGCATCAGCCCGTAGCCGTAGCGCGCGGTGCGGACAACCGACTCGGGACTGCCGCCGACGCCGACCCAGGCACGGATGCCGTGCTCCGTCTTGGGGAACACGTCGGCACGCTCCAACGCGGCACGCTTCGATCCCTGCCACGTCACGGGTCGCTCCGCGAGGAGCTGCGCGAACAGCTCGAGCTTCTCCTCGAACAGCACCTCGTAGTCCGCGAGGTCGTAGCCGAACAGGGGGAACGACTCGACGAACGAGCCCCGTCCGAGCGTCACCTCCGCGCGGCCGTTCGAGACCGCATCCAGCGTCGCGAAACGCTCGTAGAGACGCACGGGGTCGTCGCTGGAGAGCACCGTGACGGAGGTCCCGAGATGGATGTCGCGCGTCTGGGCGGCCGCGGCGGCGAGCACGATCTCCGGGCTCGACACCGCGAACTCCCTGCGGTGGTGCTCCCCCACCCCGAAGAACTGCAGGCCGACCTCGTCCGCGCGCACGGCCTGCGCGACGACGTTGCGGATGGTCTGGGCATCGCTGAGGCGGACGCCCTCGTCATCGACGGTGACGTCTCCGAACGTGTCCAGTCCGAACTCCACGGGTTGACGCATGTCCCTGCCTTTCATTCACGCGCATATAGGTCAGGGACAACCCCGTCGGGCTCCCCCGCATTCCCCGCGGCTCAGGCGAGCGCGCTGCGCAGGGTGTCGAGTCCGACGCCTCCGATGCCGAGCGCGCGACGGTGAAACTCCTTGATCGAGAAGGCGTCTCCCTCGCGCTCGCGCACATCGTCCCGGATCTGCTCCCAGATGCGCTGCCCGACCTTGTAGGACGGCGCCTGGCCGGGCCAGCCGAGGTAACGGTTGACCTCGAACCGGATGAACGGGTCCGGCATGTTCACGTTGCGGCGCAGGAAATCCAACGCGTAGTCGTGGTCCCACACGCCCTCGCCGTCGGGACGCGGCTTTCCGAGGTGGACGCCGATGTCGAGCACGACCCGAGCAGCACGCATCCGCTGCCCGTCGAGCATGCCGAGCCGATCGGCCGGGTCGTCGAGATAGCCGAGGTCCGCCATCAGCCGCTCCGCGTAGAGGGCCCACCCCTCGGCGTGCCCGGAGGTGCCGGCCAGCAGCCGCCGCCACGCGTTCAGCTGGCCGCGGTTGACGACGGCCTGAGCGATCTGGAGATGATGCCCCGGCACACCTTCGTGGTACACGGTGGTCAGCTCACGCCACGTGTCGAACTCGGTCACGCCCTCCGGAACGGACCACCACATCCGGCCGGGACGGGAGAAGTCGTCGGTGGGCCCCGTGTAGTAGATGCCGCCCTCGTTCGTCGGCGCGATCATGCACTCGAGCCGGCGCACCGGCTCCGGGATGTCGAAGTGCGAGCGGCCGAGCGCCTCGATCGCACGGTCGCTGGTGGCCTGCATCCACTCCTGCAGCTCGACGGTTCCGTGGAGCTTGCGCGCGGGGTCCGCTTCCAGCAGCGCGATGGCCTCTTCGACGCTCGCCCCGGGCGCGATGCTCCCCGCGACATGCTCCTGCTCGGCCGTCATCCGCGCAAGCTCCTCGACACCCCACGCATAGGTCTCGTCGAGATCGATCGCGGCGCCGAGGAAGCGACGCGAGTGCAGTGCGTACAGCTCGCGCCCGACGGCATCTGTCGCCGATGCCGCCGGCGCGAGCTCGGCTCTGAGGAAGTCGGCGAGGCGGTCATAGGCCACTCGCGCGGCACCCGCCCGCTCGGCGAGGTCCCGCGCAAGCGACGCCGGGAGCTCGCCCTGCTCGGGCGCCGCGTCCGCCGCGAAAGCGGCGAAGAAGCCGTCGGGCGCCGTGTAGCGCCCGATCTGCGTGACGACCTCCTGCACCTGGCGGCGAGCCGGCACGACACCGGCGTCGATGCCGGCACGCAGCGTCTGCACGTAGCCCGCGACGGCGGCGGGCAGCGCCGCGAGCCGCTCCGACACGACCGCCCAGTCGTCGATCGTGTCGGTGGGCATCAGGTCGAACACCGCGCGGATGTTCTGGGCCGGCGAATCGATGACGTTCAGGTCGCGCAGGTGCGTCCGGGCCTCATGCAGCTCGAGCGTCAGACTCAGCTCACGCCGCAGGTCGGCTTTCGTGACCTCGTCGACGTCGTCGGCGGCGTCCGCGGCCTCCAGCTCGCGCAGGGTGCCGCGGACGGCATCGGCGAGGCGTTCCGCCCCCTCGGGCGAGTAGTCCCCGAACCGCCCGTCGTAGCCGGGACGACCGATGTAGGTCGCCGTCGTGGGATCGAGCTCGGAGATCGTGTCGACCCACTCCTCGGCGATGCGATCGACGGCAGTGGGGAGGCGTTCGTACTCGGTCATCCTTCGAGCCTAGGCGTGGTCAGTGCGCGGCGTCATCCCAGTTCGCGCCGCGGCCGATCTGCACATCGAGCGGCACCGTCAGCTCGGCGGCGTCGGCCATGCGCTCACGGACGATGCGCTCGGCGGCATCCCACTCCCCCGGTGCGACCTCGACCACGAGCTCATCGTGGATCTGCAGCAGCACGCGCGAGCGGAGCCCTGCAGCCGCGAGCTCGTCGTGGATGTGCACGAGCGCGAGCTTCATGATGTCGGCGGCGCTGCCCTGGATCGGAGCGTTGAGCGCGGCGCGCTCCGCGTTCTCGCGCAGCACCCGGTTCGGGCTGGTGAGGTCGGGGAACGGACGACGGCGACCGAAGATGGTCTCCGTGTAGCCGTCGATCCGGGCCTGCTCCACCGAGGAGCGCAGATAGTCGCGCACCGCACCGAAGCGCGCGAAGTACTCCATCATCAGCTGCTTCGCCTCGGACTGCTCGATGCGCAGCTGCTTGGACAGGCCGAACGCCGACAGACCGTAGACCAGGCCGTACGACATCGCCTTGACCTTCGTGCGCATGGCGGGCGTCACCTCTCCGGGATCGACGCCGAACACCCGCGCACCGACGAAACGGTGCAGGTCTTCTCCCGCGTTGAACGCCTCGATGAGGCCCGGATCGCCCGAGAGGTGCGCCATGATGCGCATCTCGATCTGCGAGTAGTCGGCCGTCAGCAGGGTCTCGTACCCGTCTCCGACCTCGAACGCGGCACGGATGCGGCGGCTCTCCGCCGTGCGGACGGGGATGTTCTGGAGGTTCGGGTCCGTGCTGGAGAGACGCCCCGTCTGCGAGCCCGTCTGCAGGTACGTCGTGCGGATGCGCCCGCCGTCGCCGATCGCCGCGTCGAGCGACTCGATGATCTGCCGGAGCTTCGTCGCCTCACGGTGCTGGAGGAGCAGGTCGAGGAACGGGTGGGGGCTCTTCTCCTGCAGCTCCGCGAGAACGGCGGCATCGGTCGAGTAGCCCGTCTTCGTCTTGCGCGTCTTCGGCAGCTGGAGATGCTCGAACAGAACCTCCTGCAGCTGCTTGGGCGAGCCGAGGTTGACCTCGCGATCGATCGCGGCGTACGCCTGCTGCGCGATCCCCTCGGCGCGCGCCGCGAGCTCGGCGGAGAAGCTCGAGAGCTTCTCGTGCGAGACCGTCACCCCGGCAAGCTCCATGTCGGCCAGCGACCGCGTCGTCGGCAGCTCGATGTCGGCGAGCACCTCGCTCACGCGACCGGGCAGGTCGGCGAGGACCGCCTCGCCCACACGGCGCGTGAACCAGGCGAGCTGGCCGGGTGTGGCGCCGTCGTGCTCGGGCACGAGCTGGTTCGGGTCGGCCTCGGGCAGCTTCTCGTCGAGATATCGCTCGACGAGGTCGGCCAGGGTCTTGTCGGGGAAGCTCGGACGCACGAGCCACCCCGCCAGGAGCGTGTCGACACGAAGCCCCCCGAGATCGAGGCCGATGCGGCGAAGCGCCTTCAGCTGCGGCTTGGCGTCGTGCAGGGCCTTGGGTGCGTCGGAGGCCAGCCAGTCGCCGAGGTCCGCGCCGACGCCGTCCGTCCAGTCCGCCTCGACCGCGGCGTCGCCCGCCGCGAGCCCGATCCGGCGGATCGTTCCGCCCTCGATCACCAGGACGAGACCCACGACGCCGGCTGCGGCCGCGACCCACTCGGCCAGAGCGCCCGCGGTCGCCATCTCGGCCGGGACCGGCGCCGCCGCCTGCGTCCGCGTGTCCTCCGCCGTCTCGGTGGCTCCGGTCGCCTCGAACACGCGTGGCAGGAGCGTGCGGAACTCGAGCCGCGCGAACACGTCGCGCACGGCCTGCGCGTCGAGCGGACGCAGCTCGAGCTCGGCCGGCGTCACCGGGAGCTCGACATCCCGCAGCAGCCGGTTGAGCGCCCGATTGCGACGGACGTCGTCGATGTGCTCCCGCAGATTGCCGCCCACGACGCCCTTGATCTCGTCGGCGTGCTCGAGCACGGCGTCGAGCGAGCCGAACTGGGTCAGCCACTTCACGGCCGTCTTCTCTCCCACCTTGGGCACCCCGGGCAGGTTGTCGCTGGTCTCGCCGACGAGCGCCGCGATCTCGGGGTACTGCGCCGGCGGGACGCCGTACCGTTCCAGGACGGTCGCCGGGTCGTAGCGCTTGAGCTGAGACACGCCCTGCACGTTCGGGTACAGGAGCGTGATCTCATCGGTCACGAGCTGGATCGTGTCACGATCTCCCGAGCACACGAGCACGTCGAAACCGGTCTCGGCACCCTGCGTGGCCAGCGTCGCCAGGATGTCGTCGGCCTCGATGTCCTCCTTCGACAGCACCGTGACTCCCATCGCCCGAAGGCACTCCTGCAGGAGCGGGATCTGACCGCTGAACTCGGGGGGCGTCTCGCTGCGGTTCGCCTTGTACTCCGGGTACTCACGGGTGCGGAAGGACACGCGCGAGGTGTCGAACGCGACGGCCACGTGCGTCGGCTTCTCGTTCTTGAGCAGGTTCACGAACATCGACAGGAAGCCGTAGACGCCGTTGGTGTGCTGGCCGTCCTTCGTCGTGAAGTTCTCGACGGGGAGTGCGTAGAACGCCCGGAACGCGAGCGAATGGCCGTCGACGACCAGCAGAGTAGGCTTCGAGGAGTCGGTCACCCTGTCAGCCTAGACGCGACCGCCGACACCCGATCCGCCGTCCACGAGGAGCCGCATGAAACCGACGACGCCCTTCGACCCGGCCGAGGGCCTCGCCTGGGTGCGGCGGCGCGGGGGCGGCGCGCTCGCCGAGAAGATGGGCATCGAGTGGGTCGAGTTCACCCCCGAGCGGGCGATCGCGACCATGCCCGTCGAGGGCAACACGCAGCCGGTGGGGCTCCTCCACGGCGGCGCCTACGTCGTGCTCGCGGAGAGCCTCGGATCCATGCACGCGAACCTGCTGGCCACCCTCGCCTCGGGCGCCGGGACGCGCCTCGCCGTGGGCGTGGACATCAACGCGACGCACACGCGCTCGGCGGTCTCCGGCCTCGTGACCGGCATCTGCACGCCCCTGCACGCGGGGCGCAGCCTCGCCGTGCACGAGATCGTCGTGCGCGACGAGGACGGCCGCCGTTGCAGCACGGTCCGGATCACCAATCTGATCAAGGAGCTTCCGGCCGCCGGCTGACCCCGCGCTCAGGCCGGCTTGCGCGCCACGATCGTGAAGGTGCACGGCGCGAGCAGGCGTTCGGCCTCGGGCCACATCCATCCGCCGTCGACCTCGACCATGCGCTCGCTGAAGCGCCACGGCAGCAGCGTGCCCTCGTCGAGCCGCATCAGCACGAGCCCCGCGCCGATCAGCGCGTTCACGATCTCGGAGAGCGGATGCGGCCACTCGTAGCTCCGCGCGTGCGCGACCGTGCCGTCGCCCACGTAGGTCGAGTCGTCGTCCCAGGATGCGGCGGTGCCGTCGGAGAGGTACCGGTACCGCACGACGAGACCGGGCGCGTTCTCGTCGAGCGTGTAGAGCATGGGGTGACCGTCACGGATGTAGAACGTCCCGCCGGGGCGGAGCAGGCCCGCGACCTGCGCCGCCCACCGCTCGAGATCGTCGAGCCAGCAGATGGCGCCGATGCTGGTGTAGACCAGATCGAAGTCGCCCGAGACACGGGCGCGGGCCTCGAGGGCATCGCTCAGGACCCACCGGGCTGTCAGACCGAGCCGGTCCGCGAGCCGCGCGGCCGCCTCCAGCGCCACGGGCGAGAAATCGACGCCGGTGACGCGCGCACCGGCACGGACGAACGACAGCGTGTCCGTGCCGATGTGGCACTGCAGGTGGCAGATGTCGAGCCCCTCGACGGAGGGCACGAACGGCGCGAGCGCCGCCAGGTCGTCACGGACCACACGCGACAGGTGCGCGGGGTCGTCGTAGGCCTCGAGGCCGTAGGCGTGCTCGTGGAGCTCCGCGCGGTCGTTCCAGTTCGCGAGGTTGGCCTCGCGCGCCGCGCGTGCGTCGATGTCGACGTGCTCGCCCTGAGCGGTCATCCGGCACCCACGCGCGCGGCGTTCAGCCCTTCTTTGGCGCGAGCTGCTCGATGATCGCCTTCGCGACGTCCTGCATCGTCAGACGGCGGTCCATGGACGCCTTCTGGATCCAGCGGAACGCCTCCGGCTCGCTCAGCCCCATCTTCTCGTTGAGGAGCCCCTTGGCACGGTCGACGAGCTTGCGGGTCTCGAAGCGCTCGACCATGTCGGCGACCTCGGCCTCGAGCGTGATGATCTGCTCGTACCGGGCGAGAGCGATCTCGATCGCGGGCAGCAGGTCGTTCGGCGTGAAGGGCTTCACGACGTAGGCGAGCGCGCCCGCCTCGCTGGCGCGCTCCACGAGCTCCTTCTGGCTGAAGGCCGTCAGCAGCACAACGGGCGCGATGTGCGCCTTGCTGAGCTTCTCGGCGGCGGAGATGCCGTCCAGCTGCGGCATCTTCACGTCCATGATCACCAGATCGGGACGCAGCTCGGTCGCCAGCGCCACGGCGGTCTCGCCGTCTCCGGCCTCGCCGACCACGTCGTAGCCGTTGTCGCGCAGGATCTCCACGATGTCGAGCCGGATCAGCGACTCGTCCTCGGCCACCACGACGCGTCGGGGGGCGGGGGCGGATTTCGCGGTTTCGTCTTGCTCAGTCACCTTTGAATCCTACGGCACCGGCCGCGGCCCGCACGGCCACCGCCACGGTCGCGACCCAGGCGGCACGTGGATCCCGTGGCACGGGGATCCGCGATAGGCTCGATCGGCCGGCCGGCGTGGCGGAATGGCAGACGCGACCGACTCAAACTCGGTTGCCCGGAAGGGCGTGTGGGTTCGACTCCCACCGCCGGCACACGAAGAAGGGGATGCCTCCCATGAGGCATCCCCTTCCGTCGCATCCGGACCGCTACCTGCCGGCCTGGTAGATCGGCGCACGGCCGTTGACGGCGTCGCCGATCCGGTGGATGCGGATGTCGTTGGTCGAGCCGATGATGCCGGGAGGGGACCCGGAGATCACGACGACCTTGTCGCCCTCGGCGGCCAGTCCGTTCGAGAGGAAGTAGTCGTCGACCTGAAGGAACATGAGGTCGGTGTGCGCGACGTGCTCGACGAGTGCCGACTGCACGCCCCAGGTCACCGCCATCCGCCGACGGATGGCCGGCTCGGGCGCGAAGGCGAGCATGGGGATGCGGGGGCGCAGCCGCGACATCCGCCGGGCCGTGTCACCCGACTCCGTGAACAGGCAGAGATACTTGGCCTCGACGAACTCCGCGACCTCCATGGCGGCCAGCGTGATGGCTCCGCCCTGCGTCCGCGGCTTCGTCGTGAGCGGCGCGATGCGCTCGAGGCCGTGGTCCTCGGTGGAGGCGATGATCCGCGCCATCGTCTCGACGACCGTCACGGGGTAGGCCCCGACGCTCGTCTCCCCCGAGAGCATGACCGCGTCGGCGCCGTCGAGCACCGCGTTGGCGACGTCGCTCGTCTCCGCACGGGTCGGCACCGGGTTCGAGATCATCGACTCGAGCATCTGCGTGGCCACGATCACCGGCTTGGCCATGCGGCGGCACAGCTCGACCGCGCGCTTCTGAACGATCGGAACCGCCTCGAGCGGCAGCTCCACGCCGAGGTCGCCACGGGCGACCATGATGCCGTCGAACGCGTCGATGATCTCCTCGAGGTTGTCGACCGCCTGCGGCTTCTCGATCTTGGCGATGACCGGCACACGCCGCTGCTCCTCCGCCATGATCTCGTGCACGCGCGTCACGTCGGCCGCGTTGCGGACGAACGAGAGCGCGATGATGTCGGCGCCGGCCCGAAGACCCCAGCGCAGGTCCGCCTCGTCCTTGTCGGAGAGCGCCGGGACGTTGACGGCGACACCGGGCAGGTTGATGCCCTTGTTGTTCGACACCGGGCCGCCGACGATGACCTTCGTCGTGACGACCGTGCCGTCGGTCTCCACGACCTCGACGCGGACCTTGCCGTCGTCGATCAGGAGGAAGTCACCGGGCTTGACGTCCTGGGGCAGTCCCTTGAAGGTCGTCGAGACGAGCTCCTTCGTGCCCGGGACGTCTTCGACCGTGATCTTGAAGATGTCGCCGGGAGCGAGCTCGTGCGGGCCGTCCGCGAACCGGCCGAGCCGGATCTTCGGCCCCTGCAGGTCGACGAGGATGGCGACGGCTCGTCGTGCGTCGTCGGCTGCGCGCCGGACGTTCGCGACGTTCGCGTCGTGCACGGAGTAATCACCGTGACTGAGGTTGAGTCGGGCAACGTCGACCCCCGCATCGATGATCGCGCGGACCATCTCATACGAGGACGTTGCCGGGCCGAGGGTTGCGACGATCTTGGCGCGTCTCATCCGTTCGTGTGCTCCGGTTTGTGTTCGATTGTGCGGGTGGAATTCCAGACTACGCGGGCTGCAGTCCGATGGCGACATCGGTCGGCCGCACCGGCGACGGGAGCTGGGTCTCGCCCATCAGATAGCGGTCGACGGAGGCCGCAGCGGCACGTCCCTCGGCGATCGCCCACACGATGAGCGACTGCCCGCGCCCCGCGTCGCCGGCGACGAAGACGCCCGGCGCGGTCGTCTGGTACTCGGAATCGCGCTCGACGTTGCCACGACCCGTGAACTGGGCGCCGAGCTGCGCCTCGAGGGTTCCCCGCTCGGGGCCGGTGAAGCCCATCGCGATCAGAACGAGGTCCGCGGGGATCTCGCGCTCGGTGCCGCTCTTGGGCACGCGGCGGCCGTCGACGAACTCCGTCTCGGCCACGCGCAGCGCGCGGACCTCGCCGGCGTCGTTCGCGAGGAACTCGACGGTCGAGGCGAGGTACACCCGCTCGCCGCCCTCCTCATGCGCGGACTGCACCTCGAAGATCGTCGGCATCATGGGCCAGGGCTGCTCGTCCGTGCGGCTGGCGGGCGGCTGCTTGCCGATCGCGAGGTTCGTGACGCTCAGCGCCCCCTGCCGGTGCGCCGTGCCGATGCAGTCGGCACCGGTGTCGCCGCCGCCGATCACGACGACGTGCTTGCCCTCGGCCGTGATCTGGTGAGGCACCTGGTCGCCGGCGATCGCCTTGTTGGACTCGACGAGGTACTCCATCGCCACGTGCACGCCGTCCAGGTCGCGTCCGGGGATCGACAGCTCGCGGGGAACCGTGGAACCGGTCGCGATCACGACCGCGTCGTAACGGTTGCGCAGGTCGCTCCAGGAGATGTCGACGCCGATCTCGACGCCCGCGCGGAAGCGCGTGCCCTCGTCCTGCATCTGCCGCAGCCGCGACTCGATGTGACGCTTCTCCATCTTGAAGTCGGGGATGCCGTATCGCAGCAGCCCGCCGATGCGGTCGTCGCGCTCGAACACGGCGACCGTGTGGCCGGCGCGCGTCAGCTGCTGCGCGGCGGCGAGCCCGGCGGGACCCGATCCCACGACCGCGACGGTCTTGCCCGTCAGCCGGGCCGGCGGCTCGGGCTCGATCCAGCCGTTGCCGAACGCCTCGTCGACGATCGACACCTCGATCTGCTTGATGGTCACGGCGGGCTGGTTGATGCCGAGGACGCACGAGCTCTCGCACGGCGCCGGGCACAGCCGTCCCGTGAACTCCGGGAAGTTGTTCGTCGCGTGCAGACGCTCGGACGCCGAGCGACCCTCGCCGCGCCAGGTCAGGTCGTTCCACTCCGGGATGAGGTTGCCCAGCGGACATCCCTTGTGACAGAACGGGATGCCGCAGTCCATGCAGCGACCCGCCTGGCGACGGAGCACCGCCGAGTCACCCGGCTCGTACACCTCTTTCCAGTCGAGGATGCGGACCGGCACCGGCCGCCGCGGGGGCAGCTCGCGCTCGGTGACCTTCAGAAAGCCTTTGGGATCAGCCACCCGTCACCTCCAGGATGCGGTTCCAGACGACGTCGCCGTCGGGGTCGAGCCCCTCGGCCAGTGCCGCCTCCCGGGTCTGCAGCACCGCGGCGTAGTCGCGCGGCAGGACCCGGACGAAATTCTTCACTTCCTCCTCGAAGTCGTCGAGGAGTGCAGCCGCGAGGGTCGAGCCCGTCTCGGCCTCGTGGCGCGTGAGCAGGTCGTGCAGCATCTCGGCGTCGCCGGAGCCCAGCTCGCCCAGCGACAGCTCACCGCTGCTCAGCGCCTCGCGGTTCACCTGCGCGGGGTCGAGCCGGTAGACGTATGCCATGCCGCCCGACATCCCCGCGCCGAGGTTGCGCCCCGTGCGTCCGAGGATGACCGCCAAACCGCCGGTCATGTACTCGAGCGCGTGGTCGCCCACGCCCTCGACGACCGCGGTCGCCCCGGAGTTGCGCACGAGGAAACGCTCGCCCACCATGCCCCGCAGGAACATCGTGCCCTGCGTCGCACCGTAGCCGATCACGTTGCCCGCGATCACGTTGCGCGCCGCGTCGAAGCCCGCGCCCTTCGGAGGCCGCACGACGATCTGGCCGCCGGAGAGGCCCTTGCCGACGTAGTCGTTCGAGTCGCCCTCCAGCCGGAGCGTGATCCCGGCGGGCATGAACGCGCCGAAGGACTGACCGGCCGAGCCGGACAGGTTGACCTCGATCGATCCGGACGGCAGCCCGTTCTCGCCGTGCGCCTTGGTCACGTGGTGACCGAGCATCGTCCCGACCGCGCGCGCCGTGTTGCGCACCGGCAGGTCGATGCGGATCTGCCCGCCGTGCGCGATCACGTCCTGAGCCCGCTCGATCAGCTGCACGTCGAAGTGCTCGTCGAGCTCGTGCTCCTGATGACGCAGGTTGCGACGCGGCTCGTCGTCCGCGAACCGCGGCCCTTCCAGCACGGGCGAGAGGTCGAGCCCGCTCGCCTTCCAGTGCCGCACGGCGCGGTCGACGTCCAACAGCTCGCTGTGGCCGATGGCCTCGTCGAGCGAGCGGAACCCGAGCTCCGACAGGTACTCCCGGACCTCCTCGGCGATGAACTCCATGAAGTTCACGACGAACTCCGGCTTGCCGGTGAAGCGCTCGCGCAGCACGGGGTTCTGCGTCGCGACGCCGACCGGGCACGTGTCGAGGTGGCACACACGCATCATGATGCAGCCGGACACCACCAGCGGAGCGGTCGCGAAGCCGAACTCCTCGGCGCCCAGGAGTGCGCCGATGATCACGTCGCGTCCCGTCTTGAGCTGGCCGTCGACCTGCACGACGACGCGGTCGCGCATGCCGTTGAGCATGAGCGTCTGCTGCGTCTCGGCGAGGCCCAGCTCCCACGGCGTTCCCGCGTGCTTGAGCGAGTTCACCGGGCTCGCGCCGGTGCCGCCGTCGTGGCCGGACACGAGGATCACGTCGGCCAGCGCCTTCGCGGTTCCCGCGGCGACCGCGCCGATCCCGGACTGGCTGACGAGCTTCACGTGCACGCGCGCCTCGGGGTTGGCCCGCTTCAGGTCGAAGATGAGCTGCTTGAGGTCCTCGATCGAGTAGATGTCGTGGTGCGGCGGGGGCGAGATGAGGCCCACACCCGCGGTCGCGTGACGCGTCCGCGCCACCCACGGATACACCTTCGTGGGCGGCAGCTGGCCGCCCTCGCCCGGCTTGGCGCCCTGCGCGAGCTTGATCTGGATGTCGTCGGCCTCGGTGAGGTAGAGGCTCGTGACGCCGAAGCGGCCCGATGCCACCTGCTTGATCGCACTGCGACGCTCAGGGTCGAGCAGGCGCTCGACATCCTCGCCGCCCTCGCCCGTGTTCGACTTGCCGCCGATCCGGTTCATCGCGATCGCGAGCGTCTCGTGCGCCTCGCGCGAGATCGAGCCGTAGCTCATCGCGCCCGTCGAGAAGCGCCGGACGATCGAGGCGACCGACTCGACCTCGTCGATCGGCACGCGCGGACGCTCGCCGGTGCGCAGCTGGAACAGGCCGCGCAGCGTCTTGAGCTCGGCCGCCTGGTCGTCCACGAGCTTCGTGTACTCGCGGAAGATGTCGTAGCGGCGCGTGCGCGTCGAGTGCTGCAGCCGGAACACGGTGTCCGGGTTGAACAGGTGCGGTGCACCGTCTCGGCGCCACTGATACTCGCCCCCGGTCCAGAGCCGCTCGTGGGCGCGGGCAGCCGCATCCTCCGGGTAGGCGAAGGCGTGACGCGCCGCGTTCTCGGACGCGATCACATCGAGTCCGATGCCGCCGAGCTTGGTCTCCGTGCCCGTGAAGTAGGCGTCGACGAGCTCCTGGCTCAGGCCGACCGCCTCGAACGCCTGCGCGCCCGCATAGGACGAGATCGTCGAGATGCCCATCTTGGACATGATCTTCAGCACGCCCTTGCCGAGCGCGTAGATCAGGTTCTTGACGGCCTTCTCCGGCGAGATGCCGGTGATGAAGCCGGCGCGGACCAGGTACTCCACCGTCTCCATCGCCAGGTACGGGTTCACCGCGGACGCGCCGTAGCCCACGAGGGTTGCGACATGGTGCACCTCGCGCACGTCGCCCGCCTCCACGACGAGCCCGACCTTCATGCGGGTCTCGTTGCGGATGAGGTGGTGATGGACCGCCGACAGCATGAGCAGCGACGGGATCGGCGCGAGGTCCTTGTTCGAGTCGCGGTCGCTCAGCACGATGAACTCGGCGCCGTCCTCGATCGCGTGGTCGACCTCGGCGCACATCTGCGCCAGGCGCTTCTGCATGCCCTTGTGGCCGGCCTCGACGCGGTACAGGCCGCGGACGGTCACGGAGCTGCGTCCGGGCACCGCCGTGTCGATGTGCTGGATCTTCGCGAGCTCGTCGTTGTTGATGACCGGGAAGTCGAGCGTGACGGCACGGGCGTGGTCGGGCCCCCAGCTCAGCAGGTTCGGCTCCGGCCCGAGACCGAGCGAGAGGGAGGTCACGACCTCTTCGCGGATCGAGTCGAGCGGCGGGTTCGTGACCTGCGCGAACTGCTGGACGAAGTAGTCGAAGAGCAGCCGGGGACGATCGCTCAGCACCGCGACGGGCGTGTCGCTGCCCATCGCTCCCAGCGGCTCCGCACCGTTCTGGCCCATCGGGGTCAGGAGGATCCGCACCTCTTCCTCGGTGTATCCGAAGGTGCGCTGACGCCGCGTGATCGACGCGATCGGGTGCACGATGTGCTCCCGCTCGGGAAGGTCCGCCAGGCGCACGCGACCGGCGTCCAGCCACTCCTGCCACGGATGCAGGTGGGCGAGCTCGGCCTTGATCTCCTCGTCCTCGATGATCCGGCCCTGCGCCGTGTCCACCAGGAACATGCGCCCGGGCTGCAGGCGGCCGCGGCGCTTGATGCGCTCGGGCGCGAAGTCGAGCACGCCCGTCTCGCTGCCGATGACGACCAGGCCATCGGTCGTCTCGGTCCAGCGTCCCGGACGCAGGCCGTTGCGGTCGAGGGTCGAGCCGACGACCGTGCCGTCGGTGAAGATGAGGGCGGCCGGGCCGTCCCACTGCTCCATCTGCATCGAGTGGTACTCGTAGAAGGCGCGCAGGTCGGGGTCCAGGTCGGGCTGCTTCTCGTAGGCCTCGGGCACCATCATCATGACGGCGTGCGGAAGACTCCGCCCCGTCAGCGTGAGGAGCTCCAGCACCTCGTCGAATGACGCCGAGTCGCTCGCCCCCTCGGTGCAGATCGGCAGCAGCGGACGGATGTCGCCGAGCAGCTCCGACTCGAGCTGCGACTGCCGCGCACGCATCCAGTTGCGGTTGCCGTTGACGGTGTTGATCTCACCGTTGTGCGCGAGCATGCGCAGCGGCTGGGCGAGCGGCCAGGACGGGAACGTGTTCGTCGAGTACCGCGAGTGCACGACTGCGAGCTCGGAGGCGAACCGCTCGTCCTGCAGGTCGGGGTAGAACGGCTCGAGCTGCAGCGTCGTGACCATGCCCTTGTACCCGAGGGTGCGGGAGGACAGCGACACGAAGTACGCCCCCGCCTCGCGCCGCGCACGCTTGCGCAGGCGGTACACGCGACGGTCGAGCGCGATCCCCGAGAGCGCCTCGGCGTCTCCGACGGCAGGCCGCGACACGAACAGCTGCTCGAACGCGGGCCGGGCCTCGAACGCCAGCTTTCCGAGGTTGTCCTCGGCCGTGGGGACCTCGCGCCATCCGAGCACGACCACGTTCTCGCTGGCGGCGATCTCTTCGATCCTCCGCTTCTGCGCGGCACGCTCGTCCGCGTCACGCGGCAGGAAGGCGAGACCGGCCGCGTACTCCCCCACCGGCGGCAGGTCGAAGTCGACAACGGCGCGCAGGAAGGCATCCGGCATCTGGGTCAGGATGCCGGCGCCGTCGCCGGTGCCCGCGTCCGACCCGATCGCACCGCGGTGCTCGAGGTTGCGCAGCGCGGTGAGTGCCAGATCGATGATGTCGTGGCCGGGCTCGCCGCGCAGCGTCGCGACCATCGCGAGACCGCAGGCGTCCTTCTCGAACGCAGGGTTGTACATGCCCTGACGCTCGGGGAAGGAGCCGAAAGCGCTCTCGGCACTGTGACGGGGGCTCGATGCCATACCTACCGTCCTCACATTGATGATTGATGCTGGGACGACATCGGCCCGGGACTTAGTTCGCTGTGGCAGAGCTTGTGGCAGCGCCGTCGGGTGCGGAGACTTCGGTCGCAGGTGGTTCGCTCACGTCAACGAAGTCGTCCGTATCTTGCGATTGTACAGGCGCTTTGCCCTTCCACTCCCGACCCGGGCGATACGGCGAGGGCTCGAGCCCCGGATGCCGCTTCTTCTGCACGACCAGGATCGAGAGACCGATGATCACGCCGAGGATCGCCGCCCAGACGTTCGTGCGCAGGCCGAGGTAGACGTCGCTCGGATCGATCCGGATCGACTCCCACAGGATGCGACCCGCGCTGTACCAGACGAGGTACAGGCCGAACGTGCGACCCCACTGCAGCATGAGCCGACGACCCGCCCACAGGATCACCGCCGCTCCGAGGAGATTCCAGATCACCTCGAACGCGAACGTCGGCAGAAAGAGCGTGTCCGCGGGCAGTCCCGGCGGGAAGGCGGAGTTGTCGGAGTCGATCTGGAGCCCCCACCAGCCCGTCGTGGGCAGGCCGAACAGCTCCTGGTTGAAGTAGTTGCCGAACCGGCCCATCGCCTGGGCGATGATGAGGCCGGGAGCCAGCGCATCCGCGAACGTCCAGAACCGGATCCCCGTCCAGCGGCAGCCGAGGTACGCGCCGATCGCACCGCCGATCAGGGCGCCGTAGATCGCGATCCCGCCCTCCCAGATCGCCCACACCGAGCCCGGCTGGAACGGGTTCCACGTGTTCTTGCCGTCGCCGAAGTAGAAGCCCCAGTGGGTCAGCACGTGGTAGGCGCGGGCGCAGATCAGCGCGAGCGGAACCGCGAGCAGCGCGATGTCGATGACGGCCCACGGCTCCACCCCCCGCTTCACGAGTCGGTGGTTCGTCAAGAGCACCGCGACGATGATGCCGGCGATGATGCACAGCGCGTAGAAGTGGATGCGCAGCGGCCCGATGTCGAAGTAGCTGATCGAGGGGCTCGGGATGCTGGCGAACAGCGGCGCGGCAAAAGTCACGCCCGCGAGTCTACTTGCCCGAGCGCCGTCGGCGTGTGGGGGGCCCTGCGCGGTCCGGGCTGCGGATCGCGCCACTGCGCATAACTCAGGCAGAACCGCGTCGAACAAGCCCGAGGTGCGGGCACAGGACCGTTCTGCCTGAGTTGTGCGCACCCGAGAACGGCGGACGGTGCGGCCACCCCGGACGGCCGCGCGGCGTGTGGGTCGGCGAGACAGTCCCCCGCGGGCCTGCGGCGCGCTCCCGACAGACCCGACGCCCGCCTCCCCCGACCGCACGACCCTCCGCCATGCCCACGGCGCGCCACTGCGCATAACTCAGGCAGAACCGCGTCGAACAAGCCCGAGGCGCGGGCACAGGACCGTTCTGCCTGAGTTATGCGCACCCGAGAACGGCGGACGGTGCGACGGTCCGGGGCGGCACGCAGCGTGGGACGAGAGTCAGCGGCGCGTAGCCGCGGCGAGAGCGGATGCGGCGGTCCGCAGACCCTCCACCCCACCGTCGCGAAGGGCGCGCACGAGCGCGGAGCCGACGATCGCGCCGTCCGCATAGCCGACGGTCGTCGACACCTGCTCGGGGGTCGAGATGCCGATGCCGACGCACGCGTGCCCGGCGCCGTGCTCGCGCAGCCGGCCGACGAGCGTGCGAGCGGCGGCGTCCAACTCGGAGCGCTCGCCCGTGATGCCCATCGTGGAGACCGTGTAGACGAAGCCGGTCGAGTTCTCCGCGACGAGCCGCAGGCGCTCGTCGCTCGAGGTCGGCGCCGCGAGGAAGACACGGTCGAGCCCGGTGCGCTCGCTCGCCGCGATCCAGTCCGCCGCCGCCTCCGGCGTGATGTCGGGCGTGATGAGGCCGGCCCCGCCCGCGGCAGCGAGCTGGTCGGCGTAGCGATCGACGCCGTACTGGAACACGGGGTTCCAGTACGTCATCACGAGCACCGGCACCTCGACGCGCGAGGTGATCTCGGCGACCGCCGGGAACAGGTCGCGCAGCCGGAATCCCGCCGCCAGCGCCGCCTGGGTGGCCTCCTGGATGAGCGGACCGTCCATGACCGGGTCGGAGTAGGGCGGTCCGAGCTCGATGACGTCCGCACCGGCCTCCGCCAGCGCGACGGCGGCCTCGATGCTCGTGCGCAGATCCGGGTAGCCCAACGGGAGGTAGCCGACGAACGCGCCGCGCCCCTCGGCGGCCGCCGCGTCGATCGCGGCGGCGACACGGGAGGTCATGCCTGCGCCTCCTGGTCGTAGAGGTGGAAGTAGCGGGCGGCGGTGTCCATGTCCTTGTCGCCGCGGCCCGACAGGCTCACCACGATCAACGCGTCCGGGCCGAGCTCCCGGCCCACGCGCAACGCACCGGCGAGAGCATGCGCCGACTCGATCGCCGGGATGATCCCCTCGGTCTCGCTCAGCAGCCGCAGCGCCTGCATGGCCTCGTCGTCGGTGGCGGGGATGTAGTCGGCCCGTCCGATCGAGGCGAGCCAGGCGTGCTCCGGGCCGACTCCCGGGTAGTCCAGGCCCGCCGAGATCGAGTGCGACTCGATCGTCTGCCCATCCTCGTCCTGCAGCACGAACGTCTTCGCGCCGTGGAGGACGCCGGGACGTCCGCGCTCGATGGATGCCGCGTGCTTCTCGGTGTCGACGCCGTCGCCGGCCGCCTCGACGCCGAACAGCTTCACGCCGTCGTCGTCGAGGAAGGCATCGAACATGCCGATCGCGTTGGAGCCGCCGCCCACGCAGGCGAACACCGCATCGGGGAGCCGTCCGACCTCATCGAGCAGCTGCGCGCGCGCCTCCTCGCCGATGATCTTCTGGAAGTCGCGCACCATGGCGGGGAACGGATGCGGCCCCGCCGCCGTCCCGAAGATGTAGTTCGTGTTCTCGACGCTCGCGACCCAGTCGCGGTACGCCTCGTTGATCGCGTCCTTCAGCGTGCGCGAGCCGGTGCGTACGGGAATGACCTCGGCGCCGAGCAGCCGCATGCGCGCGACGTTGAGCGCCTGACGCTCGGTGTCGACCTCGCCCATGTACACGACGCACTCGAAACCGAACAGCGCCGCCGCGGTCGCCGTCGCCACCCCGTGCTGGCCGGCGCCGGTCTCGGCGATGACGCGCGTCTTGCCGAGCCGCTGCGTGAGCAAGGCCTGGCCGAGGACGTTGTTGATCTTGTGGGAGCCGGTGTGGTTGAGATCCTCGCGCTTGAGGAAAACCCGCCCGCCGCCGGCGTGCGCGGCGAAGCGCGGCACCTCGGTGAGCGCCGAGGGTCGACCCGCATAGGAGTGCAGCAACCGCTCCAGCTCTGCGCTGAACGTCGGATCGACGATCGCCTTCTCGTAGACCTCGGTCAGCTCGTCGATCGCGGCGATGAGCGACTCGGGCATGTAGCGCCCGCCGAACTCGCCGAAGAAGGGGCCTTTGGCCTCACGGAGCTTCATACGTCTTCTCCCAGGAATGAGCGGAGCGTCGACACCGGCTCGCCCGTGACCAGCGCCTCGCCGACGAGCACGGCGTCGGCGCCGGCGGAACGGTAGTGCGCCACGTCCGCAGGGGTGAGCACGGCTGACTCGGCCACCTTGATGGCGCCTTCCGGAAAGGATCCCGCCAACCTTCCGAACAGGTCACGGTCCAGCTCGAACGTCGTGAGGTCACGGGCGTTGATCCCGATCAGCTGAGCGCCGAGGTCGGCGGCGCGCGCGAGCTCCTCCGCGGAGTGCGCCTCCACGAGCGGCGTCATCCCCCACTCGCGGACGAGTGCGTGCAGCTCGACCAGCCGCTGCTGGTCGAGGGCAGCGACGATCAGCAGCACGATGTCCGCGCCCGCGGCGCGCGCCTCGACCACCTGGTACGGGGTCGCGATGAAGTCCTTGCGCAGGACCGGGATGTCGACCGCGGCGCGGACAGCGCGCAGATCGTCGAGGCTGCCCTTGAAACGGCGCTGCTCGGTGAGCACCGAGATCGCGCTCGCGCCGCCGATCTCGTACTGGCGCGCCTGATGGGCCGGGTCGGGGATGTCGGCGAGGTCGCCACGGGAAGGGCTCGCGCGCTTCACCTCGGCGATGATCTTCACGCGGTCGCCGGGAGCGAGCGCCAGAAGCGCGTCGCGCGCGGCGGGCTGCGCGAGCGCCTCGCGCTCGAGCGCCGCCAACGGGGTCCGCTCGGCGCGGGACTCCGCATCCTCCACCGCGCCGGCCGTGAGGTCGGCGAGCATGCTCAATGCTCTTTCGGCGCGTACTTCGGGCCGTTGACGCCGTAGCCGGCCTTCGAGAGGATCCAGCCGACGATCAGGCCCACAACGAGCAGGACGGCCGAGGCCCAGACCATCGCGGGGACATCGAGGAAGAAGAAGAGCGTGCCGATCGACACCGCGACGAGCATGATGATCACGGCGGCCCAGGCCGCCGGCGAGTGTCCGTGTCCGGGGTCGCCGATGGGGTTGCTCATGTGTCTCCTTCGCATGCGGGCGCGCGGCTGTCGCGCCCCGATGGCCAGTCTAGCGGGCCGTCCCGGTCGTCGTGGGGTCGTCGCCCCGGCTCAGATCGTCCCAGGAGTCGATCGCGTCGAGCGGACCCGCAGTGACGTCGCGCCGTGCCGCGCGCGCCGCCTCGTACCGGCGTCCGCCGCGTTGCCAGCGCCGCGCGGTCGCGATCACGAACGCACCCGCCGCCGTGACGAGCACGAACGAGAGGAGCGCGACGGCGGGCCAGGCGGTCAGGGTCGTGCCGCCGACCAGCGCCGCCACCGCTGTGCCGCCGGCGATCCCCGTCGCCTGGGTGACGGCCGCGGCCATCGCCGAGACCGGAGGACCGAGCAGGATCGCCGTGATCGCCCAGATGAGGGCGCCGCCGGCGAGGATGCTGATGACGCCGAAGACGTAGCGCAGCACCGGCCCGACGATCGAGAGCGCGAGGCCGAGCGCCAGCACCGCCAGGCTGAGCGGCGCGAGGACGGGGATCGCCCCCGCGCCCGCCACCGTGAGGTCCGCCGACGCCCCGTCGGTCAGCGCGACGTGGATCCACGTCTGCGTCGACGAGATGAGGCCGAGCGCACCGCCGAGCAGGATCGCCACGACGGAGAGCAGCCGGGCCCGACGGATCACGCGCGCACCGGGTCCAGGTCGTCGGAGTCGAAGCAGGTTCGGGTGCCGGTGTGGCAGGCGGCGCCCACCTGCTCGACCGTGATGAGCACGGCGTCGCCGTCACAGTCCAGGCGCGCGCCCTTCACGAGCTGGATGTGGCCCGACGTGTCGCCCTTGCGCCAGTACTCCTGCCGCGAGCGCGACCAGAACGTGACCCGTCCGGTCGTGAGGGTGCGGCGGAGGGCCTCCGCATCCATCCACGCGAGCATGAGCACCTCGCCCGAGTCCCACTGCTGGATGATGGCGGCCACGAGACCGTCGGCGTTGAAGGCGACGCGGGCGATCCGTTCCTCGACGCTCTCGCTCATGAGAGCATGCTCCGTTCGTCACTCGTGGCGGTCTCGCGCACGGCGATGCCCTCCGCGGTCATGGCCCGTTTGACGTCACCGACCGTGAGCTGTCCGGAGTGGAAGACGGACGCGGCGAGCACGGCATCGGCGCCGGCGCGGATGGCGGGGGCGAAGTGCTCCGCCGCACCGGCTCCGCCGGACGCGATCACCGGGACGCTCGAGATCTCGCGCATCAGCGCGACCAGCTCCAGGTCGAATCCGTCCTTCGTGCCGTCGGCGTCGATCGAGTTCACCAGCAGCTCGCCGGCACCGCGATCAATCGCCTCGCGCGCCCACGCGAGCGCGTCGAGCTGGGTCTGTGTGCGTCCACCGTGGGTCGTCACGACGAACCCCGACGGCGTGCCCTCGGCCCGCCTCACGTCGAGCGAGAGCACGAGCACCTGCGCGCCGAAGCGGTCCGCGATCTCGTCCAGGAGCGCCGGGCGGGCGATCGCGGCGGAGTTCACGCCGACCTTGTCGGCGCCGACCGAGAGCAGCCGCGCGACGTCATCGGCACTGCGCACGCCTCCCCCGACCGTCAGCGGGATGAAGACCTCCTCGGCGGTGCGCCGCACGACGTCGTACGTCGTCGCGCGTTCATCGACCGTCGCGGTCACGTCGAGGAACGTCAGCTCGTCGGCGCCCTGCGCGAAGTACATCCGGGCGAGCTCGACCGGATCCCCCATGTCGCGCAGGTTCTCGAAGTTGACGCCCTTGACCACGCGTCCGGCGGCGACATCGAGGCACGGGATGACCCGGCACACCAGGCTCATCAGAGCCTCGCGTTGTGGATCGCCGAGACCAGGATGGCGCGGGCCCCGATCGCGTAGAGATCGTCCATCACCTGGTTCACCGTCCTGCGCGGCGCCATGACCCGCACCGCGACCCACGCGGGGTCGCGCAGGGGCGAGATCGTGGGCGACTCGATCCCCGGTGCGATCGCGACCGCCTGTTCGACCAGGTCGGCGGGCAGGTCGTAGTCGATCAGCACGTAACGACGGGCGACGAGCACACCGCGCAGGCGGCGCAGGAGCGTGTCCAGCCCCTCGGGCTCGTCGGCGCCCGTGATCAGGACGGCCTCGGACTCCAGGAGCTTCGGTCCGAAGATCTCGAGTCCGGCCTGCCGCAGCGTCGTTCCCGTGGACACGACGTCGGCCACCGCATCCGCGACCCCCAGCTGCACGGCCGACTCCACCGCGCCGTCGAGGGGCACGAGATCGACCGCGACGCCGAGCTCGTCGAGGAAGGAGTCCACGAGGCCCGGATAGGCGGTCGCCACCCGCATGCCCTCGAGGTCCGCGATCTCCGAGAACCGGCCGGGAGGGCCGGCGAAGCGGAAGGTGGAGCCGCCGAAGCCGAGCGCTTCGATCTCGCGTGCCCCCGGCATCCGAGCGTCCCGGAGCAGGTCGCGACCGGTGATCCCGACGTCGAGGGCTCCCGAGCCGACGTAGGTGGCGATGTCCTTCGGGCGGAGGTAGAAGAACTCGACCTCGTTCACGGGGTCGATGACGTGCAGGTCCTTGGGGTCGCGGCGGCCGATGTAGCCCGCCTCGGCGAGCATCTCGGCGGCCGTCTCGGCCAGTGATCCCTTGTTCGGCACAGCGATACGCAGCATGGTGCGGCAGCTTTCGGGTCTAGAGCGGAGGGTCGAGGGACGCGCTCACAGATGTCGGTAGACGTCCTCCAGGCTCAGGCCCTTCGCGAGCATGAGCACCTGGAGGTGGTAGAGCAGCTGCGAGATCTCCTCGGCGGCGGCGTCGAGCGGCTCGTACTCGGCCGCCATCCACACCTCGGCGGCCTCCTCGACGATCTTCTTGCCGATCGTGTGCACACCGGCATCCAGCTCCGCCACCGTGCCGGAGCCGGCGGGACGGGTGGCCGCCTTCTCGCTCAGCTCAGCGAACAGAGTGTCGAACGTCTTCACCCACCCAGGTTACCGTCCCCCGGAACGCTCCCGGACCCGCGAGACCAGTCTGCGCCGCCGAGACCAGTGGGTAACCCGCCGGTCTCGGCGCGCGGGACTGGTCTCGCGGTCAGTGGCGGTGGGTGGCGGCGGCGTCGCGGAGGGCCGTGATCGCGCGCTCGGGATCCTCGGCGCCGAAGACCGCGGACCCGGCGACGAACGTGTCGGCGCCCGCCTCGGCCGCCTGGCCGATCGTGGACAGCGAGATGCCCCCGTCGACCTGCAGCCACACCTCCGTGCCGCGCCTGCGGGCCTCGGCCGCGAGCGCGCGGAGCTTGGGCATCGTCTCCGGCATGAACGACTGCCCGCCGAAGCCCGGCTCCACCGTCATGACGAGGAACTGGTCGACCTCGCCCAGCAGGTCGTACAACGCCTCGGCCGGCGTGCCCGGCTTGATGGCGACACCGGCACGCGCGCCGATCTCGCGCAGCCGTCGGGCCAGCGCGAGCGGCTCGCGCGCCGCCTCGAGGTGGAACGTCACGCTCGCGGCCCCCAGCTCGGCGTAGCCCGGCGCCCACCGGTCCGGGTCGTCGATCATGAGGTGCACGTCGAGCGGGACCGGGCTGGTCTGCTGGATCCGCTCGACCATCTGCGGGCCGAACGTCAGATTCGGCACGAAGTGGTTGTCCATGACGTCGACGTGCACGAAGTCGGCCGCCGCGATGCGGGCGAGCTCGGACTGCATGTTGACGAAGTCGGCGGCGAGGATCGAGGGGTTGATGCGGGGCTGACTCACCGCCCCATTATCGCGGCCGGCGAGCCGGGCTCAGTCGCGCCGGCGCAGCAGGGCGACGAACATCGCGTCCGTCCCGTGCCGGTGCGGCCACAACTGGGCGCGTCCGGACCCGTCGGCGGGCTCGGGCAGATCCAGCGGCGTTCGCGAGACGCGTTGCAGCACCGCTCTCGTGTCGAGCTCGTCCACGCGCTCGCCCCACTCCCGCCGGGCGTCGGCGACCACCGCCGCCGTCTCCGCCAGGTGAGGCGAACACGTGACGTACGCCACGACGCCGCCGGGCTTCAGCGCCGCGAGTGCCGCCGAGAGGAGCTCGCCCTGCAGCGCGCTGAGCTCGGGCACGTCGCCCGGATGCTTGCGCCAGCGGGCCTCCGGGCGTCGGCGGAGCGCCCCGAGCCCCGTGCACGGGGCGTCGACGAGGATGCGGTCGTAGCCGCCGCGCCCGGCGCGCACGCGACCGTCCTCCTCGCTGACAGCGACCTCCAGCGGGACGCCGGCCAGCGCCTGCCGCACCAGGCCCGCCCGTGCCGGCACCGGCTCGTTGGCCTCGAGCGTCGCGCCGTGCGCGAGCGCCTCGGCCGCGAGAACCGCGGTCTTGCCTCCCGGGCCGGCGCAGAGGTCGAGCCACCGTTCCCCGGCGCTCACCGGGACGGCGCGGGTCAGGGCGAGGGCCGCCAGCTGTGATCCCTCGTCCTGGACCCGGATGCGGCCGCTCCGGACGAGCTCGCCCGGATCGCCGCCGGGCGAACGCGCGCCGAGCGGCGAATAGGGCGTCGGCGCGAGGTCGTGCGGCCGTTCGGCAAGACCGGGCAGCACCGCGAGGGTCACCTGGGGTGCGAGATTGTCGGCGCGCAGGAGGTCGTCGAGCTCGTCGGCCCGCCCTTCCGCCGCCAGCGCGCGCCGGAAGGCGCGGAGGATCCAGACCGGGTGGGCCGTGGCGAGGCCGATGCGCTCGTCGTCCGAGCGCGCCGCGGCCTCGATGCGCGACATCCACTCGCCCGGCGTGTCGCGCGCGATGCGCCGGAGCACGGCGTTCGCGAAGCCGGTCGCCGCGGGTCCGGCGACGCGACGGACGAGATCGACCGTCTCGTGGACCGCCGCGTGGGAGGCGACGCGGGTCGAGAGGATCTGGTGCGCGCCCAGTCGCAGGGCGTCGAGCACCTCGGGGTCGATCGCGGCGATGTCGCGGTTCGACGCCGCGGCGATGACGGCATCGTAGGTGCCCTCTCGACGAAGCGTGCCGTAGGCGAGCTCCGTCGCCAGCGCGGCGTCCTTCGGTGGCAGCCCGGCACGGTCGATCGCCGTCGGCAGGAGGAGGTTCGCGTAGGCGTCGTCCGCATGGACGGCCCGCAGCACGTCATAGGCGACGCGACGCGGCCCCGTCATGATCCCGCCACCGGGTCGCCGCCGCGCAGCCCGCGCCACCAGTCGCCGGCGGCCATCGGCTGCTTGCCCGCCGGCTGTACACGGTCGAGGGCGATGGGGTCGGAGGCGGTTCCGACCACCACCTCGCGCCCCGCGGCGGCCATCCGCCCCGGAGGCAGCGCCACGGCCGCATCCGCGCGATGCGCCGACAGAACCTTCAGACGCGCGCCGTCGACCGTCGTGAACGCACCGGGCTCGGGCGTCGTGCCACGCAGACGGCCCAGCACGGCGTCCGCGTCGGCGCTCCAGTCGATGCGGCCGTCCTCCACCGTCAGCTTGGCCGCGTAGGTGGGCTCCCCCACCTGGGGCCGGGCGATCGCCGTGCCCGCGCCGATCTCGTCCACGACATCGGCGAGCAGCGCGCTGCCGCTCGCCGCGAGCTCGTCGAGCAGGCTGCCGGCTGTCGCGAGCGGAGGCACCGGGACGCGCTCCTGGGCGAAGACGTCGCCGGCGTCGAGCTCCGGGACGAGGCGGAAGACGGCGGCTCCGACCTCGCGATCGCCTGCGATCAGCGCGCGCTGCACCGGGGCGGCACCGCGCCAGCGCGGAAGGAGCGAGAAGTGCAGGTTGATCCAGCCGTGGTGCGGCGTCGACAGCAACGGCTCCCGCACGAGCCCGCCGTACGCGACGATGACGCCGAGGTCGGGCTCGAGCGCGGCGACGCGCGCCGTCGCGGCGCCGTCGAGACGATCCGCGCGCAGCACCTCCAGCCCCAGGCGCTCCGCCGCTGCCGCCACCGGCGACGGCGTGAGCACACGCTTCCGACCCAGCGGTGCGTCGGTGCGCGTCACCACGAGCGCGATCTCGTGACCGGATGCGGCGAGCCGCTCGAGTGACGGGACGGCGGCCGCGGGGGTGCCCGCGAAAACGAGACGCATGAAGCTCCTGGGCCGGATCAGAGGTCGGGATCGGGTACGTCGACCCGCACTCTGAGTGTAGGCCGACCCGGTCCGCCGCGTCGGGGACGGCGGCCCCGCACGGCGTCCGCGACGACGCTCGCGCGCAGCGACCGGCACACCACCGAACCCTGCGCGTACTCGAAACGCACGAGGGCGCGGTCGAGCGGCGGGTCCTCTCCCGGCTGGCGGGCGGGACCGATCACGGCGTCGGGCGCGAGGCCGGGCACCTCCGCGCGAAGGGTCTCGAGCGCCTGAGAGACCGACGCGGGCGAGCCCTCGAGCGAGGCGACCCGCACCGCCGGCGGCATCTTCAGCGGCGCCCGCTCGGCGAGCTCCGACCGGGCATAGGCCGGCTGCGTCCAGGTCGCGAGCGCGCGGGCCACCGGCCCCGTCACGCCGACGAGGTGCACCGGCGCTCCGGGCGCGACGAGAGCCGCCGCATCCGACCACCAGCGCAGGCAGAACTCGCCGATGCGCAGGTCTTCGGCCAGCAGCATCCGATCGCCGTCGAGCAGCAGCACGGCTCGGTACCCGCCGTCGGCGAGCGGCTCGGCGCCGCGGGTCGCGACGACGAGCGCGGGTCGGCCCTCGACCTGGGTGACGGGATGATCGGCGTCCGCGACGATCACACGCGTGTTCGGGAACGCCCGTCCGAGCTCGTCCGCGGTCCGCTCGCTGCCCGCCGAGGCCAGACGCAGACCGGAACCCTCGCAGTGCCCGCAGCGCCAGCCCGTGGCCGCCCGCCCGCACCACGAGCACTCCGGCAGCCGCCGCGCACTGCGCACGCGCAGAGGGCCCGTGCAGTGCACGCATCGCGCCGGTCGCCGGCAATCGGCGCACACCACGACGGGTGCGTAGCCCGGCCGCGCCACCTGCACCAGTACCGGACCGGTCGTGAGCGCCTCCCGGACGGCGGCGAACGCCTGCGATGGAATACGCGCCTGCGCGAGTCCGTCGGCGGGCGCGCTCAGCACCACTCGGGGGCTCTGCCGTCGCACGGCGGGCACATCGCGCACCCAGCCCACGGCGACGAGACGTTCGACGTCCGTCGTCCGGGTGTGCCCGGCGAACAGGAGCGCACCGCCCTCGAGCTCCTGCCGAACGAGGGCCGCGTCCCGCGCATGGACCCCGGGACTCAGCGGCTCGCCGAGAAGGGGATCCCCGTCGTTCCAGATCGCGACCAGCCCCGTCCGCGCCGCGGGCGAGTACACGGCCGAACGGTTGCCGATCACGACGCAGGGCGCATCGGCCAGGACGCGCAGGTAGGCAGCGTAGCGAGCGGGTGCCGGCCTGCGCGCGTCGTCGCGCACGACCGCATCGCCGGGCAGGTGCGCGGCCAGCGCGGCGGCCAGCTGCTCCTGGTCACGATGGTCCGGCACGACCAGCACGGCGCTGTGGCCCTGCGCAAGAGTCGAGACCGCGGCGGCGCACAGCAGCACGGCCCATGCGCCGATGACGGTGCCGTCCGGCAGGGTGAGAGGGCGGGGCGGGGCGTCGACCGCGAGACGCTCCCCCGCCGCCAAGGCCGATGTGAGCCCGGGATAGGCGCCCAGGACCTCCTGAGCCCACCGGAGGGTCTCGGGAGCGACCTCGGGCGCCGCGGGCGCAGGTGCTGCGGCCCAGGCCTTCTCGGCACGCACCATGCGGCGCGGGATGACGAGCCGCAGGACGTCGCTCGCGCTGCCGGCCGCGCGGTCGGCGACGCGACGCGCGACACGATAGAGCCGCTCCGGCAGCACCCGGGCAGGTGACACCACGACATCCAGCGCGGACAGCGGACGCTCCGCATCCGCTGCCTCGCCCACCTCCACGAGGTAGCCGTCGACGACGCGGCCGAGGGAGCGCAACGGCACCTTGACCCGCACGCCGGGAACCGCGGCGTCCACCAGCTCGGGCGGGATGTCGTAGTCGAACAGCCGATCGAGCTGCGGCAGCGGCGAATCGATGAGCACGCGCGCGACGCGGCGGGCGCTCACGGGCCGCTCAGACCCCGGCGGCGGCGCGCAGCTCGTCGACGCGGTCCAGCCGCTCCCAGGTGAACTCGGGCAGCTCGCGACCGAAGTGCCCGTAGGCGGCCGTGCGAGCGTAGATCGGACGCAGCAGGTCGAGCTGTTCGATGATCGCGGCCGGTCGCAGGTCGAAGACCTCGAGGATCGCCCGCGTGATCAGCTCGTCGGACACGTGTCCCGTGCCGAACGTCTCGACGTACAGCCCCACGGGCTTGGCTTTGCCGATCGCATAGGCGACCTGGACCTCGAGGCGGTCGGACAGGCCTGCGGCGACGGCGTTCTTGGCGACCCACCGCATCGCGTACGCCGCGGACCGGTCGACCTTGGACGGGTCTTTTCCGCTGAACGCGCCGCCGCCGTGACGAGCCGCCCCGCCGTAGGTGTCGATGATGATCTTGCGCCCCGTGAGCCCGGCGTCGCCCTTCGGCCCGCCCGTGACGAACGGGCCCGCGGGGTTGACGAAGTACTCGACGTTCGAGACGTCGAGACCGGTCTCGGCGAGGACGGGGTCGATGACCTCCGCCTGCACCGCGGCGCGCAGGGCCGCCTGCGAGATGTCGGGGTGGTGCTGCGTGGACAGCACGACGGTCTCGACGGTGCGCGGCACCTGACCCTCGTAGCCGAGCGTGACCTGGGTCTTGCCGTCGGGCCGGAGGAAGGGCAGCGCTCCGCTGCGGCGCGCGTCCGTGAGTCGCTCGGCGATGCGGTGCGCGGCCCAGATCGCCGTCGGCATGAGCTGCGGCGTCTCGTTCGTGGCGTACCCGAACATGATGCCCTGGTCGCCCGCGCCCTGCGCGTCGTGCGGATCGGACGACGCGCCCTCGCGGTGCTCCAGCGCCGTGTCGACGCCGTGGGCGATGTCGGTCGACTGCTCACCGATCGATACGCTCACCCCGCACGAGTCGCCGTCGAAGCCGGTGTCGCTGGAGGTGTAGCCGATGCGGTTGACGACCTGCCGGACGATCGTGGGGATGTCGACATAGCCCGAGGTGCGCACCTCGCCGGCGACGTGCACGAGCCCCGTCGTCACGAGCGTCTCGACCGCGACACGGCTGTCGCGGTCGACCGCGAGCAGAGCGTCGAGGATCGAGTCCGAGATCTGATCGCAGATCTTGTCGGGATGCCCCTCGGTGACGGACTCGGACGTGAACAGGCGCAACTCGGTCATCGGTGTATCTCCTGGTGCATCGCGGGCTCAGCCATCATTATGGACGCAGCCCCGGACACCGGGGTGTCGGGGCTGCGTTCACGGCAGGATCAGTCGGCCTGGCGAAGGCGCAGCTTGTCCTCGTGGATCTCGTGCAGCGCGATCGTGAGGGGCTTGTCCTCGATCGTGGAGTCCACGAGCGGACCGACGTTGTCGAAGAGGTTTCCCTCGTGGAGGTCCGAGTAGTAGTCGTTGATCTGGCGGGCGCGCTTGGCGGCGTAGATCACGAGCTGGTACTTCGAGTCGACCTTCTCGAGCAGGCTGTCGATGGGCGGGTCGATGATGCCCTGGGTGTGTCCGGCCACGGCGGAACCTCCTGGTTCAAGAAGACGGCGGAGAGTCGTGCGCACGGCCGGCGCACGAAGCATCCCTCTATTCTAAGGCACGTCGCCGTGCGCACGCTCCGGTGCCACGCGGACGGCGCGGGTCAGCTCGCCAGGGCGGCGACCTGCCGAGCGGCCTCGGCGACCTCGGCGTTGACGACGTGGAAATCGAACTCGCCCTGCGCGGCCAGCTCGCGCTTCGCCGTCCTCAGCCGGCGGGCGCGTTCCTCGGCGTCCTCCGTGCCCCGTCCGACCAGACGCTGCACGAGCTCGTCCCAGCTCGGCGGGAGCAGGAAGACGAGCGTCGCGTCGGGAGCCGCCCGGCGCACCTGGCGCGCGCCCTGCAGATCGATCTCCAGCAGCACGGAGCGGCCGGCGGCGAGAGCCTGCTCGATCGGTCCCCGCGGCGTGCCGTACCGGTACTTGTTGTGCACGGTCGCGTGCTCGAGCAGCTCGCCGCCCGCGACCATCGCGTCGAAACGGGCGTCGTCGACGAAGAAGTAGTGCTCGCCGTCGACCTCCCCGGGACGCGGCGGGCGGGTCGTCGCCGACACCGACAGGAGGATCTCCGGGTGCTCGCGGCGGATCTGCTCCGCCACGGTGCCCTTGCCGACGGCGGTGGGACCCGCCAGCACGACCAGCCGGCTCCGATGGGGACGCGGCGTCGGCTCGGGCATCCGCGTGTCGAGCCACTGCGCCAACGTACGACGCTGACGCACGCCCAGACCACCCAGCCGCTTGACCGGGGAGATGCCCAGCTCGGCCAGGATCCGGTCGCGCTTGCTCTCCCCGATCGCGGGGAGAGCCGTGAGGAAGTCGGGTACGCGGAGCGTCCCGGCGGGCGAGGTCGGGTCCGCGATCGCTCGGCGCAGAGCCTCCTGCGGCGAGACGACCCGGGTCGCGATGTCGCGCTTGAGGCTCGCGCGCGCGCGTCGAGCCTCGACCGCACGCCGCGACGCCGCCACACGATCCACCTCGGGCGGGTGCTGCGCGTCAACCATGCCGTGCCTCCGGGTACAGCGCTCGGCGCTGCTCGATTCGGGCGGCGAGACCCTCCGGGCCCGCCGAGAGGATGCTGCGGCTCTCGCTCGCGACCACGTTTCCCGCGAGGGCGCCGAACAGACGTCCGAGGTCGGCCGGCTCCGCGCCCTGCGCGCCGAATCCGGGCGCGAGGATCGGAACGTCCGCGAGGGCGTCGTCGGACAGCCCGAAGGTCGAGCGGTCGACCGTCGCCCCGATGACGAGCCCCAGGTCGTGCAGACCCGGCGCGACGGCGAACGCGCGCACCGCTCGGGCGACGTCGGCGGCGACGCTGCCCGACGCGCCGACGGCACGCTGGAGCTCTCCCGCCTCCGGGTTGCTGGTCGCAGCCAGCACGAAGACGCCCTTGCCCCGCTCGCGCGCGTACGCGAACGTCTCGTCGAGCGAGTCCGGTCCGAGATACGGGCTGAGCGTGACCGCATCCGCCTCGAGCGGCGACCCCTCGTCCAGCCAGGCAGCGGCGTAGCCCGCCATCGTGGAGCCGATGTCACCGCGCTTGGCGTCGGCGATCACGATCAGCTCCGCGTCACGCGCCGCGCGGAGCACCTCTTCGAGGGCCGTGAAGCCCGCGGCGCCGAAACGCTCGAAGAACGCCACCTGCGGC
Source organism: Microbacterium sp. SORGH_AS_0888 (assembly GCF_030818905.1). Lineage (NCBI taxonomy): Bacteria > Bacillati > Actinomycetota > Actinomycetes > Micrococcales > Microbacteriaceae > Microbacterium > Microbacterium sp. SORGH_AS_0888. Next base: position 656,341 of record NZ_JAUTAZ010000001.1, read on the forward strand.
TTCACCACGCCCACGCGCCCCGTGGCCGCGGCGACGACCCGCAGGCCGAACTCGCGCACGCCCTGCGCGTTCACCGGCAGCGACCACTCCCGGAGCAGGTGCTCGTGCGGATCGATGCCGACGCACAACGGCCCGTGGGCCTCCAGCGCCGCCCGCAGGCGGTCGCCGAAGCTCACGACGCCGTCCACGGTCGCACGACCGCGCGGATGTCGCACGATTCGGGCGACATCCTGCGACATCCGCGCGAATCTGCGACCCGCGCGCGTGATGAGCGGGTCACGCCTTCGCCCGGTCTGCCGCGTACTCCTGCAGGCTCTTGACCGCGAAGCCCTCGCGCAGGATCGGCAGCGCGCTGACGGCGGCACCCATGACCGCGATCGTCGTGAACAGCGCCTTGTCGCCCGCGACGGCAGCCGCGCGGATCTCGTAGCCGTCGGCGCGCGTCGAGCCGCCCGAGGGCGTGTTCACGACGATGTCGACCTCACCGGCGTCGATCAGATCGACGATGTTGCGCTCGCCCGACGCCTGGGTCGCGGAGTACTTGTTCACGACCTCGGCGCGGATGCCGTTGCGGGCGAGGATCTCCGCGGTGCCCTCCGTGGCGATGATGCGGAAGCCCATCTCCTGCAGGCGCCGTGCGGGGAAGATGACCTCGCGCTTGTCGCTGTCGGCGACGGAGATGAAGACGGTCCCGGATGTCGGGAGCCCCCCGTAGGCGGCCGCCTGGCTCTTCGCGAACGCTGCGGGGAAGTCGAGGTCGATTCCCATGACCTCGCCGGTGGAGCGCATCTCCGGACCGAGCACGGAGTCCACGGTGCGGCCGTCGGCCGTGCGGAACCGCTTGAACGGCAGCACGGCCTCCTTGACGGCGACCGGCGCGTCGAGCGGGACGCGCGAGCCGTCCTCGGGCGGCAGCATCCCCTCGGCCTTGAGCTCGGCGATCGTGGCGCCCGCCATGATGCGGCTGGCCGCCTTGGCGAGCGGGATGCCGAGCGCCTTCGACACGAACGGCACCGTGCGAGAGGCACGGGGGTTCGCCTCGATGACGTAGAGCACACCCGCGGAGACGGCGAACTGGACGTTCAGCAGCCCGCGCACCCCCACGCCCTGCGCGATGGCCCGCGTCGCCTCGCGGACGCGGTCGATCTCGGTGCGTCCGAGGGAGATCGGCGGCAGCGTGCAGCTCGAGTCGCCCGAGTGGATGCCGGCCTCCTCCAGGTGCTCCATGACGCCGCCGATGTACAGGTCGGTGCCGTCGAACAGCGCGTCCACGTCGAGCTCCACGGCGTCGTCGAGGAACCGGTCGACCAGCAGCGGCATCCCGGGGCCGATGATCGCCTGGTCGGCGACGCGGACGAAGTAGTCGCGCAGGCTCGGGGTGTCGTAGACGATCTCCATGCCGCGGCCGCCGAGCACGAAGCTCGGGCGGACCAGCACGGGGTAGCCGATCTCCTCCGCGACCGCGACCGCGCCGTCGACATCGATCGCGGTGCCGTTGCGCGGCGCCACGAGGCCGGCGTCGTCGAGGAGCCGCGAGAACAGCTCGCGCTCCTCGGCGAGGTCGATGGCGGCGGGGCTCGTGCCGAGGATGCGGTAGCCGGCCTGTTCGATCCCCTTCGCGAGGCCGAGCGGGGTCTGGCCCCCCAGCTGGCAGATGACGCCGAGGATCTCGCCCGAGGCGGACTCCGCGTGCAGGACCTCGAGGACGTCCTCGAGCGTCAGCGGCTCGAAGTAGAGCCGGTCGCTCGTGTCGTAGTCGGTCGAGACGGTCTCGGGGTTGCAGTTGACCATGACGGTCTCGTACCCGGCATCCGCGAGCGCGAAGGAGGCGTGCACGCACGAGTAGTCGAACTCGACGCCCTGTCCGATGCGGTTCGGCCCGCTGCCGATGATGACGACCTTCGTGCGGTCGCTCGGCGCGACCTCGGTCTCGGTGTCATAGGACGAGTAGTGGTAGGGCGTGAGCGCCGGGAACTCGCCCGCGCAGGTGTCGACCGTCTTGTAGACCGGGCGGATGCCGAGGCCGTGACGCAGCCCCCGGACCTCCTCCTCCGTGATGCCGCGCAGCTGCGCGAGCTGCGCGTCGCTGAAGCCGTGCTCCTTCGCGATGCGGAGGGTGCCGGCATCGAGCTCCGCCGCCGTCCGCACGAACTCCGCGACCTCGTTGATCAGCACCATCTGGTCGATGAACCAGGGGTCGATCTTGGTGGCCTCGAACGCCTGCTCCGCGGTGGCGCCGAGTCGCAGCGCCTGCTGCAGCACGACGATGCGCCCGTCCGTGGGCGTCTTCGCGATCTCGAGCAGCTCGGCGACCGACCGCTTCTCCTCGCCCCAGTGGAAACTCGACCCGCGCTTCTCCAGCGAGCGCAAGGCCTTCTGGAGCGCCGTCGTGTAGTTGCGGCCGATCGCCATCGCCTCGCCCACCGACTTCATGGTCGTCGTGAGGGTCGCGTCTGCGGCCGGGAACTTCTCGAAGTTGAACCGCGGCACCTTGACCACGACGTAGTCGAGCGTCGGCTCGAAGCTCGCCGGCGTCACCTTCGTGATGTCGTTCGGGATCTCGTCGAGGCGATAGCCGATCGCGAGCTTCGCCGCGATCTTGGCGATCGGGAAGCCCGTCGCCTTCGACGCGAGCGCCGAGGAGCGCGACACCCGCGGGTTCATCTCGATCACGATGATGCGTCCCGTCGCCGGATCGACCGCGAACTGGATGTTGCAGCCGCCGGTGTCGACGCCGACCGCGCGGATGATGTCGATGCCGATGTCGCGGAGACGCTGGTACTCGCGATCCGTGAGCGTGAGGGCGGGCGCCACCGTGATCGAGTCGCCCGTGTGCACGCCGACGGGATCGACGTTCTCGATCGAGCAGACGACGACCGTGTTGTCGGCCATGTCGCGCATGAGCTCGAGCTCGTACTCCTTCCACCCGAGGATCGACTCCTCCAGCAGAACCTCGTGCGTGGGCGAGTCGTGGAGCCCCGCCCCGCCGATGCGGCGCAGGTCCGCCTCGTCGTAGGCGAAGCCCGAGCCGAGACCGCCCATCGTGAAGCTCGGACGCACCACGAGCGGGTAGCCGAGCTTCTCCGCGCCGGCGAGGAGGTCGTCCATCGAGTGGCAGATCACGGAGGCCGCGACATCCGCGCCCGCCTCGATCACGAGCTCCTTGAAGATCTGCCGGTCCTCGCCCTTGCGGATCGCCTCGACCTTGGCGCCGATGAGCTCGACGCCGTACTTCTCCAGGATGCCGCGCTGGTGGAGGGCCATCGCCGCGTTGAGCGCCGTCTGCCCGCCGAGGGTCGGCAGGATCGCGTCGGGCTTCTCCTTCGCGATGATCGTCTCGATCACCTCTGGCGTGATCGGCTCGATGTAGGTCGCGTCGGCGAAGTCGGGATCGGTCATGATCGTCGCCGGGTTGGAGTTGACGAGGATCACGCGCACGCCCTCGGCGCGCAGCACGCGGCACGCCTGGGTGCCGGAGTAGTCGAACTCGCAGGCCTGGCCGATGACGATCGGGCCGGAGCCGATGACGAGGACGGAATGGATGTCGTCGCGCTTAGGCATTCTTCTCCTTCAGGTTCGCGACGACGAGGTCACGGAAGCGGTCGAACAGGTAGTTGGCGTCGTGGGGACCGGCGGCCGCCTCGGGGTGGTACTGCACGCTGAACGCGGGGATGTCGAGTGCACGAAGCCCCTCGACGACCTGGTCGTTGAGGCCGATGTGGCTGACCTCGACCCGGCCGTAGCCGTGGGGGCTGTCCACGACCCCCTCGATGGGGGCGTCCACCGCGAAGCCGTGGTTCTGCGCCGTGATCTCGACGCGGCCGGTCTGCTTGTCCAGGACCGGCTGGTTGATGCCGCGGTGGCCGAACGGCAGCTTGTAGGTGCCGAAGCCGAGCGCGCGCCCGAGCAGCTGGTTCCCGAAGCAGATGCCGAAGAAGGGCAGGCGCTCGTCGAGCATGGCCCGCAACAGCGCGACGTGCGACTCGGAGGCAGCGGGGTCGCCCGGACCGTTCGAGTAGAACGCGGCGACGGGCTCGATCGCCCGGACGTCCTCGATCGTGGCGGTCTGCGGCAGCACGTGCACGTCGAAACCGCGCGCGGCGAGATTGTGGATCGTCGCCTGCTTCACGCCGAGGTCGAGCACGGCGAGGTTGCCGATCCGCTCACCCGTGGCGGGCGTCACCTCGACGGCGGCGACCGAGACGTGCGCGGAGAGGTTCTGCCCCGCCATCTGCGGCGCCTCGCGGACGATGCGCAGCTGCTCCTCCGGGTCGAGGCCGGCGGCCTCGCCGGAGAAGACACCGCCGCGCATGGAGCCCTCCGAGCGGATGCGGCGTGTCACCGCCCGCGTGTCGATGCCGCTGATGCCGACGATGCCGTCGGCCTCGAGCGCTTCGTCGAGGGAGTTCTCGGAGCGCCAGTTCGAGACGACGCGCGAGGGGTCGCGCACGACGTAGCCCGCGACCCAGATGCGACGGGACTCGACATCCTCCGAGTTCATCCCGGTGTTGCCGATGTGGGGGGCGGTCTGCAGCACGATCTGGCCGGCGTACGACGGATCGGTCAGCGTCTCCTGGTAGCCGGTCATGCCGGTCGTGAAGACGACCTCGCCGAGCGTCGTGCCGCGAGCGCCATACGGCCCGGCCGGTGTGCCGGGTGCCGTCCTCGAGAACGAGCACGGCGGGGTCAGTGGTGAAACGAGTCATCCTTGCGTTCCTGTCGGGGTGGCGGAGGGCAGCAGGGGCTCGATCGCCGCGACGAGAGCGCGCGCCGAGGCCTCCTGCGGCCGGAAGTACGAGTCGACGACCGTGTCGTCACCGGGATCGCCCGCACGCCAGCTGAGGCGCACGAGCCCGCCTCGCTCGACCACGCGGTCTATCGCGACGGTGGACTGCCCGACGCCGGCGATGCGCGCGCGGTCGATGAACAGGCGTTGAGCGCCGGCGAGGTCGAACAGGATCCCGGCGTCCGTGACGACGACGAGTCCCCTCGCCCGGAAGCCGAGTCCCCTGACCGCGAGCCGCTCGAGGGGATTCCCCTGCGCCGTGGTCGCGACGTAGAGGCCGGGGAAGTCGCCGAGCACGCGCGCGTCGGCGGGCATCTCCCCCGCCGGGGCGATCAGGCCCGCGTCCCGTCGCGTGCGACGCCACCAGCCCCATGCCATGAGGCCGAGAAGGAGCACGGCCGCGCCGAGCATGACCAGAAGTGCGGCTTCGCGGGTCATCGGGCGACCTCCTCTGCCGGAGCCAGGACACCGTCTCGGAGCGTGGGCCTTCCGGCGTACAGGGTCCACGCCACGCGCCCGGGGAGCTCCCGGCCGAGATACGGCGAGTTGATGCTGCGTCCCCGGAGCGAGTCACGGTCGAAGACCGTGGCACCCGCGGGGTCGTGCAGGCTCAGATGGGCGGGCTCGCCGACCGCGATCGGCCGTCCCTGCCCGGCGAGACGCCCGATGCGCGCCGGCGCCGCGCTCATGACGCGCGCGACGTCGCCCCAGCCGAGGAGGCCGGTCTCGACCATCGCGAGCTGAACGACCCGGAGGGCGCTCTCGAGCCCCACCATGCCGTTCGCCGCCGCAGCCCACTCACAGGCCTTCGCCTCGTGCGGGTGGGGAGCGTGATCGGTCGCGACGATGTCGATCGTCCCATCGGCGAGCCCCTCTCGCACCGCGTGCACGTCCTCATCGCGTCGCAACGGCGGATTGACCTTGAACCGCGCGTCGTAGCCCCGAGCGAGCTCCTCGGTGAGCAGGAGGTGGTGGGGCGTGACCTCTGCCGTGACGTTGACGCCGCGCTTCTTGGCCCAGCGGATGATGTCGACCGAGCCGGCCGTCGAGAGATGGCACACGTGCAGCCGCGAACCCACGTGCTCGGCCAGCAGGACGTCCCGCGCGATGATCGACTCCTCGGCGACCGCCGGCCAGCCGGCGAGTCCGAGCTCGGCCGACACCGTGCCCTCGTTCATCTGGGCGCCCTCCGTGAGACGGGGGTCCTGGGCGTGCTGCGCCACGACGCCGTCGAAGGCCTTCACGTACTCCAGGGCGCGGCGCATGATGAGCGGGTCCCAGACGCAGAACCCGTCGTCGCTGAACACGCGCACGCGGGCGCGCGACTGCGCCATCGCGCCCAGCTCGGCGAGACGCTCGCCCTTCTGGCCCACCGTCACCGCGCCGATCGGCTGCACCGCCAGGTAGCCCGCCGCCTCGCCGAGCGCGAGCTCCTGCTCGACCACGCCGGCCGTGTCGGCGACCGGGGACGTGTTCGGCATCGCGAACAGCGCCGTGTAGCCGCCCGCGGCTCCCGCCTGGGAGCCCGTGAGCACGGTCTCGCTGGCCTCGTAGCCGGGCTCGCGCAGATGCGTGTGGAGATCGACGAGCCCGGGGAGGGCGATGAGGCCGTCGGCGTCGACCACGGTCGCCCCGGAGCGGGAGACGCCGGTGCCGATCTCGGCGATCGTGCCGTCGGCGATCAGGATGTCCGCGGCGTCCCCGTCGTGGATGCGTGCGCCGCGGATGAGGAGTGTCTCGCTCACCGTGCCTCCTCGTTCTGTTCGCCGCGTTCGCCCGCCAGCAGCAGGTACAGCACTGCCATCCGGATCGAGACGCCGTTGGTCACCTGCTCCAGCACCGTCGACCGGGGCGAGTCCGCCGCATCGGCCGAGATCTCCAGGCCACGGTTCATGGGTCCCGGGTGCATGACAATGCTATCGGCCGGCAGGGCCGCCAGGCGCCGCGCGTCGAGCCCCCAGGCGCGGGAATACTCCCGTTCGGTCGGGAAATACGCCGCGTTCATCCGCTCGAGCTGGATACGGAGCATCATGAGCGCGTCCGGTCCCTCGGCGATCGCCTCGTCGAGGTCGTAGGACACGCCGGCCGGCCACGCCGAGACGTCCTGCGGGATGAGGGTGGGCGGGCCGACGAGGGTCACCTCGGCGCCCAGCGTGTGCAGCAGCCACACGTTCGAGCGGGCCACCCGGGAGTGCAGGATGTCGCCGACGATGGTCACGTGCAGTCCCGCGAGGTCGCGCCCCCTGCTGTCCTCGCCGAAGAAGCGCTTGCGGATCGTGAAGGCGTCCAGCAGCGCCTGGGTCGGGTGCTCGTGCGTGCCGTCGCCCGCGTTGACCACCCCCGCCGTGATCCAGCCGCTCGTCGCGAGCGTCCGCGGCGCGCCCGAGGCCTGATGGCGGATCACGACCGCGTCGGCGGCCATCGCCTGCAGCGTCTGGGCGGTGTCCTGCAGCGACTCCCCCTTCGAGACGCTGGAGCCCTTCGCGGCGAAGTTGATGACATCCGCGCTCAGCCGTTTCGCCGCGGCCTCGAAGGAGATCCGGGTGCGCGTGGAGTCCTCGAAGAAGAGGTTGACCACCGTCTTGCCCCGCAGCGTCGGGAGCTTCTTGACCTCGCGCCGCTGCGTGTCCGCCATGTCCTCGGCGACGTCGAGGATGCGCAGCGCATCGGCACGGTCGAGGCCGCGCGTGTCGAGCAGGTGCCGCATCCTCAGCGCCCCTCGATCGTGACGGACTCTTCGCCGTCGGTCTCGGCGAGCCGCACGTTGACGCGCTCGTCACGGGCGCTCGGGAGGTTCTTGCCGACGAAGTCGGGGCGGATCGGCAGCTCGCGGTGGCCGCGGTCGACCAGGATCGCCAGCCGCACCGCCGACGGACGTCCGATGTCGCCGAGCGCGTCGAGCGCCGCGCGGATGCTGCGGCCGCTGAAGAGCACGTCGTCGACCAGCACGACGGTCTTGCCGTCGATGCCTCCGGCCGGGATGTCGGTGCGATGCGGTGTGCGGGTGGGGTGCTGCGCCAGGTCGTCGCGATACATCGTCACGTCGAGGGCCCCGGAGGGAACCGAGTCGCCGCCGAACTCTCCGATGAGGCCCGCGAGGCGACGTGCGAGCGGCACTCCCCTGGTCGGGATGCCGAGGAGCACGAGGCCCTCCGATCCCTTGTTCGACTCGAGGATCTCGTGGGCGATCCGCGTCAACGCGCGGGCGATGTCGGCCTCATGCAGCACGGTTCGCGTGCTCATCCGCCGCTCCCTTCTCCGCCTCTCGGACGGTGTTAAAGGTTGCTGTGGTGTCGATCGATTTTAGCCGGTCCGGCAGCCGGGCCCGCCAGCGTGCCGCCGGCGCGGCGCGGTGTGGTATCGGGGGTCGCGCGACGATGCCGACGTCGTCGCGGAGGCACGCGGTGGGGAGCGGCGGACGGCGAGCCCGGTCAGCGCGGCACGTGGAAGTCGACGAGCTCCGCACAACGCGGCGCGAGGTGGGCCCAGGCCGTCGGCACCTGGAGGACCGCGATGCCCGAGGTCGGGAACCCGTCCCGCATGCGCAGCGCCGTCTCGCCGTCACGGTCCGCCGCGAGCAGCCGTGCCGTCAGCGACACGGAGGGCTCGTGGCCGACCACGAGCACGGTGCGGGCATCCCCGCCATGGGCGCGCACGAGGTCGATGCAGTCCGGCGCCGACGCCCCGTACAGCTCGTCGAGAACCTCAGCCCGCGCGTCGATCCCCGTCGCCGCGAGCGTCGCACGGGTACGAACGGCGGACGAGCACAGCACGAGGTCGACCGGAGGGACGTGCGCGCGGAGCCAATCCCCGGCGCGTGCCGCCTCGCGACGGCCGCGGTCGGCCAAAGGACGATCGTGATCGGCGACGCCGTGAGGATAAGCGGCCTTGCCGTGCCGCAGCACGACGAGCGTGCGCTCCGGAGCCTCCGGGCTCACGCGCGCGCGACCGTCTCGGCCGGTGCCTCCGCGTCGGCTCCCGCGGGCGTGTCCGTCCGACGCCGGGACCGGATGGGGTGCCCCTGCGTCGTGAGGCACTTGCCGCTCGCGAGGTCCCAGCTCCAGTCGTGGAGCGAGCAGGTCAGCACGCCGTCCTCGATCTTGCCCGTCTTGGTGAGGTCGGCGCGCAGGTGCGGGCAACGGCGCTGCACGACCCAGTCGCCGATCTCGGCATCCTCGGTCTGGTCGGACTGCTCGGCGTACCAGTTCTCGACGTACTCGATCCGGTCGCGCGAGAGGCACTTGAGGAACGTCGTCAGGAACTCGTTGAACTTGCCGGCCCGTCCGACCGAGAACTGCATCGAGAGGAAGATCGAGTTCGACCAGTCGATCTCGTGGTCGGCGATGTTGGTGGAGACGAGATCGGCGGGGATCGTGTACCAGTACACGCACTCCTCGCCGGCGTACTCGCGCACCTTCGCCTTCGGGAAGTCGACGACCATGTCGAGCTCGCTGATCCGGAACCGCACGTTGCCGCCGACCCCGTTGCGGATCGTGCGGGCGCGGCGCAGCAGCGGCTCCCACCACTCCTTGATCGCGGCGAGCATCTCATCGGGGGCCAGCACGGGAGAACGCCGCGCCTCCTCGGCGCGCACCTCGCCCTGGCGACTGTCGCGCTGCTCGGCCAGATACTCCCACTTGTCGGCGAAGATCCGCTCGATCTCGGCCTCCGTGTAGAGCGTCTGGGTGACCCGGATCTCGCCCCCCTCGAGGTCGACCTGCGTGCCCGGCACGAACAGGTAGCCCTTCTGCTGCGGCGATGCCTCGGCCATGTGGGCGAGGAACTGCGCCTGGTCCGTGAAGATCGAGTCGTCCTCGAGCCCGTGGCCGTTGTAGCGGAACAGCTCCTCACGAAGGAACATGGGCGGCCCCGCCATCGGGAACACGTGGGGCGCGGCGACCTTGTCGATGTAGTACATCGCGCGCTTGTTCTGCGCGTCGCGCTTGAGCTTGGCGAAGTTCTGCTTCGCGTCCTGCGGCAGGTCGTAGACCATCGGCCACCAGATCGCTCCGGACACCTGCGTGAAGTAGGCGTCGGGGTGCGAGAACGACAGGAGCTTCTCGAGGTCCAGCGGGTGCGAGTCGTTCTGGTTGAGGATCGACGCCGTCCCGTCGTCGACGCTCAACGACGAGTCGCCGATCGGGCCGTCGCTGGGCGCACGCAGCGGCGTCACCATGAGCGTCAGCCCGTTCTCGTACTCCAGCGGGACACCGGCCTGCGTGTACACGATGTTGTCGTATCCGAGCGCACGAAGATCGGTCTCGAGGTCGTCCGTCGGGTAGTCCGGCAGCAGGACGCGGATGTCCTTGCGCACGTATCGCTCCAGCAGGCGGGGATCGAAGTGATCGCGGTGACGATGCGAGATGTAGAGGAAGTCGGCGGCGCCGAACCGCTCCCAGTCGAGTCCGCGGTTGTCGGGGAACGGGAACCACGAGCCGAAGAACGAGGGGCCGATCACGGGATCGCAGAGGATGCTGCCGCCCGTCGTCTCGATGAACATTCCCGCGTGGCCGAGGCCGGTGATCCGCATGCGGTTCCTCCTGTCGAACGACTCACGAGTCTACGCGGGGCCGGCACGGGCACCCTTCGGGCCCGCCGTGCAAAACGGTCAGCGCTCGAGCAGGGCCCGGATGTCGTCGGCCGACAACGCCTGCGAGAACAACGCGTCGTCGTCCACGACCGCCTGGAACAGCCGCGCCTTGCGCTGCTGGAGCGCCAGGACCTTCTCCTCGATCGTGTCGGCGGCGATGAGGCGGTAGACCAGCACGGTGTTCTCCTGGCCGATCCGGTGCGCCCGGTCGACGGCCTGCGCCTCGGCGGCGGGGTTCCACCACGGATCGAGGACGAAGACGTAGTCCGCCTCCGTGAGGGTCACGCCGAAGCCGCCCGCCTTCAGACTGATGAGGAAGGCGGGCGCGTCTCCGGACCGGAACCGGTCGACGACCTCGCCCCGCCGAGCCGTCGACCCGTCCAGGTACTCGTGGGCGATGCCCGCCGCCGTCAGCCGGTCGGCGGCGAGCCGCAGGAACGAGGTGAACTGGCTGAAGACGAGGGCACGGTGTCCCTCGGCGGCGAGCTCCACGACACGGTCGAGGAGCGCCTCGAGCTTGCGGGACGGTATCGCCGCGTGGCGCTCGTCCACCAGCACGGGCGCGAGGCTCAGCATCCGCAGCAGCGTCAGCGAGCGGAACACGATGAACCGGTTCCGGTCGAGATCGTCGAGCAGCCCCAGCACCTTCTGCCGCTCGCGCTGCAGCACCCGGTCATAGAGCGCGCGATGCGCCGGGTCGAGCGCGACACGCAGCTCGAGCTCCTGCTTGGGCGGCAGCTCGGTCACGACGGCCGCCTTCGTGCGGCGCAGCAGGAGCGGGCGGATGCGGCGGCGCAGACGCGCGAGCCGATCCGCCCGGAAGGGAGCCGCCTCGGCGTTCTCGGGAACCTTGCCCTGCTCGATCGGCTGCACGTACTCCTCGCGGAACCGTCGGGCGGAGGGGAAGAGCCCGGGCGCGGTGAGCGAGAGCAGCGCCCAGAGGTCTTCCAGCCCGTTCTCCAGCGGGGTCCCGGTCGCGGCGTACACGGCACGGGCCCGAAGACCGGCGATCGCGCGGTACACCTTCGTACGCGGGTTCTTGGCGAACTGCGCCTCATCGAGGACGACGGCCGACCATGAGACTCCGGCGAACTCGGCGGCGTCGAGCCGCAGGATCGCGTAAGAGGTGAGCACGACGTCCGCCCCCGCGATCGCGTCCGCGAGCGGACGGCCGCGGCGACCCCGCGTCTCCTCGAGGCCGACCACCACCAGCCCCGGGGTGAAACGCGTCGCCTCCGCGGCCCACGTCGGCATCACCGACGTCGGCGCGACCACCAGCACGGGCCCCGCATCGGCGTCCGAGCGGACGTGCGCGACCAGGCTCAGCAGCTGGAGCGTCTTGCCGAGACCCATGTCGTCCGCGAGGATGCCGCCGAGCCGATGGCGCCACAGGAATGCGAGCCAGTCGTAGCCCCGCTTCTGATACGGACGCAGCGTCGCGTGCACGGAGGCGGGCAGCTCGGCCGCGGGAACCGAGTCGGCATCGCGCAGCCCCTCGACGAGCGCACGCCAGGCGAGCGCCGGCTCGGCGATGTCGGCGACATCCTCGAAATCGGTCCACAGGTCCGTCTGGTGGCGACTCAGCCGCAGCGCCTCGGGCTCCCATTCGTCCAGCTCGGCCGCCTCGGCGAGCAGATCGCGCAGGCGGTGCAGCGACGCCTGCGCGAGGGAGAAGTATGCGCCGTCGGCGAGCAGCAGCCGCTTCCTGCCGCGTGTGAGCGCCGTGATGAGCGCCGCGAGCGGAACACGTCGCTCCCCCACCGACACGACGACGCCCAGGTCGAACCAGTCCGGCTGCGCCGTCTCGACCGTCGTGACCCGGATCTTCGGGTCTTCCGTCAGCTCGGTGTAACGCCTCGACGGCGTGTTGCCCTCGACCCGAACCTCCGGCAGGCGCTGCCACGAGGGCAGGACGTCGGCGGCGAACACGGCCGTCTCGTCTCCCCGGAGGGTGGCCGCCGGAGCGAACGGCGTGTCCAGCGCCTCCTGCCACGGCGCGGCGAGGGCGGCCAGGATACGGCTCTCGGCGGCGACGTCGCGATCCGCGTCCGGGCGGGCATCCGCGTCGATCCGGGGCAGGCCGGGGTACGACCAGGCGCAGCCGACCTCGACCGTGTCGTCGGCACCGAACCGGACGGCGACGACCGCGGTGGGCCTCGCCGCCGGCGGTGGCGGGATGCTGCGGGGCAGTCGTAGCGTGGTCCGGCGGGCGAGCCGGGGCACCGCTTCGGCCACGAACGCCTCGCGGTCCGCGGCGGGGACCTCGAGCTCGCCGCCCGCGCGGAGCAGCTCTCGGATCGGGTCGGAGAGCGCGACCGGTGCGAGCACGATCGGAACCGGGTCGCGGTCGGGCGCGACCGTGTACACACCGGACGAGCCGATCGGGCGCACGAGACCCGGCTCTGTGCCGGCGATCGTCGCGACGGCGCGCACGCGCAGCCGGTCCGCGTCGTCCTGGACCTCGACCCCGACGGCCGCATCGGCGGCATCGGCCAGCGCGATGGTCTGCTCCGCGGAGACCGGCACGAGCGCCACGCCCGCCCCGGCGGCCCGCGCGAGGTGCGTCCACAGCAGGGAGGAACCAGCCGTGTCGAGCGCGAGCCACTCGCCCGGGTCGGCCGCGGGCGCTCCTGGCCGCGCGGCGCCGAGGATCTCGCCGAGCTCCCTGATCCAACGGGCCTGCGCGGGCGCGAAACGCGCGCGGTCGCGACGCACGACATCCCATGACGCGTCGCCCTTGATCCAGGCGCCCGTGCGCTCGCTGCGCAGGAGCGGGCGAGCCGCGAGCGTGAGGTCGTCGGGCCGGGCGTGGACCAGACTCCGCGCCGTGGCGGCGGCCGTCCGTCGCGGCGCCCAGTCGTCGGCTCGGTAGGGCGCGCGCTGTCGCAGCTCCAGGCCGAGCGCGAGGGGCACCTCGCCCGCCGGCGCTCGGTCGGCCAGCAGTGCCCGCCATCCGGGCTTCGCCGGTGGCGGGGCCGACGGCCGCGAAGGGGACGGGACCGGCTCGGCGTGTGACGGCGGCACCGGGGCCGCACGCGCGTTGGCCGCGAGCAGCGTCGCGATCGCGTGTTCGCAGTCCTCCTGCAGAGGGCAGGAACAGCGTGTGGAGAGGATCCGTCCCCGCTCACGCGCTGGGTCCAGCAGGATCGTGCAGCGATAGGGCACGCTGCCGCTTCCTCGGACGACGCTCGTCAGGGTGCGGGTGGGCGCGTCCCAGGCGAGGCTCGCCACGGCACCCGCACGAAAGCAGGCGACGCCCCGGTCATAGGCGCCGCCCCAGGCGATCGCGCGCACCTCGACGAGGTCGACGTACGGCGCGGGCATGCGTCCCATCCTCGCAGCCGCCACCGACAGGGCGGGCGGTCGCGTCAGGCGGTGCGGGCGATGCGTCCCAGCACACCGTGCACGAAAGAGCCCGACTCGTCGGTCGAGAACTCCTTCGCGAGCTCCACCGCCTCGTCGATCGCCACCGCGCTCGGCACCTCGTCGTTGAACAGCAGCTCCCACACGCCGATGCGCAGGACCGCCCGGTCGACCGCCGGCATCCGTTCGAGCTTCCAGTCGCGCGCGTGCGTGACGATCTGCTCGTCGATCTCGTCACGGTGGTCGATGACCCCGTCGACGATCTCCCGTGCGTAGAGCCACGAGGCCTGCCGCGCGGGCTCGCTCGCGGCGCGCTGGGCCTCGGCCGCCAGCACGACCGCCGGCTCGTCGCCGCGGACGTCGGCCTGGAAGAGGATGTCGAGGGCGCGCTTGCGCGCCTTGCTGCGGGCGCTCACGCGTCAGTTGACGCGACCGAGGTAGTCCCCGGTGCGGGTGTCGACCTTGACCTTGGTGCCGGTCTCGAGGAACAGCGGCACCTGGATCTCGTAGCCGGTCTCGACCGTCGCGGGCTTCGTGCCGGCCGAGGAGCGGTCGCCCTGCAGGCCGGGCTCGGTGTAGGTGATCTCGAGCACGACAGAAGCCGGCAGGTCGATGTAGAGCGGGTTGCCGTTGTTGAGGGCGATCGTGACCATCTGGTTCTCGAGCAGGAAGTTGGCCGCATCGCCCACCGTCGCCGCCGGCACGTTGATCTGGTCGTAGTCGCTCGTGTCCATGAACACGAAGGAGTCGCCGTCGGTGTAGAGGTACTGGAAGTCGCGGCGGTCGACGTTCTCGATCTCGATCTTCGCGCCCGCGTTGAACGTCTTGTCGACGACCTTGCCGGTCAGGACGTTCTTCATCTTCGTGCGGACGAACGCACCGCCCTTGCCGGGCTTGACGTGCTGGAACTCCACGATGCTCCAGAGCTGGCCGTCGATGTTGAGGACGACGCCGTTCTTGATGTCTGCGGTGGATGCCATGCGTGGAGTTTCCGTTCGGTGGAGGTTCGTGGGCTCGCCGCGCGGCCCGACCGCCTATTCTACGGCGTACCGACGACCCCTGACCGCGACGTGGGCTCAGCCGTCGGCGACGCCGGCGATCGTGTCGAGGAGGCGGGTGACGGCCGTGGCGTAGCCTGCCACGCCCTCGCCGATCACGTGGACGACCGCGACGTCGCGCACGTAGGAGAAGTGACGGAACTCCTCGCGCTCGTACACGTTCGAGATGTGGACCTCCGCGACCGGGAGGGCGACCCCGGAGAGGGCATCGCGCAGGACGACCGAGGTGTGCGTCAGCCCGCCGGGGTTGATCACGATCCCGGCGCAGTCCTCGCGCGCGGCGTGGATCGCATCGATCAGGACCCCCTCGTGGTTGCTCTGCACGGCACGCACCTCGACACCGCGAGCGGCGGCGGCCTGCGCCGCGATGCACTCGACGTCGGCGAGCGTCTCGTGCCCGTAGACGGCCGGCTCGCGGACGCCCAGCAGATTCAGGTTCGGACCGTTGACCAGCAGCAGACGACGCGGGGTGCTCACCGTCACGACGCTACTCCAACGGGGGCGCTCCCCTGGGCCGCCAGCCGCACGGGCGCGTTGCCCGCGCCGAAGCCCTCGTAGCCGCCGACGCGCTCGACGAACTCGAAGAAGACCTGTCCGACCGTCTGCGTGTAGAAGTGCAGGTACTCACCCTCCTCGTCGCGGTCGTAGACGAGGTCGAGCGAGCGCAGCAGGGCGATGCGGTCCGCGCGGAGGTCGGTGCGAGCGGCCAGATCGTCGTAGTAGTTCTCCGGGATCGGCAGCACCTGCAGCCCGCGACGACGAGCCTCACGGGCGAGCGTCACGACGTCGTCGCAGCGGAAGGCCACGTGCTGGTCGGCGGCACCCGCGAGACCTCGCTCGGAGACGATCGGCGGCGCGACGTTCAGCGGTATCCGCACGGCTCCGTCCGTCGTGCCGAGCACGCGCGACTGCACGAGTCCTCGAGGGCCCGCGACGTCGGTGCGACTCATCGGGGTGAGCCCGAACACGGCGGGGTAGAAGAGCACGGACTCGTCGACGACCTGCCACGGCTGCGTGAGGCTCACGTGGTCGATCCCCACGACGGGCGAGGGATGCGGCGGGTCACCGTGCTCGAACTCCTCCGCCCACTCGGGGTCGCCCGCCGACGCCGGCGCCCAGTAGACCTGGGTGCCGTCCGGTGCCACGACGGCCGGCAGCGAGTGCTCCTGCGCATAGGTGCGCCGATACGCCTGCGGCGCCTCGAGCTCGCGCGCGCGGGCCGACTGCGCCTCCGGGTCGTCGACGGCGAGTCCGAACGCCGACAGGTGGGGCGCGAGGTCCCGCGCATGCTGCTCGTTCAGGATCACGCGCGCCCGGCCCGCGGACCAGAGCGTGACGGCCTTGGTCCGATGCTTGCCGCGCGGCGTGAAGCCGGCCAGCTGAAGCAGCTGCTCGACCGAGGACGTGTCCTCCGCCGTCACCTCGACGAAGTCGAAGCCGCGGGGCGGGGCGACGGGGGTCAGCCGTTCCAGCGCCACATCCGCGGAGATCGCGGCGTCTCCGTGCGCACGGGCGGCGACGGCATCCTCGAGCCACCGCAGCGACCGGCGGGCCTGGCGCGCCGTGCGCACCGGATCGGTCTGCCGGAAGGTGTCGTTGAACACCTCGAGCGAGAGCGGTCCGGAATAGCCGGCATCCAGCACGCGCCGGGTGAAGTCGGCGAGGTCGAACGCTCCTTCGCCGGGGAAGAGCCGGTGATGACGGCTCCAGGAGAGCACATCCATCGAAAGGGCGGGAGCGTCCGCCAGCTGCAGGAAGAGGATGCGCTCCCCCGGGATGTCGGCTATCCCGGCCGGATCGTGACCGCGGGAGAGCACGTGGAAGGAGTCGAGACAGACGCCGACGGCGGGGTGGTCCGCCTGCTGCACGATGCGCCACGCGCGACGATAGTCGTCCACGAAGCGTCCCCACGCCAGGGCCTCGTAGGCGATGCGCACGCCGTAGCCGGCAGCGAGCTCCCCCAGGGTGCGCAGCTGGGCCGCGCTCACGGCATCGTCGTCGATCGTCGCGGTCGCGACGTTGCTGCAGCACAGCACGGTGTCCATGCCCAGTCGCTGCATGAGCGAGAACTTCGCCTCCGCACGACGAAGCACCCGCGAGAACTCCGCCGGGCTCACGCCCTCCACGTCGCGCATGGGCTGGTAGAGGTCGAGTCCGAGTCCGAGCCGCTCCGCGAGGGCACGGATCTCCTCGGGGCTCTCCGGTGCCGCGACGAGGTCCGGCTCGAACAGCTCGACGCCGTCGAATCCCGCCGCCGCGGCGGCGGCGAGCTTGTCGCGGAGGGTTCCGCTGAGGCACACGGTGGCGATCGACGTCTTCATCGACCGCAATGTACCACGCGGTACATAAGGCGGTCCATGCGCTCGGATATCCTGACGACGTGCCCGCCCGACGACGTGATCCCGACCGCACCCGAGCGGAGCTGCTGGAGGTCGCGACCGAGGTCTTCGCCGCGCAGGGCTACTCCGGCGCCCGCGTCGACGAGATCGCCGAGCTCACCCGCACGACCAAGCGGATGATCTACTACTACTTCGGCAGCAAGGAGGGCCTCTACCTCGCGGTGCTGGAGAACGCCTACCGCGGGATCCGCCAGGCGGAACGTGGCATCGACGTCGACCACACCGATCCGGTCGAGGCGATCCGCCGTCTCGCCGAGCTGACCTTCGACCACCATGTCGGCCACGATGCCTTCATCCGGCTCGTCGCGATCGAGAACATCCACCGGGGCGAGTTCATCCGCCGACTCGCGAGCGTGCGCACGCTCAGCCAGCCGGCGAAGTCCCTCCTCGACGACATCCTCGAACGGGGCCGTGGCGTCGGCGCGTTCCGCACGGATGTCGACGCCATCGACGTCCACCTGGTCATCAGCTCCTACTGCGTGTTCCAGGTCGCCAACCGCCACACCTTCGGGTACCTCTTCGACATCGACTTCGACGATCCCGCCCGCCGGACGCATCTGCGCGCCGTCATCGGCGACGTCGTCGTCGGCTGGCTGACCGCCCCGACCAGCTCCTCCCCCTCCGAGTGAGGGCACAGTTGACACGGGGCGCGGTGTTTGGTTCACTCTGGACGTACCAGTTAGTACATTCATACGGGTGACGCCCGTCCGTTCGGCCGAAGGAGTCCGCGACATGAGCGACCGTCCCTACCTCGTGGGGCTCGTCGGCACGGGCGTGACGCCCTCGCTCACCCCTCCGATGCACATGGCTGAGGCCACCGCCCTCGGCCTCCCCTATGTGTACCGTCCGATCGACATGTCCGTGATCGGCCTCGGCGTCGAGCGGATCGGCGAGATCCTCGACTGGGCGGAGCGGCTCGGCTTCGACGCGCTGAACATCACCCACCCGTGCAAGCAGGCGGTCATCCCCTACCTCGACCGCATCGACCCGGTCGCCCAGGAGCTCGGCGCCGTCAACACGGTCCTGCTCGGCGACGGCGGACGCCGCGGTCACAACACCGACACGACGGGATTCGAGAGCGGGTTCCGGGCGGGCATGGACGGCGCGGACCTCACGCGGGTCGTGCAGCTGGGCGCCGGCGGCGCCGGCGCCGCGGTGGGCGCCGCCCTCCTGCGACTGGGCGCGGGCGCTCTCACGATCGTCGACGTCGACCAGAGCCGCGCGCGGGCACTCGCCGCCGACCTCGCCCACCGCCACGACCGGCAGGTGACCGCCGCGACTCCCCTCGAGCTGCCGACGATCCTGGCCGAGGCGTCCGGCCTCGTCCACTGCACGCCGACCGGCATGGCGGAGCACCCCGGTCTCCCCCTCCCGGCAGCCCTGCTCCGGTCCGATCTGTGGGTCGCCGACATCGTCTACCGCCCCTACGTGACCGAGCTGCTGGCCACGGCCCGCGCGCTCGGGGCCCGCACCCTCGACGGCGGACGGATGGCCGTGTTCCAGGCCGTCGACGCCTTCGAGCTCATCACCGGGGTCCGCCCGGACCCCGACCGCATGACGCAGCATTTCCATACCCTCGTGGCCGACCACGAGATCCTCGTCTGAAAGGGACCCACACAGATGACCACCGCCGCAACGACGCGGAAGACCCCCGTGAAGGCCGCTGTCGCCAGCTTCATGGGCAGCGCCGTCGAGTACTACGACTTCTTCCTGTTCGGCTCCGCCGCCGCCCTGATCTTCCCCCAGATCTTCTTTCCCTCCGGGGATAACGCCGCCCTCGTGATGTCCTTCGCGACCTTCGGGTTCGCCTACATCGCACGACCGGTCGGCGCCTTCTTCCTCGGGCACTTCGGCGACCGCATCGGGCGCCAGAAGGTCCTCATGTTCACGCTGCTCACGATGGGACTGTCGACCTTCGTCATCGGCTGTCTGCCGGGCTTCGCGCAGATCGGCTGGTTCGCCCCCGTGCTGCTGGTGCTGTGCCGCTTGCTGCAGGGCCTCTCCGCGGCGGGCGAGCAGGCCGGGGCCTCCTCCCTCACCCTCGAGCATGCGCCCGACGACCGTCGCGCGTTCTTCACCTCATGGACCCTGACGGGAACGCAGGGCGGACAGATCCTCGCCGCGCTCGTGTTCATCCCCGTGGTCGCCGCGCCGGACGAGTTCAAGCTGACCTGGGGATGGCGCATCCCGTTCTGGCTGTCGGCCGTCGTGGTGATCGTGGCGTTCTTCATCCGGCGGAGCCTGCACGAGACGCCCGAGTTCGAGCAGGCGAAGGCCGCCGGCGCGATCGCCCGCGTTCCGCTCGTGCCGCTCCTGCGCGATCACTGGCGCGACGTCATCCGGGTCATCCTCTGCGCCACGATCGCCGCGGTCTCGACCGTCTTCGGCAATCTCGCGCTCGCGTACGGCAAGCAGGTCGGCCTGGCCGAGAGTCTCACGCTGTGGCTCGTCGTCGTCGCCAACCTCGTCGCCCTCCTCACCCAGCCGCTGTTCGGGAAGCTCGCCGACCGCGTCGGACGCAAGCCGGTCTTCGTCTACGGCGCGCTCTCGTCCGCCGCGCTCATGCCGTTCTACATGCTGTCGATGTCGAGCGGCCAGACCTGGCTCATCTTCGCGCTCGCCGTGCTCACCTTCTCGTGCGGCTACGCGGCCGCCAACGCCGTCTGGCCCGCTTTCTACGGCGAGATGTTCAGCACCAGAGTGCGGTTCTCCGGGATGGCGATCGGCACGCAGCTCGGTTTCCTCATGGCCGGCTTCGCCCCCACGATCGTCGCGGCGCTCGGCGGCGTCGCGCAGGGCGGCTGGGTCGTCATCAGCGTGTTCACCGCGGTCGTCGCGCTCATCGCGGCGGGCTCGGCGCTCACGGCACGCGAGACCAGGAACGTCGCGACCGGCGACCTCGGGGTCACCCCGCAGCGCACGCCGCAGCCGGTCGCCGTCTGAGCCGCCGCGGGCCCCGGCGCGCCGCTCCCACAACCGGGAGCCCGCACCGGGGCCCGTTCGCGGTTACTGGCCGATCTCCTGATAGGCCGCGAACAGCAGCGACTCGTCGGGCGCCTGCAGCACGGTCGGCCGCGCGATGTCGTCGAGCACGATGAACCGCAGCATCCCGCCGCGGGACTTCTTGTCGCGCTGCATCGTGGCGAGCAGCTGCGGCCACGCACCGGCCCGGTAGCTCAGGGGCAGGCCGAGCATCTCGAGGATGCGGCGATGCCGATCGACCGCCTCGTCCGAGAGACGCCCCGCCAGCCGGGACAGCTCGGCCGCGTACATCATCCCGATCGAGATCGCCGCACCGTGCCGCCACTGGTACCGCTCCGCGTGCTCGATGGCGTGCCCGAGCGTGTGCCCGTAGTTGAGGACCTCGCGCAGGCCCGCCTCACGGAGGTCCTCCCCGACGACCCGCGCTTTCATCTCGATCGCCAGCTCGATGCAGCGACGGAACGCGGGGCTCGCGGGGTCGACGGCCGCGACCGGGTCCGCCTCGATGAGGTCGAGGATCTCGGGATACCAGATGAACCCCGCCTTCACGACCTCCGCGAAGCCCGCGACCCGTTCGTTGGCGCTGAGCGTGTCCAGCAGATCGAGGTCGCAGATCACCGCGCGCGGCGGCCAGAACGCGCCCACGAGGTTCTTGCCCTCTGCCGTGTTGATGCCGGTCTTGCCGCCGACGGCCGCGTCGACCATCCCGAGCACCGTCGTGGGCACCTGCACGAGCGCGACGCCGCGCAGCCAGGTCGCGGCGACGAAGCCCGCGAGATCGGTCACCGCGCCGCCGCCGAACCCGACGACCGCGTCCGTCCGTGTGAAGTCCGCCTGGCCCATGACCTGCCAGCAGAAGGCGGCCACCTCGACCCGCTTGCCGGACTCCGCGTCCGGGATCTCGGCCAGCAGCACCTCCCGGGCGCTCGAGGCCTGCAGCCGCTCCCGCAGCTCGGCGGCCTTGGCGCTCAGGGTCGGCGGATGCACGACGAGCACCTTCCGTGTCGCGCTCGGCAGTGCCGCGTCGATCCGGTCGAGGACGCCGCGTCCCACCGTCACGTCATACGGCGCGTCGCCGCCCACGGAGACAACGGTCGGCTGGTCTGTCATACGTGTGCCTCTCCTGCGATGCGCTCCCGCGCCCAGTCGACGATCGCCTGCACGACCTCCGAGATCGGGCCGCGCGAGGTGTCGAACTCGACGTCGGACACCTCGTCGTAGAACGGCCGGCGCTCGGCCATGATGCGCTGCCACTGCGTGACCGGGTCCTCGCCCGCGAGGAGCGGCCGGTTCCCCCCGCCGATGCGGTGCCCGATGACGTGGGGAGCGACCGTGAGCAGCACGACCCGGTGCGCGGCCAGGTCCGCCCGCGTCTGCGGATCGATGACCGATCCGCCGCCGAGGGCGATGACACCCTCATTGCCCAGGGCACGGGCGACGGTCTCGCGCTCGATGCGCCGGAACTCCGCCTCGCCGCGCGACCGGAACAGGTCCGGGATCGGGCCGTGGTCGCGCACGACGAGCGCGTCGGTGTCGACGAAGGGCACGTCGAGCGCGCGCGCGACGCGCCGCCCGATGCTCGTCTTCCCCGCCCCCATCGGCCCGACGAGCACGAGCGTGGGCGCGGCGGGCGCCTGGGTCACAGAAGCCCCGGGTCGCTCGCCGTCGTGGAGCGCAGCGTGTCGGGGATCGCCGCGAGGTACGTCTCGAGGTTGCGGCGGGTCTCGGCGACGTTGTCGCCGCCGAACTTCTCGAGCACCGACTCCGCGAGCACGATCGCGACCATCGCCTCGGCCACGACGCCCGCAGCCGGCACGGCGCAGACGTCGGAACGCTGGTGGTGGGCCGAAGCCGTGTCGCCCGTCGCGACATCGACGGTCCGCAATGCGTGCGGGATCGTCGCGATGGGCTTCATCCCGGCGCGCACCCGCAGCACGGTCCCGGTCGACATCCCGCCCTCGGTGCCGCCCGCGCGATCGCTGCCGCGCACGATGCCGTCCTCCGACGCGAACAGCTCGTCGTGGGCCGCGGATCCCCGACGGGTCGTCGTGAGGAAGCCGTCGCCCACCTCGACGCCCTTGATCGCCTGGATGCTCATGAGCGCCTGCGCGAGCTTGCCGTCGAGTCGACGATCCCACTGCACGTGGGAACCGAGCCCCGGGGGCAGACCGTACGCGAGGACCTCGACGATCCCGCCGAGAGTGTCCCCGTCCTTCTTGGCCGCGTCCACCTCGGCGACCATGAGGGCGCTCGTGTCCGGATCGAAGCAGCGCAACGGATCCGCGTCGAGCGTGTCGACGTCGTCCGGATGCGGCAGGGCGGCGCCCTCGGGCACGCGCACCGGCCCGATCGAGAGCGTGTGGCTCACCAGTCGGATGCCGAGCTCCCCGAGGAACGCGCGGGCCAGAGTGCCGAGCGCCACGCGGGCAGCCGTCTCGCGCGCGCTCGCACGCTCGAGGATCGGGCGCGCCTCGTCGAAGCCGTACTTCTGCATTCCGACCAGGTCGGCGTGTCCCGGGCGCGGACGCGTCAGCTCGGCGCCCCTCCCCCGCGACTTCTCGGTCAGCTCGACGGGCTCCGCGCTCATGACCTCGACCCACTTGGGCCACTCCGTGTTGCCGATGCGCACCGCGATCGGGCTGCCAAGGGACAGACCGTGACGCACGCCCGCGGAGATCGTGAGCTCGTCCTCTTCGAACTTCATGCGCGAACCGCGCCCATAGCCGAGCTTGCGGCGCGCGAGATCGGCCTGGATGGCGGCTCGCGAGATGGGGACACCCGCGGGGAGCCCTTCCATGATGGCGACGAGTTCAGGGCCGTGCGATTCGCCGGCGGTGAGGACGCGGAGCATTGCTCTAGTCTCCCACGGCGGCGTCGCCGGCGAGTGCCGCACGCATCGCGGCGATCACCTCGTCCTCGTTCTCGAGCGGTCGGTCGGGAGCGCCGCCCACGAAGATGCGCACCTGGAGGACCGCCTGCTGCAGCAGCATGCCGAGCCCGTCCCAGGCTTCGCCGCCCCGGCGCTGCCATGCCGTCCCGAGCACACTCGGCCAGTGGCCGTAGACCACGTCGTAGAGCGCGCCGCCGGCATCCGCGAGCGTGGCCGCGGCGTCGTCCGACAGCGGGGCGCCGCCGGGAAGGGCGGCGACCGTGAGCGGCACCGGCGCATAGGCGTCTGCGAAGAACGGGACCGGCGTGACGGCGACCCCCAGCAGGTCGCCTCCCAGGTGCTGCAGCGGCCCGACCGCGGTGCGCCGGCGCGCGACGACCTCGACCTCCTTCGCCCCCAGCTCGGCGAGGGCGACCAGCGCAGACGTCGCGGTGGAGCCGGCGCCGATGATGCGCGCCCGCTCGACGCCCGTGAACCCGCGTTCCCGCAGGTCGCGTACGAGCCCGCCGACGTCGGTGTTGAACCCGTGCGGTCCCGCCGCGCTCAACAGGTAGGTGTTGACGGCTCCCGTGAGCCGCGCGTGCCGATCGCGCTGGAACGCACGCAGGTGCGCGACCTGCTTGAGCGGCATCGTGAGGGAGAGGCCACGGTAGCTCGGTCCCAGCCCCTCGAGCTCGCGCGCGAACTCGTGCTCGGCGACCCGGCGACGCCCGTACACCCAGTCAAGTCCGAGCACGCGGTACGCCGCGGCGTGCAGGTCGGGCGACCGGCTGTGGTCGATCGGGTCACCCCAGACGGCGAGGTGCGTCAGCATCCCGCATCCGGATGATCCGTGCACCACGCGCGCCACTGCTCGACCGCCGCCTCGTGGTCTGCGTCGTTGGATGTGAACACGGTCTCGCCCGTGTCGAGGTTGACGGTGACGAAGTAGAGCCAGTCCCCGGCGGCGGGGTGCAGCGCCGCATCGATCGCGAGATCGCCGGGGTTCGCGATCGGCGTCGCCGGCAGACCCGTGATGACGTAGGTGTTCCACTTGTTGTCATCGGCGAGTGCGGCGGCGGAGCTCGACACCGTGCCGTCGTGCATGGAGCCGTAGCCGTACTGCGCCGTCGAGTCCATCTGCAGCTTCATGCCGATGTCCAGACGGTTCTGGATCACCCGCGAGACCTTGTAGAAGTCGTCGGTGTTGCGCGCCTCGCGCTGGATGATCGACGCGATCGTGAGGATGCGTTCACGGTCCGTCGCGGCGACCTGCGCATCGTCGAGCGCCTTCACGCTGCGATCGACCATCGTGCGGATGACGTCGTGCGGGGTCGTCCCGGGATCGAAGGTGTACGTCGCCGGGAACAGCCACCCCTCCAGCGACGGCGCACTCACGCCGTAGGCCGACGGGTCCGCGGCGGCCGCCTTCAGGTCGTCGAGCGACATCTGCAGCGCGCTGCTGATCCGCTCGAGCGAGGTGGACACCGTGAGCCCCTCCTGCAGCTGGACCGTGTTCGACATGCGGTTCGCGGGATCGAGCAGTGCGGCGACCGCGGCCGCCGCCGTCATCTTGAGCTGCAGCTTGTAGACGCCGGGCTGGAAGTCGGGGTTCTGGCCCGAGGAGACCAGGTACGAGTAGACCACGCCGGAAGTCCTGGTGACGCCGGCCTGGAACAGCGCGTCGGACACGTTCGCGCCCGTGTCGCCGGACGTGATCGTGACGGTGGCCTCGCCCTCGGCGATGCCGGCCTCGTAGTCGCTCGGCTCCTGCCATCCCATGAGCGAGCGGATCTGCGGCTCGTACGTGTTCCACACCCACAGGCCGGCTCCCGCGAGCCCGCCCAGCAGCACGACGACGATCGCGAACGCGATCCAGCCTGCGGCGCGGCGGCGGCGACGGGTCGGACGCGCCGGCGGGGCGCCGATAGCCTCCGTCGTCGCACGCCCGGTGAACAGGTCCTCCAGGTCGCCCGCCTGTCCCGTGGACGGGGTCTCGGCGGTGGGCCGTGCCTCCCGCGCCTCGCGGGCGGCACGTCGGGAGGGCGGCGGGGTGTCGGACATGTCAGACGTTCTCCTCGGCCGGGGGTACGGGTGCTCCGGCCGGTCGCCCCGTCTGCTTCTCCGCGTCGAGCGCACTCTGCAGCAGGATGACGGCGGCGACTTGATCGACAATGCTACGAGAGTTCCGCTGCGAACGACCGGACTGGCGCAGAACAGCGTGGGCGGATACGGTACTCAGCCTCTCGTCGACCAGGCGCACCGGGACGGGCGCCGCGGCGGCGACGGCCCCGGCGAACGCTCGCGCATCCGTGGTGGAGGGCGTGTCGGCGCCGCTCAGCGACGTCGGGAGCCCGACGAGGATCTCGACCGCCTCGTGCTCGACAGCCAGCTCCACGACCCGCGCCACCGCGACGCCATCGCGCCGAACGGTCTCGACCGGGGTCGCGAGCAGCCCGTCGGGGTCGCATCGTGCGACCCCGACCCGGGCTTTGCCCACGTCGACGCCGAGGCGCACGCCACGGCGGAATCCGCTCACGCGGCGCCGATCAGGCGGCGGACCTCGGCGAGGGCGTCGCCCAGACGTGCCAGGGTCGGCGCCGCCGCCCTGGGCGACGTCGTCACGTCCACCGCCTCCTCCGCCGAGCACGGCGGCCGCGGCCTTGGCGAGCACGCCCGCTCGGGCTCCGTGACCGCGCGCGCCGTCGTTCGTCGCGACGACGACCGTCGGGCGACCTCCCACGATCGCGCCCAGCGCGACGACCGCCGCACGGTCGTTCATCCGGTCCCGCACCTGCAGGGTGAGGGTACGCAGGTCGTCGGCCGAGGCCGCTTCGCCGACGGATGCCGCCACCAGCGACACGTCCCCGATGCGGGTGGCGGACTCGGCCAGCGCCGGCGCCCGCTCCGCGAGCGCACGCGCCTCGAAGGCGGCGATCTTCTTCTCCGCCGCCTTCAGGTTCGCGGTCAGCTCGGCGATCCGCGCGGGCAGCTGATCGCGCGGCGCCTTCAGCGCCGTCGAGAGCTGCGAGACGATCGACCGCTCTGCGGCGAGCTCGCGGAAGGCGTCGAGTCCCACGAGGGCTTCGACACGGCGGTTCGAGGCGCCCACGGACGACTCGCCCACGAGGCTCACGAGCCCGATCTCGGCGCTCGAGGAGACATGCGTGCCACCGCACAGCTCGCGCGACCAGGGGCCGCCGATGTCGACCATGCGCACCGTGTCGCCGTACTTCTCGCCGAACAGCGCCATCGCGCCGAGCTCCTTGGCCTCCGCGAGCGAGAGCACCCGCGTCGTGACCTCGAGGTTGTCGCGCACGGCGTTGTTGGTGATCTCCTCGATCTCGCTCTTGGTCGCATCCGACAGTGCCTGGCTCCACGTGAAGTCGAAGCGGAGGTATCCGGCACGGTTCAGCGAGCCGGCCTGCGTGGCGCTGCGGCCCAGCGTGTCGCGGAGGGCCGCGTGCACCAGGTGGGTCGCGGAGTGCGCCTGACGTGCGGCGCGGCGATTGACCGCATCCACGACGGTCGTGGCGGCGGCGCCGACGGCGACCTCACCCGCCGTGACCTCGACCGTGTGGCTGATGAGGCCGGGCACGGGACGCTGGACGTCGAGGACCTCGAGCTCGTAGCCGGGACCGACGATCACGCCCTTGTCCGCGACCTGACCGCCGGACTCCGCGTACAGCGCGGTCTCGGCCAGGACGACCTCCGCGATCTGGCCCTCGCCCGCACGATCGACCGGGATGCCGTCGACCAGCAGTCCGAGCACGCTCGACTCGGTCTCGAGGTCGGTGTACCCGGTGAAGACGGTCTCGCCGGCGGCCCGCAGCTCGCGATACACCGAGTGGTCCGCGATCGCACGGCGCCGCGCCTTGGCGTCGGCCTTCGCGCGGGTCTTCTGCTCCTGCATGAGCTCGTCGAACGCCGCGCGGTCGACATCCAGCCCGGCCTCTGCGGCGACCTCGAGCGTCAGGTCGATCGGGAAGCCGTAGGTGTCGTGCAGGAGGAAGGCCTCCGAGCCGGACAGCGTGGCGCCGCCTGCGGACTTCGTCTGCGCGACCGCCGTGTCGAGGATCGTCGACCCCGACGCAAGGGTGCGCAGGAACGTGTCCTCCTCCGCGAACGCATACTGCGAGATGCGGTCCCAGTCGGTGGCGACCTCGGGGTAGGCGGACGCCATCGCGTCACGGGAGGCGGAGAACAGCTCGGGGAAGGTCGGGCCGTCCACCCCCAGCAGGCGCATGGCGCGGATGCTGCGGCGCATGAGGCGGCGGAGGATGTAGCCCCGTCCCTCGTTCGAGGGCGTCACCCCGTCCGAGAGCAGCATGAGCGACGAGCGCACGTGATCGGCGATGACGCGGTAGCGCACGTCGTCCTCGTGCTCGCGCCCGTAGGGGCGGCCGGAGAGCTCGACCGCGCGGTCGAGGACCGGACGCACCTGGTCGGTCTCGTACATGTTCTCGACGCCCTGCTTGATGAAGGCGACCCGCTCCAGCCCCATCCCGGTGTCGATGTTCTTGTGGGGCAGCTCGCCGACGATGTCGAAGTCGACCTTCGATCGCACGTTGTTGATCGCGTACTGCATGAACACGAGGTTCCAGATCTCGGTGAAGCGGTTGTCGTCCACCGCAGGACCGCCGTCGCGACCGTAGGCGGGACCGCGGTCGAAGTAGATCTCCGAGCAGGGTCCCGCGGGTCCCGGCTGGCCGGTCGACCAGTAGTTGTCCTCACGTCCCATCCGCTGGATGCGCTCCTCGGGCAGGCCCGCGATCGTGCGCCACAGGCCGGCGGCCTCGTCGTCGGTCTCGTAGACCGTGACCCAGAGGTCCTTCTCGGCGAAGCCGAGTCCGCCGTCGGCCTCGGGACGCGTGAGGAGCTCCCACGCGTACGTGATGGCGCCCTCTTTGAAGTAGTCGCCGAAGGACCAGTTGCCGAGCATCTGGAAGAAGGTGCCGTGGCGCGCGGTGTGCCCGACCTCTTCGATGTCGTTCGTGCGGATGCACTTCTGCACGTCGGCGGCGCGCGGGAAGGGCGCGGGGACCGTGCCGTTCAGATACGGCACGAACGGCACCATGCCGGCCACCGTGAACAGCAGCGTCGGGTCGTCGCTGACGAGCGAGGCGGAGGGGACGATGACGTGGTCGTTCTTCTCGAAGAAATCGAGGTAACGGCGCGCGATCTCGGCAGTCTTCATGGATGTTCCTCGGTACGGGCGCGCGAAAGCCCCCGAGGGGCGCGCGGCGGTGTCAGTCTGCGTCGCGGGCGGCGGCGGGCGCATCCGCCTCGATGAGCTCGTTCAGGCGGGCCTGCTGGTCGCGGTAGGCGTCGCCCATGCGATCGGCGAACTCGGAGATACGGGCGTCGACCTCGGCGAGCAGCTCGTGTCCACGCGGGTCCTTGTCGACGAGGTGGGCGAGCACGAACCCGGCCAGCGTGCCGAACACAAACCAGAAGAAGCTCTTCACCGCAGACATCCTCGCTCTCGTCGCTCGACGCGACATCCCCATCGTAGTCGGCATCCGCCGGCCGGTGCCGGGGACGACGGAGGGCGCCGGGAACCCCCGACGCCCTCCTTGTGTGCTGCGCTCAGCGCGCGGCGTAGTACTCGACGACCAGCTGGACGTCGCAGACCACGGGGACCTCGGCACGCTTGGGGCGGCGGACGAGACGGGCCTGCAGCGTCGACAGGTCGACCTCGAGGTAGCCCGGGACGGGGGGCAGCACCTCGGCGTGCCCGCCTGCGGCAGCCACCTGGAAGGGCTCGGTGCCCTCGCTGCGCTGCTTGACGTGGATGAGCTGACCCGGCTTCACACGGAACGACGGGCGGTCCACGATCTGGCCGTCGACCAGGATGTGGCGGTGCACGACGAACTGGCGGGCCTGAGCGGTCGTGCGGGCGAAGCCGGCACGGACGACGAGGGCGTCCAGACGCATCTCGAGCTGCTCGACCAGGTTCTCACCGGTCAGGCCGTCCTTGCGGCGGGCCTCTTCGAACTGGATGCGCAGCTGCTTCTCGCGGATGCCGTACTGCTCGCGCAGGCGCTGCTTCTCACGGAGGCGGACGGCGTAGTCGCTGTCGGCCTTCCGCTTGGTGCGGCCGTGCTCGCCGGGAGCGTAGGGGCGCTTCTCGAGGTAGCGCGCGGCCTTGGGGGTGAGCGCGACGCCGAGCGCGCGCGACAGACGGACCTTGCGGCGGTCCTGGGACTTCGTGACCACGAAGTGTTCCTTCCGATGACGCGGCCGTGACTCTCACGGCCCGCGGACGTATCTCCCCTTCCCCGGGCTTCGGGCGCACGCCGGGGCGCATCGAAGTGGCTTGACGGAAGGGGGATGCCCGAAAACTCGGTTTCGAGCCGGTTAAGTCTACCAGAATGGACCGTCGCCGCCGGCATCACCACCGGATCAGGACATCCTGCGAAGGCAGGAAGGTTGCGGCGGGACGCCGCCTGATCCGGCGAGATGGCCTGA
Source organism: Microbacterium sp. SORGH_AS_0888 (assembly GCF_030818905.1). Taxonomy (NCBI): domain Bacteria; kingdom Bacillati; phylum Actinomycetota; class Actinomycetes; order Micrococcales; family Microbacteriaceae; genus Microbacterium; species Microbacterium sp. SORGH_AS_0888. The sequence goes on from NZ_JAUTAZ010000001.1 coordinate 685,859, forward strand.
TGCGGCGCGAAGGATGCGGCTACTCCCCGTCGACGATGCGGCGGATCTTCTCGAGGCGCGCCTGCACATCGCGCTCCTGGCCGTGGTTCGTCGGCTCGTAGTAGCGGGTGCCGCGGAGGGTGTCGGGGAGATACTGCTGCGCCACGACGCCGATCTCGCTGTCGTGCGGGTACCGATAGCCCTTGCCGTGCCCGAGCCGTTTCGCCCCCGCGTAGTGCGCGTCGCGCAGGTGCTTCGGCACGCGCCCGGACTTGCCGGCACGGACGTCGGCGATCGCCTGGTTGATCGCGAGGTATGCGGCGTTCGACTTGGCCGTGGTGGCGAGGTACAGGGTCGCCTCGGCGAGCGGGATCCGCCCCTCCGGCATGCCGATGAACTGCACGGCGTCGGCGGCGGCCGTCGCGATCTGGAGCGCCTGCGGATCGGCGAGGCCGATGTCCTCCGCCGCCGAGATCACGAGTCGACGGGCGATGAACCGGGGGTCCTCGCCCGCTTCGATCATTCGCGCGAGGTAGTGGATCGCCGCATCCGGATCGGAGCCGCGGATCGACTTGATGAAGGCGCTGATGACGTCGTAGTGCTCGTCTCCCTGCCGGTCGTACCGCAGGAGCGCCCGGTCGACGGCCTGCGAGACGACATCGGCGGTCACCGGCTCTCCCTCGGGCGCCATGGATGCCGCGGCCTCCAGGGCCGTGAGCGCGCGCCGGGCGTCACCCGACGCGAGCTGGATGAGCGCGGCACGTGCTTCGGGCTCGAGCTCGACGGCACCGGCGAGCCCCCGCGCATCCGTGACGGCGCGATCGATCAGCTCGCCCAGATCGTCGTCGGACAGCGTCTCCAGCGTCAGCAGCAGCGACCGCGAGAGGAGCGGCGAGATGACCGAGAACGACGGGTTCTCCGTCGTCGCCGCGATCAGCACGACCCATCCGTTCTCCACGCCGGGCAGCAGCGCGTCCTGCTGGGCCTTCGTGAACCGGTGGATCTCGTCGAGGAAGAGGATCGTCGACTGTCCGTAGAGGTCGCGCTGGTTCAACGCCTCCTGCATGACCTCACGGACGTCCTTCACGCCCGCGGTGATCGCCGACAGCTCGATGAACCGCCGCCCGGAGGAACGGGCGATCGCCTGCGCGAGCGTGGTCTTGCCCGTGCCGGGCGGGCCCCAGAGGATGACCGACACGGCACCGGTCGTGCGACGCTCGGGGTCGGCGAGGGCGACGAGCGGCGAGCCCGGGCGCAGCAGATGGCGTTGGCCCGCCACCTCGTCGAGCGACACGGGCCTCATCCGCACCGCCAGAGGCGTGGGCGTGCCGAACAAGGCCGCCGATCCGCTCATGGTCCTCAAGGCTAGACGGATGCGGGGACATCGCGGGCCGCGCACTTTGGCGGCTCATGGTCCGGCACCGTAGGATCGTGCCGGTCTGCGAGGAGGACGTGTGGCGGCGACGGCGAGAGAGCGCGAGGAGCGTGCGGCACGGGAGCGTGCCCGCGTGTACGCCGCGCGGCAGGAACTGCACCGGCGACAGGTCGGCCGCCGACGCCGGGACGACGTGATCGCGGGCGTCGCGGGCGGCATCCTCGTGCTGGCGATCGCCGGAGTCCAGTTCGCGTACTACGAGACGGGGCCCGGCGCGCCGGCGCCGAGCGACACCTCGACGTCCACGCCCCAGCCGACCACGACCGACGCCGTGTCGCCGGATCCCGCGTCGACCGATGGGGGCATCCCGGACCCCGCGAGCACGCCCGCGGGCTGAGCGACCTCCTGCTCCTGGGTCCGACGGCGGGTCGCGTACTAGGCTGAGTGGCATTGCCCGCCGACCGACGTGAGCTGCCTGAGGTGCCTGTGACCACCGAATCCACCCCCGATTCCTCCGAGAACGCCCCCTGGGGGCGTGTCGACGACGACGGCACGGTCTCCGTCCGCGACGGCGACCAGTGGCGGGTCGTCGGTCAGTTCCCCGACGGCGACCCCGAGGAAGCCCTCGCCTACTTCCAGCGCAAGTACGCCGATCTCGCCTCCGAGGTCACGCTGCTGGAGGTCCGGCACCGTCGCGGCGGCGCGTCCGCGTCCGACCTGCGCCACACGGCGACGACCCTGCGAGCGAAGATCTCCGGCGCGTCCGCCGTCGGCGACCTCGCGGCACTCGACGCACGGCTCACCGCGATCACCGGTGAGCTGGAGCAGGCCTCCGCGACCGAGGCCGCCGCGGCCCGCGAGGCGGTCGACGCCGCGATCGCGGAGCGCACGGCCCTCGTCGAGCGCGCCGAGGCGCTCGCCTCGCGCGACCCCGGCTCGATCCAGTGGAAGCAGACCTCCGCCGAGCTCACGGCCCTGTTCGACCAGTGGCAGGCGCAGCAGCAGAACGGGCCGCGACTGCCCAAGTCGACGGCGCAGCAGCTGTGGACCCGCTTCCGCGACGCCCGCGCGACCCTCGAGCGCCACCGCCGCGCGTTCTACGCCGGTCTCGACGAGACGCACAAGCTCGCCCGCGACCAGAAGACCCGGCTCGTGGAACGGGCGGAGGCCCTCGCCTCGCAGGGCGAGGACGGCATCCCGGCCTATCGCGCGCTCCTGGACCAGTGGAAGTCCGCCGGCCGAGCCGGCAAGAAGATCGACGACGCGCTCTGGGCACGGTTCAAGGCCGCGGGCGACGCTCTGTACGGGGCCCGCGTGGAGCGCGAGAGCGCCCAGGCGGAAGAGTCGAAGGAGCGCATCGAGCGCAAGCGCGAGCTGCTCGCGTCGGCCCGCGACATCCCCGACGAGAAGGACATCGCGAAGGCTCGTCAGCGTCTCACCGCCGTGCAGCGCGAGTGGGACGAGATCGGACGTATCTTCCCGCGCGAGGCGGAGCGTTCCCTCGACGACGATCTCCGCAAGATCGAGCAGGGCGTGAAGTCCCGCGAGGACGCCGACTGGAAGCGCAACAATCCGGAGACCAAGGCCCGCGCCAACGATCTGACACGGCAGCTCACCGACGCGATCGCGAAACTCGAGGACGAGCTCGCCGAGGCGCAGGCCTCCGGCAACGCTCGCCGCATCAAGGACGCGACCGAGGCGCTCGAGGCCCGCAAGGCGTGGCTGCGCGCGATCGGCGGCTGATCCTCCGCTCCCCCGCCGGGTGATCATCGTCGGCTTTCCACAGACCACGAGGGAGGCCGGCCTCGGTGGAGCGCCATGCGCGAGACTGCCGATATGGCATCCTCGGTCCTGCACTTCGCCGGCGACCGGCTCTCCGAGCCCGAGCTCTGCGCGGCGCGGATCGACGGCCACGTCGTCGCGCTCGGCGAGGGCTACCTCGCCGCGGACGCGATCGAGTCACCCGCGCTGCGCGCCGCATCGCTGCGTCCGCTGCTCGGCGCGGACACCGCCGCGACCCATGAGAGCGCCGCGTGGATCCACGGCGCGATCGAGTCGCCGCCCGCACGCCACAGCGTGCAGCGCATCACCACGACGCGCAAGCGCTACCGCCCCGCCGATCCGCGCTGCCGCTATCGGACGATGCTGCTCCCCGACGCCGACCTCGTCCGCATCGCCGGCGCGGCCGTGTCCTCGCCCACCCGCACGCTCATCGATCTCGCACGCGAGGGATGCGACCCCTCGATCGTGCGAGACATCCTGACGTTGTTCCCCCAGGCGCTGCCGGAGGCGCTCGCCCGGCTCGAGGCGAGCGTGGTCCCCGGCAAACGTGCCGCGCTCCGGCTGCTTCGCGCCTAGGAGGACGTCACGCGATAGACGTCGTAGACGGCGTCGATCCGGCGCACCGCGTTCAGCACGCGGTCCAGGTGCACGGTGTCGCCCATCTCGAACACGTAGCGGCTGAGCGCGAGGCGGTCGTTGGTCGTCTGCACACTGGCCGAGAGGATGTTCACGTGGTGCTCGCTGAGCACACGGGTGATGTCGCTGAGCAGTCCCGACCGGTCCAGCGCCTCGACCTGGATCTGCACCAGGAACACGCTCTTGGTGGTCGGCGCCCACTCCACGTCGATCATCCGCTCGGGATCAGCCATGAGCGACTTCACGTTCGTGCAGTCCGTCCGGTGCACCGAGACGCCGCTGCCGCGGGTCACGAAGCCGATGATCTCGTCCCCCGGGACCGGCGTGCAGCACTTGGCGAGCTTGACGAGGATGTCGGGAGCACCCCGCACCAGCACGCCCGAGTCGCCGTCGCGCGGCGCCCGACCCCGCCCGATGTGCGGCAGGTCGATCGGCCCGGTGTTGGTGTCGTTCGCGGCGACGAGCGCCGTCACCTTCTCGAGCACGGACTGGGTCGAGACGTGTCCCTCGCCGACGGCGGCGTACAGGGCCGAGACGTCCTCGTACCGCAGCTGCTGCGCGACCTCGGCGAACGAGTCCTGGCTCATGAGGCGCTGCAGCGGAAGGTTCTGGCGACGCATCGCACGGGCGATGGACTCCTTGCCCTGCTCGATCGCCTCCTCACGGCGTTCCTTCGTGAACCAGCCGCGGATCTTGTTGCGGGCACGAGTGCTCTTGACGAAGCCGAGCCAGTCCTGGCTGGGCCCGGCGTCGGGGTTCTTCGAGGTGAACACCTCGACCACGTCGCCCGAGTGCAGCTCCGACTCCAGGGGCACGAGGCGTCCGTTGACCTTCGCCCCCATCGTGCGGTGCCCGATCTCGGTGTGCACGGCGTACGCGAAGTCGACCGGGGTCGCACCGGCCGGAAGTCCGATCACCCGCCCCTTCGGCGTGAACACGTAGACCTCTTTGGCGCCGATCTCGAAGCGCAGCGCGTCGAGGAACTCCCCCGGGTCCGCCGTCTCGGCCTGCCAGTCGGAGATGTGCGCGAGCCAGACCATGTCGGCGTCAGCGGCCTTGGGGTCGGTCTTGCCGCCCGCCATCCGCTCCTTGTACTTCCAGTGCGCCGCCACACCGTACTCGGCCTGCTGATGCATCTCGTTCGTACGGATCTGGATCTCGACCGTGCGTCCGTGCGGTCCGATGACGGTCGTGTGCAGCGACTGGTAGAGGTTGAACTTCGGCGTCGCGATGTAGTCCTTGAAACGCCCGGGGAGCGGAGTCCAGCGGGCGTGGATCGATCCGAGAACGGCGTAGCAGTCGCGCACCGTCGCGACGATCACCCGGATGCCGATGAGGTCGTAGATGTCATCGAACTCGCGCCCCCGGACCACCATCTTCTGGTAGACGGAGTACAGCTGCTTCGGGCGGCCGACGACACGGCCGCGGATGCGCAGCTCGCGCAGGTCGGCGTCGACCGCGTCGATGACGTTCTGGACGTACTCCTCGCGCTGCGGTGTGCGCTGCTTGACGAGGCTCTCGATCTCCGCATAGAGCTTGGGATGCAGCACGGCGAACGAGAGGTCCTCGAGCTCGGACTTGATCGCCTGGATCCCCAGCCGGTGCGCGAGCGGCGCGTAGATCTCGAGCGTCTCGGTGGCCTTCTTTGCGGCCTTCTCCGGCGGAACGAAGCCCCAGGTGCGCGCGTTGTGCAGCCGATCGGCGAGCTTGATGACGAGAACGCGGATGTCGCGGCTCATCGCGACGATCATCTTGCGCACCGTCTCGGCCTGGGCCGCGTCGCCGTACTTGACCTTGTCGAGCTTGGTGACCCCGTCGACGAGCATCGCGACCTCGTCGCCGAACTCGGCGCTCAGCGCCGACAGCTCGTAGCCGGTGTCCTCGACCGTGTCGTGGAGGAGCGCCGCCGCGATCGCCTTCGGCCCGAGGCCGAGGTCGGCGAGGATCTGCGCGACCGCCAGCGGGTGCGTGATGTACGGCTCGCCGCTCTGTCGCTTCTGCCCACGGTGCGCTTTCTCGGCAACCGCGTAGGCACGCTCGATGATGGAGAGGTCGCCGCGCGGATGGTGCGTGCGCACGGCGCGGATGAGCTGGTCGATGTCGTCGACCCGCGCGGCGCGCGAGAAGATGCGGGGAACGAGGCGGCGCAGCGATGAGGTCTGGGCTGCCGCGGGTGCGGTCTCGGTCATCGTCCTGTCACCACCTCCCCGCGGATCGTCCCATCCTATTCCCCACGGGTCCCCCGGGCGCGCGCCGGCTCAGGCCGGCGTCCCGGCCTTCTCGCGCGCGGCGAGCACCCGGGTGTCGCGGAGACGCACCTTCTTCTCGCCCTCACGGAAGAGGGAGTAGAGCGGTGCGGCCACGAACAGCGTCGAGTAGGCCGCGACGATCGTTCCCACGAAGATCGACAGCGAGATGTCGGTGAGGGTCTGCGCGCCCAGCCAGAACGCGCCGATGAACAGGATCGCACCCGTGGGCAGGATGGCCACGACGGTCGTGTTGATCGAGCGGATCAGGGTCTGGTTGACCGCGAGGTTGACCGACTCGCCGAACGTCCGGCTCGCGAGCTCGCCGTCCTCACGCGTGTTCTCGCGGATCTTGTCGAACACGACCGTGGTGTCGTAGAGCGAGTAGGCGAGGATCGTCAGGAAGCCGATGACGGCGGCCGGTGAGATCGGGAAGCCGCACAGCGCATAGACGCCGACCGTGATCACGAGCACGTCGATGACGCCGATGATCGCTGCGGCGGACATCTTCCAGGTGCGGAAGTACAGGCCGAGGATGAGGAACGTCAGCGCGAGGAAGATCACCAGACCCCACAGCGACTGACGGGTGACGTCGGCGCCCCAGGTCGGTCCGATGAAGGACGAGGTCACCTCGCTCTCGCTCACGCCGTACGCCTGGGCGAGCGCCGAGCGCACCGCGAGGGTGTCCTCGTTGCTCATCTGGTCGGTCTCCACCCGAACGCCGCTGTCGCCGACCGTGGCGACCTTGACGGAGGTGCCCGCGACGACCGACTGCACGGCCGTCGTCGCCGTGCTCTGGTCGGGGTTGCTGAGACCCGTCACGGTGAACTGCGAGCCGCCGGTGAACTCGATCGAGAGCTGCACGGGCTTGATGAACGGCACCAGCACGGCACCGAGCACGAGCACGGCCGCGATGATGAACCAGAGCCGCCGACGTCCGACGAACGGGAACGAGGTCTTGCCGGTGTACAGGTCGTTTCCGAGCTGATTCATGCTGCGCATCAGTCGTCGCCGCCCTTCGATCCGGTCGTCCCGGTACTGGATGCGGCCGCCTCGGCCGCCTTCTTGCGTTCGGCGATCGTCTGTCGGCGGTCGGCCTCGCCGCGCGACTTGGCCACACGTCCGGAGACGGCCTGCGGAGCGCGGAACTGGGCGCGACCGCGGTAGACGGCACCGAGGGCTTCCGGATCGAGGCCGGAGAGCTTGTGACCGGAGCCGAAGAACCGCGTGCGGACGAGGAGCTGCATGACGGGGTGCGTGAACAGGATGAAGATCAGCACGTCGATCGCCGTCGTCAAGCCGAGCGTGAACGCGAAGCCCTTCACGGTGGCGTCGGCGAGGATGTACAGCACGACCGCGGCGAGCACGTTGATCGACTTGGAGATGTAGATCGTGCGCTTGGCCCGACCCCATCCGTCCTCGACGGCGGCCGTGATGCTCTTGCCGTCGCGCAGCTCGTCCCTGATGCGCTCGAAGTAGACGATGAACGAGTCGGCGGTGAACCCGATCGTGACGATCAGACCCGCGACACCTGCCAGCGAGAGACGGAAGCCCATGCGCCAGGCGAGGATGCAGAGCATGAGATAGGTCAGCACGCCCATGACGCCGAGCGAGGCGATGATGACGGATCCAAGAGCGCGGTAGACGGCGAGGGAGTAGATCGCGACGAGCGCCAGACCGATGAGCCCCGTGATCAGACCGATCTGGAGCTGCTGCGACCCGAGCGTCGCCGAGATGGTGTCGGAGCTCTGCACCGAGAAGCTCAGCGGCAGTGCGCCGTACTTGAGCTGGTCGGCCAGCGTCTTGCTGCTCTCCTGGGTGAACGAGCCGGAGATCTGCGGCTTGCCGTCCGTGATGATCGCGTTCATCGACGGGGCCGAGAGCACCGATCCGTCGAGGACGAAGGCGAACTGGTTGCGGGGCGCCTGCAGCGGGTAGAGCCGCTGGCTGATCTCGGTGAACGCCGCGGTGCCCTTGGCATCGAACACGATGTTGATGACCCACTGGTTGTTCTGGCTGTTCAGGCCCGCGCTCGCGTCGGTGATCGACGAGCCGTCGATCTCGACCGGTCCGAGGATGTACTTGACGGAGCCGTCGGCCTCACACGTGATGAGCGGCTGGTCCGCGGGCTGCGTGGCGGGGGTGTTGTTGGGGTCGGAGCAGTTGTAGGCCTGGAAGCGGGCGTACAGCTCCGGCGTGATCCAGTTCGGGTCGCTGCCGTCCGTCGGGCTGATCGTGGGGGTCGACTGGAGAGACGGATCGGGAGTCGGGTAGGGCGTCGGAGAGCCGTCGGCGCCGATCTGCGCACCCGAGACCTCCTGCGACGAGAACAGGACCGCGCGCAGCTGCAGCTGCGCCGAGGCCTCGATGCGCTGACGGGTCTGCTCGTCGGCCTCGCCCGGGATCTGGACGACGATGTTGCGTCCGCCCTCCGTCGTGACGGAGGCCTCACCGACGCCGGAGGCGTCGATGCGCTGACGGATGATCGTGACCGCCTGGTTCATCTGCTCGCTGCTGGGGCTGGCGCCGTCGGGCGTCTGCGCGGCGAGGATGATCTGCGTTCCGCCCTGCAGGTCGAGGGCGAGCTCGGGGACCCACGAGCTCTTCTGGAAGACGTAGACGCCGAGGGCGTTGACTCCCGCCAGCACCGCGACGATCGCCAACAGGCCGATCAGTGCGCGCCAGGCATGGCGGACGGGGCTCGATGTCGCCACGGACACTCAGCTTTCTTGTCGAGTGGAGAGGGGCTCAGGCGCCCGGCTTGGCCGGGTCCTCCGGCTCGTCGTCCTTGCGCGCGCTCTTCTTGTCGTCGCTGATCGAGGTGATGTCGCCGTCGGCGACACCCGCGATGTACTCCGCCTCCGAGGCCTCCGCCTCGATGAACTCGTCCTCCGTCACGACCCCCTCGGCGGGGTTCACGACGCGGAGGATCGCCTGGCTGTGCACGCGGATCTCGACACCGGGCGCGACCTGCACGACGGCGGGCTGGTCGAGGTTGTCCGGGTCGAAGGACACGATCGTGCCGTACAGGCCGCCCTGGAGCAGCACCTCGGCGCCCGGGACCGTCTCGCGCGCCTTCTGCTCCTGCTCGGCCTTGGTCTTCTGCATGCGGCGGCGCGAGCTCCAGAACATGAACCCGAGGAGCACGACCAACAGGATGATCAGGCCATAGTTGGCGAAGAAGTTTGCGAAGTCCATGGAGTGCGCGGGACCTTTCGGGTGCGGCGCGCAGCGGAGCGCTACCGATCAGATGGAAAGCGGCGAAAGCCTCCTGCGATTATAGGTCATCGAGCCTCAGCGCCCCGTCGGGGTGCGGCATCCCCAGGTGCGCGTAGGCCTCCGGGGTCGCCACCCGGCCCCGTGGTGTGCGTCCCATCATCCCGATGCGGACCAGATAGGGCTCCACGACCGACTCGATCGTGTCGGCCTCTTCGCCCACGGCGACCGAGAGCGTGCCGAGTCCGACCGGCCCGCCACGGAACCGCCGGACGAGCATGTCGAGCACGGCGCGGTCGAGCCGGTCCAGCCCGATCGGATCGACGTCGTACAGCTCCAGGGCGGCGTCCACGGCCGCGAGCACACCGCCGGGGGGCGCCGGATGCACCAGCAGGTAGTCGCGGACACGGCGCAGGAGCCGGTTCGCGATACGGGGCGTTCCACGGGAACGACGGGCGATCTCGGCCTCCGCCTCCGGCGGGAGCTCGACGCCCAGCATCGCGGCGGAACGCGAGATCACCCGCTGCAGCTCCGCCGGCTCGTAGTACTCGAGGTGAGCCGTGAAGCCGAAACGATCGCGCAGCGGGTTGGGAAGCAGCCCGGATCGGGTCGTCGCCCCGACGAGCGTGAACGGGGCGAGATCGAGCGGGATGCTGGTGGCCCCCGCGCCCTTCCCGACCATGATGTCGATCCGGAAGTCCTCCATCGCGAGGTAGAGCATCTCCTCCGCCGACCGCGCCATGCGGTGCACCTCGTCGATGAAGAGGACCTCGCCCGGCGTGAGGCTCGACAGGAGCGCCGCCAGGTCGCCCGCGTGCTGGATGGCGGGCCCGCTGGACAGGCGCAGCGGCCGGGCGCTCTCGTGGGCGACGATCATCGCGAGGGTCGTCTTGCCGAGCCCGGGGGGCCCGGACAGGAGGATGTGATCGGGTGAGCGCTGCTGCATCCTGGCGGCGTCCAGCAGCAGCTGCAGCTGACCGCGGACCTTCTGCTGCCCGATGAACTCGCCGAGCGAGGACGGACGCAGCGCCCCTTCGATCGCCAGCTCGGACTCGTCGAGCGCGCGACCGTCGCGCAGCTCATCCACGGCCGGCTCCCGCCTTGGCCGGGCCGAGGTGCGCGAGCGCACGGCGGAGCAGCCCGCTCACAGTGCGCTCCGCGTCGGGCGCGCCCTCGGCGACCGCGGCGACCGCATCGGCCGCGACACGCTCTGGCCACCCGAGACCGACCAGCGCCTGCACGACCTGGCCGTCGAGCTGCGCGGGAGCCTCCGCGGCCGCGTTGCCGCCGGCCGGGGCCACCGCGAGCCGGCCCGCGAGCTGGACCACGATGAGCTTGGCCGTCTTGGGGCCGATGCCGGACACCCGGCGGAACGGCGCGTCGTCCTCCTGTGCGACGGCGTCGGCGATCTGGGGCACCGTGAGGGCTGCGAGCACCCCCAGCGCCGACTTCGGCCCGACGCCGCTCACCGCGACGAGAGCCGAGAACACCGCGAGCTCCTCACGCGTGGGGAAGCCGACGAGCGAGAGCGAGTCGTCGCGCACGATGAGGGTCGTGTGCAGGTGGAGCTCGTCGCCGAGATGCGCGGTGCGGACGACCTCGGGCGTCACGGCGACGAGATAGCCGACGCCGGCGACCTCGAGGACGACGGAGTCGGCGGCGGTGTACGAGACCGTGCCGCGGAGGGAGGCGATCATGGCACGAGCCTATCCGGGCGTTCGCAGATATGTTCGATCGACACGCGCACCGCTCAGCGGCGGATGGCGCGCTCGGCGTCCCGCCACGCGCGCTGCGCGGGCGTGAGCCGACCGGTCTCGCCGACCTTCTGGCGCGGGTCGCTCCGCCAGGCGTGGCACAGCGCGAGCGCGAGCGCGTCCGCCGCATCCGCGGGCTGAGGCAGATCGGGCAGACGCAGCACGCGGGCCACCATCGTCTGCACCTGCAGCTTGTCGGCCGAGCCGTAGCCGGTGATCGCGGCCTTGACCTCGCTCGGCGTGTGCGTCTCAGCATCCAGCCCATGCTCGGCGGCGATCAGGAGCGCGACGCCGCTCGCCTGCGCCGTGCCCATCACGGTGTTGCGGTTGTGCTGGGCGAAGACGCGCTCCACCGCCATCACGTGAGGCTCGTACGTCACGACGGCCTCGCGGATCCCCGCGGCGATGACCCGCAGACGCTCCGCGATGGGCGCGTCGGGCGAGGACCGCACGACGCCCACGTGCACGAGGGACGCGGATCGATCCGCGCGCACGTCGACCACGCCGACACCGCACCGGGTGAGACCCGGGTCGATGCCGATCACGCGCAGCGGAGAGGACACTCCCCCACGCTACGCGTGGGCCCGCATCCCGGCGCGCAGGACGCGCCTACTCGTCGTTCTCGAGCTCGGCCTGCACCTCGGGCGTCAGGTCGAAGTTGCTGAAGACGTTCTGCACGTCGTCGCTGTCCTCGAGCGCGTCGATGAGGCGGAAGACCTTGCGCGCGGTCTCGGCGTCGACCTCGACCTTGAGGTTGGGAACGAACTCGACGTCCGCCGACTCGTACTCGATTCCCGCGTCCGTCAGCGCCGTGCGCACCTTCACCAGATCGCTGGCGTCGGTGACGAGCTCGAAGCCCTGCGCGTGCGGCTCGACCTCTTCGGCGCCGGCCTCCAGGGCCGCCATCATGACGTCGTCCTCGGTGGTGCCCTCGTCGGAGACGACGATGACGCCCTTGCGGGTGAAGTTGTATGCGACGCTGCCGGGATCGGCGAGCGTTCCGCCGTTGCGGCTGAGGGCGGTGCGCACCTCAGCGGCGGCGCGGTTCTTGTTGTCGGTCAGACACTCGATCATGAGCGCCACGCCGCTGGGGCCGTAGCCCTCGTACATGATCGACGAGTACTCGACCGACTCGCCGCCGATGCCGGCGCCGCGCTTGATCGCACGGTCGATGTTGTCTTTGGGGACCGAGGTCTTCTTCGCCTTCAGGACCGCGTCGAACAGGGTCGGGTTGCCCTGGAGGTCGGCACCGCCGAGCTTGGCGGCGACCTCGATGTTCTTGATGAGCTTGGCCCACGACTTGGCACGGCGGGCGTCGATGACGGCCTTCTTGTGCTTGGTCGTGGCCCACTTGGAGTGTCCGGACATGGGAGCCAGTTTACTCAGGAGGCGGTCAGGATCTTCGCGAGGGTGCGCAGGTTGCGCGTCGTCGTGGTGGCCTTCCACCGCGCCCTGCCGAGGATCCTGCCGAACGGCGTGTCCGGCGTGCGCCCCTTCTCCGGGTTCCAGTAGAGGACGCCGGATGCCGCACGCAGCGGGTCCTCGGCGGGGTCGAGGCCGTCCGCGGCGGCCGTCAGCTCGGCGAGGGCGTCACCGTCGCCGCAGAAGACGACGTAGGGCTGCCGGGACGCATCCTCGCGGTCGAACGGGAAGCCCTCGACGACGCTGCGCAGTTCCGCCAGGGTCACGAGGACGATCCAGGCCTCGTAGGCGAAGCGCTCGCGCAGCGCGTTCTCGATCCGGGTCTTCAGCCCCCGCCGCTCGTCGTCGGCGGCCTCGGGCGGGTCGGCCGTGCGGAATCGGACATTGCCGCTGGCGAGCACGGGTGTCACCGAGGCGAGCCCGAGGTCGGTGAACAGGAGCGCGAGGTCGGTGTTCCGGATCGTGATGCCGTTGACGTTGACGCCCCGCAGGAGCGCCACCCATGCGGTCACCGCCGCTGTTCCTGCACGGTGTCCAGGAACAGCCGGTGGAAGCGGATGTCGCCCGCGACCTCGGGGTGGAACGCCGTCCCGAGCAGCACGCCCTGCCGCACCGCCACGACGCCGCCGTCCGGGAGCTCCGCGAGGGGCTGGGCACGATCCCCGACCTGGACCACGAGCGGAGCGCGGATGAAGGTCGCGTGGGCGGGTTCGTCGAACCCGACGACGGCGAGCGCGGTCTCGAACGAGTCGGCTTGGCTGCCGAAGGCGTTGCGGCGGACCGTGACATCCAGCCCGCCGAAGCTCAGCTGGCCGGCGATGGGGTTCTCGATGCGGTCCGCGAGCAGGATGAGTCCGGCGCACGTGCCGTACATCGGCATCCCGTCCGCGATCGCCTGACGGATCGGCTCCCGCATCCCGAACGATCGCGACAGCTTGTCGATGACGCTCGACTCCCCTCCGGGGAGCACGAGCCCGCTCACCGCGGCGAGCTCTTCGGGACGCCGCACCAGCACCGGGTCCGCTCCGAGGCCGGAGAGGACCCGCACGTGCTCCCGCACATCGCCCTGCAGGGCGAGGACGCCGACGCGCGCGGGGCTACCAGCCACGCTCGGCAAGCCGGTGCGGTGCCGGGAGATCGGCGACGTTGATGCCGACCATCGCCTCGCCGAGCCCGCGGGAGACGTCGGCGATGACCTTCGGGTCGTCGAAGAACGTGGTCGCCTTGACGATCGCGGCCGCCCGCGCGGCGGGGTCGCCGCTCTTGAAGATGCCGGAGCCCACGAACACGCCGTCGGCGCCGAGCTGCATCATCATGGCCGCGTCCGCCGGGGTGGCGACACCGCCGGCGACGAAGAGCACGACGGGGAGGGAGCCGGACTCCGCGACCTCCGCCACCAGCTCGTAGGGGGCCTGCAGCTCCTTGGCCGCCACGTAGAGCTCGTCCTTCGAGAGCGAGGAGAGCGCCGCGATCTCGCCGCGGATCTTCCGGATGTGCTTCATCGCCTCGGACACGTCTCCGGTGCCGGCCTCACCCTTCGAGCGGATCATGGCCGCACCCTCCGTGATGCGGCGGAGGGCTTCGCCCAGGTTGGTCGCGCCGCAGACGAAGGGCACCGTGAAGCCCCATTTGTCGATGTGGTTCACGTAGTCGGCGGGCGAGAGGACCTCCGACTCGTCGATGTAGTCGACGCCCAGCTCCTGCAGCACCTGGGCCTCGACGAAGTGGCCGATGCGGGCCTTCGCCATCACGGGGATCGAGACCGCCTCGATGATGCCGTCGATCATGTCCGGATCGCTCATCCGCGACACGCCGCCCTGCGCCCGGATGTCGGCGGGCACGCGTTCGAGCGCCATCACGGCGACGGCGCCGGCGTCCTCCGCGATCTTCGCCTGCTCGGGGGTGACGACGTCCATGATGACGCCCCCCTTCAGCATCTCCGCGAGTCCGCGCTTGACGCGGGAGGAACCGGTGGTGGGAGTGGTCACAGGAAACCCTTCTTCTTGGCCTAGGCCAAAACGTAGCATGTCCCACGACGTAGACTTCACGGGATGACACTCACCGACCCGGCGCCGGCGATCACGGGAGCCACGGCGCTGGAGATCGCAGACAGCGTCCGAGGGCTCGTCGAGCGGGGGCTCCTCTCCCCCGGCGACGCCCTGCCGCCCGTGCGCGCGCTCGCGGAGCGCCTGGGCGTCAACCGCAACACGGTCGTCGCCGCCTATCGACAGCTCGCGCAGGCGGGCACGGTCGTCACCCGCGGGCGCGGCGGGACGCTCGTCGCGGGCGCCGCCCCTGTCGCGCAGGAGGGCTTCGCGGTCGGCACCGTGCTGCGCGACATAGGAACCGGGAACCCCGATCCCGCCCTCATCCCCGACCCGACGAAGGCACTCGCCCGCGTGGTGGGCCGACCGGTGCTGTACGGCGAGCCGGTCATCGATCCCGGACTCGACGCCTGGGCGACGGAGTGGATGCGCGAGGCGGTGGACGACGCGCTCGAGCTGCGTCTCACGATCACCGGCGGCGCGTCCGACGCGATCGAACGCCTGCTCGGGCAGGCGCTGGCGCGCGACGACGCGATCGCCGTCGAGGACCCCTGCTTCCTGTCGACGATGAACATCGTGCGTCTCGGCGGGTATCGCGCGGTGCCGGTGCCCGTGGACGACGAGGGCATGACGGTCGACGGGCTCCGATCTGCGTTGGAGGCGGGGGTCCGCGCGATCGTGTGCACGCCGCGCGCCCAGAACCCCACGGGTGCGAGCCTGTCGGAGGATCGCGCCGCGGCGCTCCGGCGTGTGCTCGCGGAGCACCCGTACGTGCTGATCATCGAAGACGACCACTTCTCGCTGCTCTCGCAGCGGCCGTACCACTCGCTCGTCGGACCCGGGCACCGACGCTGGGCGCTCATCCGGTCGGTGTCGAAGTTCCTGGGTCCGGACATGTGCCTGGCGATGACCGCCTCGGACCCGGAGACGGCGGCCCGGCTGGCGCTCCGGCTGAGCCCGGGCACCACCTGGGTCAGCCACCTGCTGCAGCGGCTCGCGCTCGCCCTGCTCGAGGACGCCTCGGTGCAGGCCGGCATCCGCCGCGCCGGCAGCCACTACGCTCGGCGCAACGCGCACGTCGTCGCGCTGCTGCAGGATGCCGGGGTGCGGGTGACCGGCGGCGACGGGCTCAGCCTGTGGGTGCCGCTCGGCGTCGCCGCGCGGGCCCGTGTGCGAGCAGCTGATGCGCCGCGGGTGGCTCGCGCGCCCCGGCGACGAGTTCGTGCTCGCCGACGCGTCCGCATCCGAGTGCCTACGCCTGACCGTCCACGACCTCACGGATGCCGAGGCCGCTCGCCTCGCGTCCGACCTCGCAGCCGCCGTGGCGGCGGCCCGTCCCATGAAAGCAGGAATGCACCCGTGAAGATCCTCTCGATCCAGTCCGCCGTCGCCTACGGACATGTCGGCAACTCCGCGGCCGTGTTCCCGCTTCAGCGCATCGGCGTCGAGGTGCTGCCGGTGTACACGGTCACGTTCTCCAACCACACCGGCTACGGCGCCTGGCGAGGTCCGCTCATCTCGCCCGACGACGTCCGCGACGTCATCACCGGCGTCGAGGAGCGCGGCGTGCTCGGCGAGATCGACGTGGTCCTCAGCGGATACCAGGGCGGCGAGGGCATCGCGGATGTGATCCTCGACGCGGTCGCACGCGTGAAGGCCGCGAACCCATCCGCCGTGTATGCCTGCGACCCCGTCATGGGCAACGCCAAGAGCGGCTGCTTCGTCGCACCGGCCATCCCGATCCTGCTCCGCGAGCGCGTGGTGCCGGCGGCGGACATCATCACCCCCAACCAGTTCGAGCTGGGGTTCCTGACCGGGACCGAGCCCGGAGACCTCGACTCGACGCTCGCCTCGGCGGATGCGGCGCGGGAGATGGGCCCGCGGACCGTGCTCGTCACCTCCGTCGAACGGCCGGACGCCCCCGAGGGCACGATCGAGATGCTCGCCGTGACGGACGACGGCGCCTGGATCGTCCAGACGCCCCGCATCCCCATGAAGGCCAACGGCTCGGGGGACGTCACGGCGGCGCTGTTCACGGCTCATCTCCGCGCGAGCGGGGATGCCGCGGACGCTCTCGCGAAGACCGTCTCGAGCGTGTTCGACCTGCTGCGCACGACGCACGAGTCGGGGCAGCGCGAACTGCAGCTGGTCGAGTCGCAGGAGTTCTATGCGCACCCGCGGATGCAGTTCTCGGTCACCCAGGTGCGCTGAGCCCGGGCACCGTTCCCGCGGTCGCCGACGCGAACCGGCGGCCGCTCAGGCGGGCCAGGCCTCCGCGACCGCCACCCGCACCTCGCCGAGCAGCTGCGGCAATGCCTTCGTGCGAGCGATGATGGGGAAGAAGTTGGCGTCCGACGCCCAGCGCGGCACGATGTGCTGGTGGAGGTGCTCGTCCACCCCGGCACCCGCCACCGCGCCCTGATTCATCCCGATGTTGAATCCGTCGCAGCGCGACACCTCACGCAGCACCCGCATCCCGGTCTGCGTCAGGACGCCGATCTCGGCGACCTCCTCCGGTGTGGCCTGGTCGTATGTTGCGATGTGCCGGTAGGGGCAGACCAGCAGGTGCCCCGAGTTGTACGGGAAGAGGTTCAGCAGCACAAAGGAGGTCGTGCCGCGGTGGACGATGAGCCCATCGGGATCCGACTTCTGCGGAGCGGCGCAGAACGGGCATCCCGACCCCCGCAGCGCTTCCGCGCCCGTGTTGATGTACGCCATCCGGTGCGGCGTCCACAGCCGCTGGAAGGCGTCGGGGACGCCGGCGAACGACGCCGCCGCTTCGAGGCCCGCGTCGGCGCCGGCGTCCCCCACGCTCACGCCAGGTCCTCCGCCGTGTCGACGAGCAGCTTGCCGGAGATCGCGGCCACGATCTTCTGGATCGCCTCGTCGACGGGGATGCCGTTGGTCTGGGTGCCGTCGCGGAACCGGAACGAGACGGTCCCGGCGGAGCGGTCCTGCTCCCCCGCGATCAGCTGGAGCGGCACCTTCTGCGTGGTGTGGGTGCGGATCTTCTTCGGCATGCGGTCGTCGGAGTGGTCCACCTCGGCGCGCACGCCCGCGGCCCGCAGTCGCGCCACGATGTCGTCGAGGTAGGGCGAGAACTCGTCCGCGACCGGGATGCCGACGACCTGCACGGGCGCCAGCCAGACCGGGAACGCGCCGGCGTAGTGCTCGAGCAGGATGGCGAAGAAACGCTCGATCGAGCCGAACAGCGCGCGGTGGATCATGACCGGGCGGTGCTTCTCGCCGTCCGGGCCCGTGTACTCCAGCTCGAAGCGCTCGGGCTGGTTGAAGTCGAGCTGGATCGTCGACATCTGCCAGGTGCGCCCGATCGCGTCGCGCGCCTGCACCGAGATCTTCGGGCCGTAGAACGCCGCGCCACCCGGGTCCGGCACGAGCTCGAGCCCCGAGGCCTCGGCGACCTCGCGCAGCGTCTCGGTCGCCTCGATCCACAGCTCGTCGGCGCCGATGAACTTCGGGTTGCCCTCCTCCTTCGTCGACAGCTCGAGGTAGAAGTCGTTCAGGCCGTAGTCGCGGAGGGTGGCCAGGACGAAGTCGAGGCTGTGGGTGAGCTCGCCCTTGACCTGGTCGGCCGTGACGTAGATGTGGGTGTCGTCCTGGGTCATGCCGCGCACACGGGTCAGGCCCGAGAGGGTGCCGCTCTTCTCGTAGCGGTAGACGGAGCCGAACTCGCTCAGCCGCAACGGCAGCTCGCGGTAGGAGCGTCCCCGCGAGCGGAAGATCAGGTTGTGGAACGGGCAGTTCATGGGCTTGAGGTAGTACTCCTGGCCCTCGCGGCTCACGTGCCCGTCGGCATCCACCACCTCGTCGAGCACCATCGGCGGGTACATGCCGTCGGCGTACCACTGCAGGTGGCCGCTGGTCATGAACAGGTCGCCCTTGGTGATGTGGGGGGTGTTGACGACCTCGTAGCCGTTGCTGAGCAGCCGCTCGCGCATGTAGCGCTCGATCTCGTATCGGATGATGCCGCCCTTGGGGTGGAACACGCTGAGGCCCGGACCGATCTCGTCCGGGAACGAGAAGAGGTCGAGCTCCTTGCCGAGCTTGCGGTGGTCGCGTTTGGCGGCTTCCTCCAAGCGCTGCTGGTATGCGCGCAGCTCGTCCTTGGTCGGCCAGGCGGTGCCGTAGATGCGCTGCAGCTGAGGGTTCTTCTCGCTGCCGCGCCAATAGGCGCCCGCAACCCGGGTGAGGTCCCAGCCGTTGCCGACGTGGCGGGTGCCGGGCACGTGCGGACCACGGCAGAGGTCGCGCCAGACGACCTCTCCCTCGCGGTTGACGTTCTCGTAGACGGTGAGCTCGGCGCCGCCGATCTCGGCGGACGCGCCCTCGGCCGCGCCGGCCCCGGAGCCCGGACCGCCGGCCAGCCCGATCAGCTCGAGCTTGAACGGCTCGCCCGCCATCAGCTCGCGCGCCTCGGTCTCGTCGACGACCCGGCGCACGAAGCGCTGGTTCTCGCGGACGATCCGCTCCATCTCCTTCTTGATCGCCTTGAGGTCCTCGGGGGTGAACGGGTCCACGTTGCCGAAGTCGAAGTAGAAGCCGTCGGTGATGGGCGGACCGATGCCGAGGGTCGTCTGCGGCTTGATGCGCTGCACGGCCTGCGCCATGACGTGCGCGGTCGAGTGGCGGAGGATGCTGAGGCCGTCGGGGCTGTCGACGGTCACCGGCTCGACCGCATCCGAGGCCTCGACCACCGTCGCGAGGTCCTTCAGCTCGCCGTTGACGCGGAGGGCGACGACGGAGCGGTCGGGGAAGAGGGCGAAGCCGTCGGCAGGGAACGAGACGGCAGGGGAAACGACGTCGGTCACGAGAGATCTCCAGAGGAATGCTGTCGGTCAAGGCTACCGGGGCGCGAGTGCGCCGCCGGGGGTGCTCAGCTTCGGACGCATGACACGTCCTGCCCGCTCAGGCCCGAAGCGTTCGCGTGCCGCACGTGACGAGCCGCGCCGGAATGCCGCGAGTCGCGGGGGCACGGTGTCGGAGACGCATGCGGAGATTCTACTCGCGTGCCCCGCCCGGCGAACCCGAGCCCGCGGAGACGGCAGGATAGAGCGGTGAAGCTCGCGATCATCGGCGCCGTTCTGCTCCTCGCGGGTGTCGCCGGGGTGGCGACCGGGGTGTTGCCGGTCGACGCCGCGCTCGAGGTCGCCGACCGGGTGTGGCCCATACTGCTCTTCGTCGTCGCGATCACGATCGTCGCCGAGCTGGCGGCGGCGGCCGGCGTGTTCGACGCCGCTGCCGCTCGCCTGGCCCGCCTCGCACGCGGGCGTGTGTGGGTGCTGTGGTCGCTCTCGGTGCTGCTCGCGATCGTCGTGACGGCCTTCCTCTCGCTGGACACGACGGCGGTGCTCCTGACGCCCGTGGTCGTGGCCGTCGCCCGCGCGCACCGGCTGCCGCCGCTGCCGTTCGCGTTCGCGACGGTGTGGCTGGCCAACACGGCGTCGCTCGTGCTTCCGGTGTCCAACCTCACCAACCTGCTTGCCGTCCATACGCTCGGATCGCCGACACCCGGGGAGTTCGTCCTTCTCCTCGGCCCCTCCGCGCTCGTCGCGATCGTCGTGACGGTGGTGCTCCTGTGGCTCGTGCATCGCCGGGACCTGCGGGGCAGGTTCTCACCCGCCCCGGATCCCACCGTGTCGGATGTCGTGCTGCTGCGGTGTGCGGCGGTCGTCGTGGTGGCGGTGCTGCCGTTCTTCGTCTCGGGGGTCGAGCCATGGATCCCCGCGGTCGCGGCGATGGCGGTGATGGTCGCGCTCTTCGCCTGGCGTTCGCCGTCGTCCCTTCGCCCGCGGCTGGTGCCCTGGCAGCTGGTGGTGTTCGCCTCCGGCCTGTTCCTCGCGGTCGGCGTGCTCGAGGCGCTCGGCTCGGGTGCGGTGCTCGGTGTGCTCGCGGGCACCGGCGACGACCTCGTCGCACTCTGGCAGGTCGCCGGCGTCGGGATGCTCGGCGCCAATGCCGTCAACAACCTTCCGGCGTACCTCGCTCTCGAGTCGGTCGCGGGCTCCCCCGCGCGCCTCGCTGCTCTTCTCGTCGGTGTGAACGCGGGCCCGCTCATCACGCCCTGGGCATCGTTGGCGACCCTGCTCTGGCACGCGCGGCTGCACGCGGTCGAGGTCGACGTCCCCTGGCGTCGATACGTCCTGCTGGGTCTCGTCGTCGCCCCGCTGACCGTGGCACTGGCCGTCGTGCCGCTCGCGCTGCACTGAGTGGGCTTCCTAGACTTCGAGGATGCACACAGCGTCGGAGCCCGACCGGCGGGATCACGCCGGGCCCGCCTTGCCGGAACACCTTCGGGCGCGTCGCCAGCTGCTCTGGTGCCTGATCCCGGTGTGCCTGATCGCCACCGTCCTCATCTGGCTGCTGTGGGTCCTCCCGGTCGCCGCCTCGATCCAGCGCTCGACGCCGCAGTCGCTCGGCAGCACATCGCAGGTCACCGCGTCCGCGGGCGAGCGTGTCGGTGTCTGGGCCTCCGGTGCCGCGGCCTCGTTCGGGCTGCTCCGGTGCGAGGCGACGGACGCGGACGGCGCGGTGCTCGACGTGCGTCGAGGTCGTTCGCTCGGTTGGGACGACACCCTGTGGTGGATGACGCCGCGCCCCGGATTCGAACAGGTCTTTCAGGTCGAGTCATCCCGCGCCGGCGTGATCGCGGTGACGTGCGTCTCCGCGATCGACACGTATGATGCGGAGTTCCTCGTCGCGGGCGACACCTTCATGAACGGGAGCATCGGGCTCGGCCGGACCGGCTCCGTCGGCTTCGACATCGGATCGGTCCTCGCCATCACCGCGGTCGGCTTCCCGCTGTTCGCGATCGTGCTGATACCCGTGCTCGTCTTCGGCCCGCTGGGGCTGCGCAGTCACCGACGCCGGCGCGCTGGTTCCTGATACCGGCGCGATCCGAGCGCGGCCGGCGAGCGAATCGCGGCGACTACTTCCCCACGACGCACTGGCCGAGACGGCCGATGGCGAGGTTCGTCGGGTCTCCCTCGGTCGTCACCGCCGTCTGCAGCGCGCTGACCTTCGCGGTGTCCTTCGCAGCCAGCGCGTTCGCGTAGTCCGAGTAGAAGGTCGCGAGGGTCTCGAGCGCGCTCTTGTTGTCGGCGCTCTGCATGCCCTGGGCGATCGAAGACACCTGCCCGCTCACCTTCTTGAGCGCGGCGACGGCGGTCGAGGGGTCGCCGGTCATCGCGCTCGACAGGTCGGACTGGATCGCGGTGATGTCCTTGAAGGCTGCGCTGCACGCATCCGCGTCGTTCGCGTACGTGGTGGCGTCGGTCGACCCCTGCGCGGCACTCGACTCGCTCTCGGACGGCGATGCCGCGGGTGCCGACTCCGACGACGTCTGGGCCGTCGATGCCTGGGGCGACGAGCACGAGGACAGCGCGAGCGAGGCGATCAGCGCGAGAGCGGCACCGGAGACGGAGAGAAGACGACGAGACACGAGGACACCTTTGCGTCGGAGACAGTTTGCAACGAGGGGCCAGGCTAGCGCAGCGGCGACGGCCGGTCGTGCCGGTCTGACCCCCCTGTGGACAACGCTGACCCCCGCGTCCGCCTCAGCGCGACCGGGCCGCGAGCGCGACCAACGCGTCACCGGTCACACGACGGGTGGTCCACTCGTCCATGGCCTCCGCTCCCAGGGCGCGGTAGAAGCCGATCGCGGGCTCGTTCCAGTCGAGCACGGTCCACTCCAGCCGGGCGTAGCCGTTCTCGAGGCACTCGTTCGCGAGTGCGGACAGCAGCGCGGCGCCGTATCCGCGTGCGCGGTACGGCTCGTGCACGTAGAGGTCCTCGAGCCAGATGCCGTGGCGGCCGGTCCATGTCGAGTAGGTGAGGAACCAGATCGCGATGGCGCGGATCTCCTGGTCGCCCTCGACGACGAAGGCGAAAGCACGCGGATCTGGGCCGAACAGGGTCTGGGTGAGCAGACCGACCGTGTTCTCGACGGCATCCGGTTCCCGCTCGTAGTCGGCCAGGGCCTGGATGCACGCGAGGATGCCGGACTCGTCGCCGGCACGCGCGCGGCGCAGGATGCCGCCGTCCGACAACGTCCTCATGCGGGGAGACTCCCGGCAACGCGGGGCGCTAGTGACGCGTCCACGGACTCGCGCTCATCGAACACGAAGCAGTCGCCCTCCCAGTGCGCGCCGCCCTGATCGGCGAACCAGCCGAGGATCCCGCCCTCGAGCTGGTACGCGTCGAGTCCTTCGGCGCGCAGGTACAGGGCCGCCTTCTCGCAGCGGATGCCGCCGGTGCAGAAGCTGACGACCGTCTTGCCCGCGAGATCGTCGCGGTGCACGAGCGCCGCCTCCGGGAACTGGGTGAATCGTTCGATGCGCCAGTCCTTCGCCCCCGCGAAGGTGCCGTAGTCGACCTCGAAGGCGTTTCGCGTGTCGACGAGGACGATCTCACGATCTTCGTCGTCGCGTCCCCGGTCGAGCCAACGGCGCAGCGTCGCGGGCGAGACGGCAGGAGCGCGTCCATCCTGGGGTCGCACCTCCGGTCTGTCCATGCGGATGATCTCGCGTTTGACCTTGACGATCAGACGTCCGAAAGGCACGACCTCCGACCAGCTCTCCTTCGCGGTCAGGGCGGCGAACCGCTCATCATCGCGCAGGGTGTCCAAGAAGCCGCGCACGGCCGACGCGTCGCCCGCGAGGAACAGGTTGATGCCTTCCTCGGCGAGCAGGATCGTTCCGAGCAGGCCGGCGAGCTGGGCCCGTTCACGCAGGACCGGCCGCAGCTCGTGCGGCTCGTCGATGCGCGTGAACAGATACGCCGAGACGTTGAGGACGGGTGCCATGCCTTCCAGCGTACGCAGCACGACCGGACGGTCCCGCACCACTCACGCAGGACGGGGTGCGGGACCGTGCATGGACTCCAGACGGATGCCGCCGCCGTCCGACCTGACCGCGCGTAACGGCAGGTCGAGCGATACGCACAGCGCGCCACACGCGCTCCCTGTGCACCGGCGGCAGCGCCGTCCGGATGGTGCCCGAGGCCCGTCGCACGCCAAAAGGCCCCGGAAATCCGGGCGTTTCATGTGGGAACGTTCAGGCCACCGTCGCCCCCAACCGTCAGATCCGCACCGCCGTCATCGATTGCCTCCCAGGGAAGAAGCTGTCTCGGCCGAAACCCGTGAACCCACGGTCCAGCGGGAAGCATCGCGACCGCTTTACACGCCGCTCGCACTGCGCATCGCGGCAGTCCGCCACGTCCCGGACGATGCGATCGCCAAGATCGGTACTTCAACTGCTTCCCTTAGCGGGGAGCACGCTCGCAGCGTCGACAAGACGAGGCACGGTCATCGCGGCATGAGCGCGAGCGTATCGGTATCGCCGCGCGAAGTCCCCCACATGTCCCATGAGAGGCGACCGGCACTCCCATCAGGAAACAAAAAACCCCCGGAATTCCGGGGGTTTCGTGGTGCGCGATACTGGGATCGAACCAGTGACCTCTTCCGTGTCAGGGAAGCGCGCTACCGCTGCGCCAATCGCGCCTAAAAGGCTATTGAGTTATGAGACGAGGTGGCGACGGGATTCGAACCCGTGTAAACGGCTTTGCAGGCCGGTGCCTAGCCGCTCGGCCACGCCACCGTGTGTGGTTCGACCCACGTGTCGCGGTCCCTGGGGACCCCGTACTCGAGCGGATGACGAGACTCGAACTCGCGACCCTCACCTTGGCAAGGTGATGCGCTACCAACTGCGCTACATCCGCATGTCCCCGATCTCTCGGGCACTCGTATGACTTTACTCGAACTCGGCGACGACGCAAAACCGAGCGCCCTCCGCGCGTGTCACGTCACTGAGAGGACACTGCTTCGTCCGAATCGACGAGCCATGCGCCGCCCTGATTGATGAGGCGCGCGTTGTAGGTCTGCACGAACGACTCGCCGTCTGGTCCGATCCCGCTGACGGTGTACTCGGCGAGAGCGACGTCGTTCTCCCGATCCACCGAGAGGAAATTGAGCTTCCAGTCGGGGCCGGTGGACGCCGTCAACGAGGAGCAATCGAAGTCGAAAGAAGTCTTCCAGGACGCGGTCGTGAGCCGTGTCAGCACCTCGCAGTTCGCGTCGTGCCATGCCGAGTTGTAGTCGCGCAGGGTCTGCTCCGGCGACGTCTTGGGCAGGAACAGCAAGAGAGCGACGGCCACGATCGCACCGATCACGACCACGCCGCCGGCGATCATCAAGGCGATCCACAAACCCTTGAGCGACTTGCGCCGCTCAGGCGGCGCGGGCGGGTACGGCCCCTGGGCGATCGCAACGGAGCCCGGAACGGCATACGCGCCGGACGCCTGGCCCTCGCCGACGGCCGGCGCGAAAGCCGTGGCGTCAGGCACCGCCCCCGGAGCGGGGACGGCCGCGGACGGCGAAGGGGCAGGAGCGAAGGGCTCAGGCGCGGGAGCGGGTGTGGGAACGACCACGGACGGCGCAGGAGCAGGAGCGAAGGGCTCAGGCGCGGGAGGGGGTGTGGGAACGACCACGGACGGCGCAGGAGCAGGAGCGAAGGGCTCGGGCGCAGCCATGGAGGGCGAGGGAGCAGTCACATCCGGCACCACGTTGGGCACGGGGGCGACGTCCGGCGCGGGAGCAACGACGTCCGACGTCACTGACTTCGCGGAGTCCTGGCCGGCACCTGCCTGCGGCGTCGGCGCGAGCGGTGCGACGTGCTCCGTCCATCGCACACCGTCCCAGTAACGCTGCTGTCCCTGTCCGTCGTCGTACCAACCAGCTGCAGGCGTGCTCATCTCGACCCCTTTCGCAATATCGACCAGCATAATCCGTCGCTTCGCGTAGGGGCAGGTTCGGCGGCGGCTGTGGAATCCGGTATGCTCGATTCTCGGCCCCGCGTGGGCCTTGGGCGATTGGCGCAGTTGGTAGCGCGCTTCCTTCACACGGAAGAGGTCGTCGGTTCGAGTCCGGCATCGCCCACCGCTGAAACCCCCGGTCATCCCGGGGGTTTTGTCGTCTCCCCCTTCGCGCCGCGCGCCTCACGCCGCCACGCCGCCAGCAACGCCCTCTCCTCGTCATCCGTCAGGCCGGCGCCGCTTCCCGGCCCGTTCGCGTGGTCGAGGTCCCAGCGGAGCGAGTCCGCGATCGTCTCCTCGAGCGGCCGGAGCGCGAGGCCCGCCGCTCGCGCGCGGGCGCTCGAGCGCGCGTTCATCCCGTACCAGGAGCGATCTGCGATCCACAGCGGCAGCGATCGCGGGCCCGACCACTGGGCGACGCCGTGCTCGATCAGCCAGTCCTCGCCCACGAGCTCGAGCGGACCGTCGTGCCCTGCAATCCGCCGCGCCACCTCCAGGTGGGCGGGAAAGAGCATCGGCTCGCCACCCGCGTTGAAGATCCCGTCCCGCCCTTCGCCCGCCGCGTGCACGAGCCACCCTGCGAGATCCCGCACGTCGATGACGGCGGTGGGGAGCTGGGGCGCATCCGGGACGAGGACCCGTCGCTCGACGTTCGACGGCGACGCGAGCCTCGAACCCCAGTATCCGGTACGCCCGCTCGGATCGCCGGGGCCGCCCACAAGCCCCGGGCGGACGATGAGCGCGCGCGCTGCGCCGAAACCGTCGAGCACCGCGCGCTCTCCGGCGGCTTTCGCCGCCCCGTAGTCGTCCGGAGACGACATCTCGTCGGCGGGAAGCGGGGGATGCAGCGCGGCATCCTCGTCGGCGCCGAGGTCGGAGTGAGAGACGTACGCGCTGGTGGAGGAGACGAACACGAACCGCTCCGCCGCCGGTGCCAGGTCACGTACGGCCCGCCGGACATGACCGGGCTGGCGGGCCACGTCGATGACGACGTCCCAACGAGAATCAGCGACCCCGGCGAGAGCGTCGTCCGTGTCGCGGTCGGCACGGACGTGGACCGCGCCCGTGGGCAGATCATCGCCGCGGGCGACGCAGGTCACGTCGTGACCCGCCGCGAGCGCCATGCGGGCCATCAGTCTCCCCAGCCAGCCGGTACCACCCAGGATCAGCGTCCTCACGCCCTCAGCGCGCCAGCCCGCGACGCTCGGAACGCCGGCTTTCGCGGGGAGCGGACTGCTCAGCGCCGCACGCGCCAGCCGTAGCGCTGGCCGAGCACCGCCGTGACCCGCGCATACGCCTCCCGCCCGAGCGCCGCACCCTCACGGCGCAGTCCTCCGTCGGGGACGACGTAGAGCTGGTCGAGATCCACCCAGGACGGGCGGCGCTCCGCATCCCATGCTCCCGTGCCGATCGGCACGAAGTCCCGCTCCCCCGCGTGCGAGCGCGACGTCAGCTTGACGGCGTAGACGTGCGACGCGTCACGGCGCGCGAGGACGAGCACGGGACGATCCTTGCCGCGGCCGTCGCGCTCGGCGTACGGCACCCACGTCCAGACGATCTCACCGGCGTCCGCCCGTCCGTCCGCACGCGGCGCGTACTCGAGCGTCAATCCGCGAACCCGCGTGGGATCGACCTCGACGGTCGTGTGCGATGCCGCATCCGCTGCCCCGCGAACGGACCGTCCGAAGAGCAGCCGTCGAAGCAGGGAGAGCACGCGTTCACCCTAACCGAGACGGCGGAAGGGGCGCCGCGCGATGCGCGACGCCCCTTCCGATGAGAGGTGAGCGGGTCAGACCTGCTCAGCGAGGGAGTAGCCCTCCTCGCCGTGGACCGTCGTGTCGACGCCCGCGATCTCGTCCTCGTTCTTGATGCGGAAGCCGATCGTCTTCTCGATCGCGAAGCCGATGATGAAGGCGACGACGAAGGAGAACACCAGGACCGTGACCGCGGCGATCAGCTGGAGGACCAGCTGGTGCCAGCCGCCGCCGAGGAAGAGGCCGGTGCCGGTGGCGAAGAAGCCGAGGTACAGGGTTCCGATGAGACCGCCGACCAGGTGGACGCCGACGACGTCGAGCGAGTCGTCGAAGCCGAGCTTCCACTTGAGCTCGACCGCGAGGGCACACACACCGCCGGCGATGATGCCGAGGAGGAGCGCCCAGCCGGGTGCCAGGTTGGCGCAGGACGGGGTGATCGCGACGAGGCCGGCGACAGCACCGGATGCCGCACCCACCGAGGTGGCCTTGCCGTCCTTGAGCTTCTCGACGATGACCCAGCCGAGCACGGCGGCCGCGGTCGCGCCCAGCGTGTTGATGACGATCAGACCCGCCGGGGAGCCGACCGCGCCGATTCCGGCGAGAACGTCACCTGTCGTGCCGTCGGGCGAGACGAAGAACGCCGCAGCGCCGGCGTTGAAGCCGAACCAGCCGAACCACAGGATGGCGGCACCGAGGAGGACGAGCGGCACGTTGTGGGGCTTGGTGATGCCCTTCTTGAAGCCGACGCGCTTGCCGAGCACGAGCGCCAGGGCGAGGGCCGCGGCACCGGCGTTGATGTGCACCGCGGTACCACCCGCGTAGTCGATGACCTCGACGCCCGCATCCGCGCCGAACAGCGTCGTGCCGAGGTTGAAGATCCAGCCGTTCGTGTTCCAGACCCAGCCCGCGACGGCGAAGTAGTCGATCGTCGCGAACAGGAAGGCGAAGATCATCCAGGAGCCGAACTTGGCGCGGTCTGCGATCGCACCGGAGATCAGCGCGATCGTGATGATGGCGAACGTCGCGCCGTACGCGACGGCGGTCAGGTTGACCGCCGAGCTGGCCGGGTCGCTGGCCATGGTGGTGAGACCGAAGTCGCTGAAGGGGTTGCCGAGAACGCCGGGCCACCAGTCGGCGGTCTGCATGTTGTAGCCGTAGAGGATCCAGAGCACGGCGATGAGGCCCATCGCTCCGAAGCTCATCATCATCATGCTGACGACGCTCTTGGCTTTGACGAGTCCTCCGTAGAAGAACGCAACGCCAGGCGTCATGAACAGCACAAGCGCCGTTGCGGCGATGTACCAGGCGAGACTTCCGTTGTCCATGAAATCCTCACTCATGTGTCGTGTTACAGGTCCCTCGGCGAGACGCACGAAAAGGACGCTGCTTCGGGTGTCGCCAGTCTCGCGACACCGGATTTCATCCGTGCTGCGACTCGTGTTTCGCGCACGTAACAGTGGGCGGCCCTGTGTAAACAACAGGTTTCGAGTTGCCGCCAAACCTCTCGGCTGCGTCCGAGCGTCAGGCGTGAGTGAGCGCGATCAGGCGCGAGACCGCCCGCAGGTACTTCTTGCGATAGCCGCCCGCGAGCATCTCGTCGCTGAACACGCGGTCGAGGCTGACTCCGGTCGCCCGGATGGGGAGCTGGGCATCGTACGCCCGGTCGACGAAGGCGACCAGACGCAGGGCAGCGGACTGGTCCGTGAGAACACCGACATCCCGCAGGCCGATCTGCGAGATCCCGTCGATGAGGCGGATGTAGCGCGAGGGGTGCACGTGGGAGAGATGCTGCACGAGCGCGTCGAAGGCGTCATCCGAGACCAGCGCCCGCGCCCCGGCCGTGCTCACCGCCTCCTCGTACTGCGCGTCCGTGAGGACGGCGGCGTGGCCGTCGAAGGCGCGCTGCCGGAAGTCGACGCCGTCGATGCGCAGCGTCTCGAAGCTCTCGGCCATCGCACTGATCTCACGCAGGAAGTCCTGCGCGGCGAAACGCCCCTCCCCGAGCGCGTTCGGAGGCGTGTTGGAGGTCGCCGCCAGCTTGGTGCCGGTCTTCACCAGCTCACCCAGCAGACGCGTCATCACCATCGTGTCGCCGGGGTCGTCCAGCTCGAACTCATCTATGCACAGCAGATCCGCGCCGCGGAACAGCTCGACGGTCTGCTGGTAGCCGAGCGCCCCGACGAGCGCGGTGTACTCGATGAACGAGCCGAAGTACTTCCGGCGCGCGGGCATGCCGTGATAGATCGACGCCAGCAGGTGCGTCTTGCCGACCCCGAAGCCGCCGTCGAGGTACACGCCCGGCTTCCGCTCGGGAGCCCTCGGCGCCCGGCGGAAGAGCCCGCCGCGCTTGGCCGGCTCCGCGGGCGCCAGCCCGCAGAACGCGATCAGCTCGTCCTTCGTGCCCTGCTGGGAGGGGTAGGCGGCATCGGCGCGGTAGGAGTCGAAGCTGGCGTCGGCGAACTGCGGCGGCGGGACGAGGGCGGCCACCATCTCGGCGCCCGACACCTGCGGCGTCCGATCGATCAGATGCGCGATGCCGGTCGTGGTCGAAGTCATTCAGGCAGTCCTGTGTCGCTGATTTACGAAGTGGATGCGTCGTCCGCCCGGAGAACCTAGGGTCGATGCCGACGGCCTCCACCCTACGCCGTCACGCGACACGTCTCGGAGGACCCCTCATGCCCATCGACACCGACACCACGTCCGCCAAGTTCAGCGAGTACGCGCACCCGGAACGCCTCGTCACGACCGAATGGCTGCAGGAGCGCCTCGGGCAGCCCGGACTCGTCGTGGTCGAGTCGGATGAGGACGTGCTGCTGTACGAGACCGGCCACATCCCGGGGGCGGTCAAGGTCGACTGGCACACCGAGCTGAACGACCCCGTCGTGCGCGACTACCTGGACGGCGAGGGATTCGCCGAGCTGCTGAGCCGCAAGGGCATCGACCGCTCCGACACGATCGTCGTCTACGGGGACAAGAACAACTGGTGGGCCGCCTACGCACTCTGGGTGTTCTCGCTGTTCGGCCACGAGGACGTGCGGCTGCTCGACGGCGGCCGTGACCGGTGGATCGCGGAGGGCCGCGAGCTGACGACGGAGGCGCCCGTGCGCGCCGAGACGACCTACCCGGTCGTCGAGCGCGACGACTCGGTGCTCCGCGCGTACAAGGATGACGTCCTGTCCCACCTGGGCAACCCCCTGATCGACGTGCGGTCGCCCGAGGAGTTCACGGGCACACGGACGACGGCTCCCGCCTACCCGGAGGAGGGCGCGCTGCGGGCCGGCCACATCCCGACCGCGCAGAACGTGCCGTGGGCCCGCGCGGTCGCGGAGGACGGCACGTTCAAGACCCGTGCCGAGCTCGACGCGATCTACCGGGGAGAGGCGGGACTCGCCGATGGCGACGCCGTCGTCGCGTACTGCCGCATCGGCGAGCGGTCGAGCCACACGTGGTTCGTGCTGCAGCATCTGCTCGGCTTCGAGAACGTCCGCAACTACGACGGCTCGTGGACCGAGTGGGGCAGCGCCGTCCGCGTGCCGATCGTGACGGGCGCCGAGCCGGGAGCGGTGCCCGCCCGCTGACGGCATGGAAGGATGGGACGGGTGAACGACGCGGCCCTTCCCGACTCCCTCGCGGAGACACGTGACGAGTTCCTCGAGCTCGAGGAGCCCGAGCGGCTGCAGCTTCTGCTGGAGTACTCGCGTGAGCTGCCGGAGATGCCCGCGGACATCGCGGCGCGCCCGGAGGCGTGCGAACGGGTGGTCGAGTGCCAGTCGCCCGTCTTCATCGCCGTCGAGGTCGACGAGGACGACATCGTGACGATGCACGCGTCCGCTCCCCCGGAGGCGCCCACCACCCGGGGTTTCGCCAGCATCCTGGTCCAGGGGATCAGCGGGCTCTCGTCCGAGGCGGTGTTGAGCATCCCCGACGACTATCCCCAGTCCATCGGACTGACGCGCGCGGTGTCGCCGTTGCGTATCGCGGGGATGACCGGGATGCTGCTCCGCGCCAAGCGCCAGGTGCGCGAGAAGCGTCGCTAGTCTTCCCCGCGGCGGATCCCGGTCTCGTCGAGCCAGATCCGGATCGCGGTGTTCCACCGCTCCTGGTCGTAGTTCCAGAGCTTCGTGTGCCGGGCCCCGGTGAACACCTCGAGCCTCACGAGGTCGGGACGTGCGCGCGCGAGGGCGTGGGAGGCGTCAGAGGGGACGAAACCGTCGTCGTCGCTGTGCAGGATCAGAACCGGCACGCGCAGCTCGCCGGCGCGCGAGACACCGTCGAGCCGATCGAACGGGATCGGTCCGCCCGAACGGGTCAGCGCCGTCCCCCACTCCGATCCCAGGGTCTCGATCGCGAGCGCCGTGACCGGATGCGGCAGCCCCATCAGCTCGGCCTGGTACTCGAGCACGACGCGCCAGTCGACCACAGGGGAGTCGAGGATGAGCCCGACGATGCGATCCCGGTGCGCCGAGTTGAGCGCCAGCTGGAGCGCGATGGCGCCGCCCATGGACCATCCCATGAGCAGGATGCGCTGCGCGCCGGAGCGCCGCGCGAAGCCGACGGCGGCGTCGACGTCACGCCACTCGGTCGCGCCGAGGCCATAGGTTCCGCTGCGGCTCCGGGGCGCCTCGCCGTCGTTGCGGTACGAGACCAGCATCGTGGTGAACCCGAGCGAGTGCAGCAGCGGCACGGCCCGCAGGCACTCGGCGCGCGTCGTCCCCCGCCCGTGGATCTGGATGCACCACGTGTCGGAGTCGCCGGGGAAGACCCAGGCCGGGCACGGCCCCACGGCCGACCCGATCAGCTGGGACGTGAACGGCAGGTGCATCTGGTCGGGGTGGTCGTAGTACCAGCCGCTGAACGCGGCGTCCGCGGACAGCCTCGAGGTCTCGCCGATGTGCGTCAGGAGCTTCCGCTTGACGGATGCGGCGTCCTCGGACAGCACGCTGCCGAGCTTGACGTAGTCCTCGCTCCCCCGCGTGAACAGGCCGTAGCGTCCGGGCAGCTCGGTGTCCGGCGTCCGCGAGAGGGTGATCGTCTGCGCAGCCGTGTCCAAGGAGAGGATGCGGGTGTCGGCCCGACGGGCGGCGGGCGTCACGACGAGACGCGCGACCCGAACGGACATCGCGGCCCAGACGGCGCCGATCACCCCGAGCCCTGCCGACAGCAGAAAGACGGCGGTGCGAACACCGACACGGAACGCGGGTGAGGCGCCGAGTCCGGCGGCGCGCCTGGGGGCCATCATCGTGGCATCACTCTAGTCTGTCGGCGTGGCCGCCCACCGCCCCTCACCCGTCCCGTCGTTCGCCGACGCGATCGCGGCCGTGGCGGGACTCGGCTTCCGCGCCGATCTCGTCGTGCACGACATCCCCGCCCCGTCCGGCCTCGCGCCGGAGGCGTACGCGCTCGCCGCCGACGTCCGCCCGGACGACGATGACGGTGTCTCCGCGTACGGGACCGGCCGGCTCGTCCTCCTCCACGACGCCGACGAGCCCGAGGCGTGGGACGGCGCGTGGCGGATCGTCTGCTTCGCCCAGGCCCCGCTCGAGCCCGAGATCGGAATCGACCCGCTGGTGGCGGAGGTCGCCTGGTCCTGGCTGGTCGATGCGCTCTCCTCGCGGGGGGCGGCGTTCCATGCGATGTCGGGCACGGCGACGAAGACGCTCTCGCAGGGTTTCGGCGGGCTCGCTGCCGAAGGCACCGGCGCCCAGATAGAGTTGCGCGCATCCTGGTCGCCGACGGGCGACATCGTGCCGCACGTGGAGGCCTGGGCCGAGCTCGTGTGCATGCTGGCGGGTCTCCCGCCGGGATCGGAGAACGCGCCGCTCTTGCGCGCGCAGAGCAGGACTACATGACTGACTATCAGGTGATCGCGGACGAGCGGGCTCTCCTCGACGCGATGGCGGCACTCGCCGCGGGCACGGGGCCTTTCGCGGTCGACGTCGAGCGGGCATCCGGATTCCGATACTCGCAGCGCGCGTACCTCGTCCAGATCTGGCGCGAGGGAGCAGGAGTGCTCCTGTTCGATGCGCCCGCGCTGGCGAACATGGATCGGCTGCAGCCGATCCTGTCGCAGGAGGAGTGGATCCTGCACGCGGCGAGCCAGGACCTGCCTTCGCTGCGGGAGCTCGGCCTCGAGCCGCCCCGCATCTTCGACACGGAGCTGGCCGCCCGGCTCCTCGGTCACGAGCGCGTGGGGCTGGCCGCGGTCGTGGAGCGGGCGCTGGGCATCACGCTCGCCAAGGAGCATTCCGCCGCCGACTGGTCGACGCGTCCCCTGCCCGACTCCTGGCTCGAGTACGCCGCACTCGATGTCGTGTATCTCCGCGACGTCCGCGACGCGCAGGTCGCCGAGCTCGAGGAACAGCACAAGACCGAGATCGCGGCACAGGAGTTCCAGGCCGTCATCGACCGCCCCGTCAAGCCCGTGCGCACCGACCCGTGGCGTCGGCTGAGCGGACTGCACACACTCCGCGGCCGTCGTGCCTACGCGGTCGCGCGTGAGCTGTGGACCGCCCGCGAGGAGCTGGCCAGGGAAACGGATGTCGCTCCCGGGCGTCTCGTGCCCGACCGCGCGCTCGTCGCCGCGATCGCGGCATCGCCGCAGAGCAAACGCGACCTCGCGGCCAACAAGCTCTTCATCGGCCGCGCGTCGAGGAGCGAGCTCGATCGATGGTGGGCTGCGATCGAGCGCGGGCGCACGACGGAGGACCTCCCGCCCGAGCGGGTGCCGAGCGACACGCTGCCTCCGCCGCGCGCGTGGGTGGACCGGAACCCGGAAGCCGATGCGCGGCTGAAGGCCGCGCGTCCCCGCGTCGAGGAGCGGGCCGCCGCGCTGAGCATGCCCACCGAGAACCTCCTCACGCCCGAGCTGCTGCGCCGCCTGGCGTGGACTCCGCCGGAGCCGACGGATGCGGACACCATCTCCGACGCCCTGTCAGCGGCCGGCGCGCGCCCCTGGCAGATTCACGAGACCGCACAGCTGATCGCCGATGCCTTTGTCGCTTCCGTGCAAACGGTCGAGAGCGACGTCGACGCCGTTTCGTAGGTTCGATCCAACCGATTCCGACCGCCTGCGGGCGCTTCCTAGGGTGGAGGAAACCTAACCTTGGAGGCAGAGTGGCCGAGATTTCGGACGTCTTCTTCGTCGATGGCATGCGTACCCCTTTCGGTCGAGCCGGCGAGAAAGGCATGTACTGGAACACCCGCGCGGACGACTTGGTGGTGAAGGCGCTCATCGGCGTGATGGAGCGCAATCCGCAGGTGCCGGGCGACCGCATCGACGACGTCGCGATCGCCGCGACCTCGCAGACCGGTGATCAGGGCCTGACGCTCGGACGTTCGGCAGCGATCCTCGCGGGGCTGCCGATGACGGTTCCCGGTTTCGCGATCGACCGCATGTGCGCGGGCGCGATGACGAGCGTGACCACGATGGCCGGCTCGATCGGGGTCGGCATGTACGACATCGCCCTCGCGGGCG
This sequence comes from Microbacterium sp. SORGH_AS_0888, assembly GCF_030818905.1. Taxonomy (NCBI): domain Bacteria; kingdom Bacillati; phylum Actinomycetota; class Actinomycetes; order Micrococcales; family Microbacteriaceae; genus Microbacterium; species Microbacterium sp. SORGH_AS_0888. Next base: position 720,369 of record NZ_JAUTAZ010000001.1, read on the forward strand.
GCGTCGAGCACATGGGACACCACCCGATCGGCGCGAACGCCGACCCGAACCCGCGTTTCGTCGCCGAGCGCATGGTCGATCCCGGAGCCCTCAACATGGGCGTCACGGCCGAGCGCATCTTCGACCGGTTCCCGCACCTCACGAAGGAGCGCAGCGACCGCTACGGGATGCTGAGCCAGCACAAGGCGCAGGCCGCCTACGACGCCGGCAAGATCCAGCCCGACCTCGTCCCGGTCGCGGTGAAGGACGCCTCAGGCGCCTGGGGCCTGGCGACCGAGGACGAGGGCCGCCGCCCCGAGACCACGATGGAGGGGCTCGCTGCCCTTCGCACGCCGTTCCGCCCCCACGGTCGCGTGACGGCGGGCACGTCGTCGCCGGTCACCGACGGCGCCACGATGGGTCTGCTGGCGAGCGGCCGCGCCGTGAAGGAGCTCGGCCTCGCGCCGAAGATGAAGCTCGTCTCGTTCGCGTTCGCCGGCGTCCAGCCCGAGATCATGGGCATCGGCCCGATCCCCTCGACCGAGAAGGCGCTGGCCAAGGCGGGCCTGACCATCTCCGACATCGGACTGTTCGAGCTCAACGAGGCGTTCGCGATCCAGGTGATCTCGCTGCTCGACCACTTCGGCATCGCCGACGACGATCCGCGCGTGAACCAGTGGGGCGGCGCGATCGCCGTCGGCCACCCGCTCGCCGCCTCGGGCGTGCGTCTGATGATCCAGCTGGCGGCGCAGTTCGCCGAGCGTCCCGACGTCCGCTACGGCCTCACCGCGATGTGCGTGGGTCTCGGGCAGGGCGGCTCGGTCATCTGGGAGAACCCGTTCTACGACGGCAAGAAGCGGAAGTGAGGCGACAGCCATGACGAACTACGACGAGATCGACTTCTCCCCGCTTGATGCCTTCGCCGACGACGAGGTGATCACCCACTCCCCCGTCCGCGACATCGCCCTGCCCTCGGGCAAGGTCCTCGCCCTCATCACACTCGACAACGGACGCGACCACACCCGCCCGAACACCCTCGGCCCCGCAACCCTGAAGGAGCTCGGCGAGACCCTCGCGGGTCTGAAGGGCCGGGCCGCCGCAGGCGAGATCCACGCCGTCGGCATCACCGGCAAGCAGTACATCCTCGCGGCCGGCGCCGACCTGTCCGGGGTGTCCCGCCTGCCGTCGAAGGATGTCGCGAAGCTCATAGCGCAACGCGGTCACCAGGTGCTCGGCTCGCTTTCCGAGCTCGGCGTCCCCTCGTTCGCCTTCGTGAACGGCTTGGCGCTGGGCGGCGGTGTGGAGATCGGGCTCAACTCGACCTACCGCACGGTCGACGCCTCCGCGGCCGCGATCGCGCTGCCAGAGGTCTTCCTCGGCCTCATCCCCGGCTGGGGCGGCGCGTACCTGCTCCCGAACCTCATCGGCATCGAGAACGCGCTCGAGGTCGTGATCTCCAATCCGCTGAAGCAGAACCGCACGCTCAAGCCCCGGCAGGCATACGAGCTCGGGATGTTCGACGCGATCTTCTCGCCGGCCAACTTCCTCGAGGAGTCGCTGGTCTGGGCCGACGGCGTCCTCAGCGGCCGCATCAAGGTCGAGCGCAAGAACGAGCCCGGCAAGATGGAGCGGCTGACCAAGTGGCCCATCGCGATCAAGATGGCGCGCGGCATGCTGGAGAGCCGCATCGGCACGGTGCCCCGCTCGCCGTACGTCGCGCTCGATCTGCTCGACAAGGCCAGGAGCGGCACGAAGGCAGAAGGCTTCGCGCGCGAGGACGACGCGCTCAGCGACCTGATCGTCGGCGATCAGTTCGCCGCGTCCATGTATGCCTTCGACCTGGTGCAGAAGCGGGCGAAGCGTCCCGTCGGCGCCCCCGACAAGGCGCTCGCCAAGAAGGTCACGAAGGTGGGCATCATCGGTGCGGGTCTGATGGCGAGCCAGTTCGCGCTCCTGTTCGTGCGCAAGCTCCGGGTTCCGGTGCTCATCACCGACCTCGATCAGGCCCGTGTCGACAAGGGCGTGGCCTACATCCACGATGAGATCGGCAAGCTCGAGGCGAAGGGACGTCTCGACGGCGACTCCGCCAACCAGCTCCGCGCCCTCGTGCACGGCACGACCGACAAGACCGAGTACGCGGACTGCGACTTCGTCATCGAGGCCGTGTTCGAGGAGGTCGGGGTCAAGCAGCAGGTGTTCGCGGAGATCGAGCCGATCGTGGCCGAGGATGCGATCCTCGCGACCAACACCTCATCGCTGTCGGTCGAGGAGATCGGTGCGAATCTCGCACATCCGGAACGCCTGGTCGGCTTCCACTTCTTCAACCCCGTCGCCGTCATGCCACTGATCGAGATCGTGAAGACGCCCGTGACGGCCGAGGCGGCGCTGTCGACCGCGTTCGTGGTGGCGAAGGGGCTCGGGAAGAACGCGGTGCTCACCGCGGACGCACCGGGCTTCGTCGTCAACCGCCTGCTGGCCAAGGTCATGGGAGAGGCGGCGCGTGCCGTCTACGAGGGGACCCCGCTGCTGACGGTCGAGAAGGCGTTCGCGCCCCTCGGTCTGCCCATGACGCCGTTCCAGCTCATCGACCTGGTCGGGTGGAAGGTGGCCGCGCACGTGCAGGACACGATGGCGAACGCCTTCCCCGAGCGGTTCTTCGCCTCGGAGAACTTCCACGAGCTCGCGGCACTGCCGGAGGTGGTCGAGAAGGACAAGCACGGGAAGATCACCGGCTGGTCCAAGGCCGCCGCAAAGGTGCTGAAGACCGGCAAGGCGCCCGTGTCGGAAGACGAGATCCTCCGACGGGTGCAGGACGGTCTGGCCCAGGAGATCAAGATCATGCTGGGCGAGGGCGTGGTCCCCGAGGTCGAGGACATCGATCTCTGCCTCATCCTGGGCGCCGGCTGGCCCTTCATCGACGGCGGAGCGACGCCGTACCTCGACCGCGTCGGCGCGTCGGAGCGCGTGTTCTCGGGAACCTTCCACACGCCGCCGATCCGGGGCGTCGGAGCCTGAGCGGTCAGACAGGGCGCCGGCTCGCCGCACTCCCGTCCGGGGGCGGCGGGCCGCGCCCTGTCTGCCGCCCGGCCTCAGCCGTCGGTGTCGGTGGATGCGGACATCTCGGTCGTCCAGACGGGCGAGGTGTCCGTTCCGACCTGGCGCGCGACCGGGACTCGGGTACCCAGGACCTGGGCGACGACGTCCTGCGCGATCTTGGACGCGGTGAGGCCGGCATCCGCGAGGATCTGCTCACGGCTGGCGTGGTCGATGAACTCGTCGGGGAGGCCGAGCTCGTCCACCGCCGTGTCCACACCCGCCTCACGCAGCACCTGACGCACACGCGTGCCGATGCCTCCCACACGGATCCCGTCCTCGATCGTGATGACGAGACGGTGCTCGCGGGCGAGCTCGACGATCGACTCGGGCACCGGCACGACCCAGCGCGGGTCCACGACCGTCGCGGCGATCCCCTGAGCCGCGAGACGCTCGGCGACGTCGACGGCCACGTGCGCCATCGGCCCGATGCCCACGAGCAGGACGTCGGCTCCCGCGCCGCGGACGAGGACGTCGACGCCGTCGTGCAGCCGCTCCTGCGCCGGCAGCTCCGGCGACACGGCGCCCCGCGGGTAGCGGATCACGGTCGGCGCGTCCTCCACCTCGAGCGCCTCCGCGAACTCCTCCGCGAGACGAGTCGCGTCGCGGGGTGCGGCGATGCGGATGTGCGGCACGATCTGCAGCATCGCGAGATCCCAGATCCCGTGATGGCTGGGCCCGTCGGGGCCCGTGACCCCGGCACGGTCCAGCACGAAGGTCACGCCGGCGCGGTGCAGCCCGACATCCATCATCATCTGGTCGAACGCGCGGTTCATGAAGGTGGCGTAGATCGCCACCACCGGGTGGAGGCCGCCGTAGGCCATGCCCGCGGCGGAGGCAACGGCATGCTGCTCGGCGATCCCGACGTCGTAGACGCGGTCCGGGAAGCGCTCGGCGAACGCCTGCAGCCCGGTCGGGCGGAGCATCGCCGCGGTCATCGCGATCACGTCCGGACGCCGTTCCCCCGCTGCGAGCAGCTCCGCCTCGAACACGTCGGTCCAGGCGACCGCGCCCGAGGAGCCGATGGACTCCCCCGTCGTCGGGTCGATGCGGCCGACGGCGTGGAACTGGTCCGCCTCGTCGTTGCGGGCCGGCTCGAAGCCGTGCCCCTTCTCGGTGATCGTGTGCACGATCACCGGAGCACCGTACGACTTCGCGAGCTCCAGCGTCTCGATGAGGGAACCGAGGTCGTGACCGTCGATCGGGCCGAGGTACTTGATGTCGAGGTTCGAGTACAGCGCCTCGTTGTTCACGAAACGCGAGAGGAAGCCGTGCGTGCCGCCGCGGACGCCGCGGTAGAAGGCGCGGGCGACGGGCCCGAGATGGCGGGCGACGCTCGATGAGCCGCGATGCAGGGTCTGGTAGCTGTCGGTCGTGCGCACACGGTTGAGATACCGCGCCATGCCGCCGATCGTGGGGGCGTAGGAGCGGCCGTTGTCGTTGACGACGATCACGAGGTTGCGGTCGTTGTCGTCAGAGATGTTGTTGAGCGCCTCCCACGTCATCCCGCCCGTCAGCGCGCCGTCGCCGACGACGGCGACCACGTGACGGTCCTTGCGCCCGGTGCGGGTCAGCGCGCGGGAGATCCCGTCCGCCCAGCTCAGCGAGCTGGAGGCGTGCGAGGACTCGACGACGTCGTGCTCGCTCTCGCCCCGCTGCGGGTAGCCGGCGAGACCCCCGCGCGCACGGAGACCGGTGAAGTCCTGTCGACCGGTGAGCAGCTTGTGCACGTACGACTGGTGTCCCGTGTCGAAGATGAACGGGTCCTGCGGGGAGCGGAACACCCTGTGCAGGGCCAGGGTCAGCTCGACCACGCCCAGGTTCGGCCCGAGGTGGCCACCCGTACGGGAGACGTTCGCGACGAGGAAGTCGCGGATCTCCTGCGCGAGCCGCTCGAGCTCGGGGACGGACAGGGCGTCGAGGTCACGCGGACCCGTGATCGACGACAACAGCGACATCCCACTCCTTCGACCGGCGCCAAGAGATTCGAGTTTACCGCCGCGACCGGTCCGAACCCTGAGGGTTGACGCCTCGGACGACGGGCCTCGGCTCCGGCGATACGAGACGCGGAGCCTCCCCGAGAGGACCCCGGGGAGGCTCCGCGTCTCGTGCCGGAATCAGACCAGCGAGCGGAGCACGTACTGCAGGATCCCGCCGTTGCGGTAGTAGTCGGCCTCACCGGGCGTGTCGATGCGGACCTTCGCGTCGAACTCGATCGTCTCCTTGCCGGCGGGCGAGAACTCGCTCGGCTCGGCCGTGACGCGCACCGTCTTCGGCGTCACTCCCTCGTTGAGCTGCTCGAGACCCGTGATGGAGATGATCTCCGTGCCGTCCAGCCCCAGCGACTTCCAGCTCTCCCCCTCGGGGAACTGCAGCGGCACGACACCCATGCCGATCAGGTTGGAGCGGTGGATGCGCTCGAAGCTCTCGGTGATCACGGCCTTCACACCGAGCAGGTTCGTTCCCTTCGCCGCCCAGTCGCGCGACGAGCCCGAACCGTACTCCTTGCCTCCGAGGACGACGAGCGGGGTGCCCGCGGCCTGGTAGTTCATGCAGGCGTCGAAGATGTACGACTGCGGACCGCCGGGCTGCGTGAAGTCGCGGGTGTAGCCGCCCTCGACGATCTTGCCGTCGTTGACGGCGGCGACCAGCTCGTTCTTGAGGCGGATGTTCGCGAACGTGCCGCGGATCATGACCTCGTGGTTGCCGCGGCGCGAGCCGTAGGAGTTGAAGTCCTTCTGCGCGACACCGTGCTCGGTGAGGTACTGCGCGGCCGGCGTTCCCGCCTTGATGTTGCCGGCAGGGCTGATGTGGTCGGTCGTGACCGAGTCGCCGAGCGTCGCCATGACACGCGCGCCCGTGATGTCGGAGACCGGTGTCAGCTCCATCCGCATGCCGTCGAAGTACGGCGCCTTGCGGACGTAGGTGGAGTCGGCATCCCACTCGAACACGGGACCCGTCGGGGTCGGGAGGTTCCGCCAGCGCTCGTCACCGTCGAAGACGGTCGCGTACTGCGTGATGAACTGGTCGCGAGAGATCGAGGAGTCGATGATCTCCTGCACCTCGTCGGGTGCGGGCCAGATGTCCTTGAGGTACACCTTCTCGCCGTCGGCGCCGGTGCCCAGGGCATCCTTCTCGAAGTCGAAGTTCATCGATCCGGCGAGGGCGTAGGCCACGACCAGCGGCGGCGACGCCAGGTAGTTCATCTTCACGTCGGGGCTGATGCGTCCCTCGAAGTTGCGGTTGCCCGACAGCACGGCCGTGACCGCGAGGTCGTTGTCGTTGATCGCGGCGGAGACCTCTTCGATGAGCGGACCGGAGTTCCCGATGCAGATCGTGCATCCGTAGCCGACCGTGTAGAACCCGAGGCCTTCGAGGTCCTTGTCCAGGCCCGACTTCTCGTAGTAGTCGGTGACGACCTTCGAGCCCGGGCCGAGCGTGGTCTTGACCCACGGCTTCTGCTTCAGGCCCTTCTCGCGCGCCTTGCGCGCCAGGAGGCCCGCCGCGATCATCACGGAGGGGTTGGACGTGTTGGTGCACGAGGTGATCGCCGCGAGCGTCACCGCACCGTTGTCGAGGATGTACGGCGTGCCGTCGGCCGGGGTGACCTTCACGGGCTTCGACGCCGCCGCCGGGCCACCGCTCGAGATGAGGATCTCGCCGGTGTGGGTCTCCTCCTCGCCGGGCACCGGGCCCGGGTCGGAGGCCGGGAACGACTGGTCGGACTCCAGGTCGACGATCGAGTCGGACCCCGACGGCGTCGCGTAGTTGACGATGTCCTTCTCGAACTGCTCCTTGGCCTCGCTCAGCAGGATGCGGTCCTGCGGACGCTTCGGCCCGGCGATCGAGGGGACGACCGTTCCCAGGTCGAGCTCCATGTACTCGCTGTAGGAGGGCTCCACGGCCGGGTCGTGCCAGAGCTTCTGCTCCTTGGCATACGCCTCCACCAGCGCGACCGTCTGCTCGTCGCGGCCCGTGAGGCGCAGGTAGTCGAGCGTGACCTCGTCGATCGGGAAGATCGCCGCCGTCGAGCCGAACTCCGGGCTCATGTTGCCGATCGTGGCACGGTTGGCCAGCGGCACGGATGCGACGCCCGCGCCGTAGAACTCGACGAACTTTCCGACCACGCCGTGCTTGCGCAGCATGTCCGTGATCGTGAGGACCACGTCGGTCGCCGTGACACCGGCGGGGATCTCTCCCGTGAGCTTGAAGCCCACGACGCGCGGGATGAGCATGGAGACCGGCTGACCGAGCATGGCGGCCTCGGCCTCGATGCCGCCGACGCCCCAGCCGAGCACGCCGAGGCCGTTGACCATCGTCGTGTGCGAGTCGGTTCCCACGCAGGTGTCGGGGTAGGCGCGGAGCACGCCGTTGACCTGGCGGTCGTAGACCACCTTCGCGAGGTGCTCGATGTTGACCTGGTGGACGATGCCCGTCCCGGGCGGGACGACCTTGAAGTCGTCGAAGGCCGTCTGTCCCCAACGCAGGAACTGGTAGCGCTCGCCGTTGCGCTCGTACTCGATGTCGACGTTGCGCTCGAGCGCGTTCTCCGTGCCGAACAGGTCGGCGATCACCGAGTGGTCGATGACCATCTCGGCCGGCGACAGCGGGTTGATCTTGCTCGGGTCGCCGCCGAGCGCCGTCACGGCCTCGCGCATCGTGGCGAGGTCGACGATGCAGGGAACGCCGGTGAAGTCCTGCATCACCACGCGAGCGGGCGTGAACTGGATCTCGGTGTCCGGCTCGGCACTCGGGTTCCAGGAGCCGAGAGCCCGGATCTGCTCATCCGTGACGTTCGCGCCGTCCTCCGTCCGGAGCAGGTTCTCCAGCAGCACCTTGAGGCTGAAGGGCAGCTTCTCGTAGCCCTCCACCGCATCGATGCGGAAGATCTCGTAGTCGGTGCTGCCGACCGTCAGGGTGCTCTTGGCTCCGAAGCTGTCTACCGTCGACACGACCTTCTCCTTCGTGGGCGAGTAACGGGCTTCTCACCGGCCCGATGCCCCCATCATCCCCGGTCGCAACCGAGGCGGCTAGGAAGGGTGACCTTACCGCGGATGGGGTGCAATTTATCTCGATATCAAGATAAATGTATCACTCGGCGGGGCGCTCGGAGCGGGCATCGGGGGCCTTCGCCGCACGCGGGTAGAGCGCGCGCGCAGCGAGCCAGGTCACGGCCACGAGCGGCGCGAACAGCGGGAGGCCCATCGCGATCTTCAGGGCGCCCAGCAGCGCGACCGCGCCGGTGAAGTAGAGCGGGAGCTGGACGGCGAGCCGCAGCGCGAACAGCGCCGCCCAGGCGAGCGAGAGCAGCGTGAACACACGCCGCTTGCGGCGATCGCGCCGCCAGGCCGTCCCCTCGTTCATGAGCCAGCCCGCCGCCAGTCCGATCAGCGGCCACCCGATCACGGCGGAGACGAGGAAGGCGGTGCCGTAGGCGCCGTTGGTGAAGAATCCGAGGACGAAGTTGTCCTGGCCACGGCCCGTCCACAACGCCAGAGCCGCGGCTGCGGCCGTCGCGACCAGTCCGCCGAGGGCTGCGGTGACCGCGCTGCGCGTGACGAGCCGCACCACCGTGAACACCGCCGCGAGCCCGACCGACAGACCGAGCGAGAGCCACAGGTCTCCCTGCCCGGTCGCCGGGTCGAGGGTCACCGTGAAGACGATGACGAACACGAGGCTGGGGAGCACCGACTCGGCGACCCCGCGCCATCCGCCCATCGCGCGCCAGACGACGTGCCCGGTCGTCGCCCCCTCCGCGGGGTCGAGGCCCGCGCGCCGCGCCGCCGCGCCCAGCGCCTGCCCCAGCGCCTCGGAGGCGGCGGGCGGAGTGGTCGAAGGCCGGTCGTCGTCGCTCATGCCGAGCCCGGCGTCGCCGGCATCTTCAGCGGGATGAGGTCGCGCGGCGGCATGGGGGTCGTCCCCCGCACCACGACCAGGGAGCGGAAGAGGTCCTCCACCTCGGCGGCAGCGTCGACGTCTCCGGTGGCCGCGCCCCCGATCACACCGCGGAGGAACCAGCGCGGTCCGTCCACGCCCACGAAGCGGGCGAGCCGCATCCCGGACTCCTGGCCGGCCGTGACCGGCACCTCCGCGAGCAGCTCTCGCCCGAGCGGCCCGGTGCGCTCTTCGACACGACCGCCCTGCTGCCGCACCTGCTGCCGGATCTGCTCCCGCGTCTCGTCCCAGAGCCCGCTCGAACGCGGCGCCGCGAAGGCCTGCACCTGGAGCGTGGAGCCCGCGAGGTCGAGTCCGACGGCGACGATGCGCTTGGTCTGCTCCTCCACCTCGAGCCGGAGGTTCAGCCCCTCCCGCGGGAGGACCTTGATCGCGCCGAGGTCGATGTAGGGGCGGACCGGGTTCGCCTCGGAGTCGTCGAAGGGCCCAGCGGTGGCGCGGTCCTCCGGCGACGACTTCTCGGCGGGGGTGATGGATGCATCCGTCATGCCGTGATCCCTTCCTTCTGCGCGTAGCCGGTGGAGCCGAAACCGCCCTCGCCGCGAACGCTGTCCGGCAGCTCGTCGACCGGCACGAAGCGCACCGGCGGCACGGGCATCACGATCAGCTGGGCGATGCGGTCGCCCACGGCGATGTCGTAGGGCTCCGAGAGGTCGGTGTTCAGCAGCGCGACCTTGAGCTCGCCGCGGTAACCGGCATCGACGGTTCCCGGGCTGTTGAGGACCGTGATGCCGTGGCGCGCTGCCAGCCCGCTGCGGGGAACGACGAACGCCGCGTAGCCCTCGGGGAGGGCGATCCGCACCCCCGTGCCGACGAGCGCGCGGTGCCCGGGCTCGATCCGCACGGCCTCGGCCGACGTCAGATCGGCGCCGGCATCACCCGGGTGCGCGTAGACGGGGACGGCGGACGCGATAATGGGGATGTCCACGCTTTCGGTCACCCAACGAGGGTAATGCAGAAGATGTCCTCCAGTGCTTCCCCGTCCGACTACCGGGAGCGGCTCACGCCGTCGCTCTGGACGATCGTGGCGGCCGCCGTGTGCGCGCCCATGGCGATCCTCGTCTTCGTGCCCGCCGGCGCGGTGCTCGCGCTCGTCGTGGGCGTCCTGGTCGCCATCGCGATCGTGAGCCTGCTGCTGGGCCTCGCGCCCCGCGTCTCGGTGAGCGGCTCGACCCTGCGGGCCGGTCGGGCGCACATCGACGTCTCGTTCCTCGGAGAGCCGACCGCCCTCACCGGCGATGAGGCGCGGGCGCTGCGCGGTCCGGGGCTCCCCGTGCGGTCCTGGCACCTGCTGCGCGGCGGCATCGACGGGGTCGTGGTCGTTCCCGTCCTCGACTCGGACGACCCGACGCCGGCCTGGGTGATCTCCAGCCGGACACCGGACAGGCTCGCCGCCGCGGTCCGCCGCGCTCAGCTCAGGCTGCGCACTCCGAGCAGATAGGTCCGTAGGACTCCTCGTGGTCGAGCTGAGAGCGGTGCTTCACGAGGAAGCAGCTCACGCAGGTGAACTCGTCCTCCTGGGCAGGCAGCACGACGACGTCGAGCTCGAGGTCTGAGAGGTCCGCGCCGGGAAGCTCGAAGCCCGCAGGGTTGTCGGCGTCCTCGACGTCGACCGACCCTGAGAGCTTGTCGGGAACACGCTCCTTGAGCGCCTCGATCGACTCGCTGTCATCCTCGGTCTTGCGGGGGGCGTCGTAATCCGTGGCCATGCGTCCGTGTCTCTGCTTGCGGTGTGTGTGGTGCAGCCCGGCGAGCGGGCGGCGTTAGTTTGCACGAACCATCCGCATTTCGCAAATGCGGGTGCGGGTGCGGGATGCTCCGTGCCAGCGGGAAAACTCGCGGCGCGCGCCGGATATTCCCGGCGCACGGCCCGCGGTGTGTCAGCATGGGCGCACACGGCAGATCGGAGGCGTGTCTCGCATGGAACAGCTGAGAGTGATCGGCACCGAGGACGGCTCGTTGATCCTGGCCGACCAGGCCGGTGAACGGTACCGCATCCCGGTCGACGAGGTGCTGCGAGCGGAGTTGCGGCGTGCCCGCCGGGTCCCGCAGGAGGCGCCCGCCGCCAAGGCTCGCCCCAAGGACATCCAGGCACAGGTGCGCGCCGGCCTGTCCGCCGAGGAGGTCGCCGAGCTGCTCGGCGTCTCGGTCGACGACGTCCGCCGTTACGAGGCTCCCGTGCTGGCCGAACGCGAGTTCGTCGTCGGCCAGGCGCTCTCGGTGCCCGTGCTCACCTCGGCCGACTTCGTCGACGGACCGGCCACGAACTTCGGCACGGCCGTGCGCGCCAAGCTCGCCGAGGCCGGTGCGACCGCGGAGCGCTGGACGAGCTGGAAGGAGCAGACGGGCTGGATCGTGAAGCTGACGTTCGTCGTCGGCGACGTCGACCGCGACGCGCGATGGTCGTTCGACCCTCGTCGGAGCGTCCTGTCGCCCCTCAACGCCGACGCGACCCAGCTGTCGCGCCAGGGCTCGCTGCCCGAAGGTCTCATCCCCCGACTGCGCGCGCTCGACGTCCCCGGCATGAAGGACGACTCTCGCTTCGACAGCGGAGCGTTCGGCCCGCGGTCGTTGGCCGAGCAGCCCGGCGTCCCCACCAGCGCGGCTGTCCAGGACGCCGCCATCAAGCGCGCGCCGGAAGAGCTGGTGACATCCCCGGAGACGGCTGATCTCCTCGAGGCGCTTCGACGTCGGCGGGGTCAGCGATCCGCCGCACCGAACGGGGCCGAGGAGGAGCGGTCGGCCGCGCCCGTCGCGCTCTTCGACGCGCTCGAGGGCGACCCGGAGGCGAGTGCCGAGCCCGCCCCGCCCCGTGCGGAGCCCGCTGAGCCCGCCCCACGGCGCAAGGGCCGGACCTCTATGCCGTCGTGGGACGAGATCGTCTTCGGAGCCCGCGGCGACGAGGGCTGAGCCGGTTCAGCGCGCGAAGCCGCCCAAGCGGATGAGCGGCACGGTCGTCTCCTCGTCGGTGAGCGATCCGTGCTGCCCGACCATCCTGCGCGGCGCCGTGTCGGCCACGCGATCGTCGTAGTACGCGATGCGTGCCCGCGCGGCGACCAGCACATCGCCGATCCGGTCGCGCACCTCGGGGGCGACGACCGGGCCGAACAGGCCGGCGGCCACGGCCTCGTCACGGGTCAGCACCCACGAGCGATGCTGCTCGCCGAGCCACGCGGCGTGGACCTCGGACGCCGCGCCCGGCTGCGCATACAGGTGCAGCATCCGCGGCTCGCCGCCGACGGCGCTCACGGCATCGGTGAGGGGTCCCGCCCCGAACAGCACCTGGCGTTCGGACGGGACATCGACCATGCCGTGATCCGCCGTGAGGACCACGCCGACGTCCTTGCCGACGCGCTCGTGGAGACGGCGCGCGACCGCGTCGAGCTCCTCCAGCGCGTTCGCCCACCGCTCGGACTCGGCGCCGACGCGGTGGCCGACGACATCCAGTTCCGGCGCGTAGAGGTAGACGAGCGCTCCTGCGTGGGCGCGCGCCAGATGAGCGGCGAGCTCTGCGCGCTCGGCGAGCGACGCCACCCCATGGATCTCCGCGCCCCGCAGGGTCGCCCGCGTGAAGCCGCTGTCGCGGTACTCGGGCTTGGACACCACGAACACGGGCCGGCCCTCGTCCGCCGCCGTCTGCAGGATCGGCGCGGCGCGCTGCCAGGTGAGCGGGTCGAGGCCGCCGGTGTCCCAGCCCGTCAGCTGGTTCTCGACATCCCCCGTCTCGGGCACCCGCGCCCGATAGCCGACGACGCCGTGCTCGCCCGGCCAGACACCGGTCCACAGCGAGGTGAGCGCCGCCGCCGTCGTGCTGGGGAAGACCGTGGACGCCGTGTCGCGGCGGCCCATCGCGGCCCCCAGGAAGCGGGCATGCGCGCGCCGAGCGGCGAGATTGCGCGCACCGAGTCCATCGACCACGAACACGATCGCACTGCTCACGCGCGGGAACAGCCCGTCCTTCCCGTCGATCGCGGCCTGCACGATCGGGACGACGTCGGTGAGGCGCGGGGCCGTGACGGAGCGCGCCGGTAGGCTGAGTGACATCGGGGCAAGTCTGGCACAGGGCCGACTCGCCACCACCGACCCGAGGTACTGCTTGCCCATGACACCCCCGCGTTCCGACTCCCCCGTGCCCGAAGGTCGCATCGAGGACATCGACCTGTCCACGGAGATGCAGGGCTCGTTCCTGGAGTACGCGTACTCGGTGATCTACTCGCGGGCGCTTCCCGACGCCCGCGACGGGCTGAAGCCCGTGCAGCGGCGCATCCTCTACCAGATGGCCGACATGGGTCTGCGCCCGGACCGTGGCCATGTGAAGAGCGCGCGCGTCGTCGGCGAGGTGATGGGAAAGCTCCACCCGCACGGCGACGCCCCGATCTACGACGCGCTCGTGCGGCTCGCGCAGCCGTTCTCGCTCCGGGTTCCGCTCGTGGACGGGCACGGCAACTTCGGCTCGCTCGACGACGGCCCCGCCGCCCCCCGCTACACCGAGGCGCGCCTCGCCCCGCCCGCGCTCGCGCTCACGGAGAACCTCGACGAGGACGTCGTCGACTTCATCCCGAACTACGACGGCCAGTTCCTGCAGCCTGAGGTGCTGCCGGCCGCCTTCCCCAACCTCCTCGTCAACGGCACGACCGGTATCGCGGTCGGCATGGCCACGAACATGGCGCCGCACAACCTGATCGAGGTCGTGGCGGCCGCCACCCACCTCCTTGAGCACCCCGAGGCGACGCTCGAGGAGCTCATGGAGTTCGTGCCCGGGCCCGATCTGCCCTCGGGCGGGATCATCGTGAGCCTGGACGGCATCAAGGACGCCTATGCGACCGGGCGCGGCTCGTTCCGTACGCGGGCGAAGACCTCGATCGAGCAGCTCGCGCCGCGTAAGACCGGCATCGTGGTCACCGAGCTGCCGTATCTGGTCGGGCCGGAACGCGTGATCGAGAAGATCAAGGACGCGGTCACGGCCAAGAAGCTGACGGGCATCTCCGACGTCACGGACCTGACCGATCGCCGCAACGGCCTTCGGCTGGTCATCGGGATCAAGACCGGGTTCGACCCGCAGGCCGTGCTGGAGCAGCTGTACCGGCTCACCCCGCTCGAGGACTCGTTCGGCATCAACAACGTGGCGCTGGTCGGCGGTCAACCGCGGACGCTCGGGCTGCGCGACCTGCTGCAGGTGTACCTCGATCACCGCATCGAGGTCGTGACACGACGAAGCCGCTATCGCCTGGGACGCCGCCGAGAGCGGCTCCACCTCGTCGAGGGACTGCTCATCGCGATCCTCGACATCGACGAGGTCATCCAGGTCATCCGCACCTCCGATGACGCCGAGCAGGCGCGTGGACGGCTGATGGACGTCTTCGACCTGTCCGAGCAGCAGTCCGAGTACATCCTGGAGCTCCGGCTGCGCCGGCTCACGAAGTTCTCCCGGATCGAGCTGGAGGCCGAGCGCGACGCGCTGCAGGCAGAGATCGCCGCCCTCGAGGAGCTGCTCGCCAGCGACGTCCTGCTGCGCGCGCAGGTCGCCCGCGAGCTGGACGCCGCCGCCGAGGCATACGGCACTCCGCGCCGCACCCTGCTGCTGGATGGCGGGCCGGTCGCCTCGCGGTCGTCCCGGGGTCCCGCCGCGGCCGACCTGCAGCTCGCCGACGATCCCTGTCGTGTGTACCTCACCGCGACCGGACGCATGGTGCGCACCGTGCTGCGGCCCGACGAGGCGGCCGGCGGGGTCGTCCCCCCGGCACGCCGCTCCAAGCACGATGCGATCCGCTCCTCGGTCGACACGACCGTGCGCGGCGAGCTCGGCGCGATCACGACGGCCGGCCGCATCGTACGACTCACCCCGGCGGACCTGCCGGCGGTCCCCGCCAACGCCGTGCAGCCCGCGGCGGGCACGCGAGCCGACCAGTACCTCGGCCTGTCGGGCAACGAGCACGTGGTCGCTCTGGTGCCGCTCGCGGCGGAACCGCCGATCGCGCTCGGCACGGCGCAGGGCGTCGTCAAGCGGGTGTCGGCCGCCGAGATCGCCAACAAGTCCGACGCCGAGCTCATCTCGCTCAAGCCCGGAGACCGCGTCGTCGGGGCCGCCCCCGCCCCCGACGGCACGGAGCTGGTCTTCGTCGCCAACGATGCGCAGCTCCTGCGTTTCGACGCGACGGCGGTGCGCCCGCAGGGTCGAACCGCCGCGGGCATGGCGGGGATCAAGCTCGCCGCCGGAGCCACGGTGGTCTTCTTCGGCGCGGTGGATGCCGAGACCGACCCGGTCGTCGTCACGATCGCCGGGTCCTCCCAGGCACTCGTCGGCGCCGACACCGGCAGCGGAAAGGTGTCCGCGTTCGCGGAGTTCCCGCCGAAGGGCCGTGCGACCGGCGGCGTCCGTGCGCAACGGTTCCTGAAGGGCGAGGACCTGCTCACGCTCGCGTGGGTCGGCGCAGAGCCGCGCGCAGTCGGCGCGGACGGCGCCGCTCGCACCCTGCCGCCGGCTGGAGCCAAGCGCGACGCATCCGGCCAGCCTCTCGACGCCGTGATCGGCGCCGTCGGCACCGCGATCGCCTGACCCCCACCCCGGCCCCACTACCCGCGAGACCAGTCCCGCGCGCCGAGACCGGCGAGAAACCCGCCGGTCTCAGCGTCGCGGACTGGTCTCGCGGTCAGGCGGGGGTCAGGCGTCGATGCGCTCGCGCGCCAGGCGGTCGCTCGAGGTGACGATGAAATCGCGCCGGGGGGCGACCTCGTTGCCCATCAGCAGCTCGAACACGGACGCGGCCGCCTCCGCGTCCGTCATCTGCACGCGGCGCAGCGTACGGCCCGCACGATCCATCGTCGTGACGGCGAGCTGTTCGGCGTCCATCTCGCCGAGACCCTTGTACCGCTGGACCGGCTCCTGCCACTTCTTGCCGGACTTGGACAGCCGGCTCAGCAGCTGATGCAGCTCCTGCTCGCTGTAGGTGTAGATCGTCTCGTTGGGCTTGGAACCGGGGTTGATGACCACCACACGGTGCAACGGCGGCACCGCGGCATACACCCGCCCCGCGTCGATGAGGGGGCGCATGTACCGGAAGAAGAGGGTCAGCAGGAGCGTGCGGATGTGCGCGCCGTCGACGTCCGCGTCGCTCATGAGGATGATCTTGCCGTAGCGGGCGGCATCGAGATCGAACGAGCGCCCCGAGCCCGCACCGACGACCTGGATGATCGAGGCGCACTCGGCGTTGGACAGCATGTCGCTGATCGAGGCCTTCTGCACGTTGAGGATCTTGCCGCGGATCGGCAGCAGCGCCTGGTACTCGCTGTTGCGGGCGAGCTTGGCCGTTCCGAGAGCCGAGTCCCCCTCGACGATGAACAGCTCCGAGTCAGCCACGTCGTTCGAGCGGCAATCGACGAGCTTCGCGGGGAGCGACGACGACTCGAGCGCATTCTTGCGCCGCTGGGTCTCCTTGTGCGTGCGCGCCGAGATGCGCGCCTTCATCTCCGAGACGACCTTCTCGAGCAGCTGTCCGGTCTGGGCCTTGTCGTCCCGCTTGGGCGACGCGAACTTCGCGGCGAGCTCGCTCCCGACGACGGACGCGACGATCTGTCGCACGGCGGGCGTGCCCAGGACCTCCTTCGTCTGTCCCTCGAACTGCGGCTCCGGCAGCCGCACGGTCAGCACCGCCGTGAGACCGGCGAGGATGTCGTCCTTCTCGAGCTTGTCGTTGCCGACCTTGAGCCGACGGGCGTTCTGCTCGACCTGCGTGCGCAGGACCTTCATGAGCCCCTGCTCGAACCCCTGCTGGTGCGTGCCGCCCTTGGGCGTCGCGATGATGTTGACGAACGAGCGGGTCGTCGTGTCGTAGCCGGTCCCCCAGCGCAGCGCGATGTCGACCTGGCACTCGCGCTGCACCTCCGTCGGGACCATCGCGCCGGATGCCTGGAGCACGGGGACCGTCTCGGTGAACGTGCCGGAGCCGGTGAGCCGCCAGATGTCGGTGACGGCCGCATCGGGCGCGAGGAACTCGGCGAACTCGGAGATGCCTCCGTCGAAGCGGTACTCGGACTCGACGGGCTCGTCGCCGCGGTCGTCCCGGACCACGATCTGCAGCCCGGGGACGAGGAACGCGGTCTGCCGTACCCGCTGCACGAGCTCGTCGGACGTGAAGGCGGCATCCTTCGTGAAGATCTGGCGGTCCGCCCAGTAGCGGATGCGGGTGCCCGTCGATCCCTTCGCCGCCTTTCCGACGACCCGCAGCTCGCTGCGGTCCCGGAACGGGGTGAACGGCGCGTCCGGACGTGGCTCCCCCGCATCGGCGAACAGTCCCGGCTCGCCGTGACGGAACGACATGGCCCAGGTCTTGCCGCCGCGGTCGACCTCGACGTCGAGGCGCTCGGAGAGCGCGTTCACGACCGAGGCGCCCACGCCGTGGAGTCCGCCGGAGGCGGCGTAGGAGCCGCCGCCGAACTTGCCGCCGGCATGGAGCTTGGTGAACACGACCTCGACGCCGGACAGCCCGGTCCGCGGCTCGATGTCGACGGGGATGCCGCGGGCACGGTCTCGGACCTCGACGCTGCCGTCGCGGTGCAGCACCACGTCGATGCGCGAGCCGTGTCCGGCCAGCGCCTCGTCGACGCTGTTGTCGATGATCTCCCACAGACAGTGCATCAGGCCGCGGGAATCGGTCGAGCCGATGTACATGCCCGGCCGCTTCCGGACCGCCTCGAGCCCCTCCAGAACCTGCAGATGATGGGCGGAATACTCGGCGGTCACAATCGTCAAGCGTATCTGCGGCGCCCCGCCCGACCCTGCACAGACACGGGGCGCAGGGGTCGCGCTACGCGCACAGCGAAATGTGACCTCCTCGCGGCATTCTCGAAACCTGGCCGTGGTTGTATGTCGTGACACCACGCACCTCGTGCATCTCGAAGGAGGCCCCGACATGAACATGACTTCGGCACCCGACGATCAGGCCGTCCTCGAACACCGTCTGACCGCCGCGGACCGGTGCGACTCCTGCGGCGCGCAGGCGTACATCGCCGCGGAGGTGAACGGCAGCGAACTGCTGTTCTGCGCTCACCACGGACGCAAGTACGAGGAGAAGCTTCGCGCCGTCGCCACGAGCTGGCACGACGAGACGTCGCGTCTCATCGACGCCCCCTGAGGCGCACACGACGCGAGAAGGCCGCACGAGCAATCGTGCGGCCTTCTTCGGTTGGCGTCAGACGGTGCGGACGATGCCGAGCGGCGTGGACTCGTGTCCCTGGCCGAGCGGGTTGTCGCGCAGGATGCCGACCAGCCGGCGCTCGGCGGCACGGTCCATCGTCGACCCGAGGATGTTGCCGCCCAGGTCGTTGATGTCGACGATGGCGACCTGGACGCCCGCGGGAAGGAGCTCCTGCAGGTGCCGGGCGACCTCACGCGGCCGCTGAGGACCCAGCACGACCGCCTCGTTGTAGGGCGGGATCGTCCCGCTCGTGGGACCGTCGATCGCCCGCGCCTTGTCTCCGGCGACGCGGTAGAAGTCGCCTTTGCGTCCGAAGAGCTTCGTCACGGCCGACACGGCTGCGGCGAGCAGGATGCGGGGCGTGCCGCACTCGCGCAACGCCATCTCCATGGTCTCCGGCATTCCGAGCCCGATGCCGTGCGGGGTCCGGACGACGAAACGGGACAGGAAGTGCGCGAGCCTTCTCGGGCGGATCGAGCTGACCGGGAACGACCGGCCCTGCGTGATGGCGACGATCTTCTCGGTCACGAACAGGATGTCGCCCGGCGCGACGACCGAGCCGGCGTACTCGAGGACGAAGGGGTCGAGCTCATCGCCCGGCATGACGACGCGCGTGCGCAGCGGGATCCGCTGATACGTGACGCCCTCGTACTGGACGGTGAGCGCCTTGCCCTCGTTCGGAATCGCGTCGGAGCTCACTCGAGGTAGTCCCGCAGAGACTGCGACCGCGAGGGGTGGCGCAGCTTGGCCATCGTCTTCGACTCGATCTGACGGATCCGCTCGCGCGTGACGCCGAACGTGTCGCCGATCTGGTCGAGCGTCTTGGGCTGACCGTCACCGAGGCCGAACCGCATCCGGATCACCCCGGCCTCCCGCTCGCTGAGCGAGTCGAGCAGCGACTCGAGCTGGCGCTGCAGCATCGTGAAGCCGACCGCGTCCGCCGGGACCACGGCCTCGGTGTCCTCGATGAGATCGCCGAACTCGCTGTCGCCGTCCTCGCCGAGCGGGGTGTGCAGCGAGATCGGCTCGCGGCCGTACTTCTGCACCTCGATGACCTTCTCGGGGGTCATGTCCAGCTCGCGGCTGAGCTCCTCCGGCGTGGGCTCGCGGCCCAGGTCCTGGAGCATCTGGCGCTGCACGCGGGCCAGCTTGTTGATGACCTCGACCATGTGCACGGGGATGCGGATGGTGCGCGCCTGGTCGGCCATGGCGCGTGTGATCGCCTGACGGATCCACCACGTCGCGTACGTCGAGAACTTGAAGCCCTTGGTGTAGTCGAACTTCTCGACGGCGCGGATGAGGCCGAGGTTGCCCTCCTGGATGAGGTCGAGGAACTGCATCCCGCGGCCCGTGTAGCGCTTGGCCAGCGAGACCACGAGGCGGAGGTTGGCCCCGAGCAGGTGGCTCTTGGCGCGCTGACCGTCGCGAGCGACCCACTGCAGGTCGAGCCCGAGCTGGTTCGACTTCTCGGCCGCCGACATCTTCGACAGCTTCTCCTCGGCGAACAGGCCCGCCTCGATCCGCATCGCGAGCTCGACCTCTTCGGCCGCGTTCAGCAGCGGGACCTTGCCGATCTGCTTCAGATAGTCCTTGACCGGGTCGGCGGTCGCACCCGTGATCTGAGTGGAGTAGACCGGGACGTCGTCCTCGTCGCTCGACGAGATGACGATCGCGCCGCTGGGCAGCGGATCGGTGAACGCCGGCTTCTTGGTCGCGCTCTCGTCGTCGTCGTCCTCGTCGTCGGCCGCGGTCTTGCTCGCGTCGCTCGACTTCGCGGCGTCCTCGGTGTCGTCGTCCGCGGCATCCGCCGCGTCGTCGACATCCGTGTCATCGAGCTCGACGTCGTCGTCGAACTCCTCCTCTTCTGCTGCGTTCTTGGCCTTCTTCGCCGGAGCCGCCTTGGTGCGGGCGGCGCGCTTGGCGGGCGCCTTCTTCGGGGCCACCGTCTCCTCGGCCGAGTCGGCCTCGGTCGCGGTGCGCGAGCGGTTTTCGGTCTTCGTGCTCGGAGTCACGTTTCGCCTTTCACCGGGGTGGGGTTGCCGCGGTCGATCTCGGACACTAGTAAGACCCTTGTCAAGCCCGCCGCGAAGGTCGCGGCGGAGTGACAACGGGTCGGTCCTCTATTGTCGCACACACGGCACGGGCGATCTTTCGCCTCGCTCACAGGACAACGTCCGGGCCCGACCGGGCATTCCCCGGGGCCATACCGCCGCGCTCGTCGTCAGGCGAGCGGGCCGTGCTCGTCACCGCCCGGGCGGTTCGCGAGGAAGCGCTCAAGCTCCGCGGCGAGCTCGTCCGCGCTCGGCAGATCGGCCTCGTGCAGCAGCGGGCTGGCGTGCGTGGCACCGGCCATGTAGGCGTCGTAGCGCTCCTCGAGTCCCTGCAGCATCCGGCCGAGCTCCTCGCTCGCGGCGATCTGCTCGGCGACCTTGCCCAGGAACTCCTCGTTGTCATCGCGCAGACCGTCGACGTCGAACACGAGACCCGTCGCGGCGGTGATGCTGTCGAGCGCCGCGATCGCGGCGGCCGGATACTCGGTGTCGCCGAGATAGTGCGGGATCAGCAGCACGAAGCCGGCGACGGACACGCCGTCCTCGGCGAGCCGGTACTCGAGGAGGTGCCCGGCTGTGGCCGGCACCTGGGTGTGCGGCTTCCACACCGAGTGGGCCTCGGTGAGCGCGGCGCGGGTGCCCGACACGGTCGCGCCGATCGGACGCGTGTGCGGCACCGGCATCCCGATCGCGTGGACCCACGTGACCGAGAGGACGCCGGCGGCCTCGACGAACGCGCGCACGCTTCGCACGAACGCGTCCCAGGCGAAGTCGGGCTCGTAGCCAGCCAGAAGCAGGAAGGGGTGGCCGAGGGTGTCGCGGGCGAGCGACAGCTCCAGCCGCGGCGGCCGGTAGTCGGTCAGGTGGTCCTGGTCGAAGGACACGATGGGCCGACGTGCGCGGTAGTCGAGGAGCACGTCGTTGTGGTACCGGCGGACGAGCTGGTGCTCCAGTCCGTCACGCAGGTACTCGACCGTCTGCGCGACGGCGCCGCCGGCGTCGGTGAATCCGGTGAGCAGCACGACCAGCGGCAGCGCTGCCGGGATCTCGGGCGCGGAATCCGCGGGTTCGAACACCGGGAGGTCGAAGGGCATGCATCCCATGCTACGAGCACCCGGCGCGACGGGCTCCGCCCGCCGCGCGCTGCCTAGGATGGGGGGATGCCGTATCCCGCGCTGTCCGTGTCCGATTCCGACCTGCGCGAGGCGGTCGCCGACGCCGCATTGCTCGTCGTGCCGCCTCCGTCCGACCCGTTCTTCGACACCGAGGACCGTGGTCCGATCGCCGAGACTCTCCGGCGCATCGGGTTCTCGGGTGCCCCGGGCGCATTCGCCCGTGTCGACCTCCCCGCGGTCTTCGACGGTCCGCTGGCCGTCGTCGGCACCGGCGGCGACCCGGATGCGGCGGCCCTCCGCCTCGCGGCGGGCGCCGGCATCCGCCAGCTCACCGGCTTCTCGCGCATCGCCGTCAGCGCGCCTGCCGCGGGTGCGGGCTCGGCCGCCGCCCTCCTGGAGGGCGCTGCTCTCGGCGGCTATCGCTTCGCCGGCTACAAGAGCGCTCCGGCGGCCGAGCGCGCCGCCGAGGTCGTGCTGCTGGACGCCGCCGCCACCGCGTCCGACGTCGCGGATGCGACCGCCGTCGCCGCCGCCGTCGCGCTCGTGAAGGACCTGGTGTCGGTCCCGGCCGAGTGGCTCAGCCCCGCCGACCTGGCCGCACGCGCCGCGGCGGAGGTCGACGATCTGCCCGTCACGGTCACGATCCTCGACGAGACCGAGCTCGCGGAGCAGGGCTTCGGCGGCATCCTGGGCGTCGGTCAGGGCTCGGATCGTCCGCCCCGCTTCGTTCGGCTCGACTACAAGCCCGAGGGGGCGACGCGCCACGTCGCGCTGGTCGGCAAGGGCATCACGTTCGACACCGGGGGCCTCTCGCTGAAGCCTGCCGCCTCGATGGTCGGGATGAAGTACGACATGTGCGGCGCCGCGGTGGCGCTCGCGGTGCTGCGTGCGGTGGCCCAGCTGGGGCTGCCCGTCGCCACGAGCGCCTACCTGTGCGTGGCCGACAACATGCCCTCGGGCCGCGCGACGCGTCCGGGCGACGTGCTGCGCATGCTCGACGGCACGACGGTGGAGGTGTTGAACACGGATGCCGAGGGTCGCCTCGTGCTGGCGGACGGCCTCGTCGCCGCGAGCCGCGACAACCCCGACCTGATCGTCGACATCGCGACGCTGACGGGCGCCATCACGGTCGCGCTGGGCACACGCCACACGGGCGTCATGGGAGACGATGAGGCGACCGCCGCCTACCTCGACGCCGCCGCCAAGGCGGGCGAGCCGGCCTGGCGCCTGCCTCTCCCGGCGCACATGGAGGACGAGCTCGACTCCCCCATCGCCGACCTGCAGAACGCGAAGATCGGCGACCCCGCGGGCGGATCGCTGTTCGCGGGCCTGTTCCTGCGCCGCTTCGTCGGGCGCACGGGCGGCGACGACTCGCCGCGCATCCCGTGGGTCCACCTCGACATCGCCGGCGTCGGCATGAACAAGGGCGCACCGTACGGGTTCACCGACAAGGGCCCCACGGGCGCGACCGTGCGCTCGCTCATCGAGCTCGTGCGGGGACAGGCCTGACGTGGCGACCGCGGATGTCGTCGTCATCGGCGGCGGCAGCGCCGGCTACGCCGCGGCGCTCCGCGCCTCCGAGCTCGGCCGCTCCGTCGTCGTCGTCGAGCGGGATCGACTGGGAGGCACGTGCCTGCATCGCGGCTGCGTGCCGACCAAGGCGCTGCTGCACGTCGCCGACGTGGCGGACGTCGTCGCGGGTGCCGCGGCCGTGGGCGTGCAGGCGGGGCTCGGCGGGATCGATCCGGACGCGATGCACGCCTTCCGGCGCCGGATCGTCGAGGCCAAGCACAAGGGGCTGACGGGCCTCGTCGCCGCGCGCGGGATCACCGTCGTCCACGGCGAAGGGCGCCTCGACGGGCCCGGCCGCGTCGTCGTCGGCACCGACGTGATCGAGGCGAAGGACGTCGTGCTCGCTCTGGGCGCCCGCACCCGCCCCCTGCCGGGCGTCGAGTTCGGCGATCGCGTGCTCTCGAGCGACACGGCGCTCGAGCTCGCCGAGATCCCGGACCGCGTGATCGTGCTCGGCGGCGGGGTGATCGGCGTGGAGTTCGCGAGCCTCTGGCGCTCGCTCGGGGCGGAGGTGACCATCGTCGAGGCGCTGCCGAGCCTCGTCCCGAACGAAGACGAGTCACTGCGCAAGGGCCTCGAGCGCGCCTTCCGCAAACGGGGCATCGGCTTCCGCACGGGCGTGCGCGTGACCTCCGTCGCCCCGTCCGCGGACGATGTGACGGTCACGCTCGAGGACGGCTCCGACCTCGTCGCGGACCGCGTGCTCGTGGCGATCGGGCGGGTGCCGGCGTCCGACGGCTGGGATGAGGCGGGCATCGCACTGGACCGCGGCTTCGTCGTCGTCGACGATCGCCTGCGCACCTCGGTGCCGCACGTGTGGGCCGTCGGCGATCTCGTGGCGGGTCCGCAGCTGGCGCACCGCGGCTTCCAGCACGGCATCTTCGTGGCCGAGCAGATCGCCGGGCTCTCCCCCATCCCGGTCCCGGACCACACGATCCCCCGCATCACGTACTCGCACCCCGAGCTCGCCGCCGTCGGGCTCACCCGCGCGCAGGCGGAGGAGCGATACGGCGCCGCGGCGATCGCGGTCGCCGACTACAACCTCGCCGGCAATGCGCGCAGCGAGATCCTCGGGACGTCCGGCTCGGTGCGGGTCGTCCGGCGCGTCGACGGGCCGGTCGTCGGCGTGCACCTGATCGGCGACCGTGTCGGCGAGTTGATCAGCGAAGCACAGCTGATCGTCGGATGGGATGCCCACCCGGAAGACGTCGCGCCGTTCGTGCATGCGCACCCCACGCAGAGCGAGGCTCTCGGCGAGGCCATGCTCGCTCTGGCGGGCAAGCCGCTTCACGCGCTGTGACGCGGCGCACATCACTAAGCTAAGTCGTACACCGCATTCAGAAGGAGTAGATGCCATGAGCACTTCCGTGGTCCTCCCCGCTCTCGGAGAGAGCGTGACCGAGGGAACGGTCACCCGCTGGCTGAAGAACGTCGGCGATACCGTCGAGGTCGATGAGGGCCTGCTCGAGATCTCGACCGACAAGGTCGACACCGAGATCCCCTCCCCGGTCAGCGGTGTGATCGAGGAGATCCTGGTCCAGGAGGACGAGACGGTCGAGGTCGGCGCGATCCTCGCGAAGATCGGTGACGGCTCGGGCGCCGCCTCCGCCCCCGAGGCGCCCGCTGCCGCGGCGCCGGCGGCGCAGACCACCCGCCCCCGCCGCGGAGGCGCCGGCCGCTCCGGAGCCCGCCGCCGAACAGCCCGCGCCCTCGGCCGCGGCGGGCGAGGGCCGTGAGGTCGTCCTGCCTGAGCTCGGCGAGAGCGTGACCGAGGGCACCGTGACCCGGTGGCTCAAGCAGGTCGGCGACGACGTCGCGGTGGACGAGCCGCTGCTGGAGATCTCCACCGACAAGGTCGACACCGAGATCCCGTCGCCGGTCGCCGGCGTCCTGCAGCAGATCCTCGTCCAGGAGGACGAGACGGTCGCCGTGGGCGCGCCGCTCGCGCGCATCGGGGACGGGGCTGCGCCCGCCGCGGTCGCCGCGCCCGAGGCGCCCTCGACCGAGAAGCCCGTCGAGGTCGCCGAGGCCGAGGCCGCCGCACCGGCACCCGCCGCACCGGCACCCGCTCCCGCCACGGCACCCGCGGCTCCCGCCGCGGCCGAGGACGACGGCCCCACCTATGTGACCCCGCTCGTGCGCCGCCTGGCTCAGCAGCAGGGCGTCGACCTCGCGACCGTGACCGGCTCGGGCGTGGGAGGCCGCATCCGCAAGGAGGACGTGCTCAAGGCCGCCGAGGCGGCATCCGCCGCTCCTGCCGCTGCGACGCCGGCTGCGCCCGCAGCCGCTCCGGCGCTCGAGGTCTCGCCGCTGCGTGGCACGACCCAGCCGATGTCGCGCCTGCGGAAGGTTCTCGCCGAGCGTGCCGTCGCCTCGATGCAGGCGACCGCCCAGCTGACGACGGTCGTCAAGGTCGACGTCACCAAGGTGGCGGCGTACCGCGCGAAGGTGCAGCCCGACTTCGTCGCGAAGACGGGCGGCAAGCTCTCCTTCCTGCCGTTCTTCGTGCTCGCCGCATCCGAGGCTCTGCAGGCCTACCCCGTGATCAACGCGACGGTCGACGGCACGGACATCGTCTACCCGCCCACCGAGAACGTCTCGATCGCCGTCGACACGGAGCGCGGACTGCTCACCCCCGTGCTGCGTGACGCCGGCTCCAAGTCGCTCGCCCAGATCTCGACCGAGATCGCGGACCTCGCCGCCCGCACGCGCGACAACAAGCTGAAGCCCGACGAGCTCGCCGGCGGCACCTTCACCGTGACGAACACGGGCTCCCGCGGCGCGCTGTTCGACACCCCCGTCGTGTTCCTGCCGCAGTCCGCGATCCTGGGAACGGGTGCCGTGGTCAAGGAGCCGGGTGTCGTGTCCGTCGACGGCGTCGATGCGATCGCGGTGCGCTCCTACGTGTACCTCGCGCTCTCGTACGATCACCGGATCGTCGACGGTGCGGACGCCGCCCGGTTCCTCGGCGCCGTCAAGGCGCGTCTCGAGGCGGCCGACTTCGCGGGGTCGCTCGGCATCTGAGCCCCTCCTCATGGCTGGTCCGCGGCGTCGTAGACGTCACGGACCAGCCATGAGTCGTTTCGCGCCACCATGACGATCAGCTGCGACGGACGGCCCTCGGCCTCGGCGCGGACGACCGCGATGCCGCCGAGATCGTCCACGAGCGTCAGCGTCGCCTGAGGCGCCGTCGCCGCGCCGTCCTCGGGGACGACGGTGGCGGGATCTTCGAGCACCTCCGCCCGGCAGCGGGCGTCGCCGCATGAGCTCAGTCGCTCGCTGAGCTCACGCGCGGCGTCCACCGGCTCCGGCAGCCCACCCGTGTCCCCGGTCGCCGTGGTGGCCGACGGAGGCGCCGAGTACGTCCCATCCGTGGGCACGGCCGCGCTCGGCGGGTCGCCGGGCTCCGGCCAGCCGAGGCCCACGGCGATCACGACGAGAGCGATCGCTCCGGCGGCGATGACGACGGGCGCGCGGCGACCGCGCAGACGGGCGGCCGTGCGGCGCAGCGACGTCGCGGCGTCCGACACCGCCGACGCGAGCGGACCGTCGAGCGCCCGCAACACCGGGACCGCGAGTCCCGGTGCGGGCTCGGTGCGCCGACGTCTGCGCATGGCGTCCTGGTCGGCCGACGCCGCGGTGATCGGCGCGGGCGTCGCCGTGCGGAAGAGCCGTTCCTCCCACTGCGCGGTCGCGACGGCATCGAGCTCTTCGGGCCGCGCCAACTCCTCCGCGAGCTCCGCGAACACATCGGACGCTCCCGGCCCCGCGAGGGCGCGGAGGAGCTCGACGGCGGCGGATGCGGCGTCTTCCCCGTCGCGCACCGGCACGAACACCGGGGCTCCGCCCTCCGCGAGCCACCACTGCCCGCACGCATGACCGCCCGCCTCGCCGAGCCCGCGGACGATGCTCACCGCGAGCGTCACGGCCGCTCCCGCACTCCGCGGGGCCGGCGCCAGTGGGCGCGACAGCGCGGGGAGGAGAGCGAGATGGCCCTCGACCGTGCGGAAGATCTCGCTCGGGCGGGCGACGTGCTCCGCGGGCGGACCGAACGCCGCGTCCGAGAGCTCGTCGAGCTCGACCAGCAGCGCCGGCCCGGCAGCCGTCCGGACGAGGCCGGCCGGCCAGGGCGCCGCGGGCGGCCCGACGCGGCGGAGGATCTCCGGCGTCCCCGCCGTGAGCGGATCCGTTGTCTCGGTCATGGCAGCAGGATCCCTCCGAGGGCGTGACATGCCGACCGCCGTGGGCGGCATCCGTGGAGGACCGGGCCGCCCGGCACCCCTGGGGAGGAGAGGATGCGGCCGCGCCGGTAGGCTGGAACCCATGGCCCGCAGTTCCGCACCCGAGAAGCGTCCTGGCTTCTTCTCGCAGATCAAGACCCTCTTCCGCTTCACCCGTGAGGCGTACCCGTGGCTGCCGTGGCTTCTCGCCGGCATCCTCGTCGTCGGCATCGGGCTCGGCGTGCTGGTCGGCTTCCTGCTGCCGGGCGCCGCCGTGTGGACCATCGTCCTCTGGGGCGTGACGGGCCTGCTGTTCGGCGCGCTCGGCGCCATGGTGACGATGACCCGCCTGTCGACGACGGCGATGTACAAGAAGATCGACGGCATGCCGGGAGCCGCCGGACACGTGCTCTCGACCTCGCTCGGCCGGAGCTGGCAGGCCAGCGAGATGCCGGTCGGCGTGAACCCGCGCACGCAGGAGGCCGTCTACCGCGCGATCGGGCGCGGCGGGGTCGTCGTGGTCGGCGAAGGGGCGCGAGGCCGGCTCACGCGGCTCGTGGCCGACGAGCGCGCCAAGGTGCAGCGTGTCGCCTCAGGCGTCCCGGTCACCGTGATCTACGTCGGACACGGCGAGGACGAGGTTCCCATCGCGCAGCTGGCGAAGGCGATCAAGGGGCTGCCCAAGAAGGTCGACCGCACGACCATGGCGGCCGTCGTCAAGAGGATCGACTCGGTGTCGCAGTCGCTGTCGTCGCTGCCCATCCCCAAGGGGGTCGACCCGACCAAGGTCCGCGCTCCGCGACCCCGCTGACCCGCGTCAGCCGCGGAGGAGGACGGTTCCGGCGGCCTTGTCGTGCAGGCCTCGCTGATCGGGGTCCCAGATGACCGCCGGGATCACCAGGGCGAGCAGGATGGTCCGCACGACCGGGCGCCAGAGGCCGACCCAGGCGCCGTCGAGCCGGACGAGCCGGAGACCGACCAGGCGGTGTCCCGGGCTTCCGCCCAGCAGGGGCAGGAAGACGATCTGGACCACGGCGAACACCACCGTCGTGGCGATGCTGTCCCACGAGAAGAACGCGATCGAGATCACCGTCGCACATGCCCAGTCGATCACCAGGCCGGCGATGCGGCGGCCGACGCGGCCCACGCTGCCGGGACCCGTCTCGGGGAGGCCGAGGCGTTCGCCGGGGTAGCTGTTCTCGACCGGCGCCTCGGGCATGCCTCCACCCTAAACCGCGCCGTGTAACATGCCGGAAACATAAGAGACACCGCCGGGCAACGCCTTCCCGATAGCGTCTCCCCCAGGCCGCCCCGCGGGCGGACATCCCGAATGCCCTATCTCTGGAGAGCCTCCATGTTCAGTGATTCATCAGAGGTGCTTGCGTTCATCAAGGACGAGGACGTCAAGTTCCTCGACATCCGTTTCACGGACCTCCCTGGTGTGCAGCAGCACTTCAACATCCCCGCCAGCACCGTCGACGAAGAGTTCTTCACCGTCGGCCAGCTGTTCGACGGCTCCTCCATCCGGGGCTTCGCCAACATCCACGAGTCCGACATGCAGCTGATCCCGGACGTCACGACGGCGTTCGTGGACCCGTTCCGCGAGGCGAAGACGCTCGTCATGCTCTTCGACATCTACAACCCGCGCACGGGCGAGATCTACCACAAGGACCCGCGTCAGGTCGCCAAGAAGGCCGAGAAGTACCTCGCCTCGACCGGCATCGCCGACACCGCGTTCTTCGCCCCCGAGGCCGAGTTCTACATCTTCGACGACGTCCGCTACGAGGTGAAGCAGAACCAGTCGTTCTACTTCGTCGACTCCGAAGAGGGCGCGTGGAACACCGGCCGCGTCGAAGAGGGCGGCAACCTCGCGAACAAGACCCCGTACAAGGGCGGCTACTTCCCCGTCTCGCCGGTCGACAAGACCGCCGACCTGCGCGATGACATCTCCCTCAAGCTCATCGAGTCGGGCCTCGAGCTCGAGCGCGCGCACCACGAGGTGGGCACCGGCGGCCAGCAGGAGATCAACTACAAGTTCGACACGATGGTCCACGCCGCGGACGACATCCTGAAGTTCAAGTACATCGTCAAGAACGTGGCGGAGCAGTGGGGCAAGGTCGCGACCTTCATGCCGAAGCCGCTGTTCGGCGACAACGGCTCGGGCATGCACACCCACCAGTCGCTCTGGCTCGACGGCAAGCCGCTGTTCTACGACGAGAAGGGCTACGCTCAGCTCTCCGACACGGCGCGCTGGTACATCGGCGGTCTGCTCGCCCACGCCCCGGCCGTGCTCGCGTTCACGAACCCGACGCTGAACTCCTACAAGCGCCTGGTGAAGGGCTACGAGGCCCCCGTCAACCTCGTCTACTCGGCCGGCAACCGCTCGGCGGCCATCCGCATCCCGATCACCGGCTCGAACCCGAAGGCCAAGCGCCTCGAGTTCCGCGCTCCCGACTCGTCGGGCAACCCGTACCTCGCCTTCGCGGCGCAGCTGATGGCCGGCATCGACGGCATCATCAACCGCATCGAGCCGCACGAGCCGGTCGACAAGGACCTCTACGAGCTGCCGCCCGAGGAGGCCAAGAACATCCCGCAGGTGCCGAACTCGCTCCTCGACTCGCTCGAGGCGCTCCGTGCGGACCACGAGTTCCTCACCCGCGGCAACGTGTTCACGCCCGAGCTGATCGAGACCTGGATCGAGTACAAGATCGAGAACGAGATCCAGCCGATCAACGCCCGTCCTCACCCGTTCGAGTACGAGCTGTACTTCGGCGTCTGAGCGCAGCGAACGAGAAGAGCCCGTCGGCATCATGCCGGCGGGCTCTTCTCATGGGCGTTTCCTCACGCGTGGGGGCATCGGCATCCCTAGGATCGTGTCAGCTCCGTGCGCACGCCACTCGGCACAGGCGGCGGATCACCGAAGAGACGAGGTCATCATGTTCGCTGTCACCACCAACGAGGTTCCCGGATACCGCATCACCCGCGTGATGGGCGAGGTCATGGGGCTGACGGTGCGGTCGGCCAACTTCGGCCAGAACTTCACCGCCGGGTTCCGCGCGCTCGCCGGCGGCGAGATGCCCGAGTACACCAAGGTGATCTACGAGTCGCGGTTCGAGGTCATGCAGCGGATGTGGGCGGAGGCTCAGCAGCGCGGGGCGAACGCCGTCGTCGCGATGCGGTTCGACTCCGGCTCGATCGGCAACTTCACGGAGTTCTGCGCCTACGGCACGGCCGTCGTCATCGAGCCGATCGAGCCCCCGCAGGCGTAGTGCGCGGGGCAGACCCCTGCGAGGGCCGTGTCAAGCCACCACGGGAGGTGCGCGCCGTGCGTAGCGTCGCAGCATGACCGCTCCGCTCCAGGCCATCGCCCTCAACTGCACGCTCACACCGGGCCCTGCCCCTTCCAGCACCGAGAGGCTCCTCACCGAGGTTCCTCGCCGCGCTCGCCGCGCACGGCGTCGACGGCCACCAGATCCGTGTCGTCGACCACGATGTGAAGCCGGGCGTCGAGGCCGACATGGGCGATGGCGACGCGTGGCCGGGGATCCTCGCCCGGATCCGCGCCTCCGACATCCTCGTGCTCGGCTCCCCCACCTGGATGGGACACATGTCCTCGGTGGCGCAGCGGGTGCTCGAACGGCTCGACGCCGAGCTGTCGGAACAGGATCTCGAAGGCCGCCCGATCATGTTCGACAAGGTCGCGGTCACCGCCGTCGTGGGCAACGAGGACGGTGCGCACAAGATCACGGCGGACATCTTCCAGGCGCTGAACGACACCGGCTTCACGATTCCCGCGCAGGGGGGCACGTACTGGAACGGGGAGGCCATGCACACGACCGATTACCGCGATCTCGCAGAGACCCCGGATGCGGTGCGCAGCGCGACCGCCACCCTCGCCCGGAACGCCGCCGCGCTCGCCCGGCTCCTCCGACGTGATCGCTACCCCGCCGCCTGAGCCGCGCGGTCAGCCGTAGAAGAGCTTCTCGAAGACTCGACGGGCGCGACGGGCCGTCCCCATCCAGTCCTCCTCGACCCGGCTCGCCGAGCGGGGCGGGTAGTCCAGCAGCCGTCCGATGCCGTCGAGCCGTTGCCGGTCAGCGGGCAGCACGTCGCTCGTCTGACCCGAGAGCAGCGTGTTCGCGGAACGCAGACGGCTCGCGAGACGCCAGGCCTCCCACAGCCGCGCCGCCGCGGTCTCCGGGATCAACCCGGCCGCCTCCGCCGCGAACAGGGCGTCGTGCGTGGAGGTCGTGCGCATGTCCGGCACCGATCGGGCGTGCTGCAGCTGCAGCAGCTGCACGAGCCACTCCACGTCACTGAGCCCGCCGGGACCGAGCTTGAGATGCCGCAGCGGATCCGCTCCCTGCGGCAGCCGCTCGCTCTCGACCCTCGCCTTGATGCGCTTGATCTCGCGGAGCCCCTGCGGGTCCGCGACCGCCGGATACCGCACGCCGTCGGCGAGCTCGGTGAAGGCCG
Source organism: Microbacterium sp. SORGH_AS_0888 (assembly GCF_030818905.1). Classification (NCBI taxonomy): domain Bacteria; kingdom Bacillati; phylum Actinomycetota; class Actinomycetes; order Micrococcales; family Microbacteriaceae; genus Microbacterium; species Microbacterium sp. SORGH_AS_0888. The sequence continues at coordinate 752,024 of NZ_JAUTAZ010000001.1, forward strand.
CGATCAGCTTGACGCTGCCGGCGACGCCGCGGGCGCGGAGCAGCGCCTGCGCCTCCCAGGAGAGAGACCACCTGCCGTAGTACTCGGCGTAGGCGTCGAGTGAGCGCACGAGCGGCCCCGTACGCCCCTCGGGGCGGAGATCCGCATCCAGGTCGAGCGGCACACGGTGGTCCTCGGAGTGCTGGCGCAGACCCGCGACGAGCTGCAGCGACAGCTCGTGTGCGCGTTGCGGCTCGACACCGTTCGGGCGGTACACGTAGAGGACGTCCGCATCCGAGCCGAAGCCGAGCTCACGTCCGCCGAAACGCCCCATCGCGATGACCGAGAAGTCGAGCTCGTCGTCCTCGGGCGGCACGACCTCGCGCCGGACCGCGCGCAGCGTCGCCTGGATCGTCACCTCCGTCACCGTCGTGAGGGCGTCGCCCAGCTCCTCGACCGTGAGGTCGGAGACGACGGCGGTCATCGCGATGCGCAGCAGCTCCCGCCGTCGCAACGACCGCACGGAGCGCATGGCGTCCTCGATCGTGTCGTGCCGGGTCTGGATCGCACGGGCCTCCTGCTGCAGCGCGACGCCGCTGCGCGGACGCAACTGCTCGGCGTCGTCGAGCCAGGCGACCGACTCGGGGATCCACTCCATCAGCTCGCCGATGTACCGGGACCCCGACAGCGCCCGGGTGAGGCGCTCGGCCGCGCCGGCGGAGTCGCGCAACATGCGCAGGAACCAGGGTGTGTCCCCCAGCCGCTCGCTGATGCGGCGGAAGGCGATGAGACCGTAGTCGGGGTCGGCGCCGTCGCCGAACCAGCGCAGCATCACGGGCATCAGATGCCGCTGGATCTGGGCCTTGCGGCTCAGGCCCGCCGTGAGCGCGCCGATGTGCCGCAGCGCTCCCACGGGATCGCGGAAGCCGATCGCCGCGAGCCGGTCGTGCGCCTGCGCCGCGGAGAGCGAGCGGTCGACCTCTGGAAGGGACGCGACAGCGGACAGCAGCGGTCGATAGAACAGCCGCACGTGGATGTCGCGCACCTCACGCTTGATCTGCTCCCACAAGGCCCAGACGCCTTCGCCGGTCTCGGCCAGACCCGACGCGCGGGCGAGCACGCGCTGGTCCTCCGGACGCGAGGGCATGAGGTGGGTCCGCGCGAGGCCGCGCAGCTGCATCCGGTGCTCCAGCACGCGCAGGACGCGGTAGTCGCGCTCGAAAGCGGCCGCATCCGCCCGGCCGATGTATCCCTCGGCGACGAGCGCCTCGAGCGCCTCGAGCGTGCCGCGCTGGCGGATGTTCTCGTCGGTCAGCCCGTGGACGAGCTGCAGCAGCTGCACCGTGAACTCGACGTCCCGGATGCCGCCGGGCCCGAGCTTGAGCTGATACGGCACGTCGGCGGCGGGGATATGGTCGGTCACCCGCTCGCGCATGCGCTGCACGCTGTCGACGAAGTTCTCACGCGCGGCGCTCGTCCACACCTTCGGCTGCACCGCGGCGACGTAGGCCTCGCCGAGCGTCATGTCGCCCGCGATCGCGCGCGCCTTCAGGAGCGCTTGGAACTCCCAGCTCTTCGCCCAGCGGTCGTAGTACGACACGTGCGAGTCGAGCGTGCGCACCAGCGCTCCCTGCTTGCCCTCCGGGCGCAGGTTGGGATCGACCTCCCACAGCGGCGGCTCGATGTCGGCGCCGGAGATCCCCCGCATCGTCTGCACGGCGAGGCGGGTCGCGATGTCGATGATCCGGCTCTCGCCCAGGTCATCGGCTCCCGCCGCGGCGCCGCAGACGAAGATCACATCGACGTCGCTGACGTAGTTCAGCTCGCGGGCACCGGTCTTGCCCATCCCGATGATCGCGAGGGACGTCGCCGCCACCTGATCGCGCGGAAACAGGGACCCCGGGCCCGCGCTGACGCGGGTGCGTGCGACAGCGAGCGACGCCTCCAGCGCCGCCGCCGCCGCATCCGCAAGGCACGCCGACACGACCGGCATCACGGCGACGGCATCGCCGCTGAGCAGGTCGTAGGCGGCGATGCGGGCCAGCAGTCGCCGGTATCGCACACGCAGCGCCATCCACGCCGTGTCGGCGCCGTCGGCCGAGAACCCGTCGACCGCCCCGATCGCGTCCAGGAGCTCGGCGTGCAGCTCGGCCGAGGTCGGCAGCCGGTCCCCGGCGGTCACGAGGTCCGCGAGCTCGCCGGGGTGCCGGAAGTAGAAGTCGGCGAAGCCGCGGGACGCGCCGAGCAACGCCCAGAGCGCCCGTCGACCGCGAGGATCGGCCAGGACGGTGCCGACCGTCGATCCGTCGCGTCGTGCGATCTTCACGAGGGCCGCAGCCGCGCCGTCGGGGTCGGCGGCGATCGAGGAGTCCGCCAGCCACTCGTCGCGCGAGCGTCCCGTGAGCTCCTCGACCTCGGCGAACGCCGCCTCCGCATCGCTGATCTCGCCGAAGCCGAGCCGAGCGAGCTCGGTCCGGGGCGAGACGCGATCGGATGCGGTCATCGCCTCATCAGAGCATCTCGAGGTTGCTCTGCAGCTCGAACGGCGTCACCTGCGCACGGTAGCCCTGCCACTCCTTGCGCTTGTTGAGCAGGACGTAGTTGAACACCTGCTCCCCGAGCGTCTCGGCGACCAGCTCCGACTCCTCCATGGCCTGCAGCGCCTGGTCGAGGCTGGTCGGCAGCGGCGCGTACCCGAGCGCCCGGCGCTCCGCGTCCGTGAGGGACCACACGTTGTCCTCCGCCTCGGCGGGAAGCTCGTAGCCCTCCTCGATGCCCTTGAGCCCGGCCGCGAGCATGAGCGCGTAGGCGAGGTACGGATTGGCTGCGGCATCCAGCGCCCGGTACTCGACGCGGGAGGACTGGCCCTTGTTGGGCTTGTACATCGGCACGCGGACGAGCGCGGAACGGTTGTTGTGGCCCCAGCAGATGAAGCTGGGGGCCTCGTCGCCGCCCCACAGGCGCTTGTACGAGTTCACGAACTGGTTCGTGACGGCGGAGATCTCACCGGCGTGGCGCAGCAGACCCGCGATGAACTGCCGCCCGACCTTCGAGAGCTGGTACTGCGCCCCCTCCTGGTAGAACGCGTTCATGTCGCCCTCGAACAGCGACATGTGGGTGTGCATCCCGGAACCCGGCTGACCGCTGAGCGGCTTCGGCATGAACGTCGCGTAGACGCCCTGCTCGATCGCGACCTCCTTGACCACGGTGCGGAACGTCATGATGTTGTCCGCGGTCGTGAGCGCGTCGGCGTAGCGCAGATCGATCTCGTTCTGACCGGGGCCGCCCTCGTGGTGGCTGTACTCGACCGAGATGCCGAGGTCTTCGAGCATGCGCACCGAGCGACGACGGAAGTCGTGGGCCGTGCCGCCGGGCACGTTGTCGAAGTAGCCGGCGGAGTCCACCGGCTCGGGCCCCTCGGGACCATACGACGACGACTTCAGCAGGTAGAACTCGATCTCGGGGTGCGTGTAGAACGTGAACCCCGCGTCGGCCGCCTTGGCCAGCGAACGCTTGAGCACATGGCGAGGATCGGCCACGGCGGGCTGTCCGTCGGGCGTCGTGATGTCGCAGAACATCCGCGCCGTGGGGTCGATCTCCCCTCGCCACGGCAGGATCTGGAAGGTCGTCGGGTCCGGGTGCGCGAGCAGGTCGGACTCATAGGAGCGCGTGAGCCCCTCGATCGCCGAACCGTCGAACCCGAGTCCCTCCGCGAATGCGCCCTCGACCTCGGCCGGCGCGATCGCGACCGACTTGAGCGTGCCGATCACATCCGTGAACCACAGGCGCACGAACTTGATGCCGCGCTCCTCGATGGTGCGCAGTACGAAGTCCCGCTGCTTGTCCATGACTTCCCTTTCACCGGCCGTCGTTCGACTCGGATCCCATGCTAGGTGCGGCTCAGTCGTCCTCGCGCGCGTCGTCTTCGGCCCACTGCCGAGAACGCTCGCGAATGACCTCCGGCGCGTTGCGCGCCTCCTCCGCCGAGTCGAACGGACCCGCACGGTCGGGGGCAGGAGACTCGTAGCCGCGCTCGACCTCGCCAGTCTTGAGGTTGTACCAGTACTTCTCGCTGTCGTCGCTCACAGAGGTCTCCTCGTCGGTGCCTGGTTCGATCCTACTGATCCACGGCCGCGTGCTCGGTAGGCTGGAGGGCATGGCTTCAACAGGCACGCGCGCGGTCGGCATCGACATTGGAGGAACCGGCATCAAGGGCGGTGTCGTCGACCTCGACGCCGGCGAGCTGGTGAGCGACCGCGTGAAGGTCCCCACCCCCGAAGGCGCGGAGCCGGACGACGTCCTCGGCGCCGTCCGGCAGGTGCTCGATACCCTGGGCGCCGCCGAGTCCGACTACCCGCTCGGCGTCGCCTTCCCCGCGATCGTGAAGAACGGCCGGACGCTCTCCGCGGCGAACGTGTCGGACACGTGGATCGACTTCCCCGCCGAGCAGTTCTTCGAGAAGGGCCTCGGCCGCGACATCCATTTCGCGAACGACGCGGATGTCGCGGGTCTGGCCGAGGTCCGCTATGGCGCCGCCAAGGGCGTCAAGGGGCTCGTGCTGCTCACGACCCTCGGCACCGGCATCGGCTCGGCGCTGATCTATCGCGGCGAGCTCGTCCCCAACACGGAGCTCGGCCACCTGCAGCGCGCCAAGCACGGCAAGGACGCCGAGGCCTACGCCGCCTACTCCGCCATGGAGCGGGACGAGCTCAGCTGGAAGGAGTGGGCCGAACGGCTGCAGTGGTACTACTCGCACCTCGAGTTCCTCTTCAGCCCGGATCTGTTCGTGATCGGCGGCGGCGTCTCCAAGCACGCGGACAAGTTCCTGCCGCTGCTGGATCTGAAGACGCCGGTCGTTCCCGCGGTGCACCGCAACAACGCCGGGATCATCGGAGCGGCGTCACTGTCCCGCGGCGCGGCACCGGCACACCTGGCCGCCACGACCGCGGCATCCTGAGAGGGCGAATGGGCCGGCCTGTACGCCGGGTTCTGTTCGGGGGCTGATGCCCCTCTGACGGTCATCTCTCTCGGCGACACGTTGCCGTGCCGCTCCAGCGGCCTACCCGGGGACTCGGCGGGCCGCGTCATCATCCCCTGTCTGGCCTTGCTCCGGGCGAGGTTTACCGTGCGGGCCGTGTCACCACGGCCCCGGTGGTCTCTTACACCACCCTTTCACCCTTACCCGAGCCGAAGCCCGGGCGGTCTGCTCTCTGTGGCACTGTCTCGCGGATCACTCCGGGTGGGTGTTACCCACCGCCCTGCCCTGCGGAGCCCGGACGTTCCTCGGTGCGGGAGAACCCGCCACGCGACCGTCCGGCCGACCCATTCGCACCCCCGAGTCTAGGCCTCAGAGACCCGACTCCGAGGTCCGCACGAGGATGCAGCCGCATTCCGGGCAGGTCGCGACGGCCTCGGGCGGTGTCTGGCGCAGGGTTCCCAGGTCTGTCCCGGAGAGCACCATGTGACATCCGCCGCACGTGCGTGCGCGCAGCAGCGCGGCGCCCGCGCTGCGCGTGCGCAGGCGCTCGTACATGCCCACCAGATCGGTGGGGATCGAGCCGGAGACCGCCGCACGATCGCGCTCCAGCCGGGCGATGCGCTCGGTGGCGTCCGCGACGACCGCCTTGGCCTCCGCGCTCAGCCGCGCCCCCTCCTCGCCGATCGTCGCGAGCAATGCCTCCTGCTGGGCGACCTCGGCCTCGGCCTCCTCCAGTCGCTCCATGACCTCCAGCTGCGCATCCTCCAGATCGCTGCGACGCCGCACGAGCGAGGCGAGCTCGTGCTCCAGGCCCGCGGCATCCTTCGGGTTCGACACCGTCTGCAGAAGCGCCGTGTCGCGACGCTGCCGCGCGTCGACGACCAGCACGTCGGCCTCGATGCGTCCGAGCTCGGCCTTCAGGTCGTCGACGACGCCCTGCCGCTCGCCGAGCACGCGGTTCTGCGCCTGACGCTCTTCGAGGAGCTCCTTCACCCGGCCCGCCTGCGGCGGATTGCGACGGGCCTGCTCCGTCTGCGCGACCTGCGCGTCGAGGTCGGCGAGGTCGAGCAGTCGGAGCTGATCGGCGGGAGCTGCGTTCACGCCTCCAACCTACGCCAGCGGCGATCCCGGCCGCGTCGCCGCGTGTTACCTCCCGTGTCGCCCGGCGTGGTTGGCCGTGCGCCACCACGGCTAACCTGAGCCGACCCCCGTCTACCCATCTTCGAGCCCCGAATGAGGACGCATGCCCGCCGCCCTGTCCGAGCTGACCGCAGACGGCGCCCGTCCGAGCGACGGGGCGCAGCTGCGCATCCGCGGACTCGGCCGCGCCTTCGGCACGCATCTCGTGCTGCGCGACATCGACCTGGACGTCGCCGCCGGTGAGCTGATCGCGATCCTCGGTGCGTCCGGGTCGGGAAAGTCCACGCTGCTGCGCATCGCCGGGGGTCTGGATGCGGCGACGACCGGCGAGGTGACCCTCGACGGCGAACGGGTCACGGGGATCGACCAGCGGATCGCGATCGGCTTCCAGGAGCCGCGGCTGCTGCCGTGGCTCTCGGTCGCCGACAACATCGCGCTCGGCCTGCCGCCGCGCGTTCCCCGCGCGGCGCGGACCGACCGCATCCAGGAGCTCCTGCGCCTCATCGGCCTCACCGACTTCGCCGGGCACCGCCCGCGTGAGATCTCCGGCGGCATGGCCCAGCGCGCATCGCTGGCCCGCGCGCTCGCCCGTCGCCCCGAGGTCCTGCTGCTCGACGAGCCCTTCGGCGCCCTCGACGCGCTGACACGACTGCGCATGCAGGACCTTCTGCTGTCGGTCCTCGACGAGGCGCCGACCACGACGCTGCTCGTCACCCACGACGTCGACGAGGCGCTCCAGCTCGCGGATCGCATCATCGTGCTCGGCGTCGACGCCGATGCGCCCGGCGCACGCATCCAGCAGATCGTCACCGTGCCCGGCGACCGCCCGCGCGACCGCGGCTCGGCAGAGCTCGCGGCGCTGCGCGCCGACCTGCTCGGCACGCTCGGCATCGACCGGCACGCCCACTGACCCCGGGCTTCGCGCCCGTTCTCCCCCGCACTCCGCACAGCAAGCGAAAGGCACCACCATGTCCCTCCTCCGTCGCGTCACCGGCCTCGCCGCCGGCGTCGCCGTCGCCGCGCTCGCCCTGACCGGCTGCGTCGCCGGCGAAGGCTCCTCCGCAGCACCCGCCGGCTCCGCGGGCACGACGACCCTCAAGATCGACTGGGCCACCTACAACCCGCTGAGCCTGATCATCAAGGACCAGCACTGGCTCGAGGACGAGGGCTACGACGTGCAGTGGACGCAGTCGCTCGGCTCGTCGAAGGCCAACGAGGCGCTGCGCGCCGGGGCCATCGACTTCGGCTCGACGGCGGGCTCGGCCGCGCTCCTCGCACGCGCCAACGGCCAGCCGCAGCAGATCGTGGATGTCGTCGCTCAGCCCGAGTGGGCGGCGCTCGTCGTCCCCGCGGGCTCGTCCATCACCTCGGTCGCCGACCTCAAGGGCAAGAAGGTCGCCGCGGCTCTCGGCACCGATCCCTACTTCTTCCTCGTGCAGGCGCTGGAGCAGGCAGGGCTCTCGACCCAGGACGTCACGGTGGAGAACCTCATCCACGCCGACGGGTGGGCGGCGCTCCAGGGCGGCTCGGTCGACGCCTGGGCCGGCCTCGACCCGATCATGGCCTCCGCGGAGGCGGCGGGAGCGCAGCTCCTGTACCGCAACGTCGACTTCAACTCCTACAGCGTCCTGAACGCGAGCGAGAGCATCATCGAGCAGCACCCGGAGGTCGTGCAGGACGTCGTCGACGCCTACGAGAAGGCGCGCGTCTGGGCCCTTGCGAACCCCGACAAGACGGCCGACATCCTGGCCAAGGCCGCCTCGATCGACCTCGCCGTCGCCCAGAAGGTCATCTCCGAGCGCGAGGGACTGAACGTCGACCCGGTTCCGGGCGACGCGCTCACCGCGGTGCTCACCAAGATCGGCGCCATCCAGGTCGCCAACAACGACGTCGCCAGCCAGCAGGCCATCGACGATGCGCTGAAGACGCTGTTCGCCCCGCAGTTCGCCGAGAAGGCGAAGAGCTGACCCCTCGGCGACGACGGAGACGATGACATGAGCACGACCGGCATCCGGCCCACCGAGGCCCCCACGGCTGCGCCGTCGATCCTGGCGCGACGCGGTGTGCGCATCGCGCTGGGCGCCGTGCTGCCGGTCGTGCTCATCATCGTCTGGTTCGCCGTCACGATCCCCGGCGCCGCGGTCGTCGCCCCGTACCAGTTCCCGAGCCCGCAGGGGGTGTGGCAGGCCGCGGTCGACCTCGCCGAGCGCGGCGAGCTCGGCATCTTCGTCGCCATCTCGGTGCAACGCGTCCTCATCGGCTTCGTGATCGCGGCGGTCCTCGGGGTCGCCCTCGGCGGCCTCGTCGGGCTCTCACGGTTCTGGGATGCGACGCTCTCCCCGTCGCTCGAGATCATCCGCGCCGTGCCGAGCCTCGCGTGGGTGCCGTTGCTCATCGTCTGGTTCCAGATCGGTGAGCAGTCCAAGATCATCCTGATCGTGATCGGCGCGTTCTTCCCGATCTTCACGATGGTCTCGATCTCGCTGCACCACGTCGATCCGAAGCTGATCGAGCTGGGTCGCGCCTACGGCTTCACGGGCATCCGGCTGTTCTTCACGGTGCAGCTGCCGGCGGTGCTCCCGAGCGTGTTCGGCGGCCTGCGCCTGGCCCTCGTTCAGGCATGGCTGTTCCTCATCGCCGCCGAGCTGCTCGGCGCCTCGATGGGGCTGGGCTTCCTCCTGACCCGCGGGCAGTCCAACGGCCGCGTGGATCAGATCGTCCTGGCGATCATCCTGTTGGCGGTCCTGGGCAAGCTCAGCGACTCGCTCCTCGCACTCGCGCAACGGTGGGCCGTGCGCCGCTGGGGCTGAGCCCCGTAGCACGAGTCCGCGTTGCACGGTCGCCCGCGCGGCAGAGACGATAGCCTCATGCCCGCCGTCAGCGCCCTGTTCCGCTACCCCGTCAAGGGATTCACGCCCGAGCCTCGCAAGGAGCTGCGCGTGCAGCGGGGCGGGCGGATCGACGGCGACCGCGCCCTCGCCTTCCGTTTCGCATCCGCGACACGGCCCGAGGCGCGGGACGGACGGGACTACTGGCCCAAGAACGCCGGCCTGTCGCTGATGCGCTTCCCCTCGCTCGCCCAGCTCACGCTGCGGCTCGACGACGACATCGTCGTGATCGACTCCCCCGCCGGAATCCTCGTACGCGCGAGCCTCGATCCCGCCGGGCGCCGGCGCATCGCCGATGCGGTGGCCGCGTGGCTGCGCGACGGCCCCGACGGCGCCCTCCTCGACGCGGAGGGAGCGCTCCCCCTTGAGCTCCTCGGCGACGGCCGCACGCCGCGGTTCCAGGATCGACCCGAGGGGTTCGTCTCGCTGCACGCGGCCGCTTCCGTCGAGGCGGTGGACGCGGCGGTCGACGCTCCGGTGGACGACCGCCGTTTCCGCTCGAACGTCGTCGTGGCCGGCATCCCTGCGTGGTCCGAGCTCGGATGGACGGGCCGTGTGCGCATCGGAGAGGTGCGGTTCGAGGTGCAGAAGCCGATCCAGCGCTGCGCGGCGATCATGGCCAACCCCGACACCGGGGAACGCGACGCCCGACTGCTGCGCGTGCTCACGAGCCGCTTCGGCCAGGACGAGCCGACCCTCGGCATCCTGCTGCTGCCCGCCGACGGGGGCGGCACGATCCGGGTCGGCGACGAGGTCGTGCTCGAGCCATCGAAAGGGTGACGCGCCCTCCGCCATTCGCGCGCCCTCCGCCATTCGCGCGCCCTCTGCCGGGGAGCCCGCATCGGGCTGAGGCCGTGCGGATCGCGGAGTCGCTGACGGCACGAGTCACCCCTCGCGCCGGCCCAGGATCGCGTCGCGCAGTCGTCCCGCGCGGCCGCCCGCGGCGCCGAAGGGATCGTCGCGGACCATGTACGTCCAGGTCGCGGAAGGCCGGCGGCGGCCGAGTCCCCCGAGCGGATCGTCGAGGTCGTCGGCCGAGAGCCGGCGAACGTCATCGGCGGTGGCCGCATCCACCCGCTCGAAGAACCCGTCGAACTCGCGCAGGGCGATGCGGTGGAACTCCTCTGCGGGATTCTGTCCGGCGAGCACCCGGAGGTGGATGCCGTCACGCACCTCCGTGAGCAGTGCGAGGTGCTCCTGCCACCCGTCATCGAGGTGGTAGAGGGCCAGGAGGCGGACGGCGCGGTCGACGGCGTCCTCGCCGGCGTCACGAAGGAGCGCCCTCCCTCGATCGGCGGCCAGCTCGCGCAGGCGGTCCCTCTGCTCGCCGGCCAGCACACGGCCGCGCACGGCGAGGACCTTCTCGCGCTGGGCGGCGATCGCGCGGTTGTACTCCCACGTCCCGCGATGCCGTCCGAGGCGGACCGTCTCGGCGATGCGCTGCGCCTCCCTCGCGACCTTGACACGAGCGCGGGCATCGAGACCGCCGCGCTCGATGCGTTCGAGGCTGCGACGTGTCGCGTTCTGGAGCACCAGGTCGTCACGGACGCTCGCGAACGACACCGACGCCCCCGGATCTCCCTGCCTTCCCGCGCGGCCGCGCAGCTGCTGGTCAAGTCGCCGCGAGGGATACAGCGCGGTCGCGATCACCACCAGGCCACCCGCCGCGACCACGCGCTCGCGGTCGCCCTCGTCGGCGCCGCCGAGCCTGATATCGGTCCCTCGCCCCGACATCTGGGTCGAGATCGTGACGGCGCCGAACTCCCCCGCGCGCGCGACCAGCGCCGCCTCCTGCTCGTCGTTGCGCGCATTGAGCACGCGCGCCCGCATCCGCACGGGAAGGAGCCCCGCGAGCGCCTCCGACTCCGCGATGCTCTGCGTGCCGACGAGGACGGGCTGCCCTTCGTCGTGCCGCCGGGCGATCTCGGCGACGACCGCCGCCGTTCGCTCCTCCGGCGTGGCCAGCACCCGCAGCGGCTCGTCGACGCGGACGCCGGGACGGTGCCGCTCGACGCGTCCGGAGCCGAGCCGGTAGAACTCTGCGAGCTCCTCCGCGACGGCGAGGATCGTGCCGCTCATCCCCGACAGCGTCCGATAGCGCAGCAGCAGGTCCTGGACCGTGATCGTGTCGAGGATCACCCCCGGCGGCGTCACCTCGAGACCCTCCTTCGCCTCGACGGCGGCGTGGAGTCCGTCGGGCCAGCGCTGCAGCTCGGCGATGCGTCCCCGCGCCGTGTTGACCAGGCGGATGCGGCCGTCCGCGACCAGGTAGTCGACGTCGCGGTGGACGAGCGCACGGGCGTGCAGGGCGAGGTTGATGCGCGTGAGCGAGGAGCTGTGCTCCAGGTCGAAGAGGTTGACGCCGCCCAGACGACTCTCGATCGCGTCGAGGCCCGCATCCGTCAACGAGACCGTCGCGCCGTCCTCGTCGACGGCGTAGTGGATGCCACGGGTCAGCCCCGCGACCAGCTCGGTGGCGGCGATCAGGTCCTCGGCAGCGTCCGGGCCCGTGCCGGCCAGCACGAGCGGGGTCATCGCCTCGTCGATCATGACGGCATCCGCCTCATCCACGACGGCGACGTCGAACTCGGGCGCCACGCGCTCGCCCTGCGTGATGACCTGGCGATCGCGCAGCACGTCATATCCGATCTCGGACACCGGCGCGTAGACCACGGACGCCCGGTACGCCGCGCGGCGCTCCGCCGCCGAGGACGCCTGACCGAGCCAGGCGACGTCGAGGCCGAGTATCTCGAACAGCGGCGCCATCCACTCGGCGTCGCGGCGCGCCAGGTAGTCGTTGACCGAGAGCACGTGCACGCGGCGGCCGGCGAGCGCGTGGGATGCCGCCGCCATCGCCCCCACGAGGGTCTTGCCCTCGCCGGTGTCCATCTCCACCGCGAGTCCGTCGACGAGCGCCGCGACCGCGAGGAGCTGCTCGTCGTAGGGCGGATGGCCGAACGCGCGCCCCGCCGCTTCGGCGATGAGCGCCAGCAGCCGTGCCGTGTCCGATCCGGACGCCTGCGCCCGCAGCTCGTCGTCGCTCAGCCGACGTGCCGATGCGGCGTGCGCCGCGGCTTCGACGACACGTGCTCGCTGCGGCCGGAACGATGCGGCGCCGGACGTGCCGAGGATCTCGGCGACGCGCGGCGGCAGGAACCGGCGCAAGTCGAAGGCCGGGGTGTCCGCGCGCGCGATACGTGCCATGTCCCCATGCTCGCACCCGGGTTCCGTGACGCGGTCGCGGCAGGTTGCCGTGGTCGGGGTTGTGGGCTACCTTCGACGCCGGGAACCAATGTTTAGGGGCGTGAGCTCCGAAGGGGTCGGCGTTCTGGCCCTCCGACGATCCTTCTGTGTCGTCTCGCAGGATTCTCACCGGCGGTCGCATTCCGCGCGCCGGTTCCTGCGACGGAAGGATCCTTCATGACTGCTCCCAGCTATGCCGACGAGACGGCGATCCGCGAGCTCTATCAGCGCATGCTCGACGCATGGGGCGACTCGGAGGCGTACGCCGCCTTCTTCAGCCCCGACGCCGACTACATCTACGGCGCCGGCGGCGTCCAGCACGGTTGGAAGGAGATCATCGACGGTCACGACGTGATCTACTCCGCCTGGGCCCGGAACAGCCGCCTCGAAGGCCGAATCGAGCGACTGCGGTTTCTCACTCCCGATGTCGCCGTGCTCCTCGGGTACGGCCATGTCGTCTACCTCGACCAGCGATCGAGCGAGCAGAACAAGCGCACCGTCTACACCCTGGTCGCGCAGCGCATCGAGGGCGAATGGGTCTTCGTGTCGTACCAGAACACGCCGCTGGGGCACCACCGGTGAACCGCAGGACCCTCGCACCGCTCAGGCCGACGCCCGGCGGTCGCCGCTTCGCACGGATGTCGCAGCCTTCCGGCGGGATCGTGCGACATCCGTGCGATCATCCGACGAACTGACGAGCTACGAGCGGCGAGCGCCGTCGCGAACGTCGCCTCAGCCGATCGCGTTGACCCATTCGGTCTCGCCCGTGACGAAGACCTGCTCCTTCCAGATCGGCACGCGCTCCTTCACACGGTCCACCAGCTCCGCGCAGGCGGCGAACGCCTCGCGCCGGTGCGCCGACGAGACGACGCAGGCCAGAGCGCAGTCACCGACGACGAGATCGCCGATGCGGTGCGCGACGGCGAGGGTCACGTCGGGGAACTCCGCCGCGATCTCCCGCGCGACGGATGCGATCACGTCGGCGGCGCTGGGATGCGCGCTGTAGCGCAGCGCGGTCACGCCCCGACCCTCGTCGTGGTCACGGACGGCGCCGTCGAACGTCACGATCGCACCGGCGCTCGGGGGACGCGTGCTGGCCAGCAGGAGGGGGACGCCGATCGGCTCGGCGCTGATGTCGGCCGAGACGACGCGGCGGGACGGGTCCGTGGTGGGAAGGAAGGAGGTCACTCGGAGGCCTTTCTTTCACGCGGCGGCATGATCGCCGCCGGCCAGCTGGCTGATGATGTGAGCGAGCAGATCGTCGAGAAGAGCCAGCCCGTCCGCCACCCCGGACGGCGAGCCCGGCAGATTCACCACGAAGCTGCGCTCGGCGATGCCGGCGACCCCGCGGCTGAGGGCTGCGAGCGGGGTCGTCGACGCGCCGCGCGCGCGAAGTGCCTCGCCTACCCCGGGGAGGATGCGGTCGAGCAGGGGAAGCGTCTGCTCCGGGGTGGCGTCGCTCGGGCTGATCCCGGTGCCGCCGGTCGTGACGATCAGCTCGACGCCCTGATCGATGCCGTGCTCGAGGGCGGCTCCGACCGCGGGCCCGTCCTCGACCACGCGCCGCTCGGTCGCCCACCCGCGGGCGTTCAGCCAGTCGACGATCATCGGGCCCGTGCGGTCGGGGCGCTCGCCTCGTGCGCTGCGGGTCGAGGCGACCACGACGAGCGCGCGCCTCACTCCTGCACCCAATGCCCCGAGCGACCGCCGTCCTTCTCGATCACGGCGATGTCGGTGATCCGCGCGGCCCGGTCGACGGCCTTGATCATGTCGTACAAGGTCAGGCCCGCGACCGATGCCGCCGTCAGGGCCTCCATCTCCACGCCGGTGCGGCCCAGCGTGGAGACCGTGGCGACGATGTCCACCCGATCCGGTCCGACCGTCAGCACCACGTCGACGCTCGTGATGGCGAGCGGGTGGCAGAGCGGGATCAGGGTGCTCGTGGCCTTCGCCGCCATGATGCCCGCCAGTCGTGCCGTCCCGATCGCCTCGCCCTTGGGCAGGGTCCCGTCCGCGATCAGACGGATGACGTCGGGACGCGTCCGCAGGGTCGCCACCGCCACGCCCCGCCGGCGGGTGACGTCCTTGTCGGCGACGTCCACCATGTGCGCCGCGCCGTCCGGACGCAGGTGGGTCAAACGATCCGCGTTCTCAGCCATTGATCCTCCAGGCTCGTACGATGTCGCCTGCCTCCACGCGAGCGACGTGCTCCGGCAGCAGCACCAGCAGGTCGGAGCGGGCGAAAGCACCCAGCAGGTGCGACCCCGGCCCGCCGACGAGCTCGATCCTTCCGTCGGCGGTGCTGCGCGCCCGGCGCAGCTGGAGCTTTCCGGCGGGAGAGTCGGCGGCCTCCGTGAGGGCCGCCTCGACCGTCGGGCGTTGCGACCACCATCCTCCGGCCGCGAGCAGAGCGGGTCGTAGAAACACCTCGGCGCTGATCAACGCGCTGACCGGATTGCCGGGGAGGGCGACGACGGGGATGTCGCGCGGACCGATGCTGGCGCGTCCGACACCCTGAGGGCCGCCGGGCTGCATCGTCACCGATCCGAACGCGACCCCCCGCTCCGCGAGCGCGTCACGCACGACCTCGTGGGCCCCGGCGCTGACTCCGCCCGCCGTGACGACCAGGTCGACCTCGGCGGCGTTCGCCTCGATCGCGTGGAGCAGCTGCCGGGGCTCGTCGTGCACGAAGCCTGGTGTGATCACGCGGACCCCGATCGCCGTGAGCAGCGCGGTCAGGCCCGGCGTGTTGGCATCCAGGATGCTCCCCGGTCGCTCGTGCTCGCCGTCGCGGCGGAGCTCGGAGCCGGTCGCGATCAGCAGCACGGTGAAGGGGCGGAGCACGGCGACGCGCCGGACTCCGGCGGAGGCGAGCACCCCGATGAGCGGCGGCGTGAGCGCGGCTCCCGCGGGGGCGATCACGTCGCCGGCGCGAACGTCCGAGCCGGCACGGCGCACGAAGGCGTCGACGGCCGGCGTCGCGGTCACGGTGATCGCGGCGGCCTCGTCGGGGCGCGGGAAGGCACCGAGCCCGGATGCCTCGATGGGGACCACCGCGTCGGCGCCGACCGGAAGCGGCGCTCCCGTCATCACCGCCCACGCCTCGCCCTGCGGCAGCGTGCCCGCCGGATCCCCGGCGGCGATGTGACCTGTCACGGCGAGCCGGACGGGACGGTCCGGCCGCGCGTGGAGAAGATCGGCGCGATGCACGGCGAACCCGTCCATCTGGCTGTTGTCGAACGGCGGCAGGTGTGCCGGGGCGTGCACGTCCTCCGCGAGGGTGCGGAAGTGATCCGTCTCGAGTGCGGTGATGCCGAGCACTTCGCTCCGGCGCTCGATCGCTGCGACGAGGGCCGTGACGACCTCGGCGTGTTCCGTCACGCTGCGCCGGGCGAACCCGGCCTGGGCGACCGTGTCCATGCGCTCAGCCTCCGATCGCGCTCATCGTGCGCTCGGGCTGCACGTAGTCCGGGCTGGAGAGGCCCACGGAGTCGGAGCCGTGCGCGCGGGGCTTCCCCCACATCGCCTCCCGCCACCGCTGCGCGATCTGCTCATCGCTCGCCCCCTCGCGCATGATGCCGAGCAGATCGGTCTCCTCGTGCGAGAACAGGCAGGACCGGATGCGGCCCTCCGCCGTGACGCGCGTACGCGTGCACGCCGCGCAGAACGGTTCGGTGACGGAGGAGATCAGCCCCACCCGGCCGAGCGGGGGCTCATCGGGTCCGCTGCCACGGCGACGAACCTCGTAGCGCTCGGCGGGTGAGCCCCCTCGCTCCTCGGGGTCGGGCGTCAGCACGAACCGTGCGGCGACTCCGACGCGGATCTCTTCGGCGGTGATCATCTTCTCCTTCTTCCACGCGTGGTCTCCGTCCAGCGGCATGTGCTCGATGAAGCGCAGCTCGTAGCCGTTCCCGACCGACCACTCGAGCAGGTCGGCGGCCTCGTGATCGTTCACACCGCGCAGCAGCACGGCGTTGATCTTGATCGGCCCGAGTCCTGCGTCATCCGCGGCCCGGATGCCGGCGAGGACCCTGTCGAGCATCGGGCGGCGCGTCAGGGCGGCGAACGTCTCCGGATGGATCGAGTCGAGCGAGATATTGATCCGCGAGAGTCCGGCGTCGCGCAGTCCCTGCGCCCGCCCGTCGAGACCGATCGCGTTCGTCGTCATCGATATCGGAAGGCTCGGGCATGCGGCGTGCACGGCACCGATCACGTACTCGAGGTCCTTGCGCACTAGCGGTTCGCCGCCGGTGAGCCGCAGCTCCTCGACGCCGAGGATCTCGACGCCGACGCGGACGATCCGAACGATCTCCTCCGCGGTCATGAGCATCTGCTTCGGCAGCCACGCCATCCCGTCCGCGGGCATGCAGTACGTGCACCGCAGATTGCACTTGTCGATCACCGAGAGGCGCATGTCCGTCGCCCTGCGGCCGTAGCGGTCGGCGAGACCGCCGCTCAGCGGTGGCGCGCTGGGGAGGAGGCGGACGCCGGGGAGTCCGAGGTTCTGGGTCATGGGGGGATCCTTCGGTTTTCGGGTACGACACAGGGGCGAGGCTCGCGGGTGCGAGCTCGCGGGAAGGGGCCGCTTCAGTAGCGCGGCAGGTCCGGGTCCATGGCGAGCGCCCATGCGTCGACCCCGCCGCGGAGCACGGCGACATCGGTCCGTCCGGCCGCGGCGAGGATGTCCCGTGCGCGACGTGCCCGGGTGTCGTGGTGGCAGTGCACGATGAGCGGGCCGGCGGGAAGCTCCGCGTGCGGGAGGAGGTCCAGCGGCACCGAGACCGCGTCCGGGATGGCGGCGATCTCGCGCTCCCACGACTCGCGCACGTCGATGAGTGTCGCCCTGTCGGCATCCAGGCGGTCACGCAGCTGCGTCGGCTCGACCCAGTCGATGGGGCGCGCGTCGGGCACGGCTCGGAGACGGTCGTCGCCTCCGCCGCCGGCAAAGGGAACCTCGACGCTGGACGAGTCGCCCGCGTCGATGACCAGGAGCCTGCCGAACAACGGATCGCCGAAGCCGACGATCAGTTTGATCGCCTCGACCGCCATCCACGAGGCGACGACGCCGCAGAGCGGGCCGATGACGCCGGCGATCGCGCAGTTCGCGCCGTCGTCCTGCGGCGCGTGCGGGTAGAGGTCTCGGAGCGCGACGCCGCCGCCCGGCGCGCCGCGCCAGAACGTCGACACCTGCCCGTTGCTCTCGAGCACCGTGCCCCACACGCACGGGACCCCCAGCCGGTCGCTCGTGTCGGCGATCAGATAGCGCGTCTCATAGTCGTCGGTGCCGTCGACCACCAGGTCGTACCCGGCGAACACGCGTTCGGCGTTCGTCCGGTCGAGCCTCTCGCCGTGCTCGGCGACCCGCACGTACGGGTTCGCCGCGCGGACCGCCGCGGCGGCCGAGCCGACCTTGGTCATCCCCACGGCGCGATCGTCGTGCAGGATCTGCCGGTGCAGGTTCGAGGCGGCCACGGTGTCGTGATCGACCACGCCGATCGTGCCGACCCCCGCCCGTGCCAGGTAGGCGATGACCGGCGAGCCGAGGCCGCCGGCACCCACGACCAGGACTCTCGAACGCTTCAGCCGTGCCTGACCCGCGCGCCCGATCTGGGACATCGTGAGCTGGCGCGCATACCGTGCCAGCTCCTCCGGGAGGAACTCCGCCGGGGCGGAGTCGTGCAACGGGATCGCCGTGAGCGAGGGCGTCTCCAGGAGTGCCATCGCTCAGCCTCCCGCGAACGGCGGGAGGACGTCGAGGACGTCTCCCTGGCCGAGAACGGCTGCTCGGGTCGCGGAACGACCGTTGAGCAGGAAGGAGCTGCGTCCGAACACCGCGCTGGAGCCGAAGCCGGCTCGAGCGATGGCGTCGTCCACGGTGCAGGCGTCGGGAAGGTGCCAGACGCCCTCGGCGCATCCCGCCTCGGCTTTGGCCGCGGCGAAGAAGCGCACCGTGACATCGATCGTGCCCAGCACGGTCGTGTCGGCCTCGATGCTGATCTGTGGGGTCATGTCAGAGATCCAATGTGAGAGTGGCGCTGCGCGAACGCGAGACGCAGACGTACATGCAGTCGCCTTCCAGGCGCTCTTCGTCGGTGAGGATCGAGTCACGATGGTCGGGCACCCCGTCGAGCACCACGACCTCGCAGGAGCCGCACGTGCCTTCGCCGCACGAGTTCCTCACCCGCACCCCGGCCTCCAGCAGAGCCGACAGCGTCGACTGGTCGGCACGCACCGGGATGACCTGATCGCTCGACTCGAGCATGATGGTGAACTCGGCGTTCGCCTGCTCCTCGGCGGGGCCGCGCGGCGTGAACCGCTCGACGCTCAGTCGCACCCCGGGATGCCTGCGCGCGGCGTCTTCGAGGGCATCCAGCAGCGACGTCGGTCCGCACGCGTAGAAGTGGGCGTCCGTGTTCCCCGCCACGACCGCCCCGAGATCGACGCGGCCCATCGTGGAGGACTCGACCACGGTGACGCGGTCGCCGAACCCGGAGAGCTGCTCGAGGAACGGCATCCCATCGAGATACCGACCGAGGTAGAGCAGCTGCCACGGAAGCCCGTTCTCCTCGGCCGCTTCGATCATCGGCAGGACGGGCGTGATCCCGATCCCGGCCGCGACGAAGTACGCGCGCGCACCCGGGTCGAAGCGGAAGAGGTTGCCGATCTGGACGACCTCCACGCGTGCGCCCTCCGTGAGGTGCGCGTGGACGTAGGCCGAGCCGCCTCGCCCGCCTTCGGCAAGGCGGACGGCGATCCGCCACGAACGACGGTCGGACGGCGAGCCGCAGAGCGAGTACTCGCGGACGAGATCCTCCGCCCCGAGCCGAAGCCCGATGTGCGCTCCCGCCGTCCAGGCGGGCAGGGTTCCGCCGTCGACGGCACGCAGCTCGATGACGGCGACGTCGCGACCCTCCATGCGGCGGCTGCCGACGACGAGGGTCAACGGATCTTCGAAGATGGTGATGGAGTGGGACATGGGTTGGTTCCTCAACGGTGGCGGGGACGGTGCGCGGAACGGGGGCTCCGCTCCGCGCACCGGCCGTCAGATCGTGGCCTTGACCTCGATCTCGATGTGCATCCCGGGGAAGGCGAGTGCGGGGACCGCGATGGCGGTCCAGACGGGGTATCGCTCAGGGAGGTGCGACGCGAACGCCGTCAGGACGGCGCCGATGGCTTCGCCGGGAATGGAGTCCGCTCCCGTGGGAACGACGTGGTACGTACGGACGCTGAAGACGTCGCTCCAGCTCTTGCCCGCCGCCTCGAGCGTGGCGGTGATGTTGCTGAACGCGGTCGCGATCTCCTCTTCGAGGACCTCGGGAAGCGTCAGGTCGGCGAGGTGGCCGGTGTGACCGGACAACTCGATGATGTCGCCGACGCGATGCGCGGCCGCGAAGTGGAACTGGTCGCGCAGCACCCGACCGGTGCTGCCTTCGGGAAGAACGATTTCAGTGATGGACACAGCAGACTGCTTTCTGGATGACGAGAGTGACGATGATGTGCGGACGGCGATCGGGAGCGCCGATCAGGCGGATGCGGCCTCGTCCGCCCCGTCCTCGACGGCATCGGACACAGCGGTCACCGATCCGACCTCGACGCGCCCCGTGGCGGTGATGTTGGAGTAGACCCCGATGCAGGCCCAGTCGCCGAAAGGCTCCACGAGCCGCGTGTTGTGCTTGACGAGCGAGCGCAGGGTGCCGCGGTCCAGGGGAAGCTCCTCACGCGGCAGCGTCGTCATGATGCAGCGCACGGTGTTCATGACGACCGTCGAAGAGGCCTCGCCGATGTGCAGGTTCTTGCCGACCCACTCGGCCTCCACCAGCCCCGACTCCTCGGTGTCGATCAAGAAGTTGGGGCGGTACCGGCGCACGTCGAAGGTCGCGTCGGGGCTGAGCGACTGCATGTGCTCGAGCGCGGACGTCGTCATGACGTGCAGGTCACCGAGGTCGTACGACCGGCCGGGCTTGCCGAAGAGGTCGAAGTCGATCTGGTGTTCCCCGTGCTCGTTCTCCGAGCCGAGCTTCGAGAAGTTGTTCTCCCCGAGGATCTCGCCGATCCAGGTCATCTCCGCCACCGTGGCCTCGGTCTGATCCATCATCGCCAGGTGCACCTCGACGCCGAGCGACGCGCTGAGCAGCTCGTCCACGTCTGGCTGGTCGCTGCGCACGACGGTCCCGTCCGGGAAGGTGATCGCGATCGGCGGGATGTCGCCGCCGACGCGGGGCTCCTCGACATAGGCCGCGGAGTATCGCAGCAGGTGCCCCCACTTGCGGGGGTTCTTGGCGTTCGCGAGCTTGCCGGTGGCGACGTCGACGAGCGCCCAGAGGTGGTCTCCGACCACCCCGGACTCGTTGATCTCGCAGGAGGTGAGCTCTTCGCCCGTCATGGACTTGACGGGGTACCGGAAGATGCGCTGCACCTTGCCGACGACGACGGGTGTCGGTGTTTCCGTGTCAACCACAGTGGTCATGATGTACCTTCTCTCGGGCGAACGCCGTCGCACCGATGAATCCACACATGTCGGAACCCAAGGGAGGCATTCATCGGAACGGCCGGCGTTCAGAATTGAATGAGCAGAAACTGCTTAGCCACGTGACCGCGGCCCTTCCCTCGGCGACCGGGAGGTTGCAACGAGAGGTACTCCTTCAGAATCACACGGGCGTGTTACGCGAGGATTTCTCGGAGGTCAAGAATGCGGGTCAGCCGCGCTTCCTCGTCCGTTGCGACGCGTCACCTCGTCCGACAGCGAGGGCGGCGCCCGGTGAGCGGCGCGCGAGGCACCCTAGACTGAGGAACGAGGGCCTTTAGCTCAGTTGGTAGAGCGCCACGTTTACACCGTGGATGTCGTCGGTTCGAGCCCGGCAGGGCCCACCCAAAGCAGCCGTTCGCGACCTAGCGGCGTTTATATGCACGCGATCTTTCATCACCAGGCCTCGCGTGCCTTGCCTTTCAAACGGGGGCGCCTCACCCCCGAACCGGGGTGTCCTCGCCCGCGCGGAAACGGCGGCACAGCGCTCGACAGCGCTCGACACACCCCGCGACCACGGCGTCGATCGCGGTCGCGGGTAATCGGCGAGAGCCTCGTCGAAGATCTTCGCGGGAAGCGACACCGCGGGCTCCGGCTCGAGAGGCGGCAGCAGTTCCCGCAATGCCCGCGGAAGCTCGCGCATGCCCGACGCACGAGGCGTGCCGCGGATCCGCGCTCCCGCCGCCGTGACGCTGAGGTTCCCGTCGTCGTCGATCGTCACCAGTCCTGCACCGTGGAGGACTCCGGAGGCGGTCTCGATCATCTCGCGCGAGGGGACGTCGACGCTGATCACGTCCCACGTCCCGATGACCTCCCGCTCCGTCGATCGGGCGCCCGCTGTCCGACCCAGCGTCGCCCGCAGGATCGACGGGTCGTGCTCGAATGAGGGGAAGGCCATGCGCGGCCATCGCGCGTCGCGCACGCGTCTGCGCAGGTCCGCAAGGTCGCTCTCGGGAACGGTGACCAGCTCGTCCGGCACGACGGCTCTCCGTCCTGGACGACGCTCGTCACGGTCGCGGCGACCTTCCCGTCCGCCGCACGGTCAGAAGTGCGAGACCGGATCGGCCCGCGTTCGCCCTGCTCGGCCCACCCCGGTGTCGCTCATCGCGGGAGAGCGTCATCACAGACATCCTGACACCCTCGGAAGTCGCTAGGCTGATCCGCGGTGCATTGTGCATGGCAAACAATGCCTGCACCGATCCGATGGTTGTTCCCTGGCAAGACCTGCCAGATGACGAAAGGGCCCACGTGACTGTCCACGATCAGGATCCGTACTCTCAGGGACCGCTGGACAGCGACCCCGACGAGACCGCCGAATGGCGGGAGTCGCTGCAGCAGCTGGTCGAGGCGAAGGGGCACGGACGCGGTCGCGAGATCATGCTGAGCCTGCTCAAGGCCTCGCGTGAGCTGCACCTCGGGGTGCCGCAGGTGCCCACCACGGACTACATCAACACCATCGCGCCCGAGAACGAGCCCGACTTCCCCGGCGACGAGGAGATCGAGCGCCGCTACCGCGCGTGGATCCGCTGGAACGCGGCCATGACGGTGCACCGCGCCCAGCGGCCCGGGATCGGCGTCGGCGGTCACATCTCGACCTACGCCTCGTCCGCGGCGCTCTACGAGGTCGGCTTCAACCACTTCTTCCGCGGCCTCGACCACCCCTCCGGTGGCGACCAGGTCTTCTTCCAGGGCCACGCCTCCCCCGGCATGTACGCGCGGTCCTTCCTGGAAGGACGACTGAGCGAGACGCAGCTGGACGGCTTCCGCCAGGAGAAGTCCGCGGCTCCCCACGGCCTGCCGTCCTATCCGCACCCCCGGCTCATGCCCGACTACTGGCAGTTCCCGACCGTGTCGATGGGCATCGGGCCGATCAACGCCGTATACCAGGCGATGACCAACAAGTACCTCACCAACCGCGGCATCAAGGACCTCTCGGACGCGCATGTGTGGGCCTTCCTCGGCGACGGGGAGATGGACGAGGTCGAGAGCCGCGGCCAGCTGCAGGTCGCTGCGAACGAGGGCCTGGACAACCTCACGTTCGTCGTCAACTGCAACCTGCAGCGACTCGACGGCCCGGTGCGCGGCAACGGCAAGATCATCCAGGAGCTCGAGAGCTTCTTCCGCGGCGCGGGCTGGAACGTCATCAAGGTCATCTGGGGCCGGGAGTGGGACGACCTGCTCGCCCGCGACACCGACGGCGCCCTGCTGAACCTCATGAACATCACCCCCGACGGCGACTTCCAGACCTACAAGGCCGAGAACGGCGCGTACGTCCGCGACCACTTCTTCGGTCGCGACGAGCGCGCCGCCGCCCTGGTCAAGGACTACACCGACGACCAGATCTGGAACCTGAAGCGTGGCGGCCACGACTACCGCAAGGTCTACGCGGCCTTCAAGGCGGCGGCGGAGCACAAGGGCCAGCCCACCGTCATCCTCGCCCACACCATCAAGGGCTACGGCCTCGGGCCGCACTTCGAGGGCCGCAACGCGACCCACCAGATGAAGAAGATGACGCTGGAGGACCTCAAGCACTTCCGCGACGCGATGCACATCCCGATCGCCGACGCGCAGCTGGAGGAGAACCCCTACCTGCCGCCGTACTACAACCCCGGCCCGCAGGACGAGACGATCCAGTACATGCTCGAGCGCCGTCGCACGCTCGGCGGGTTCCTCCCGGAGCGGCGTTCGCACCACGTGGGTCTCGAGCTCCCCGACGACAAGGCCTACGCCCTGCCGAAGAAGGGCTCGGGAACGCAGGAGGTCGCCACCACGATGGCGTTCGTCCGGCTGCTGAAGGACCTGCTGCGCTCCAAGGACTTCGGCCACCGCATCGTGCCCGTCATCCCCGACGAGGCGCGCACGTTCGGCATGGATGCGTACTTCCCGACCGCGAAGATCTACAACCCGAACGGTCAGAACTACACATCGGTCGACCGCGAGCTGCTCCTCGCCTACAAGGAGAGCCCGCAGGGACAGCTCGTCCACGTCGGCATCAACGAGGCCGGCGCGCTGGCCGCGTTCACCTCGCTCGGCACCTCCTACGCCACGCACGGCGAGCCGCTGATCCCGGTCTACATCTTCTACTCGATGTTCGGCTTCCAGCGCACGGGCGACGCCAACTGGGCCGCCGGCGACCAGATGGCGCGCGGCTTCGTGATCGGCGCCACCGCCGGACGCACGACGCTGACGGGCGAAGGCCTCCAGCACGCCGACGGCCACTCGCACCTGCTCGCCTCGACCAACCCCGCGACGGTCTCCTACGATCCCGCCTACGGCTACGAGATCGCTCACATCGTGCGCGACGGTCTCGAGCGCATGTACGGCGGGTCGCACCCGGACCCGAACGTCATGTACTACATCACGGTCTACAACGAGCCGATCGTGCAGCCCGCCGAGCCCGAGGGGGTGGATGTCGACGGCATCCTCCGCGGCATCCACCGTATCTCCGAGGGCCAGGGCGACGGGCCCCGCGCCCAGCTTCTGGCGTCGGGCGTCGGCGTGCCGTGGGCGCTGGAGGCACAGCAGCTGCTCCGCGACGACTGGGGGGTGAACGCGGACGTCTGGTCGGTCACCTCGTGGACCGAGCTGCGGCGCGACGGCCTCGCCGCCGACGAGCACAACTTCCTGCACCCCGACGAGGAGCCGCGCACCGCATACCTCACGCAGAAGCTGCAGGACGCCGCCGGCCCCGTCGTCGCCGTCAGCGACTTCATGCACGCCGTCCAGGACCAGATCCGGCCGTGGGTGCCGCAGCGTTTCGCGACGCTGGGCGCGGACGGCTTCGGGTTCTCGGACACCCGTGCCGCGGCGCGACGGTTCTTCAAGATCGACGGCCCCTCGCTCGTCGTCCGCACGCTGCAGGCGCTCGCCGAGGACGGGACGGTCGACCGCTCGCTCGCCGCGCAGGCGATCGAGAAGTACCGGCTGCACGACGTCACCGCCGGCACCTCCGGCAACGCGGGCGGGGAGAGCTAACCCTCGTGACGACGCCTCCGACTCCGGCGACGAAGGCGGAGACGCTCGCGTGGCTGCGGCGCGTCTCGGGCGATCTCGCCACCGCGACGATCAAACGCCTCGAGGACACGCTGCCCTGGTACGCCGGCATGCCACCGGCCCGCCGATCCTCGGTCGGGCTGGTGGCGCAGGCGGGCATCACCTCGTTCATCCAGTGGTACGACGACCCCACCTCGACCCCGTGGATCGCGGCGGACATCTTCGCCGCAGCTCCCCGCGAGCTGCTGCGCAGCGTCAGCCTGCAGCAGACGCTGCAGCTGATCCGGGTCACGGTGGAGGTCACGGAGGAACGGGTCACGGGACGCGGGGAAGACCTGCGAGAGGCCATCCTGCTGTACTCGCGGGAGGTCGCCTTCGCCGCCGCGGACGTCTACGCCCGCGCCGCCGAGGCGCGCGGTCTCTGGGACGCCCGCCTCGAGGCGCTCGTGGTCGACTCGATCCTCACCGGCGAGGCCGATGAGGAGCTGCCGAGCCGTATCGCCGCGCTCGGGTGGCACGGTCACGGCGAGGTCGCGGTGCTGGTCGGGACGACACCCGCGCAGTTCGACGTCGACCAGCTGCGACGGATGGCGCGCAAGCTCGGCGTCGACGTCCTCGTCGGCGTGCAGGGATCACGGCTCGTGCTCGTGATCGGACGCACCGAGCCGGGCACACACGGCGAGGAGGTCGCAGAGCTGTCGTTCCCGGAGATCGCGCGCCGTCTCGAGCCCGGCTTCGGGTCGGGCCACCTCGTGCTGGGCCCCACCGTCCCGGCGCTGGTCGATGCGAGCCAGAGCGCGCGCGCCGCGCTCGCCGGCTTCGCGGTCGCCCGCGCGTGGCGCAACGCGCCTCGCCCCGTCGAGGCCGACGACCTGCTCCCCGAGCGGGCTCTCGCCGGCGACGCCGTGGCCAAGCACACGCTGGTCGAGCGCATCTACGGTCCGCTCCGCGCGCACAGCGCGGACCTCGTGACGACCCTGTGGAGCTACCTCGACAACGGCCGATCGCTCGAGGCGACGGCGCGCGAGCTGTTCGTGCACCCCAACACCGTGCGATACCGGCTCAAGCGCGTCTCCGACGTCATCGGCTGGGATGCGACCGGGCCGCGGGAGGCGCTGATCCTCCAGACCGCTCTCATCCTCGGCGCGATCGGGACCGACACGACGCGGCGACGCCCGGCCGCGACACGCCGAAACCGCTGAGCTTATGACAACCACACAAAGCATCCGCACGATTCTGTGCGGTCGTCGCCAGTGCCGCGGCCAGATCGTTGACAGGATGGATTCGTGATCATCGGCGTGTTCCCCGGGCAGGGCTCCCAGTCCCCCGGCTTCCTCTCCCCCTGGCTCGAGCTTCCCGGCGCACGGGAGACGGTGGAACGCTACGGCGACGCGGCCGGTGTCGACCTCGTCGCCGCCGGGACCGAATGGGACGCGGACGCCATTCGCGACACGAAGGTCGCGCAGCCCCTCATCGTCGCCGCGAGCCTGCTGTCCTGGCAGGCACTCGCTGAGCGCACCGGCCGCGGCTTCGCGGGCATCGCCGGCCACTCGGTCGGAGAGGTCGCCGCGCTCGTGGCCGCCGGCGTCCTCGGAGACGAGGACGGCATGCGGCTGGTGGGCATCCGTGGGCGCGCGATGGCGGATGCCGCGGCTCTCACCACGACCGGGATGTCGGCGGTCGTCGGCGGAACCGAGGAGGACGTGCTCGCGCTTCTGAGCGAGCTCGAGCTCACTCCCGCGAACTACAACGGCGGCGGGCAGATCGTCGCGGCGGGATCACCGGAGGCGCTGGCGGCGCTGGCCGAGCGCGCACCGCGTGGTGCGCGCGTCATCCCGCTTCAGGTCGCCGGCGCCTTCCACACGCACTACATGTCCTCCGCCGTGCAGACGCTGCAGGACGCGGCCGACGAGATCGTGCCTGCCGACCCCGCGCTCACGCTCTGGACGAACTCCGACGGCACGACCGTCGACAGCGGCGAGTCCGCACTGCGCCTGCTCGTTGGTCAGGTCGCCGCTCCTGTCCGGTGGGATCTGTGCATGGCCGGTTTCGCGCAGGCCGGTGCGACCGGGCTGGTGGAGTTCGCTCCCGCCGGCACCCTCACCGGCCTCGCGAAGCGTGGCCTGCGGGGCGTGCCCGCCGTCGCCGTCAAGACCCCGGATGATCTGGATGCCGCCGCAGCCCTGCTCGGCGAGGAAGACGCAGCATGACTCCCACACTGAAGCAGACCACCGGTCCGCAGTTCACCCGCATCCTCTCCTACGGCGCAGCGCGCGGCGAGGTCGCGGTGCCGAACGAGGACCTGATCGGCCCGATCGACTCGAGCGACGAGTGGATCCGCCAGCGCACGGGCATCGTGACCCGCACCCGCGCCGTCGCCGAGACATCGGCCACGGATCTCGCTGCCGCCGCCGCGGCCGAGGCGATCGAGCGCTCCGGAATCCCCGCCGACCAGATCGACCTGGTCATCGCGGCGACCATCAGCAACTCCCGGCAGACCCCGTCGATGTCGGCGGTCGTCGCCGACCGCGTCGGCGCGAACCCTGCGGCCGCCTACGACTCCAACGCCGCGTGCGCGGGATTCGCCTACGGCGTGGCACAGGCCGACGCGCTCATCCGCGCCGGAGCCGCCCACTACGCCGTCGTCATCGGCGCCGAGAAGCTGTCGGACGTCGTCGACCCGACCGACCGCAGCATCTCCTTCCTCCTGGGCGACGGCGCCGGCGCCGTCGTCATCGGACCGAGCGAGACCCCCGGGATCGGCCCGACGGTCTGGGGCTCGGACGGCTCGAAGGCGGACGCGGTCGGCATGAACGCGACCCTCACGGAGTTCCGCGACGGAGCCTCCGGCTGGCCCACGCTGCGGCAGGACGGCCCGGTCGTCTTCCGGTGGGCGGTCTGGGAGATGGTCAAGGTCGCACGCCAGGCGATCGAGGCCGCCGGCATCGAGGTGTCCGATCTCGCCGCCTTCATCCCGCACCAGGCCAACATGAGGATCATCGACGAGTTCGCCAAGCAGCTGAAGCTGCCCGAGTCGGTCGTGATCGGTCGCGACATCGAGACCACGGGCAACACCTCGGCCGCCTCGATCCCGCTCGCGACGCACCGTCTGCTCCAGGAGCACCCGGAGCTCAGCGGTGGCCTCGCCCTGCAGATCGGGTTCGGGGCCGGGCTCGTCTTCGGCGCCCAGGTGGTCGTCCTCCCGTGACGACGGCGGGCCCCGCCCTAGACTGATTCGCGGTCGCAGAGCCCACCAGATCCCAACCAAAGGAGAAAACACATGGCACTTTCCAGCGACGAGGTCCTCGCGGGACTCGCAGAGCTCATCACCGACGAGACGGGCGTGTCCGCCGACGAGGTCGAGCTGGGCAAGTCGTTCACGGACGACCTCGACATCGACTCGATCTCGATGATGACGATCGTCGTCAACGCTGAGGAGAAGTTCGGCGTGACGATCCCCGACGACGAGGTCAAGAACCTCAAGACCGTAGGCGACGCCGTCACCTACATCACGTCCAACCAGGCGTGACCCCGAGCGCGGTGGGGGCACCCGCCCCCACCGCACGATGGAGATTTCCCCACATATGAGCACCTCACGCATCGTCGTCACCGGCATCGGCGCGTCCTCCCCCATCGGCGGGACGGCACCCGAGAGCTGGTCCTCCTTGCTGAGCGGCGCCTCCGGCGCCCGCACCCTCGAGTACGACTGGGTCGAGAAGTACCAGCTTCCGGTGACCTTCGCCGCAGAGGCCGCCGTACGCCCGGACACCGTGCTCGAACGCCCGATCGCCAAGCGGCTGGACCCGGCCTCGCAGTTCGCTCTCGTCGCCGCCATGGAGGCGTGGGCCGACGCCGGAAGCCCGGAAGTCGACCCCGACCGGCTCGGCATCGACTTCGCGACCGGGATCGGCGGCGTGTGGACCCTGCTGGACGCGTGGGACACCCTCAAGGAGAAGGGCCCCCGGCGCGTCATGCCGATGACGGTGCCCATGCTCATGCCCAACGCCGCGGCCGGCAACCTCTCCCTGCACTTCGGCGCGCGCGCTTTCGCGCGGACCGTGGCCAGCGCCTGCGCCTCGAGCACGGAGTCGATCGTGAACGCGGTCGAGCACATCCGCGCCGGCTACGCCGACGTGGTCATCGCCGGCGGCACCGAGTCGGCGATCCACCCGATCACGCTCGCCGCGTTCGCATCCATGCAGGCCCTGTCCAAGCGCAACGACGACCCCGCCACCGCCTCACGGCCCGGCAGCATCGACCGTGACGGGTTCGTCATGGGCGAGGGCGCGGGTGCGCTCGTGCTCGAGACGGAGGAGCACGCGAAGGCGCGCGGCGCGCGCATCTACGCCGTCGTGGCCGGCGGCGGCGTGACAGCGGACTCGTACCACATCACGGCCAACGACCCCGAGGGCAAGGGCGCCGCACGTGCGGTGCGTCTCGCGCTCGAGATGGCGGACGCATCCCCGGACGACGTGACGCACATCAACGCACACGCGACGTCCACGCCGGTCGGCGACCCGAACGAGTACCAGGCGCTGCGAGCCGTGTTCGGCCCGCGGATCGATGAGATCCCGGTCTCGGCGACCAAGGCGTCCACGGGGCACCTGCTCGGCGGCACCGGGGCGCTCGAGGCCGTGTTCACGATCCTCGCGATCGCCGAGCGGACGGCTCCCCCGACCATCAACCTCACCGAGCAGGACCCGGAGGTGCCGTTCCGCATCTCCGGTGCCCCGCAGTCGCTCGGCGACGCCGACCAGCTGGCGATCAGCAATTCCTTCGGCTTCGGCGGCCACAACGCCGTCGTCGCGTTCCGCAGCGCCTGAGCGCGCCGAGAGAGGTCCCGGGGTCTCAGCCCACCTTGTGGAGCCAGACCACCGGGACCTCGTCGGACGCGTGACGGAACGGCTCGAGCTCTTCGTCCCAGGCAGCGCCGAGAGCGACGTCGAGCTCGCGCTGGAGCTCGGCGGCATCCCCTGCGGCGATCTCCATCGCGTAGCGGATGCGGTCCTCGCCCACCACCACGTTCCCCGCGGTGTCGGTCTGCGCATAGTGGATGCCGAGGTCGGGGGTGTGCATCCAGCGGCCTCCGTCGCTTCGAGGCGTCGGGTCCTCCGACACCTCGAACCTCAGGTGCTCCCAGCCGTGCATCGCGCTGGCGATCGCGGCTCCGGTCCCGCCGGGAGCCTCCCAGTAGAACTCCGCACGGCGTGCACCGGGCAGCACCGGCTGCTCCGCCCACTCGAAGTTCACGGCGCGTCCGAGAACGCGGCCGATCGCCCATTCCAGGTGTGGGCACAGCGCTTTCGGCGCCGAGTGGACGAACACCACTCCGCGCGCCATGTGTCCAGCCATCGTCTCTCCGTTTCTTCAGGTACGTCTTCCCCTACGACCTGATGCCGGAGCGCGGCTGTCTCTTCGGTTGTGCTGAGTTCATTATCGCCCGGTTCGATGCGGAATCACAACCGTGTGGTTCGTCGCATAAGCAGCGTTCAGAATCCGGGCCTACAGTTGCCGCGCGCCTCCCGTCATCGAGTTCCTCACGAGCTGGCACGCCGACCCCGTGGCGATCGGCGTGCTCTTCGTCGCGTCCACGGCCTATGCGATCGGCATCCATCGGGTGCGGCAGCGCGGCGGGCGCTGGCCGCTGCTGCCGACGCTGGCGTTCTTCGTGATCGGCTTGGGCTCGTACGCGGTCGTCGAGCTCGGGTTCCTGGGCGGCCACGCGCAGGAGCTGCGCTGGGCGTTCACGACACGGATCGCCCTGCTGCTCTTCGTCGTGCCCGCGGGGATCGCGCTCGGGCAGCCGCTGCAGCTGATCATGGCCGCGGGCGGCGAGTCCGCCACGAGCCGGGTGCTGGCGACGCTGCGCTCCCGGGCGATGCGCCTGTTCGGCAACGCCATGTTCGCGACGCTGTTCGCCGCACTCGTGATGTGCCTGTTCCTGACCCCGCTCGCCGGTGTCCTGCGCACGAATCCGGTCAGCGAGTCCCTCATCGGGGTGATCGTCCCCCTGGCCGGCGCGGCGATGGTGCTGCCGATGTCCGTGACGTCCGCCGCACACGCCAGCGTGTTCCTCGTGATCGAGTTCTTCCTCGCGTTCATCGAACTGCTGATCGACGCGATCCCCGGCATCCTCATGCGGCTGAGCGACACGGTGCTGGATGGGATCACGACGGTCACGGGCACCGCCCCGTGGTGGCCCAACCCCCTCCGCGACCAGCAGCTCTCGGGAGACCTGCTCTGGTTCATCGCCGAGGTCGGAGACGTGCCCGTCATCCTCCTGCTGCTCCTGCGATGGATGCGCACCGACAGACACGAGGCGAGCGCCTACGACGATCTCAGCGACGAGGAGTACGACGCCCTCACCCGCGCCCACCTGCTGGGCGAGGACGGCGACGCCGCTTCCGCCTGATCAGCTGCGGAACGCGTGGGCGATGACGAGGCTCGCCACCGGTTGCGGGCTTCGGATCATCGCCTCGTGGCCGCGACCGGCGATCTCCTCCATGCGTGCGACGGGGATGAGCGAGGTCACGCGAGCGACCCAGTCACGCGGGCACACGCGGTCGGTCTCGCCGCGGAGGACCAGGGTGTCGGCGCGCAGCCGTGGCAGCACGTCCTCGATGCGGTGGTCGAGCATCTGCCTCAGCTTGCGGATGAACCAGCGAGGGCCCGCCTTCGCGTACTGGATCATCCCGAGCACGAGCACCTTCGGACTCTCCCCCGCGAGGTCCTGGACCATCCGCCACGCCTGCCAGGCCGCCGTGCGTTCCGCATCGTTCACGGTGGGCGCTATCAGCACCGCCCGCGTGCCGAGGTCGGGATGCCGCACGAGGGCCTCGGTGACGACCTGAGTGCCCATCGAATGACCCACGAGCACCGGGTCGCGCTCGGGCAGACTCGCGACGAAGGCCGCCAGGAAGTCGCCGCTCGCCGGCATGTCGAGCGCGGATCCGGGCTCGGGCGAGTCGCCGAACCCGGGCAGGTCGACGGCGTAGACGGTGCCGACGCGGCCGAGCTCGTCCGCAACCTCACGGAACACGCGATGGCCCATCCCGATACCGTGCACGAGCACGAACGTCGTCCCCGTGGCCGTGCCGCTCCGCGTGTAGACCATCGTCCGCCCCTCGAGGCGGAACTCGGAGATCGCTTCTTCCACGAGATGAGAGTGTAGGGCGGGTGGGACTTGAACCCACGATCGTCGGGTTATGAGCCCGCTGCCTTGACCAGCTTGGCCACCGCCCCCTGGGACTACGAGCCTACCGCTCGTGCCCTTCTTCGTGCGCCGCGCCGCCACGCGGGATGCCGACGTCCTGGCTGTCGCTGAGCACCTGCGGGTGATAGCGGGCGAGGGTGATGACGCCCCAGATGGCGACGGCACCCGCCACCGCGAACACGATCGAGCCCCACGTCGGCACGGCCATGCCTTCGCCGAGGACCAGGAGGCCGATGAGGACGGCGACCATCGGGTCCACGACCGTGAGGCCGGCGATCGCCAGATCGGGAGGGCCCGACGAGTAGGCGGTCTGCACGAAGTAGGCGCCCAGCGCGGTGCCGGCCACGAGAGCGATGAGGCAGAAGACCGTCAGCCAGTCGAACTGCGAGACCTGGATGCGCTTGATCACGATCTTGGCGAGCGTCGCCACGAAACCGTAGATCATGCCCGCCGCGAGGACGTAGAACAAGGCGCGCGCCCGATGCCGGCGCACGACGAGCCACAGGCCGACCAGCAGCAGGGCGATGACAGCGAGGACGATCAGCACCGTCACGATCTGCTGATTGGTCACCGCGGGCTCGGCGGCGAACAGGGCCGCGACCGTGACGAACAGGAAGATGCCGCCCACGCACGCGATGATCGCGCTGAGCGAGCGCTTCGTCGGCGTGTGGCCCGTGACGCGGGCGTTCAGAAGCGTCGTGATGACGAGCGAGATCGCACCGAGAGGCTGGACGACGATCAGCGGCGCGACGCTCAGCGCGCCCAGCTGGCACACGATGGCGAGCGCGAGCATGAGGGTCCCCACGACCCAGCTCGGACGAGTGAGCAGGCGCAGGAGCTGGGCGAGGGACAGGCCCCCGGCCGCATCCTTGCCGCTCAGCCGCTCGACCTTGGACACGCCACGATGCTGGTACTGCGCGCCGAAGGACATGAACACCGCGCCCGCCAGCGCCAGCGGTATCCCCATGAGAAGAGCGGGGTTCTGGAACACCCCGATCAGCTGGTCGCCGACGTCCCCGAGCGTCGCATGGGTCACATTCACCCCTCGACACTAACGGCCAGCCGGCTCGATAGGCTCGAGGCGTGGCCGTACTCCCGATTCGCATCATGGGCGACCCCGTCCTCCATTCCCCCGCCGCAGAGGTCGAGGAGGTCACGGACGAGATCCGTGAGCTCGTCGCCGACATGTTCGAGACGATGGATGCCGCACCCGGCGTCGGGCTCGCGGCACCGCAGGTCGGCGTGTCGCTGCGGATCTACACCTACACGTATCAGGACGACGAGGGTGCGCCCTGGCGCGGCGTCGTCATCAACCCGGTGCTGTGGATGAGTCCCCCCGTGCCGGGCGAGCCGGACCCCGACGAGGAGTCGGAGGGATGCCTCTCCTTCCCGGGCGAGCGATTCCCGCTGCGCCGAGCAGATCGTGTCCTCGTGACCGGCGTCGATCTCGACCTGCAGCCGGTCCTGATCGAGGTCGACGGCTGGCGCGCCCGCATCATGCAGCACGAGTTCGACCATCTCGACGGCATCCTCTACGTCGACAGGCTCGGCGACAACGACTGGAAGACGGCGCAGAAGATCGCGAAGAAGCGCGGGTGGAACCGCCCAGGGCATTCCTGGATGCCGGGCGTCGACGACCTGGAAGGCTGACCCCGCGGCCCTCCGCGGCCGTGACTCGCCGCAGGCGTGCCCGGTCGCCTGCTAGATGTTGCTGGCCATGAGGTTGTTGACAGAAGCGGCTTCTTTTCGGCGGCTTCAGCTGACGTAGCGCGCGTCTCGTCGTGGATGTCGACTACGTGGATGCCTGACGAGCGCGCTCTTTGGCGTCCCGGGGTGTTGAGTTGCGGATCGCGCTGTTTCGTGCCCGTAGAAGCCGCCATGCTTCCGCTCTCCAGAGCTGATGAGAGGCCAAATTTCTGCGGGAAAGTCAAAGTTGTCTTTGCCGGTTCCAGGCCGCATAGTTGACGCCCGACGAGGAGGGCGGCGCGGATGGAAACGGGTATCGGTACGGGCAAGGCGGGGCAGATCGACGAGGAGCAGAGGTCGCTGGATGCGATGTATTCGCGTCTGGACGCGGAGCTGGCTGGCAGCCTTTCTGCGCGCAAGCGAGTGATGGCCGCGGGGGTCGATGAGCTGGAGAGTTTCTCTGCCAGGGATCTCGAGGTTTCGCGCCTGACGGAGCGGATCGGTCAGCTGCGATCCGCGGACCAGACGCTGTGCTTCGGGCGCATCGACCCTGGGGTGGATGGCTCGTCGTTGCATATCGGGCGGATCGGGCTGCGCACGGAAGCAGGAGAGTTGCTGCTGGTGGATTGGCGCGCGGAGGCCGCACGGCCGTTCTACGCCGCGACGATGGCGTCGCCTTTGGGGGTGCATCGGCGCCGGCATGTGCGGGCGAGTGCGCGCACGGTCGTCGATGTCAGCGATGAGATTCTCGACGGGGCCGATCCATGCGAGGAGGACGTGGTCGGTGACGGGCCGCTCGTGGCCGCGCTGAGCAGTGCGCGTACAGGGCGGATGCGGCAGGCCGCCGCAACGCTGCAGGCGGAGCAGGACGAGATCGTCCGATCGCCGCATCGCGGGATCATGGTCGTCGACGGCGGCCCGGGAACGGGCAAGACGATCGTCGCCCTCCACCGTGCGGCGTACGTGCTCTACGCGTTCCCCGCGGTCGCCGAGCAGGGCGTGCTCGTGTTCGGGCCGAACCAGCGGTTCATCGACTACATCTCCGATGTGCTGCCCTCGCTCGGCGAGAACGACGTGCGCCTGGCGACGCTACGCGACCTGGTCCGCGTGGAGGCGCCCCGGTCCGAGCCCGACGACCTCGCGCGCATCAAGGGGCAAGCAGCTCTCGCGCACGGGCTCGCCCGCTGGGTGCACGCCCGGCAGCCCCACCACATGCCGCTCAACGTGCAGACCGCGCACGGGACGGTCACCCTCGACCCTGAGCTCGTAGATGCCGCCCGGCGAGGAGCCCTGCAGGGCAGCATTGGACACAACCCTGCCAGGGCGCTGTTCGCCGAGCGGGTTGTCGAGGAGTTGGTGAACGAACTGGAGCAGCAGACCGCGCGCGAGCTCGCGGACTTCGAGGCCGAGCTCAAGGAGTTCCACGGTGTCGACCTCGACCGCATGTTCGGCGGCAGCTCGGATCGAGTCGGCTCGGGAGAAGCCGCCGAAGCGCCGGATGGCCTGGAGATCGACTGGGACCGGATCCGTGAGGAGCTCCTCGATGATCCTGGCATCGACCGGATCATCTGGGGGTCTGGCCCAGGCTCCGCGCCGAGGACGCCGTCCGGGGGCTTCTCTCGGACCGCGCCGCCCTGGCTGACGCGCTTCCCGACCTGGCCGAGCGGCAGCTCACGGAGATTGTTGACTCGGCCCGCAGGGGCTGGACCCCGGCCGACCTCGCCCTGCTGGACGAGGCGCGGGCGCTGATCGACGGCCCTCCCGAGGCCATCTACGGACACATCGTCGTTGACGAGGCCCAGCAGCTCTCCGAGATGCAGTGGCGGATGCTGATGCGCCGCTGCCCTCAGCGCTCCATGACCATCGTGGGGGATCTTGCGCAGGCAGGCCCGACCACGACCATCCGCAGATGGAGTGAAGCCCTCGCCCCGTTCGCCAGCACCGGCATCGCCCGTCACACGCTGACGGTCAACTACCGCACCACCGCGGAGATCCTCGAGGAGACCCGGCCGCTCCTTGCCCGCATCGCTCCGGCGCAGCAGCTCTCCCGATCGATCCGGCACGGAGAGCAGCCGATCACCGTCGCAGCCTTCAAAGACGACATCTCAGCTGTGCTCGTCGGGCTCATCTCGTCCGCCCGCAGCGAGCACCCTGAAGAGCTTGTCGGAGTCATCGCCACCACGGCACGCGCCATTTCACTGGAGACTGAGCTCGACGGTGCCGGGGCCGCCATCGTCGCGGCGCCAGACGCACGGGGACTGGAGTTCGACACCGTCATCATCGTCGACCCCGATGGCATCCAAAGCGGGAGCGAAGCGGGCATCCAAGACCTTTACGTCGCACAGACTCGCGCCACAAAGCGGCTCGCCACCATCATGGTCGCAGAGGTTGGGAACCCTGGTGCATGATGAGCAAGTCGCGTGCCATGACACTCAGCGAACGCCCGCGAGACCGCCGCGCTGGCCCAAGCGCAACGCCAAGCCACAAGAACGCGCCGCTGACTCCGGAAGGCCGAAAACGCCTGGTCGAACGCTGCCGAGCCCGTCCGATCGCGCATGTGGCCGCGGAGATGGGCATCTCCCGGGCGACCGCCTCAAAGTGGGTGAACCGGCACAAGAAGTACGGCGAGATCGGGTTGCTTGACCGCTCGTCTGCGCCAGTCCGGCAGCCAACCGCGACGCCCGGCGAGACGGTCGCGCGGATCGAGTCGATGCGGCGCGAGCACAAGTGGCCGGCATCCCGCATCGCCTTCGAGCTGCACGCTGACGGCGGTGCGGTCAGCCGGCGCACGATCACCCGGTATCTCGCTGAGCTCGGGCTGAACCGCCGCCGGTTCATCGACCCGAATGGCGAGACCAATCGAGAGGTCAAGTCGATCACCGCGAAGCATCCCGGGCACATGGTCCATCTGGATGTGAGGAAAGTCGGGCGCATCCCCGACGGGGGCGGCTGGCGCGTGCACGGGAAGAACAGCCCCGAGGCTCGGGCCGCAGCCCGCGCGAAGACACGAGGCGCCCGAGCCGGGTACGCATACCTGCACTCCGCGATCGACGGGCACACGCGTCTCGCATACACCGAGTCGCTCGAGAACGAGCAGGGCCCCACCGCGGTCGCGTTCCTGGATCGTGCCCGACAGTGGTTTGCCAAGCACGGGATCGTGAAGATCGAGCGGATCATCACCGACAACGGTGCCTGCTACCGCTCCACCGCCTTCGCGGCCGCCCTGAATGGTGCCGAGCACCGGCGCACAAAGCCCTACACGCCCGAACACAACGGGAAAGTCGAGCGCTACAACCGCATCCTCGCCGAAGAGTTCGTCTACGCCAGGACCTGGACTTCAGAGCGTGAGCGCGAGGAGCACTGGAGACCTGGAACCTGCTCTACAACTACCATCGACCCCACGGCGCGCACGGCGGCAAGCCGCCCGTAGCCGCGACACCTCAACGCGTGAACAACGTCCTGGCCTCATACAGCTAGATCGCCGCGTCGGCGCGCCCCGGCGCGAAGATGATGATCGCCGCACCCAGGAGGGCGACCGCGGAGCCGACGTAGTCCCACACCGTCGGCTTGAAGCCGTCGACGATGATCCCCCACGCCAGCGAGCCGGCGACGAACACCCCGCCGTATGCGGCCAGCACGCGGCCGAAGCTCGCCTCCGGCTGGAACGCGGCGACGAACCCGTACGAGCCCAGCGCGATGACGCCCAGAACCGCGAACCACCACCCGCGGTCCTCGCGAACGGACTGCCAGATGAGCCACGCTCCGCCGATCTCCGCGATCGCGGCCACCACGAACAGGACGATGATGCGCGCCACGGTCATGGCCTCAGTGTGCCCGATGCCGCGCCGCCGTGCATCGGGCGCCCCGGCGCAACGGCTCGAACCCGTCCGGCGCAACGAGAACGGCCCGGCCTCCGAAGAGGCCGGGCCGGGTGTGCTCCCCCACTTGGACTCGAACCAAGAACCTGCCGGTTAACAGCCGGCTGCTCTGCCAATTGAGCTATGGAGGATCAGCTGCCCTTGCCAGGGCAACCAGATCATCCTAGCAAATGTCGAGGGCTCTCATTGCATCAGCCGGCGACCGCCGCATCGCCGAGGAAGCGACGGGCGAGATCCGCGCCGCGCCCGTAGGCGTGCACGTGACCGCCCTTGAGGATGAGCACGTCCGCGTCGTAGGCCTCCGGCACCTCGGCGTCGTTCGTGACGAGCAGGAGTGACGCCCCCTGGGCGCGCCGACGCGCCAGCGCATCGCCGACGAGCCCTCGTGCCTCGACATCCAGATTCGCCAGGATCTCGTCGCCCACGATCAATCGAGGGTCGAGCATCAGCGCACGCGCCACGGCGACGCGCTGCCGCATCCCCGCGCTGAGCTCATAGGGGAACTTCGCGGCAAGGCCCAGGGGCAGCCCGAGCTCATCGAGGAGGGAGGCGACCCGCAGCGCGACCGCGCGGCCGTTCGGACGTCGCACGCGGCCCGTGAACGGCTCACCGACGATCTCCGACACCGTGAGCCTCGGCGGCAGCTGTGCACCGTCGGACTGGCCGACGTAGCCCGCGTACACTCCCAGCCCGCGCTCGGCGCGACGCTTGCGCCGCACCGCGACGCCCTCCACGTGCGCATCGCCGCCGTCGACGTGGACGCCCTCCGGCGCGCGCCCGGCCAGCAGCGCCGCGAGCGTCGACTTCCCGGAGCCCGTCGATCCGCCGATCACGAGCGCCGCCCGGCGCGGCAGCCGGAACGTGACACCGTCGATCAGCCGTCGACCCGCGGCGTCCGCGATGGAGAGATCGTCGCAGACGATGCTGGGCGCAGCGGGATCCACGGTGGGCATGACGACATCCTGCCCTCCCGGGGGCTCCTCGCGCTACACGTCCGCGACGAGCTCCTGCCGGATCGCATCGAGCGCGGCGAGCCGCCGACGCACCTCACGCCCCTCCTCGGAGTCGACAGGCACGCGCTGGATCGCCCCCAGCAGCTCCCGCTTCTCGCGGTCGATGCCGCGCATCCGCAGCCGCCGCGTGAGCTCGGCCGTCGTCGCCACCGCGACCTCTTCGCTCGGCGCCGGGAAGGCCGCCGTCAGCAGCTCCGCCGCGAGCGACCGGTAGGGCTCACGGACGGACTGCACCGCCTCCACCGCCCACCCCGGGCGGGTGTGATCCGGCATCGCCGAGATCGCGGAGCGGATGGCCTCCAGCGCAGGATGGTGGAACGTCTCGTCCAGCGCGGCACGGAGCGCCGCCTGATCGATCCGATGACCGTACTGCAGGAAGCCCTGAGCCGCGTCTCGCTCCAGACTCACCTCGGGGGTCCGCGGCAGCGAAGCCATCGTGACGGCGACGACCGGCACGGATGCGGACGG
The DNA here is from genome assembly GCF_030818905.1 of Microbacterium sp. SORGH_AS_0888. NCBI lineage: Bacteria > Bacillati > Actinomycetota > Actinomycetes > Micrococcales > Microbacteriaceae > Microbacterium > Microbacterium sp. SORGH_AS_0888. The sequence goes on from NZ_JAUTAZ010000001.1 coordinate 791,027, forward strand.
CTGCGCCTGAGCGGGAACCTGCGGCGGTGCCGCCGCGCCCCGGCGCCCGTCCGTCGCTCCCCCCTCGCGGCGGGCGGCACGGGCGACCTCACGGCGCACCTCCGCGAGGTCCTCGCCGAGCCGCCGGGCGAGCAGATGCTCGTAGCGGTGTCGCAGTCCCTCGTCGCGGATGTCGGCCAGCAGCGGAGCCGTGAGCTGCAGACCCCGCAGTCTCCCCTCGACCGTGCCGAGATCGAGCCCCGCGAGCCGCTGGTCGATCATGAACTCGAACATCGGGGCCTTCGACTCGATCATGGCCGTGACCGCGCCGTCGCCGCGGGCGAGGCGCAGATCGCAGGGATCGAGTCCCTCCGGCCCCACCGCGACGAAGCTCGTGGCGTTGAGGCTCCACGCCTCCGTGAACGCGCGGACCGCAGCCTTCTGGCCCGCCGCGTCGGGATCGAAGGTGAAGACGATCTCGGCGCCGGTGTTCTCGCCGAGCACCCGGCGCAGCACGTTGACGTGCTCGGCGCCGAACGCCGTCCCACAGGTCGCCACGGCCGTCGTCACGCCCGCCAGATGACAGGCCATGACGTCCGTGTACCCCTCGACCACCACGACACGCGGCGGGTCGCCGCGCCCGATGTCGCGTTTGGCCAGGTCGAGCCCGTACAGCACCTGCGCCTTCTTGTAGATCACGGTCTCGGGGGTGTTGAGGTACTTCGGCCCCTGGTCGTCGTCGTAGAGGCGTCGCGCGCCGAAGCCGATGACCTGCCCGGTCACGTCGCGGATCGGCCAGATGACCCGGCCGCGGAACCGGTCGTAGACGCCGCGCTGGCCCTGCGACACCAGGCCCGCCGAGGTCAGCTCGTCGCGCGTGAAGCCCTTCGCGGTCAGCGCGTCGAGCAGCCCGGACCACCCCTTCGGGGCATAGCCGACGCCGAAGTGCGCGGCCGCGCCCGCATCGAAGCCGCGCTCCCCGAGGAAACGCCGCGCGCTCTCCGCCTCCGGTCCCATGAGCTGGCCCCGGAAGAACTCCGCGGCCGCCGAGTTCGCCTCGTAGAGGCGGGCGCGCCCCGAGGTCTCCCGCGCGACGCCGCCCTCCTCCAGGTGCAGGGTGTAGCCGATGCGACCCGCGAGACGCTCGACCGCCTCCGTGAAGGACAGGTGGTCGATGCGCTGCAGGAATGTGTAGACGTCTCCGGACTCCCCGCATCCGAAGCAGTGGTAGAACCCGTCCTGGGTACGCACGTGGAAGCTCGGGCTGCGCTCGTCGTGGAACGGACAGAGGCCCTTGAGCGAGCCGACGCCGGCGGGCTTGAGCGACACGCGCTCGCCGATGATGTCGGCGATGTTGGTGCGCGCCTTCACCTCCTCGACGTCTGCCTGGGAGATGCGGCCGGCCATCAGAGCCCCTCGAGCGGCTCGGGCAGCGCGTAGGCGGAGGATTGGATGCGGCGGGTCCCCGGCACCCAGATGCCGAGCGTCGCGAGATCGACCTCGCCGACCAGCCGGGCATGCCACGCGATCGCGAAACGATCCGTGAGGCTCGCGACCTGGTCCACCACGACCCGCCGACGGGCGGCATCCGTCTCGGCGCGGGCGAAGTCCTCGGCATGGATCCGATCGAGGTGCTCCGGCGCCTCCCAGAGCGCCGTGGCGAGCTGCTTGAGCAGACGCCGCTGCTCCTTGTACAGCGATTTGCGTCCCTCGATCGACACCACGAACGCCCCGTTCGTGCCCTTGAGCACCGCCATCTCGGCCTCGATCACGCGCGGGATCACCATGTGAGCCCGGTAACGGGTGAGCGAGGGGGCCTCATAGGCTTCCCGTGTTGCGGAGGTCGCAGCACGCGCGAAGCGGCCGATGAGGTCGCTCGTGAGGTTCTTCAGACGCCCGAGCGCGGCCCTGCCGCCGTCGAAGGACTCGATCCACTCCGGCATGCGGGTGAGTCGGAACAGGGCGTCCGCGAGCTCGTCGCGCGTGAAGTCGTAGCCCACCCATCCCTGGATCGCGGTGAGGATCGCGGAGTGCTCGCGAGGATCGGTCAGCCGCCGTGGGTCGAGATAGCCGTTGAGGATGGCGTCCTCGAAGTCATGGACCGAGTAGGCGATGTCGTCGGCGAGGTCCATGACCTCGGCCTCGATGCACCGCACCCGTCCCGGCGCACCCTCCCGCATCCAGCGGAAGACGTCGGCGTCCTCGTCGTACACGCCGTACTTGAGCCGGCCGCCCGGGTCGGGCACGGGGCTGTCGCTCGTCCACGGATACTTGCACGTCGCATCGAGGCTCGCCCGGGTCAGGTTGAGCCCGTGCGGACGGCCGTCGTCTCCCATCACCTTCGGCTCGAGGCGGGTGAGGATGCGGAGGGTCTGGGCGTTCCCCTCGAATCCGCCGATGTCGGCGGCCCAGTCGTTGAGCGCGCGTTCACCGTTGTGCCCGAAGGGCGGGTGCCCGATGTCGTGGCTGAGGCAGGCCGTGTCGACGACATCCGGGGCCAGCTGGAGCCACGTGGCGAGCTCGCGACCGACCTGCGCGACCTCGAGCGAGTGCGTGAGACGGTTGCGCGCGAAGTCGGCGGGGCTCGCGGGACTCAGCACCTGCGTCTTCGCCGCCAGCCGTCGCAGCGCCGCAGAGTGCAGCACACGCGCGCGGTCGCGGGCGAAGCCGTCTCGCTGCGAACGATGCTGCTCGGTGAGGAAGCGCTCCCGGGCGTGGTCGTCGTACCCATCCGGCGGCGTGTCGACGACGCCGATGCCGCCGTCAGCCGCCACTGGTGTCGAGCTCCGCATCGGCGAGGACACACGAGGAGTCGAGGTCCATGTCGCGGTTGTCGAGCCACCCGTCCGGCAGCGCAGGGCGCTTCGGCGTTCCGGCACGCCCGCGCTGCCCCTCGGCCGCGGCGCCCGGATACGGCGCATCGAGGTCGAGGGTGGCGATGAGATCGTCGATCTCGGCGAGGCTGCCGACCGTGGCCAGTGCGGCGCGCGTGTCGCCGCCGACGGGGTAGCCCTTGAAGTACCACGCGACGTGCTTCCGGATGTCGCGGCAGCCACGGTCCTCGTCCTCGAAGAACTCGACCAGCAGCTCGGCATGGCGGCGGAACGCGGCGGCGACGAACCCGAGCGTGGCGTCGACGGGCGCCGCCGCGGATCCGGCGGGGCCGAGAGCGCGGGCGAGATCGCCGAAGAGCCAGGGGCGGCCGAGGCATCCGCGACCGACGACGACGCCGTCGCAACCGGTCTCGGCCATCATCCGCACGGCGTCGTCGGCGCTCCAGATGTCGCCGTTGCCGAGGACGGGGATGTCGGTGATCGCCTCCTTAAGGGCGGCGATGGCCGACCAGTCGGCGTGGCCGGAGTAGAACTGTGCCGCCGTGCGGGCGTGCAGCGCCACGGCGGCGGCTCCCGCATCCCGCGCGCGTCTCCCGGCGTCCAGGAACGTCAGGTGATCGTCGTCGATGCCCTTGCGCATCTTGACCGTGACAGGGATCTCGCCCGCGCCCGCGACGGCGGCACGCACGATGGACTCGAAGAGATCGCTCTTCCAGGGAAGCGCGGAGCCCCCGCCCTTGCGGGTCACCTTGGGCACCGGACAGCCGAAGTTCAGGTCGATGTGGTCGGCGCGGTCCTCCTCGGCGAGGAGCCGGGCGGCGCGGCCGACCGTGACCGGATCAACGCCGTACAGCTGGATCGAGCGCACGGTCTCCGACTCGTGGTGGCGGATGAGGCGCATCGTGGTCGCGTTGCGCTCGACGAGCGCCCGCGAGGTGATCATCTCGCTCACGTAGAGGCCCACGCCGTGTTCACGGCACAGGCGCCGGAACGCGGTGTTCGTGATGCCCGCCATCGGCGCGAGCACGACGGGGACGTCGAGCTGCAGGGGCCCGATGCGGAGGGCCCGCTCGGGAGCGAGAGTGACAGTCACCCCCCTATTCTCCCAGACGACGGACCTGGGGACGCCTGCGCGGGCGTAGCCTGTGGGCATGACCACGGATTCCACAGTCGATGTGCATGACATTCCGTTCCTCACCGCTGACGGCAGCACCGCGACGTTGGCCGACTATGCCGGCAAGGTCCTGCTCATCGTCAACGTCGCATCGAAGTGCGGCCTGACGCCGCAGTACGAGCAGCTAGAGCAGCTGCAGCGCGCCTACGGCGACCGCGGCTTCCAGGTGCTCGGCTTCCCGTGCAACCAGTTCATGGGCCAGGAGCCGGGATCCATGGAAGAGATCCTCGAGTACTGCGCCACGACCTGGGGCGTCTCCTTCCCCGTCATGGACAAGGTCAAGGTCAACGGCTCACACGCGGCCCCCCTCTACAAGGCGCTGAAGAAGGCGAAGAACGTCGAGGGCGCCAAGGGGCCGATCATGTGGAACTTCGAGAAGTTCGTGCTGACGCCCTCGGGCGAGGTGCACCGGTTCCGTCCCCAGACCAAGCCGGACGCCCCCGAGATCGTCGCCGCGATCGAGGCCTCTCTCCCCCACTGACCGCGAGACCAGTCTCCGGCGCCGAGACCGGCGGGTTACCCGCCGGTCTCGGCGCGCCGGACTGGTCTCGGCGAAGAGTCGGGGAGGGATCGGGCGTCAGGCGGGGGTGCGCTCGCCCCAGAGCTGGCGCACGATCTGCGTGAACGCCGCAGCGGGCTGCGCACCGCTCACGCCGTACTGCCCGTCGATCACGAAGAACGGCACGCCCTGGATGCCGTAAGCCGCCGCCTGCTTCTGATCGGCTCGCACGTACGGCAGGAAACGGTCCGTCTCGAGCGCCTCGCGCGCCGCCGCGGCGTCGAGGCCGACCTCGGCGGCGAGAGCCACGAGCTCATCGATCTTGCCGACATGGCGCCCCTCGGTGAAGTGCGCAGCGAGCAGCCGCTCCTTCATCTCGGCCTGCAGCCCCTGCGTCGCGGCGTAGTGGATGAGCTCGTGCGCCTTGACGGTGTTCGCCGGCAGGACACGGTCGAAGTCGTACGCCAGGCCCGCCTGTGCCGCGACCTCGGTCACGTGGTCGAACATCTGCCGCACCTGCTCCTCAGGCATCCCCTTGCGCGCGACCAGCAGCTCGAGCTCGGTGCCCTCGACGTCCGCGGGCATGTCGGGCGACAGCTCGTAGGAGTGATACACCACCTCGACCTCGGGGGCGTCGGGTCCCTCGGCTGCCGCGGCGAGCCCGGCCTCGAGGTTGCGCTTTCCGATGTAGCACCAGGGGCACGCCACATCGCTCCATACATCGATCCGGATCGGGTCAGCCATGACGGAGACAACCCTCTCGGCCGTGCCCCTATTCCCCGTCCGGCTCCGGCGCATCGACCGCCCCGCCGAACCGGCGCTCCCGCTGCTGGAACGAACCGATCGCGTGCCACAGGTCGCGCCGCGAGAAGTCCGGCCAGAGCGTGTCGAGGAAGACGTACTCGGCGTACGCGGATTCCCACAGCAGGAAGTTGGATGTCCGCTGCTCGCCGCTGGATCGCACGAACAGATCGACGTCCGGCATGTCGGGCTGGTAGAGCCGCCGCTGGACGAGCTTCTCGTTGACGGCGGAAGGCCTCAGCCGCCCGGCGGCGACGTCGTCGGCGATCGACCGCATCGCGTCGACGAGCTCGACCCGGCCGCCGTAGTTCACGCACATCGTCAACGTCAGGACGTCGTTGTCGCGCGTGAGCTGCTCGGCGAACTGCAGCTCCTTGATGACGGATCCCCACAGCCGCGGCTTCCGACCGGCCCACCGCACCCGCACGCCCCACTCGTTGAGCTGATCGCGGCGGCGATGCAGCACATCGCGGTTGAAGCCCATGAGGAACCGCACCTCGTCGGGCGAGCGATTCCAGTTCTCGGTCGAGAAGGCGTAGACGCTCAGGTGGCGCACACCGGCCTGGATCGCCCCGGCCACGACATCGAGCAGCGCGGCCTCGCCCGCCTTGTGCCCCTCGACGCGTGTGAGACCACGACGATTGGCCCACCTGCCGTTGCCGTCCATGACGATCGCGACGTGCCGGGGCACGCGGCCGAACGCAGGCGGGTACTCCCCCGTCCAGTCGACCGGACGGAACGGCACCGCATCGCGGTGCGTGTAGGGCTTCGGGGTCACCGGGCATGCTCCAACTGCGAGAACGAACGGATGCCGCGCTCCAGGTGCCACTGGGCGTAGGCGGCGATGAGACCGGATGCGGCCGCCGCCGACCTGGGCGCCGACGAGTCCACGGTCTCCCAGTCGCCCGACAGCAGGGCGCGCAGCAGGGACGCGGTCCCCGGCTCGATCCGTGCCGACCCGGCGGGGGCGCAGGCGTCGCACACCATGCCGCCCGCCTGGGCGAGGAACCAGCCGTGCGCGCCCTCGGTGCCGCAGCGGGCACAGGCGTCCAGGCCGGGCGCCCATCCCGACAACGCCATCGCGCGCAGCAGATAGGAGTCCAGGATGCTGCGCGAGCCGTGCGCGCCCGCGGCGAGCGAACGCAGGCCGCCGAGCAGGAGCAGATACTGCTGCGGTGTGGCCTCGGCATCCCCCAGCCGGTCGGCCGTCTCGACCATGGCGCTGGCGGCGGTGTACCGGTCGTAGTCGGCGGCGATGTCGGCGCCGTACGTGCCGAGCGTCACGGCCTGCTGCACGATGTCGAGATTGCGGCCCACGAAGAACTGGGCTTCGGCGACCATGAACGGCTCGAGCCGGGCACCGATGCGCGAGGTCGTTCGCCGCACCCCCTTGGCGACGGCGCGGACCTTGCCGTGATGACGGCTCAGCATCGTCACGATGCGGTCGGCTTCACCCAGCTTGTGGGTGCGCAGGACCACGACCTCGTCGCGATAGGTGGGCACCCCTCGATCCTCCCACCCGTGGCGGACAATGGATGCGTGACCGAGCCGCTGTTCTCGATACCGCTGTGGGCCGACCTGACCGCCGTCGGGCTCGGCGGCGTCCAGGGCGCGCTCTTCGCGTCGGGGTTCCGGGGACAACGGCGCCTGGATCTGCTCGGGGTCACGATCATCGGCATCATCATCGGCATGGGCGGCGGCCTCATCCGCGATCTGCTGCTCGGGGTCGCTCCGGCGACCCTTCAGACCAACGGGTACCTTCTCACCGCGATCGCCGCCTCACTGGTCGGGATGCTGCTCGCGAACGTGTTCCAGCGCCTCAACCGCGTGATCGTGATCCTCGACGCCCTCGTCATCGGGCTGTTCGGCGCGTTCGGGACCAGCAAGGCGCTCGCGCTCGGGCTGCCGCTCGTTCCCGCCGTGTTCGTTGGCGCATGCTCGGCGGTGGGCGGCAGCGTCCTTCGCGACATCATGATGGGGCTGCCGGTGGCGATCATGCACGTGGGATCGCTCTACGCGGTCGCTGCCGGTGCGGGATGTCTCGTGCTCGGTGTGCTGCACGTGTTCGGGGTCGAGATCGTGGTCGCGGCGATCGTCGGGATCACGGTGACGACCGTCATCCGCATCCTCGCCGTCGTGTTCGACGTGTCGCTCCCGGAGCAGCGGATGCTGCACCGGCGCAAAGTCGCCGTCGAGACGGCGGCGATCCCGATCGTCCCCCCGCCCGCCGACTGACCGCGAGACCAGTCCGCCGCGCCGAGACCGGCGGGTTACCCACCGGTCTCGGCGCACGAGACTGGTCTCGCGGTCAGGGACGGGTCAGACGGCGGCGAGCTCGCCGGAGCGCTCCCGCGTGCGGATCGCCCGGTTCACGCCCGACACGATCGCTTTGAGGGACGCGGTGGAGATGTCGCCATCGATTCCGACGCCCCACAGGCGCTCGCCGTCGACCTGCAGCTCGACGTAGGCCGCGGCCTGCGCGTCGCCGCCCGAGCTCATCGCATGCTCGACGTAGTCGTACAGCGTCACCTCGAAGCCCTGCTCCCGCACGATCTCGATGAACGCCGCGACCGGGCCGTTGCCCGCGCCGGAGGCGTCGAAGCGCTGGTCGCCGTCGCGCAGGGTCACGTCGAGCCGCACGTCGCCGGAGAGATCGCTCTGCGTGCGGGTCCCGAGCAGCTCGAACCTGCCCCACCGCTCCTCGTCGACCTCGGCCGGCAGGTACTCGTCGGTGAAGATGCGCCAGATCTCGTCGCTCGTGACCTCGCCGCCCTCGGCGTCGGTCTTGGCCTGGACGACGCCGGAGAACTCGATCTGGAGCTTCCTGGGCAGGTCGAGCGCGTGATCGTTCTTCAGCAGGTAGGCGACGCCGCCCTTGCCGGACTGCGAGTTGACGCGGATGACGGCCTCGTACGACCGGCCCAGGTCCTTCGGGTCGATCGGCAGGTAGGGAACCGCCCACTCGATCTCGTCGACCGTGACGCCCGCGGCGTCGGCCTTCGCCGCCATCGCCTCGAAGCCCTTCTTGATCGCGTCCTGGTGCGAGCCGCTGAAGGCGGTGAAGACCAGATCGCCCGCCCAGGGGCTGCGCTCGGGCACCGGCAGCTGGTTGCAGTACTCCGCCGTGCGCTTGACCTGGTCGATGTCGCTGAAGTCGATCTGCGGGTCGATGCCCTGCGTGAACAGGTTCACCCCGAGCGCGACCAGGTCGACGTTGCCGGTGCGCTCGCCGTTGCCGAACAGGCACCCCTCGATGCGGTCGGCACCGGCCATGTACCCCAGCTCCGCTGCGGCGACCGCCGTGCCGCGGTCGTTGTGGGGATGCAGCGAGATGATGACGTTCTCGCGGTGGTTGAGGTGACGCCCCATCCACTCGATCGAGTCGGCGTACACGTTGGGCGTGGCCATCTCGACCGTCGCGGGCAGGTTGATGATGACCTTGCGCTCCGGGGTCGGCTCGAAGATCTCGAGCACCTGGTTGCACACCTCGACCGCGAACTCCAGCTCGGTGCCGGTGTAGCTCTCGGGCGAGTACTCGTAGAACACCTGCGTCTCGGGCACCGTCTTCTCGTACTGCCGGCACAGGCGGGCGCCCGCCGTCGCGATGTCGATGATGCCCTGCTTGTCCGAGCGGAACACGACCTCGCGCTGCAGCACGCTCGTGGAGTTGTACAGGTGCACGATGGCGCGCTTGGCGCCGGCGATGGCCTCGTACGTGCGCGCGATCAGGTGCTCGCGCGCCTGCGTCAGCACCTGGATCGTGACGTCGTCCGGGATGAGGTCCTGCTCGATCAGCTCGCGCACGAAGTCGAAGTCGGTCTGGCTCGCGGAGGGGAAGCCGACCTCGATCTCCTTGTAGCCCATGCGCACCAGCAGCTCGAACATGACGCGCTTGCGCTCGGGGCTCATCGGGTCGATGAGCGCCTGGTTGCCGTCGCGCAGGTCGACCGCGCACCACCGGGGCGCGGTCGTGATGCGGGCGTCCGGCCAGGTGCGGTCGGGCAGGTCGACGCGGATCTGCTCGTGGAACGGCCGGTACTTGTGCGTCGGCATGCCCGACGGCTTCTGGGTGTTCTCCATGGCTGGTATCGCTTCTCTCTCGTCAGATGATGCGGGCCGACGACGAGCTCCGCGACGAGAAAGGCCCTAGAACGAGGTCTCGCCGCGGCGGCTAAGAAGGAGAAGAACGCCTGCACGCATACGGACAGGCTACACCCGACCCACGCGGCGACGCACACGCGGTGCGCTCAGGCGCCGTAGCGGGTGACTCCGGGGGCGAGGGATGTCGGCGGCACGCCCGCCTGCAGATCCATCCGCTGCTGCGCGAACGTCGTGCCGAGCTCGGCCCGGTCGGAGGGGTGCGTCCAGTAGTAGTGCAGCACCGCGTAGACCGCGACGGGGGCCGCATCCAGCACGAAGACACCGATGTCCCAGTGCCGGTCGCCGCGTTCCAGCCGGAGCACCGGGACGTGCGCGCGCGCGAGCCGCCGGACGCTCTCGGTGTTGGTGTGCATCGCGCGCACGGCGGTGACCTCCTGCCAGGGGATGTCGACGGCACCGCCCTGGGTGCGAAGAACGATCCCGCTGCGCCCCAGCCCGACGCACTCCCGGTTCCCCCACGATCCACGGGTGTTCAGGGCCACGACGCCGTTGATGAAGGTGAGGAGGAAGTACAGGCCGAACACGCCGAACAGCGTCGCGATCACGAAGGGCATGGGTCCTTGCATCGACGGCGTCTGCCCGGCCTGCGCGAGGACGGCCCACACGATCAGGCCGAACACCGCGGCGATGACGCCGAACGCGATGACGAGCGCGAGCGGCGGACGCTTGAGCGGGGCCACGTGGATCGTCGCATCCGGCGCAGGTGTGAAGCTGCGATTGAAGATCTCGGCCGTCATCATCTGCAGCGGCTTCCGCGACGACCTCGGGCCTGCCCATCCTTCGGGTACCGAGGGGAGGCGCGGGTCGCCGAGCCGACCGCTCAGACGATCCCCCCGATCATGGCGTCACGACGCAGCTGTTCGTGCGTCGCGTGGAACCTGCCGTCCGCGGTCCACCAGGCCTCGTGGCCCGCGGCGTCGGGGTGCTGCTCGACCACGACCGGCCAGTGCGCCGTGATGTCCTTGAGGTAGTAGCGGATCTCGTCGCCGACCGTGCGCTTCTCGACCTTGTCGGAGGCCTCGAGCTGCTCCTTCGTGGGATCGTCCATGCGCGTCATCCTAGGGACACCGCTCACGACGTGCGAGCACTTGCGGCCGGTCACAGGTGAACGACGGGCGCGGATGCTCGGCCCGCTCCCTGTCAGAACCCGAGCCGTCCCAGCTGCTTGGGATCGCGCTGCCACTCCTTCGCGACGCGCACGTGCAGTTTCAGGAAGACCTTGGTGCCCACCAGCGGCTCGATCTGCGCGCGGGCTCGCGAACCGACATCCCGCAGGCGCGAGCCCTTGTGCCCGATGATGATCGCCTTCTGGCTGTCGCGCTCGACGACGATGCTGGCGTAGATGTCGGTCAGCCCGCCGCCCTCGCGCTCCTCGAGGTCGTCGATCGTGACCGCGATCGAGTGCGGGAGCTCGTCGCGCACCCCCTCCAACGCCGCCTCGCGGATGATCTCGGCGATGCGGTCCGAGGTCGACTCGTCGGTGACGACGCCGTCCTCGTACAGCGGCGGCCCCTCGGGCAGGAGGGCCAGCAGCTCGGTCACGAGCACGTCGAGCTGCGCACCCGCCACCGCGGACAGCGGGATGACGGCCGCCCAGTCCTCGCGCAGGGCGTCGACCTCCATGAGCCGCTGCGTGATCTGGTCGCGCGAGGCCGCATCGGTCTTGGTCACCAGCGCGATCTTCTTCGCACGCGGGTAGCCGTCCAGGGACTCGGCGATGCGTCGATCGCCGGGCCCGACGTCCTGGGTCGCGGGAGCGCAGAAGGCGATCACGTCGACGTCGCCCAGAACGTCCTCGACGAGGTCGTTGAGCCGCTGCCCGAGCAGCGTCCGCGGGCGATGGATGCCGGGAGTGTCGACGACGATCAGCTGACCGTCGGAGCGGTTGACGACGCCGCGGATCGCGCGACGCGTGGTCTGCGGCTTCTCGCTCGTGATCGCGATCTTCTCTCCCACCAGGGCGTTCATGAGCGTCGACTTGCCCACGTTGGGGCGTCCGACGAAGGTCACGAAGCCGCTGCGGAACCCGGGGTCAGTCATCGTCGGCGTCCTTCCGTTCCACGAACACTGTCGCGAGCCCCCGACCCCGGCCACGTGACGTGCCCCCGGTGATCTCGAGACCCTCGTACTCGACCGTATCGCCCGGCTGCGGCACGCGTCCGAGCACCTTGGCGAGGACACCGCCGATCGAGTCGACGTCGTCGTCGTCGAGCTCGAGCCCGAAGAGGTCGCCGACCTCGTCGAGCCCGAGCCGTGCGCTCACCCGGTAGCGACCGGGCTCGAGCTCGACGACCTCGGCGTTCGGCGCGTCGTACTCGTCCGAGATCTCGCCCACGAGCTCCTCGATGAGGTCCTCGAGCGTCACGAGACCGGCGATGCCGCCGTACTCGTCGACCACCATGCACACGTGCACGGCATCGCGCTTCATCTGCTGCAACAGGGTCTCGGCCCGCATCGACTCCGGGACGAACTCCGGCGGACGAGCGATCCGCACGGCCGGGAGATCCTCCCAGGCGCGCTCGTCCCGGAAGGCGAACTGGACGAGGTCCTTGAGGTAGAGGATGCCCTCCACCTCCTCACCGTCGTCGGACATGATCGGCATGCGCGAGACGCCCTTGTCGAGGAACACCCCGAGGGCGACGCGCGCCGTCGCGTCCGCGCCGATCACGACCATGTCGGTGCGCGGCACCATGACCTGCCGCACGTAGGTGTCCGTGAACTCGAACACGGAGTGGATGAGGTCGCGGTCGTCCTCCTCGATGAGGTCCTGCATGGCGGCCTCGTCGACCATGCTGAGCAGCTGCTCCTCCGAGTCGAACGACGACGCGCGGGCGCCCCCGGGCGTGACGCGGCTGCTGAGCGCCACCAGACCGTGCGCGAGCGGGCCGAGCAGGATCCGCACGCCGCGCACGATGCGCGCCGAGCCGCGCAGCAGGCCCCGTGCGTTGCGACGGCCGACGGCGCGGGGGCTCGCGCCCACCGCGACGAACGAGATGCCCGTCATGATCACGACGGCCGCCAGCAGCGCCCACCAGATGCTGTCGAAGACCAGCATGAACGCCGCCGTGACGACGGCGGCGGCCGCCGTCTCGGCCAGCACCCGGATGAACGCCACCGCGTTCGCGTGCGCCTCCGGGTCGGCGGCGATGCGCCGCAGCGCCTTCTCGTTGCGACCGGTCTCGCCGAGCTCGGCCAGATCCTGCCGGGACGTGACCCCCAGCGCCGCGTCGATCGCGGACATGAGGCCTCCGAACGCGATCAGCACGACCGCGAGCAGGAGGAGCAGGAGGACGGTCATCGGGATCGTCGACGCTCGCCCAGCGTGAACGAGACGATGAGATCGCGCTGCAGACCGAACATCTCCTTCGCCTCGGCCGGCTCGGCGTGGTCGAACCCGAGCAGGTGCAGCAGGCCGTGCGTGGTCAGCATCACCAGCTCGTCCATGAGCGGATGCGGCGGGCTCGCCTGCGCGGCCTGGGTCTGCGCGACCTGCGGGCACAGCACGATGTCGCCCAGCAGACCCGCCGGCGTCGGACTGTCGTCCGTGCCGGGCCGCAGCTCGTCCATCGGGAAGCTGAGCACGTCCGTCGGCCCCGGCTCGTCCATCCACTGCACGTGGAGCGCCTCCATGGCGCCCTCATCGACCAGGAGGATGGCGACATCCGCGTCCGGGCTCACCCGCAGCTCGGCGAGGTTGCTCTCCATGAGCCGCAGCAGCACCGTCTCGTCGACCTCGACGCCGGATTCGTTGGTGATCTCGATCGTCATGGTCGTCCTCGTTTGGGAAGGCGGTCACGGGCGCCCGAGCGGCGCTCCGCACGATTGGCGAACTCGGCGGCCTCGTCGCGCTCCCGTCGCGCGGCGAGACGCTTCTCGTCGTAGGCGGTGTAGGCGTCGACGATGCGACCGACGAGCGAGTGGCGCACGACGTCATCGCTCGTGAGCGTCGAGAAGTGGATGTCGTCGATGTCGCTCAGCACCTGGGTCACGAGCCGGAGACCCGAGGCGCCCTGGGGCAGGTCGACCTGGGTGATGTCGCCGGTCACGACCATCTTCGTGCCGAAGCCGAGACGGGTGAGGAACATCTTCATCTGCTCGGGCGTCGTGTTCTGCGCCTCGTCGAGAACGACGAAGGAGTTGTTGAGCGTGCGCCCGCGCATGTACGCCAGCGGGGCGACCTCGATCGTGCCCGTCGCCATGAGCTTGGGCACGAGCTCCGGATCGAGCATCTCGTTGAGCGCGTCGTAGAGCGGCCGCAGATACGGGTCGATCTTGTCGGTCAGCGTGCCGGGCAGGAATCCCAGCCGCTCCCCCGCCTCGATCGCGGGCCGGCTGAGGATGATGCGGTCGACCTCTTTGCGCTGCAGCGCCTGCACGGCCTTGGCCATCGCGAGATACGTCTTGCCGGTGCCGGCGGGACCGATGCCGAAGACGATGGTGTTCTCGTCGATCGCATCGACGTAGGCCTTCTGCCCCAGGGTCTTGGGCCGGATGACGCGCCCGCGGGACGACAGGATCGCCTCGCCCATGACCTCCGACGGCCGCACTCCCTGCCCGTCGGCGAGGATGCGCTGCGAGGAGGCCACGTCGGTGGGAGCGAGGTCGACGCCCGTGCGGGTCATCTCCAGCATCTCCTCGACGAGCGTACGAGCGGCGGCGACCGCGGCGGGGGCTCCGGAGAGCGTGATCTCGTTGCCGCGCACGTGCACATCGACATCCGGATGCTCCCGCTCGACGACGCGCAGGAGCCGGTCGTCGGGACCGAGCAGCCGGACCATCGCGATGCCGTCGGCGAACAGGTGCTCGACGACCGTGCCCTCGGGGGCGTCAGTCACCCAGGCTCCCCTCGGTGAGGCCGCCGCCGAGCACATGGGCGTGCACGTGGAACACCGTCTGCCCGGCACCGGCGCCCCGGTTGAAGATGAGACGGAAGTCGCCGTCGGCGTGCTCGTCGGCGAGCTGCTGCGCGAGCGCGACCATCTCCGCCATCAGCGACGGATCGCCCGCGGCGAGCTCGACCACATCGCGGTACTGGGCGGACTTGGGGATGACGAGCAGGTGAAGGGGCGCACGAGGAGCGATGTCGCGGATGGCGAAGACCCGGTCGGTCTGGGCGATGATCTCACTCGGGATCTCGCCCTCCAGGATGCGCGTGAAGATGGAAGGCTCGCTCATGGTGCCCAGTCTATCGAGCGCTCCGACATCGAGCCCGGTCACCAGCGCCCGAGGAGGGCCGCGATCACCGCGAGCGCCGCAGGACCGGCGGTCGAGGTGCGCAGCACCTCGGGGCCCAGGCGCGCGGACACCGCGCCGGCCGCGCGCAGCCGCTCCCCCTCCTCCGGCGCGATCCCGCCCTCCGGGCCGACGACGAGCACGACATCGGTCGCGGCACGCACCCGTTCGGTGAGCGCGGTCAACGGCTGCGCGGCGCCGGGGTCCAGGACGATGACGAGCGCCGAGTCCGCGCGTGCCGCGAGGTCCGCCGTGCCCGCGAGCGGGACGACGGGCGGGGATCCACGCGCGGTGCGCCTGCTTGGCGGCCTCGCGCACGATGCCCTCCCACCGCGCTCTGCCCTTCTGCGCTTTCAGCCCCTCCCAGCGCGACACGCTCCGCGCCGCCTGCCACGGCACGACCTCGTCGACGCCGAGCTCCGTCGCCGCCTGGATCGCGAGCTCGTCCCGGTCGCCCTTCGCGAGCGCCTGGGCGAGCGCGAGCCGGGGGGCGGCGGCCGGGACCTCGCTCCGTTCCGCGACGCGGACCACGACCTCCCGGGGCGACACGGTCTCGCAGGCGCCCGTCAGCCAGGTGCCCGCACCGTCGCCGACCGTGACCTCCTCGCCGACCCGCACGCGGCGGACCGTCGCGGCGTGGTGCGCCTCGGCGCCCTCGAGGGTGACGACGTCGCCGGGGTACGCGGCGCCGGCGGCGTCGGCGACGAAGTGCAGCGGCATCCGTCAGCCGTTCCGGAAGCGGTCGCGGAGCTTCGCGAACAGGCCCTGCTGGTACTCGGCGAGGCGCGGCGCGGGCGCCTTCGTGCGTTTGGCGAACTCCTCGATGAGCGCGCGCTCTTTCGCATCGAGCCGCGTCGGGGTCACGACGTGCACGCCGACGCGGAGGTCGCCGCGCTGCGAGCCGCGGAGCGGAGTGATGCCGCGTCCCTTGATCGTGAGCACGTCCCCGGCCTGCACGCCGGGACGCAGCTCGAGATCGACGGGCCCGTCGAGGGACTCGATGCGGGTCGTCGTGCCGAGGATCGCGTCCGTCATCGACACGTCGAGGGTCGCGAGCAGATCGTCGCCGTCGCGGCTGAACACCTCGTGGGGCGCGACGGTGATCTCGAGGTAGAGGTCGCCCGAGGGGCCGCCGGCGGGCCCGACCTCGCCCGAGCCCGGCAGCTGCAGCCGCAGCCCGGTCTCGACACCGGCGGGGATGTCGACCGACACGGTCCGGCGCGCACGCACGCGGCCCTGGCCGTGGCAGGTCGCGCACGGGTACGGGATCGTCGTGCCGTACCCCTGGCAGGCGGTGCACGGCTGGCTGGTCACGACGTTGCCGATCAGGCTGCGGACCGTGCGCTGCACGTTGCCGGCGCCGTGGCAGACGTCGCACGTGACGGGCGCCGTGCCGGGCTGGCAGCAGCTGCCCTCGCACGTCTCGCAGAGCACGGCGGTGTCGACCTCGAGGTCGCGGTGGACTCCGAACACGACGTCGCCGAGCTCGAGGTTCACGCGCACGAGCGCATCCTGACCGCGCTCCCGGCGCGACCGCGGACGCGACCGCTGGCCGCCCCCGCCGAAGAACGTGTCGAAGATGTCGCCGAAGCCGCCGAAGCCCGCGCCGCCGAAGCCTCCGCCGGAGTCGCCGCCCATGTCGTAGCGACGGCGCTGCTCCGGGTCGCTCAGGACGTCGTACGCGTGCGTCACGAGCTTGAAGCGCTCCGACGCGTCCTCGCCCGGGTTCACGTCGGGGTGGAGCTCACGCGCCAGTCGCCGGTACGCCTTCTTGATCTCGTCCGGGGTCGCGTCGCGGGACACGCCCAGAACCTCGTAGTGGTCAGCCACTTCCGCCTTCCCGTCCGCGCACCGCGCGGAGATCGTCTGCGCCCGCCTCAGCGGGCGCGCTCGTCCTCGTCGAGCAGCCGGCTGAGGTACCGGGCCACCGCCCGCACCGCGCCGAGGTTGCTCGGGTAGTCCATGCGCACGGGGCCGAGCACGCCCATGCGCGCCGCCCCCACGCCGGTCTCGTAGTCGCTCGTGACCACGGACGCCTCCGCCAGCCCGAAGGGCTCGTTCTCCCGGCCGATGGACGCCGCCAGCCCCTGCTCATCGGCCACCATCTCGCCCATCAGCCGCAGCAGGGTCACCTGCTCCTCGATCGCCTCGAGAAGCGGGAAGATACTGCCGCGGAAGTCGCCCTCGCTCCGGGCGAGGTTGGCGGCGCCGGCCATGACCAGGCGGTCCTGACGGAACTCCTCGAGCTCTTCGGCCACGACCCGGAGCGCGGCGCGCACCGCACGGTCGCCGCGCGGGCCGTCGGCCCGCAGCGCTGCGACCGCCTGCTCCACGACGGTGACGCCCTCACGCACCGAGCGCCCCGTCACCAGAACGGACACGCGCGCGCGCAGCGCGGCGACGTCCGTCTCGTCGAGCTCGTCCGGCAGCACGGCGACGCGCTGCGAGACGCGTCCGGTGTCCGTCACCAGGATCGCGACGATCCGCGTGCCGCCCAGATGCACGAGCTCGACGTGGGTGACGTTGGCGCGCTCGAAAGAGGGGTACTGCACGAGCGCGACCTGGCCCGTGAGCTGAGTGAGCGCACGCACCGTCCGCGCGAGCAGGTCGTCGAGGTCGGCCGGGTCGGCCAGGAACGCGCTGATCGCCGAGCGCTGGGCCGCGGTCAGCGGGCGCAGCTCGGCGAGGTGGTTGACGAAGACGCGGAAGCCCTTGTCGGTGGGCACGCGACCCGACGACGTGTGCGGAGCCACGATGAGCTCCTCGTCTTCGAGCAGGGCCATGTCGTTGCGGATCGTGGCGGCGGACACGCCGAAGGAGTGCCGGTCGACGATCGACTTGCTGCCCACCGGCTCACGTGTGGCGACGTAGTCCTGCACGATCGCGCGCAGCACTTCGAGTCCGCGTTCGCTGACCACCTGCGCTCCTCCCGATTGGCACTCGTTCGATGAGAGTGCCAGTCTACCGCGGGGCGACGACGTTCAGACGGCGAGCGCGCGCACGACCGCATCCGCGAGCAGACGACCCCGCCGCGTCAGCACGATACGGCCTCCGAAAGCGGCGCCGGGGTCGACCAGTCCGTCCGCGATGAGCGGCGCGACGGCGCGACGGGAGTCGGCGGGAAGCTCCGCGAGGGCGAGGCCTTCTCGGATGCGCGATCCGAGCAGGACCCGCTCGAGCCGCGCCGCCTCCGCATCCGGGATCTCGCGGGCCGCCGCGGGCGAGGAGCCGGCCGCCAGCCGCTGCGCATAGGCAGCCGGGTGCTTGACGTTCCACCAGCGCACGCCGCCGACGTGGCTG
The DNA here is from genome assembly GCF_030818905.1 of Microbacterium sp. SORGH_AS_0888. Classification (NCBI taxonomy): domain Bacteria; kingdom Bacillati; phylum Actinomycetota; class Actinomycetes; order Micrococcales; family Microbacteriaceae; genus Microbacterium; species Microbacterium sp. SORGH_AS_0888. Next base: position 809,007 of record NZ_JAUTAZ010000001.1, read on the forward strand.
TGGGCGCCGGGTCCGAATCCCCACCAGTCCGTGCCGCGCCAGTAGGCGAGGTTGTGGCGCGAGCGGCGGGCTTCGTCGCGCGCCCAGTTCGACACCTCGTACCATCCGAGCCCCGCGGCCTCCGCGAGATCGTCGACGAGCTCGTACATGTCGGCCTGCAGGTCGTCGTCCGGCAGGGCGAGCTCGCCACGACGGATGCGGCGATGCAGGGGCGTGCCCTCCTCCACGATCAGCGCGTACGCCGACAGATGGTCGGTGCCCAGCTCCAGCGCGGTCTCGACCGAGGTGCGCCACTGCGCGAGCGTCTCCCCCGGCGCGCCGTAGATGAGATCGAGGCTCACGTCGAGCCCGGCGGCGCGCGCGGAGCGCACCGCCGTGGCGACGTTCTCGGGGTCGTGCGTGCGGTCGAGGATCGCGAGCACCTCGGGAACCGCGGACTGCATCCCGATCGACAGCCGGGTCACCCCGGCCGCGGCGAGCCGCTCGGCCAGCTCGGGGGTCACCGTGTCGGGATTCGCCTCGACGGTGACCTCGGCGCCGTCCTCGAGGCCGAACGCGTCCCGGACGTCGTCCAGCATCCCCGCCAGCGCCTCGGCCGCGAGCAGCGTCGGCGTGCCGCCGCCGAAGAAGACCGTGGCGGCGCGGCGCAGCGGACCGAGCTCGCCCAGCACCGACGCTGCCAGCGCGACCTCGGCCGCGACCGAGCCGGGGTAGTCGTCGCGGCGGACGCCCCGCAGCTCCTCCGCCGTGTAGGTGTTGAAATCGCAGTACCCGCACCGGACACGGCAGAAGGGGACGTGCACGTACACGCCGAAGTCGGTGCTCGAGTCGACCGAGGCGAGCGGGAGCCGCCCGTCTGCGGGGACCGGGTCCCCGACGGGCAGCGCGGACGGAGCCATCAGGACGCCGACGTGTACATCGGCGAGATGGCTCGGAGGTACCCGAGCGCGAGCGCTCGGCGTCGCCGCTTCATGAGAACGGGCAGCAGGCGGTAGGCGAGCGAGACCGGGGCGTCGAAGGCGCGGACCGTGAACCACACCTCGTCGTTCTCATACCAGTCGAGCATGAACGACTCCTCGCCGCTGACGACCGACTCGCCGACCGTGCCGAGCGCGAAGCCGATGCGTCGCTTCTCCTCGACGACGAAGATGACCCGCAGCTCGGCGTCGCTCCGATGGCCCGCGATGCGCCCGCGGACGCGCAACGTGGTGCCGGCGCCGACATAGGGCACGCCGTCCTCGTCGAAGCGCTGGTCGGTCTCGAGCCTCGTCGGGGCGATCGGGTGCCCCTCCTCGTCGAAGCTGACGCCGGTGTAGGCCGGCCCGGATGCGGGGCGCACGTCGACGAGCTCGAGTCCGGCGTCGCGCTGGGCGTGCCAGGACAGCAGCGCCTCGCCCGCGGCGCGGAACCGCTCCTCGCCGCTGCCGATCTTCCACGACTCGTGCGAGGGGATGCTCCGCTCCGGCGGATACTGCAGCAGGTCGGACGCCTGCGTGGCCCCGACGGCCGCGTAGTCGACGGTCTCGTCCCTGAAGGTCCCGCGTCGCATGAGGTCAAGAGTACCGAGCAGACCTGGGTGCGGCCTCCGCCGCTCCCTCGGGGGTGGGAATCCACCACGCGCGCCGTGCGCCGTCGGCCGGCCGCGCAGCGGGTTCCGACGGGCCGCACGAGGCTGGCAGACTTCCGGGGGTGAGGACAGAGGACTTCCGGCAGCCGCCGGTCGTGGCCGTGCGGACATGGCCGGACGCGGCCACCACTCCCGGCGTGTGGCCGTGCACCGTGCCCGCCGTGGCTCAGCTGCTGAGGGAGGGGATGGAGCTCTCGGACGGCGTCACCTTCCTCGTGGGCGAGAACGGCTCGGGCAAGTCGACGGTGCTGGAAGGGATCGCTATCGCCTACGGCTTCTCGCCCGAGGGAGGGTCCGCATCCGCTCGCCACTCCACCCGGCCGAGCGAGTCCGCCCTCTCGTCGTGGCTGCGCGTGCAACGGGGGCTCGGGGGCTCCCGTTGGGGGTTCTTCCTGCGCGCGGAGACGATGCACTCGTTCTACACCTACCTGGAGGAGAACCCCACGGCGCGGCCGGGGTCGGAGCCGGTGTTCCACGAGATGAGCCATGGCGAGTCGTTCCTGTCGATCCTGGACACGCGCTTCGACTCGCCCGGGTTCTACTGCCTCGACGAGCCGGAGGCGGCGCTCTCGTTCACCTCGACGCTGTCGCTCATCGCCACCCTGTCCCGCATCGTCGAGGACGGCGGGCAGGTGCTGTGCGCAACCCACTCACCCGTGCTCGCGGCGATGCCCGGCGCCCGGATCCTGGAGCTCGGCGAGTGGGGCATGCGCGCGACCGCGTGGGAGGACCTGGAGCTCGTGCAGCACTGGCGCTCGTACCTCGACTCGCCGGGCCGCTACCTGCGGCACCTGCTGCGCTGAACCGCCTACTTCTTCGTCTCGACGTCGCCGGAGAGCGCGGCGATGAACGCCTCCTGCGGGACCTCGACGCGCCCGACCATCTTCATGCGCTTCTTGCCCTCCTTCTGCTTCTCCAGCAGCTTGCGCTTGCGGGTGATGTCACCGCCGTAGCACTTGGCGAGCACGTCCTTGCGGATCGCGCGGATGTTCTCCCGGGCGATGATCCGCGCGCCGATCGCCGCCTGGATCGGCACCTCGAACTGCTGTCGCGGGATGAGCTTGCGCAGCCGCTCGGTCATCATGGTGCCGTACGAGTACGCCTTCTCCCGATGCACGATCGAGCTGAACGCATCCACCTTCTCCCCCTGCAGCAGGATGTCGACCTTGACGAGGTCGGCCTCCTGACTGCCCGCGGGCTCGTAGTCGAGGCTCGCGTAGCCCTGGGTCTTCGACTTCAGCTGGTCGAAGAAGTCGAACACGATCTCGCCGAGCGGCATGTTGTACCGCAGCTCGACGCGGTCCTCGCTGAGGTAGTCCATGCCCAGGAGCGTGCCGCGCCGCGACTGGCACAGCTCCATGACCGTGCCCACGTAGTCCTTCGGCAGCAGGATGCCGACCTTCACGACCGGCTCGGAGACCGAGGCGACGCGCCCGTCGGGGTACTCGCTGGGGTTGGTGACGGTGACGGTCTCGCCCGTGTCCGTCGTGACCTCGTACGTCACGGAGGGGGCCGTCGTGATGAGGTCGAGATCGAACTCGCGGGAGAGCCGCTCGGTGATGATCTCGAGGTGCAGGAGCCCCAGGAACCCGCAGCGGAAGCCGAAGCCGAGCGCGACCGAGGTCTCGGGCTCGTACTGCAGCGATGCATCGGAGAGCTTGAGCTTGTCGAGCGCCTCGCGGAGGTCGGCGTAATCGCTGCCGTCGATCGGGTAGATGCCGCTGAAGACCATGGGCTTCGGATCGGTGTACCCGGCCAGGGCCTCCGAGGCCGGCTTGCGGTGGTTCGTGATCGTGTCGCCGACCTTCGACTGGCGCACGTCCTTCACGCCGGTGATGAGGTAGCCGACCTCCCCGACGCCGAGCCCCTTCGTGGGCACCGGCTCGGGGCTGGAGACACCGATCTCCAGCAGCTCGTGCGTGGCCCTGGTCGACATCATCTGGATCCGCTCGCGCGGCTCGAGCTTGCCGTCGACCATGCGCACATAGGTGACGACGCCGCGGTAGGCGTCGTACACGGAGTCGAAGATCATGCCGCGCGCCGGCGCATCCGGGTCGCCGGTCGGTGCCGGGATCTCGCCGACGATGCGGTCGAGCAGGTCCTCGACGCCGACACCGGTCTTGCCCGACACGCGCAGGACGTCGGCGGGGTCGCCGCCGATGAGGTTGGCCAGCTCCGCCGCGTACTTCTCCGGATCGGCCGCGGGCAGATCGATCTTGTTCAGCACCGGGATGATCGTGAGGTCGTTCTCGAGCGCGAGGTACAGGTTCGCGAGCGTCTGCGCCTCGATGCCCTGTGCCGCGTCCACCAGGAGGATCGCCCCCTCGCAGGCGGCGAGCGAGCGGCTGACCTCGTACGTGAAGTCGACGTGACCCGGCGTGTCGATCATGTTGAGCGCGAAGGTGCCGTCGACGGTCGCCCACGGCATCCGCACCGCCTGGCTCTTGATCGTGATGCCGCGCTCGCGCTCGATGTCCATGCGGTCGAGGTACTGCGCCCGCATGTCGCGGTCGGAGACCACGCCGGTGATCTGCAGCATCCGGTCGGCCAGGGTCGACTTGCCGTGGTCGATATGGGCGATGATGCAGAAGTTGCGGATCAGCTCGGGCGGGGTCGCGGACGGCTCGAGGGGCTTCAGGGCGCGCGGTGACATGTTCCGACGATTCTACGGGCGCGCCGGACGTACTCTGTCGTGGTGACGGTGACGGCGGTGATGGTCCACGGGATCCGCACGTCCGCGACGATGTGGCGCGCACAGCGCGAGTACCTCGACGAGCGGGACGTGCGCACGGTGGCGCTCGACCTTCCGGGGCACGGCACACGGATGTCGGAGGACTTCACGCTGGCGGAGGCGTTCGCCACGATCGACCGCGCCGTGCGGGAGGCGGCCGCCTCGGGTCCCGTCATCCTGGTGGGGCACTCGATGGGAGGCCTGCTGAGCGTCGAGTACGCGGGCTCGGACCCCTCCCCGCCCCTCGCAGCGCTGGTCGCGGCGTCCTGCACGGCGATACCGCGCGGTGCGGCGCTGGCCACCTACCGCGCGCTCGTGCGCTCCGCCGACGTGCTGCCCGACCGCGGGATGTGGGCGGCGGAGTACGTCCTGGACCGCACGCTGCCCGCGCAGACCCGCGCCGACTTCGGCGCCGGCGGCTACGCGCTCGACACCCAGCACGTGGCCCTGGCGGCGTTGGCCGGTCTGGATCTCGCGACGGCGCTCTCCCGCATCCGCGTGCCGACGTGGTTCGTGAACGGGCAGTACGACCAGCTGCGCGTCAACGAGCGGCTGTTCACCCGGCTCGTGCCGCACGCCGAGCTCGTCGTGGTGCCGCGCACGTCGCACCTGGTCACCGCGATGCGCCCCGAGGTCTTCAACGCCGTGCTGGCCCTCGCGCTCGCGACGGTCACGGCCGCCTCCCCCGCGAGTCCATACACCCCTGCCGACTCCACACCGGATACGCGCGCCTCGGATGTGGATTCGGCAGACGGGCGTTGATTCGCTGAGGGCGTTCGGGCTGGTAGCATTGGTCCTTGGCTTGCGTGTGGGTCATCCCAACCCCACGATCGCCGGGGCGCAGCCCCTCTACCTGCGCACGGCAACAATCCCGTCCTACCGATACGAAAGTCAGACGACACGTGGCAAACATCAAGTCGCAGATCAAGCGCAACAAGACCAACGAGAAGGCGCGCGAGCGCAACAAGGCCGTCAAGAGCGAGCTGAAGACCGCCGTGCGCCGCACGCGCGAGGCCGTCGCCGGCGGCGACAAGGCCGCCGCCGAGAAGGCGCTGGTCACGGCGTCCAAGAAGCTCGACAAGGCCGTCAGCAAGGGCGTCATCCACAAGAACCAGGCCGCGAACCGCAAGTCGGCCATCGCGAAGCAGGTCGCCGCTCTCTGAGCCGCCGTACCGTTGCCGAAGGCCCGTCCCGCTGGGGGGCGGGCCTTCGTCGTTCCATCGGGAGCCGCGGGACGGAGGCTCACGCGCCGAAAGGCGCCCGCGTCGCCACGACCGTCACCAGACGCTCGAGGGCGAAGACCGGGTCGCGGGAGGCGCCCTTGACCTCGGCGTCGGCGCGCGCGCACGCCTGGATCGCGCGACCCAGCGACTCCTGCGACCACCCGGAGAGATCACGCCGGGCGCGATCGACCTGCCAGTCCTTCATGCCCAGCCGGGAGGCGAGGGCCGCCGCGGGCTCTCGGCTGCCGGCGACCCGGGCCATGCTCCGCAGCTTCGCCGCGAACGCCGCCACCATCGGCACCGGGTCGGAGCCGGAGGCGAGCGCCTGGCGCAGTGCGAGCAGCGCCTCGCCGTAGCGGCCCGCGATCGCGGTGTCGGCGACCGTGAAGGCGGATGTCTCGACCCGTCCGCCGTAGTAGCGGTCGACGATCTGCTCGGTGACGTCGCCGTCGACATCCGCGATGAGCTGCTGGCAGGCCGCCGCGAGCTCCGTGAGGTCGTCGCTGAACGCCCCCACGAGGGCACGGAGCGCGGCGGGGGCGATGCGCCGGGACGCCGCGCCGAACTCGCCCGCCGCGAAGTCGTAGCGGTCGGAGTCGCGCTTGACCGCCGGACAGGCGATCTCGACCCCGCCGCCCGTCCCCGAGCGGATCGCGTCCAGCAGCTTCTTGCCCCGAACGGAGGCACCCGTGTGCCGCAGCACGACCGTCGCGCCCTCCTGCGGCGCCGCGAGATACGACAGCGCCTCGGAGAGGAACGCGTCCGAGCATCGCTCCACACCGCTGACCCGCACGAGGCGCGGCTCGCCGAACAGCGAGGGCGAGGTCACGACGAGCAGCGTTCCGGACGTGTAGTCGGACGCATCGATGTCGCTCACCTCGAGGCTCGGATCCTCGGCGCGGAGGATGTCGCGCACCCCGGCGATCGCCCGCTCGGCGCAGATCTCCTCGGGACCGGAGACCAGCACGATGGGAGCGGGCCGCGGCGAACGCCAGGGCAGCTGCGGGATCGCCGACTTCGCGGGAGTCGATCGCCTCGGTGCTGCCATGTCTCCAGCGTATCCGCCGGCTCCGACGTCGCCGTCTCCGGAGGCGCGCGCTCGCGCCACCACGTCAGCGCGCCGCGAGAGGCGTCGAGCATCAGCATCCCGTTCAGATCCGTCCGCGCGATCGCCGTCCCGCTCGCGGTCAGCAGGGCCAGGGTCTCGGCGCGGGGATGACCGTAGTCGTTGTCCGCCCCCACCGACACGATCGCCACCGCGGCGCGCAGCGCCCGGTAGAACCCGGCGTCCTGATCGGCCGAGCCGTGATGCGAGACCTTCACGACCTGATACGGCGGGCGCAGCTCGCCGGACGCCGCGAGCGCGCGCTCGGACTCGGCACCGAGGTCGGCGAGCAGGATCGACCGCGGGATGCCGCCGCCCGCGATCTCGAGCACGACACTGCTGTCGTTGCCGGGCGGGAGACGCGACCGGGCCGGCGGCCACAGCACCCGCCACGCGGCGTCGCCGAGCGTGCCGGTCATCCCCGCCGTCGCGGCGAGGGTCTCCGCCGCCCCGACGGTGGCGAGGACGCGGTCCTCGCCCGGTGAGACCGGTCCGTGGAGCAGCGTGTCGACCCGCCCCGCGAGTGCCGGCGCGCCGCCGACGTGATCGAGATCGAAGTGCGTGAGCACGGCGACGTCGATGCGGCCGACGCCGAGCCGGCGCAGACAGACCTCGAGCGGCTCGGGCTTCGGCCCGGCGTCGACGAGCATGACGCGCCCCGCGGATCTCAGCACGATCGCATCGCCCTGGCCGATGTCGCAGGCGGCGAGCGACCAGGCGCTCGGCACCGTGGCGGGGGCCGCGACGCTCGTGAGCACGACCGCGCCGGCCGCGCACCCCGCGAGCGCGGCGACCGCGCCGCGGGCGGCTCCCCCGCCCACACGCGCCCAGGCGTGGTCGCCGCGGACGACGACGGCGCACACGACGACGCCACCCGCGAGCGCGAGGCATACGAGCCCCGCGATGCCCTCCGGCCACGGCAGCAGCGCTCCCGGGAGGGATGCCGCGCCGTGCGCGGTGGCGGCGATCCACGAGGCGGGGACCCACGCCAGCCACAGCAGCACGCTCTGGGCCCAGGGCGCCGCGGCGGCGAGGCAGGCGAGAAGGCCCGTCACCGTCGCGACCGGCGCCGCGGGAGCGGCGAGCAGGTTCGCGACCACTCCGTAGGTCGTGAGCTGCGGCGCGATGAGCACGATGATCGGACCGCAGACGATCTGCGCGGCGAGCGGCACCGCGAGCGCGAGCGCGAGCCAGCCCGGCATCCACCTGCGCAACCCGGCGGCCAGCGGCCGGGCGAGGACGAGGAGGGCTGCCGTCGCGGCGACCGAGAGCACGAAGCCGAGCTCGAAGGCGAGCCAGGGATCGATCACGAGCAGCGTCGTCGAGGCGATGCTCAGGAGCGAGAGCCCGGATGCCGCGCGGCCGGTGAGCAGCGCGAGCATGGCGATGCCTGCCATCGCCGCCGCGCGCACGACGCTCGGCTCCGGCGTCACGAGCACGACGAAGCCGCACAGGGACACGGCGCCGATCGCGACCCGTATCCCCCGCCGGAGCCGGAGCAGCGCCCCGAGACCGAACCCCGCTCCGACCACGATGGCGCAGTTCGCCCCGGAGACGGCGACGAGGTGGGTCAACGAGGCGGCCTTCATGTCGGCGTCGACGTCGGCGGACACCGCACGCGTGTCGCCGACGGCGAGTCCCGCGACGAGCCCGGCACCCGGTCCGGGAAGGCCGGCGGATGCGGTCCGCAGCCGTCCGCGCAGGTCGGCCGCGACGGCGAGCAGCCCCGTGGGCGCCGACGCGGCCTCGACGCCGGTGGCGCGCAGCACCAGCACGGCACGCTCCCCCGGCCCGGCCGCGAACGCCGTCGCCCGCAGCCGCACGCCAGCGCCCATGTCGAGTCCCGGCGGGGCGTCCTGCAGCAGCAGCACGACGGGAGCCGGTCCCCTGACGACGTGGGGACCCGCCCGGAGGTCGATGAGCGTCGCGTCTGCGCGGAGTCCGCCGGCGGCCGTGCGATCGAGCTTCCCGGTGACGACGACGTCCGCGACCAGCGCTCGTCCTCCCCCGGTCTGCGCGGCAGCGACCGCCGACCGACCCGGCTCCGCTGCGGCGACCGCGAGACCGACCGCCGCAGCGGCGCCGGCGGCCACGACGACGGCGAGGAGGCGTCGGCGGATACGGGACGAGCCCGCTCGGGCCAGCAGCGCGGTGGCGGCGAGCGCCGCGAGCGCGCCGACGAGCGCGAGGGGAACGGCCGCGCCCGGCGTCAGGATGCACAGCGCCGCCGCGGCCCACGCGACCACGGCCGCGGGAACCAGACGCAACGCCGCGCGCGTCACACCCGCACCCGGTCGCGGAGCGACTCGAGCATCTTCTCCCCGATCCCCGGTATCGCCAGCAGGTCGTCCACGCTCGTGAACGCTCCGTTCGCCTCGCGCCACTCGATGATGCGCTGGGCGATCGCCGGGCCGACGCGCGGCAGCGTGTCGAGCGCCGCCGCGTCGGCCGTGTTGAGGTCGACGACGCCGTCCGTGGGCGCCTGTACGCCGGTTCCGGCCGCGGGCGCGCTCTCCCCCACCCGCGGCACGCGGATCTGCTCCCCGTCCGACAGCGGCCGCGCCAGGTTCAGCGCGGCCGCGTCCGCGTCGTCGGCCAGGCCGCCGGCCGCGCCCACGGCGTCGACCACGCGCGAGCCGGCCGACAGCACGTACAGCCCCGGTGACCGCACCGCGCCCGCGACGTGGACGTACACCGCGGCCTCCCGCACGTCCGCGGCGCCCGGCGAGGCCGTCGTTGTCGGTGAGACGACGGGAACGGGCTCCGCGCCGACCACCCCGCGGAGCATGCCGGTGGCGACGACGAGGGCGAATCCTCCGACCAGCAGCGTGAGCGCCGCGCCGACGCCGATCCGCATGCGGCGACGGGCGGCATCCGCCTTCTCGTTCTCCACGCCCCGACGCTAGGCATCCCCGCGTCGTGACGGCGCGAGCCCACCCCTATCGGTGGAGGGACCGACCCCCGCGCGCGCCTGTGGAGGAACGTCGCGCAGGCGCGCCCCGGGCCGAGACGACACCACGCAGCGGCCGTCCCACCGCGCCCGGGCGTCCCGCGGACGAGCCGCTCACCCGTTGCCGTTGGAGCAGGTGCGCTGGCTCGCATTCGTGCCGGTGATCGCCGAGGGCAGCACGCTCGTGTCCGCTCCGGGGGTGGCGCTGGCCGACGGATCCGGCGACGGCGTCGCGCTGGTCGACGGCAACGGGATGGGAGCCCCCGTGGGAGAGACCTGCTCGACTCCGCCCGCCGGGCTCACCCCGCCGCTGATCTGGAGCGCGGTGTTGTTCGCGAGGGCCGTCCACAGCGCGGAGGCGGCGGTCTCGTCGGGCACGACCCGGTTCGGGTCGTCCGGATCGGTCTTGGTCGGGTACTGCAGGAACACGATCTGGTCGGCGGGCACGCTCTTGGCCGCCAGCGCGATCTGGATGAGCGTCAGGGGGTTCGCGAGGTTCGCGCTCGGGCTGATGTTCTGCACGGCCGTCGTCGCCAGCCGGTAGAGCGTCGGCATGTCCGACAGCACCTCCGGACTCGTGATCTTGCGCGCGAGCGCGGAGAAGTACTGCTGCTGGTTCGAGATGCGCGCGAGATCGCCCCCGTTGCCCACCCCGTGCCTGCTGCGCAGGAACGCGAGAGCCTCGGCGCCCTGGACGGTCGTGACGCCCGCGGGCAGGTGCAGGCCCGCATCCGGGTCGTCGATGCCGTTCTGCACGCACACGTCGATGCCGCCGATCGCGTCCGTGATGTTGATCACGCCGCCCCAGGTGACCTTGGCGGCCATGTCGATCTTCTGGCCGCTCAGCTGGGTGATCGTCTTGGCCACGCACGAGACGCCGCCGGGATCGAGGGTCGAGTTGAGCATCTGCTTGCTCATGGCGGAGATCGGCTGGCCCGTCGTCTGGTCGGTGCACGCGGGGATGGGGATCTCGAGGTCGCGCGGGAAGGAGATCACGGTGATACGGCGCGGAGAGTCCGAGATGTGCACGAGGATCGTGACGTCGTTGCGGGCCCCCTCCGCGTCCGGGCCGTCGCACCGGTCCCCGAACATCGCCGAGAAGCTCGGATCGCACTCGTCCGAGCCGACGAGCAGCAGGTCGAGGCCGCCCTCGATCGAGCCGATGTCGGGCGGCAGCGCCGTCTCGCCCTCGAGGGTGAACTGGTTCGCCGCGAAGCTCGACGTGAGGCTGTAGGCCGAGTACCCGACCACCGCGATCGCGGAGACCGCGACCACCGCGACAGACACCCCGACGAAGGTCAACAGCTGCGACAGGACGCCGGGACTGCGCAGACGTCCATGCTGCGCGATGGGCTCGCGCCGCGACAGACGGCGCCTCACGAGGCGATGCTCAGGGCAGGACGAGGCGGGAGAGCGCACAACACGCATGGACTCTGGCAGCGGAGGATGGGAGGAGCCCCGCTGCCAGCTATGATCCGCCCGAGAGCGGGCCCGCTCAGCGCGTGCTGAAGCTGACCACCTTGGGCGGGCGCACGACGGCGCGCACGATGTCCTTGCCGCCGAGGGCGCGGACGACGCGGGCATCCTCGCGGGCGAGACGCTCGAGCTCGGCGCCATCGATCCGCGCCGGGACCTCCAGGGTCGCGCGCACCTTGCCGTCGATCTGGACGACGGCGGTCACGGCCTCCTCGACGAGGAGCGTCGGGTCGGCCGCACGCCAGGTCACGAGTCCGACCGAGGGCTCGTAGCCGAGCTGCTCCCACATCTCCTCGGCCGTGTGCGGCGCGAACAGGTCGAGCACCATCGCGATGGCCTCCGCGGCCTCGCGCACCGCGGGATCGGTCGGACCGGCGCCGGAGTCGATCGTCTTGCGCGTCGCGTTCGCGAGCTCCATGAGCCGCGCGACGACGACGTTGAACTTGGTCTGCTCGATGAGTCCGGGCGCGTCGGCCCAGAGGCGGTGCGTCACACGACGAAGCGCGCTGTCGCCCTCGGCCCAGACGACGTCCTTCGGGCTGTCGACATCCGCGGCGATGCGCAGCGCACGCGCGAGGAACTTCTGGGCGCCCGTGGTCGAGACGTCCTTCCAGTCCTTGTCGTCCTCGACCGGGCCCGCGAAGGCGAGCGCCACGCGCAGCGCGTCGGCGCCGTGCGCGTCCAGCTCCTCCTGGAACAGGACGAGGTTGCCCTTGCTCTTGGACATCTTCGCGCCGTCGAGGATCACCATGCCCTGGTTGATCAGGCTCGAGAACGGCTCAGTGAAGTCCAGGTGACCCATGTCGTACAGGGCCTTGGTGATGAACCTCGCGTACAGCAGGTGCAGGATCGCGTGCTCGACGCCGCCGATGTAGAAGTCGACCGGCGCCCACTTGAGGGCCTGCGCGCCGTCGAAGGGCGCGTGCTCGTTGCGCGGCGACAGGAAGCGCAGGAAGTACCACGAGCTGTCGACGAAGGTGTCCATCGTGTCGGGATCGCGGCGGGCCGGCTGCCCCGTGCCCGGCTCGGTCGTCTCGACCCACCCGGTCGCCGCGCCCAGCGGCGAGGTGCCCTTGGGCAGCAGGTCGAGGCCGGCGGCCTCGGGCAGCCGCACCGGCAGCTCACTGTCGGGGACCGGCAGGATGCGGCCGTCCTCGGTGTGCAGCATCGGGATCGGCGTGCCCCAGTAGCGCTGTCGTGAGATGAGCCAGTCGCGCAGCCGGTACGTCTTCGCGGCGCGCCCGGTGCCGCTCTTCTCGAGCTGCTCGATGACACGCGAGATGGCGGTCCGCTTGCTCAGCCCGTCCAGCGGCCCGGAGTTGATCATGCGGCCCTCGCCGCTCAAGGCGACGCCGGTGCGGACCGGGTCGATCTCCTCGAGCGTGTCAGCGCCTTCGAGCGGATCGATCGGGACGCCGTTCTCGTCGAGCTCGATGACCGGGATCGCGCCCGTGATCGGCGCGGTCGTGTCGACCACGACGCGCACCGGCAGGTCGAACGCGCGGGCGAAGTCGAGGTCGCGCTGGTCGTGGGCGGGGACCGCCATGACGGCGCCGTGCCCGTAGTCGGCCAGCACGTAGTCCGCCGCCCAGATCGGCAGCCGCTCCCCGTTGACGGGATTGATCGCGTAACGGTCGAGGAACACGCCGGTCTTGGGGCGATCGGTGCTCTGACGGTCGATGTCGGTCGTCGCGCGCACCGTGTCGAGGTAGTCCTGGAAGCGCATGCGGACCTCGGCGCTGGCGCCCGCGGCGAGCTCGGCGGCCAGATCGGAGTCGGGCGCGACGACCATGAACGTCGCCCCGTACAGCGTGTCGGGACGCGTCGAGAAGACCGTCACCTTCTCGGCGCGGCCCTCGATCTCGAAGTCGATGTCGGCGCCGACCGAACGCCCGATCCAGTTGCGCTGCATCTGGATGACCTTCTGCGGCCAGAACCCCTCGAGCTGGTTGAGGTCGTCGAGGAGACGGTCGGCGTAGTCCGTGATGCGGAAGAACCACTGGGTGAGCTTCTTCTTCTCGACCAGCGCGCCGCTGCGCTCGCTCGTCCCGTCGGCGAGCACCTGCTCGTTCGCGAGCACGGTCTGGTCGACCGGGTCCCAGTTCACGAGCGCGTCCTTGCGGTATGCGAGCCCGCGCTCGAACAGCTGCTGGAACAGCCACTGGTTCCAGCGGTAGTACTCCGGGTCGGAGGTGTGCAGCACGCGCGACCAGTCGAACGAGACGCCGTACGCCTTCAGGCTCGCGCGCTGCTGGGCGATGTTGTCATAGGTCCAGGTGACGGGGTTCGCGCCCCGCTTGATCGCGGCGTTCTCCGCGGGCAGCCCGAACGAGTCCCAGCCGATCGGGTGCAGGACGTTGTAGCCGCGGTGGCGCCAGAAGCGCGCCACGATGTCGGAGTAGAGGTAGTTCTCCGCGTGCCCCATGTGCAGATCGCCGGAGGGGTAGGGGAACATCGCGAGCACGTACTTGCGCGGCCGGGTGTCGTCGTCGCCACCGGCACGGAAGGGGTCGAGCTCCTCCCAGCGACGCTGCCACTTCTCCTGGATCGCGTGCACGTCGAACCCGTTCTCGGGTGCGGACGAAGCGGTGTCGGACGGCGTGATCGAAGACAAGAGGGGACCTCACGGAAGGGATGTCGGGAATTCCTGCGCGATGCGCGTCTTTCAGGTTACCCGAAGCGCTCACCAGCCCGGCGGGACGGTCGCTCCGAGCGCGGCGAGGGGCGCGCGCGCCTTCAGCCCGACCTCCGCGACCTCCTCGGCGGCGTGCGAGTGCCAGGTGATGCCGCCGCCGGCCCCGACGTATGCGCCGTCGGGGTGCACGAGGACCGTGCGGATCGTCATCGCGAGATCGAGACATCCGTCGTCGCCGATCCATCCCAGGCAGCCCGCGAACGCGCCGCGGGGCGCCGCCTCGATCTGCCGCAGCAGGGTCATCGCCGACAGCTTCGGCGCACCCGTCATGCTGCCCGCCGGGAAGGCGGCGCGCAGCAGATCGGCGACGGTCGTCCCCCCGCGGATGCGGCCGGCCACGGCGCTGACCAGCTGATGCACCGCGGGATAGCTCTCCACCTCGAGCAGGCGCTCGACGCTGACGGTCCCGGTCTCACACACCGTGGCGAGGTCGTTGCGCATCAGGTCGACGATCATGACGTTCTCGGCACGCTCCTTCGGGCTGGCGTGCAGCTCGTGCGCGAGCGCGACGTCCTCCTCCGGTGACTCGCCGCGCGGCCGGGTGCCCTTGATCGGCGCGGTGCGGACGATGCCGTCCCTCACCTCGAGGAAGACCTCCGGCGACGCACCGATGAGCGCGTGCCCGGCGGAGCGGATGTAGGCGCCGTGATGCGAGGGCGAGGACGAGCGGAGCGCGGCGTGCACGGTGTCCGGCTCGAACTCGCCGTCGACCTCGAACCGGGTCGTGAGGCACAGCTGGTAGGCGTCGCCCCGTCCGATCGCCGCCCGGCATCGCTCGATCCGGGCCGCGTACTCGGCGGGGCTCACCCGGGCGACGGAGGCCACCGGGTTCGGGACGGGCACGGGGGCGGGAACCGGGGATGCCGCGGCGATGCGCGTCGCCAGGGCGTCGGCATCCGGGGCGCTCACCCACGCCCTCCCGGTCGCATGGTCGAACGAGACGATCCGTTCCGCGCGGATCCAGCACTGCGCGGGCATCGGGTCCGGCGCGGGATCGAGCGGCGCACCGGCCGCGGCGGCGCCCGCCTCGTAGCCGATCCAGCCGACCCAGCCGGAGCGGAGCGGACCCGCCTCGTGCCGCGGGGCCGGCCCCTCGGACAGCGGCGTGGCCGCGACCTCGGCGGGATCCGCCGGACGACCGGTCCCGAGGATGCTCCAGCCGCGGACGGCGCCCGGGCCGGCGTCGAGCCAGAAGGCGTGCGGCTCGTCGCGCACGGCCGCGAAGGCCCGCTCGGGCGTGCATCCCGGCGGCAGCTCGACGACGGTGTACGACGGATGCACATTCCCAGGCTACGGCCACCGGGCGAACCCTAGGCTCAGTGCCGTGAACGACGTCCTGACCTGGATCCTCGACGCCGTGCAGACGGTGCCGGCGGAGCTGCGCATCGTGATCGCGGGGATCGCCATGATGCTCGAGACCAGCGTGCTGGTGGGCCTCATCGTCCCGGGCGACACGATCGTCATCGTTGCCGGCACGGGCGTCGGCTCACCCGCGGAGGGCGTCGTGCTCTGGCTGGCGGTCGTCGCGGGATCCCTCGCGGGCGAGTCGATCGGGTTCCTGCTGGGCCGCTACCTCGGCCCCTGGCTGCGCCGCTCGGCTCTCGGACGGCGGATCGGCGAGGCGAACTGGTCGCGGTCGGAGCGGTATCTGAGACGCCGCGGCGGACCCGCCATCTTCCTCTCGAGGTTCCTGCCCGTGCTGCACTCGCTCGTGCCGTTGACGGTCGGGATGAGCCGCTACTCGTACCGTCGCTTCCTGGCGTGGAGCGCCCCGGCGTGCGCCATCTGGGCCGGGCTCTACATCGGGTTCGCCGTCGCCGCGGCGGGGACCTACCGCGAGCTGTCGGAGCGCATCCACTTCGCCGGATACATCTTCGTCGCCGTCGTCGTGGTCTTCCTCGTGCTGGTCCTGGGCGCCAAGAAGCTCATCACCCACCTCGAGCGACGTCACCTCGCGGACGCGGACGATCCGGCCACGCACGGCGTGGAAGACTGAGGCGTGTGACCTCACCGTCTCCGACCCCCGTCAAGGTCCTGTGGCTCGCACGCCTCGAACGGCGCGTGCAGGCCTGGCGCGAGCACCGCGCCCGGCGGCGCGGTCGCACCGCGACGGTGGCGGCCTTCCCCGGCTACGGCTCCGAGACCTGGGTGCGCGTCCTCGGACGGGTGCTGATCGCACCCAAGCCCGGGCGCCGGGCCGACCCCTACTCGGGCATGCGTGGCTGGCGCAGCTTCGCGGCCGTTCCGGTGGGGCTCGCGCGGGTGAGCGTCACGATCGACGGCGCGACGCACGAGGTCGTCGCCGACCGCGGCGGGGTCGTCGACACGGTGCTCCCGGCCACGCTCGCCCCGGGGTGGCGGACGCTGACGATGTCGGTCGAAGGATCCGACCCCATAGAGAGCCGCGTCTTCGTCGTCGCCGACGACGTGCGCTTCGGCGTCGTCTCGGACGTGGACGACACCGTGATGGTCACCGCCATCCCCCGGCCGCTCCTCGCGGCCTGGAACTCGTTCGTCGTCAACGAGCACGCACGCCAGCCCGTGCCCGGGATGGCCGTCCTCCTCGAACGCGCCGTGCAGCAGCATCCCGGCGCCCCCATGGTCTATCTGTCGACGGGCGCCTGGAACGTCGCTCCCACGCTCGCACGCTTCCTCCGCCGCCACCTGTTCCCGGCGGGCGCGATGCTCCTCACCGACTGGGGTCCCACGCACGATCGCTGGTTCCGCAGCGGCCGCGCGCACAAGACCGAGAACCTGCAGCGCCTGGCGCGCGAGTTCCCGCGCATCGCGTGGCTGCTCGTCGGCGACGACGGCCAGCACGACGACGAGCTGTACACGACGTTCACCGCGGCGCATCCCGACAACGTCGCCGCCGTCGCGATCCGGCGTCTGACGCCGGCCGAGGCGGTGCTCGCGGGAGGCCGCACGGTGGTCGACGACCACTCCGCGGCGGCGGTCCCCTGGGTGACGGGAGTCGACGGCGCCGAGATCATGGACCGGCTCGTCGAGCACGGGGTGCTCAGCGACTGACCTCGGCGCGGATCGACGCGAGCGTCGCAAAACACGACGGATGTCGCAGGATTCCGGCCGGCTGCTGCGACATCCGTGCGATCCTGCGACCTCTGTCGCGCCCCTATGCTGGAGCCCATGTGCGGGCGATTCGTGGTGGCCAGGCCCGCGGAGGAGCTGGTGAGCGTGCTCGCCGTGGACCAGCGCAGCGACCGCCTGCCGCTCCCGTCCTTCAACGTCGCGCCGACCGCGACCGCCGCGATCGTGCTCGACTCTGCGAAGACCGACCCGCCCACACGCCGTCTGGAGCCCGCCCGCTGGGGTCTCGTCCCGGGGTGGGCGAAGGACCCCTCGATCGGCGTGCGCGCGTTCAACGCCCGCGCCGAAGAGCTCGAGGACAAGCCGATGTTCCGCAACGCCTTCCACGCGCGCCGTGCGATCGTCCCGGTCAGCGGCTACTACGAGTGGAAGCAGGACGCGGGCACGAAGACGCCGCACTACATCCATCCTGCGGGTGACGCGCCCCTGTTCCTCGCCGGTCTGTACGAGTGGTGGAAGGACGCGTCCAAGCCCGACGGCGACCCGGACCGCTGGCTCCTCTCGTTCACGATCCTCACGCGCGACTCGATCGGCGCCCTCGGCTCCGTCCACGACCGGATGCCGCTGTTCGTGGACGAGGACTTCGCCGACGCCTGGCTCGACACGGACACCGACAACGTGCGCGACGTCCTCGACGCGGCGATGGATGCGGCACCCGCCGTCGCGGACACCCTCGAGGTGGAGATCGTGTCGCCGCGTGTCGGTGATGCGCGCAACGACGACCCCGGGCTGATCGACCCCGTCTCCGAGCCCTGACGCGTGGTCACGCCCGCCGCGGCCGCTATCCTCGGTGGGTGATCGCCGCCGTGTCCGTGCTCGATCGCGCCGAGTGGCGTGATCGAGAGGCAGCGCACGTCGATCGGGCCGATGGGCTGACCGCCGGTCGACGCGAGCGCGCCGCCCGGGGCGCCACGCATCCCGTCGACGACTTCCTCTACACCTACTACTCGTACAAGCCGTCGCTGCTGCGCCGCTGGCATCCCGGCGGTGGGACCGTGCTGGCGGACGGCGACGAACGAGCGTCGTGGCGGTGGTACCGTCCGCGCCCGGAGGGCGTCGAGGTGGACGAGGACGCGTTCCGCCGGGAGCGAGGACCGCTGCTGCGGGCCGTCGCCGGAATCCTGAGCGCGACCGCCGGGCGCGAAGCGGGCTTCGGCTGCTTCGGGATGCACGAGTGGGCGATGGTGTACCGCGACCGGCATACACGGCACGCCGTCCCGCTGCGGTTGGGCGCGGCAGGGACGGACGAGGTCGTCGAGGCACATGAGCTGCGCTGCACGCACTTCGACGCGTACCGCTTCTTCACGGCGGATGCGGAGCCCCGCAACACGGTGCGGCTCTCGCGCGAGCAGCAGGCGACGCAGGAGCAGCCGGGTTGCCTGCACGCCAACATGGACCTGTACAAGTGGGCGGTCAAGCTCGGGCCGCTCACCCCGGGCGAGCTTCTGCTCGACGCGTTCGAGCTGGCCCGCGACATCCGCGTGGTCGACATGCGGGCCTCGCCCTACGATCTGCGCGACTGGGGCGTCGAGCCCATCCCCGTCGAGACGTATGCGGGAAAGCGCATGTACGCCGCGCAGCAACGAGCGTTCGCCGCGCGGGCGGAGCCGATCCGTGCAGCGCTCCGCCGCATCGCGGAGGGTTCCCGCTCGGGCTGATGACCGACGGAGGGGTCGGTGAGCCCGATCGCTCCTGCACGGCCGCGGGCCGCGCAGCGCTCAACGGATGTCGAAGCCCTCCGCCTCCGCGTGCGCCTCGAGCAGCTGCGCCACGAGAGCCACGAGCGCGCGCTGCTGATCGTCGCTCAGGGGTGCGAGGAGCCCCGTGACGTCGGCTTCGAATCCGTCGGCGCCGGCCGCGGCCATTGCACGCCCCTCCGGTGTCAATCGGACGTGGACCGCGCGCCGGTCCTCGGTCGAGGGCACCCGCTCGACCAGCCCGCGCTTGGCCGCGCGGTCGACCAGACCGCTGACGCTCGACTTGTCGAGACCGAGCCGGGCGCCGAGCTCGCTCATGAGCGGCACTCGGTCGCGCAGGATGCCCAGCATCCGCCCCTGGATCACCGAGAGGCCGTTGGCCGCGGAGCGTTCCTCGATCTTCGCCGTCACCAGGAAGGCGAGCTGTGCGAGCGCGTCGGCGGGCGAGAGCTGCTGGTCGGTCATGCCGACATCCTATCGACATAGTTCGTATCGCGTACTATATTAGTACGTAACACGAACTAGTCAGGAGACCTCCATGGTCCGGATCAACGCCGCCGTCGTCACCGATCTCGCCGAGCCACCGGCTTACGGCTCGATCGACCTCCGTCCTCTGCGTGAAGGCGAGGAGCTCGTCGACGTCCTCGCTGCGGGTCTGCATCCACGGGTGCGTTCGGGCGCCAGCGGGTCCCACTACACCAGCACCGGACGCCTCCCCCTCGTCCCCGGGATCGACGGTGTCGGGCGACGCGACGACGGCTCGCTCGTGTACTTCGCGCTCGACGACGACCGGTTCGGCTCGCTCGCGACGCGCGTGATCGTCGACCCGCGGCGCGTGATCGCGCTGCCGAACGGCGCGGACGTCGTCCGCGTGGCGGCCGCCATGAACCCCGCGATGTCCTCCTGGGTCGCGCTGCGCCGGCGGATCGCGCTCGCTCCCGGTGCGGCGGTTCTCGTGCTGGGCGCGACCGGCAACGCCGGCACCATGGCGGTGCAGATCGCCAAGCTCCTCGGTGTCGGGTCGGTCGTCGTCGCCGCCGGACGCGACACGCAGCGCCTCGCGCGGCTGACGGCGCTCGGCGCCGACGCCACGGTCGCCCTCGCCGACGACCCGCGCGCCTCGGCCGCCGCCCTGGCCGAGGTCGCCGCGGATGTCGACGTCGTGCTGGACTATCTGTGGGGCGCGCCGACGGAGGCGGCGATCCCCGCCCTCCTCCGGGCGCGCGCCGATCGCAGTCGCGCGATCGACTGGATCGAGATCGGATCCGTCGCCGGCCCCGACATCTCGCTGCCCTCGGCCGCCCTGCGCTCCGCCCATCTCCGGCTGATCGGCAGCGGGCAGGGATCGATCGGAGGCCGCGAGTACCTCGCAGAGCTCCCCTCCCTCGTCGACGCGATCGACGACGGCCGTATCGACGTCACGACGCGAACAGCACGCATCGCCGACGTCCGGGCGGTCTGGATCGCTCCGGAGGAGCCTGGCGTGCGGACCGTGTTCGTGCCCTGAGCACAGCGGGACGCGGGTCTTGGGGGGAGCGAACCGCCGTGTTCGCGCGAACACGGGCTCCCAGCGTTCGCATAACCCGCGCCGACGAAAGCCATCGGATCCCGTCAGCCGCGGTTCACGACGGGTTGTCACGCGCGCCGTGCAGTCCACGCAGTCTGAGTGACCGTCCGCTCGCCGTGCCCGACCGGCGCGAGAGATCCGGACACCCGTCCCCGACTGTAAGGAAACAAGTGACCGCCTACCGCACCCGACGCGGAACCCTCGGCCGACTCGGCGCGACCACCCTCGCTGCCGCCGTCGTCGCCTGCTCCATCGGCTTCGGCGCCACGAGCGCCAATGCCGCCTCGCCGTCCAACCAGCCCCCGCTGACCTCGAAGGACCACGCCATCACCGACGTCCCCGGCCTGGTCAACGGCCGTGAGCTCGGCTCGTTCGCCGGTCTCAACGGGCAGCTCGTCAACGCCCCGCGCCTGCTGCGCACCGAGTCGCTCGACAAGATCACCAGCGCCGGCGCCGCGACACTCGCCAACGAGTACCACGTGAACCTCGTCATCGACCTGCGCACGCCCACGCAGGTCGCCGCCAAGCCCGACGTACCCGTGCCCGGAGCCCAGACCGTGAACATCTCGATGTTCGGCGCCGACGGCAACTACAACGACGACACGGTGATGTACCACGACCTCGTCGACAAGGGCTACAACGGGCCGTCCGACCGCGGCCCGATGATCACCGCGTATGCGCAGATCCTCCGCCTCATCGCGCAGGACACCACCGGCACCGTGCTGATCCACTGCTCGCACGGCATGGACCGCACCGGCACGGTCATGGACCTGCTGTACAACATCCTCGGCGTCGGCGAGTCGGACATCCTGCACGACTACCTGCTGTCCAACACCCAGCTCAACGTCACGTGGGCAACACCCGCGCTTCTGCAGGGCACGTTCGAGTCGGACGTCGACTCGAAGTACGGCGGCATCGACTCCTACCTGCGCAAGACGATCGGCCTCACCGACCAGGACTTCGCGGCCCTGCGCACGAACCTCCTCGTCTCGAACGACGCGACGGTCTCCGCGATCACCGTCGACGGTGTCTCGGTGCCCCTGGACGCCGCGGCCAGTGCCGCCGGAGCCACGATCACCGACCCGCAGACGACGCTCACGACCAGCGGCGTCACGGTTACGACGACGAACCCGAACGCCACGGCATCCGCCGCGGTGTCGGGCCGCACCGTGACGATCACGGCCACGGCGCAGGACGGCACGACAGTCGCGCACTACATCGTCAACGCGGCGCTGCCGGCGTCGACCACAGGATCATCGACGACAGGTTCGGGAACCACCGCCGCCGGACTGACCTCGTCGGGCACCGTTGCGCAGCTGCCCGCGACGGGCAGCGACGACACCCCCGTGGTGCTCGTCGGCGGCATCGGCGGCGCGCTGCTCATCATCGGCGGCGCGCTCCTCATGCGCCGTCGCACGAAGCGTGCCATGAGCTGAGACCCGCGACGACGAAGGCCCCGGCATCCGATCGATGGATGCCGGGGCCTTCGCGATGCCGGAGGATCGCCGACCCACCAGGGCGGGATCGGTCGTCACTCCCCCATGTCGGGGGCGGGTGGAACGATGGGGGGATGCTGTTGAGTGAGGTCGTCGAGACCGTGCAGTCCGTCGCCGGCACGCGGTCCCGGCTGGCGAAGGTCGACGCGCTCGCCGCACTGCTGAAGCGGGTCCACGAGCCGGAGATCCCGATCGCGATCGGCCTCCTCGTGGCCACACCGCGCCAGGGGCGCATCGGCACCGGATGGCGCGGGATCGCCGCGGTCACGGCGGATCCGGCTGCCGCGGCCACGCTGTCGCTCGAGGATGTCGACCGCGCGCTCGACACCCTGGCGTCTGCGGCGGGAGCAGGGTCGGTCGCCGTGCGCGCCGATGCCCTCGCGGAGCTTGCCCGCCGCGCCACCGCGCCCGAGTGGGACTTCCTCCGACGCGTGATCCTCGGCGAGCTTCGCGCGGGGGCGCTCGAAGGGGTGCTGCTCGATGCGATCGCGCGCGCGTCGGACCGGGACGCCGCGCTCGTGCGCCGGGCTGCGATGCTCTCGGGCGACCTCGGAGAGACGGCGCGCATCGCGCTCACCGGCTCGGCGGAGGCGCTGGCCGGTGTCGGTCTCGTGGTGGGGCGCGCCGTCCTGCCCATGCTCGCCGCGACCGCAGGAAGCGCGACCGAGGCGATCACGACGACCGGCGAGGCCTCCGTGGAGTACAAGCTCGATGGTGCCCGCATCCAGGTGCACCGCCGCGGCGACGACGTGCGGATCTTCACCCGCACCCTGGCCGACATCACGCACCGTGTCCCAGATGTCGCCGAGATCGTGAGGCGGATGCCGGTGCACGACGTCATCCTCGACGGCGAGACGCTCGCGCTCGACGAGAACGACGCGCCCCGTCCGTTCCAGGACACGATGGCGCGCTTCGGCGCCGATCACGCGGGCGACGTCGCGCTGCGTCCGTGGTTCTTCGACATCCTGCACGTCGACGGGCGTGACCTCATCGACGAGCCGTTGCGCGTGCGCCGCGAAGAGCTCGGCCGCGTCGCCGCAGCGTACCGGGTCCCGGGCGAGGTCACGAATGATCCCGCCGTCGCCGAGCGCGTCGCCGTCGAGGCGCTGGCCGCAGGGCACGAGGGCGTCGTCGTCAAGGCGACCGACTCGTCGTACGCGGCCGGCCGACGCGGCGCGAGCTGGATCAAGGTCAAGCCCGTCCACACGTTCGACCTCGTGGTGCTGGCGGCGGAGTGGGGCTACGGACGCCGCACCGGACTCCTCTCGAACCTGCATCTGGGCGCGCGCGACGAGACCGGAGAGTTCGGCGGGGGTTTCGTCATGGTCGGCAAGACGTTCAAAGGCCTGACCGACGCGTTGCTCGCGTGGCAGACGGAGCGGTTCCCCCGGATCGCGGTCCGTGAGACGCCGGGCACCGTGTGGGTCGAGCCCCGGGTCGTCGTGGAGATCGCGATCGACGGCGTCCAGCGCTCCACGCGGTACCCCGGCGGCATCGCGCTTCGCTTCGCGCGCGTCAAGCGCTACCGCGACGACAAACGTCCCGATGAGGCCGACACGATCCAGACCCTGCGTGCTCTCCTGCGCGCCGGATCAGGCGATGCGGCGGCGACAGGACGTTCGCACCCGGACTCCCCTGCCTAGGTGGCGTGAAAGCACTAGCGTGGTGACGTGCCGCGCGCCCCGAGGAGTCCCACGGTGCCGCCCCGCGAGAGAGCGAAGAGGTCCGGGCATGGAGCTTGACGTCGCATCCGTGCCGCAGCATGCGGCCACGGAACCCTGCCGGCCGGCGACCGCATCGACCGACTCGTCGACGCCGCCTTCGCTCACGCCTCCCGGCATGCCGAGGGGGCGGTCGCGGACTACATCCCCGCACTGGCATCCGCAGACCCGGCCCTCTTCGGGCTGAGCGTCGTCGGAGTCGACGGCGAGGCGCACGAGGCGGGCGACACGGGCAGCCGGTTCTCCATCCAGTCGATCTCCAAGGCTTTCGTCTATGCGCTGCTGTGCGACGCTGTCGGCCATGAGGAAGCGTTGGCGGTCGTTGGTGTCAACAACACCGGTCTCGCGTTCAACTCGGTCGTCGCGATCGAACTGAACGACGGCCATCCAATGAATCCGATGGTCAATGCCGGAGCACTGGCGACCACAGCGCTCCTTCCGGCGTCGGACGCCGCCGACCGGTGGCACCTCATCCAGCGCGGTCTCTCCCTCTTCGCGGGAAGGGACCTCGCGCTCGACGAAGAGGTCTACCGATCGGAGGCGGCGACGAATCAGCGCAACGGCGCGATCGCGCAGCTAATGGCGAGCTACGGCCGTATCACCGAGGACCCCGCGGAGGTCGTGGACGTCTACACGCGCCAATGCTCACTGCTCGTCGACGCGCACGATCTGGCGGTGATGGGCGCGACCCTCGCCGACGGCGGCGTGAACCCGGTCAGGGGCGTCCGGGTAGTCGCGGCGGACGTCGCCCGCGACACGCTCGCGGTGATGGCGGCATCCGGGCTGTACGAGAACTCCGGGGAGTGGCTGTTCGAGGTCGGGCTGCCAGGCAAGTCCGGCGTCTCCGGCGGACTGCTCACGGTCGCGCCCGGCAAGGCCGGCATCGCAGCCTACGCGCCGCGGCTGGACGGGGTGGGCAACAGCGTGCGAGGCCAGATCGCGACCGCCTACCTCTCCCGCGTCCTCGGACTCAACGTCTTCGTGTCGACCGCATACATCCCCACGGCCTAGCCGGGACGACTCCCCGAACCTGGAGAAGGCCACGTGCGGGCTGAACGCGAAAGCCCGATCGGACACACACTCGCGTGTCCACCGCAGGCAGTCCCGATTGCCGAGCACGCTCGACAGCTTCGACCAAACGAACTGGAGCGCTCATCGCGCACGACGGGCGCCCATGCGCGCTCCGCGAACCCGGGAAGTCCCGACAGGCGGAGACGTGACGTCCGTGGGCGTCTCGCTTCAGATGACGGCTTCGCCACCGGCGATGCTCTCCGCCGCCAGCTCTGGTGCGACGTCGAGCGGATGCCAGTCGTAGAACTCGCGAAGCGTACGCGGGCGGCACGCGGGGAACACGAGCCCGCCGATGCGTGCGCGTCGATGGAGCGGCGCACCGTCAGCGTGGCGGTAGCAAGGTACGCGATGGAGATCGGCGACCGCCGTGCGGGCCGGCTCCACGTCTTCGTGCCGGCGCATTGAGGACGATGCAGGCGATCAGATGTCCCCGCTCGTCGGGTCGTGCTCGTTCGCGGCAGCAGCGACGAGCGCCGTCATTGCCCACCCCACCGCCTCCGAAACCTGGTCGGCTTGGAGGCCGAAGTTTTCGGAAAGGTGAGACCAGGCGGGCGCACTGTCCAGCAGAATGAGGAGAGCGATCAGCTGTGTTCGTCGGGCGGGCCGGAGGTGCGGGAGGTCGCGGTCGACAGCAGCCTCGATGAGGGTTCGCACGGCGTGTACGACACCGCCGTATACCTCGCGGCCCACCTGCGAGGAAGCCAGTGCTCGCGCAAGTTGCGGACGCGCGTCCATTCGTCGAGCGACCTCGCGATAGACGCTCGGCAGTTCCGTGAGATGAGTGAACTCGATGATCGGGAGGAAGTGCTCCAGGCTCCACTCGGAGAGGCCAGCGAGGAGGTCCGTGCGAGTCGGGAAGTGACGGTAGATCGTCCGGGTGGCAACGCCCGCTCGGTCGGCTATGAGCGTGACGGTGACACTGTCGGCCGGAACCTCTTCGATGCACTCCACGTATGCGTCGATGATTCGCATGCGCGTGGCATGGGCGTGGGCGGCTCTGAGCGTGGAGCGGTGCGCAGTCATGGCTCGAGTGTGTCATGTTGCATCACCCTGTGACGGCAACCCGAGCAGCCGACGCACGGCTGCACGGACTCCGTAACAGCCCCGTGAAACGACTATGTACAATCTGCGTCGATATGTCACACTTGCGACGCATTGTTACCTCGACGTGAAGGAGTCGCCCATGTCCCGCGCCCGATTGCACCGACGGAGAAGCGGCATCGTCGCTTCCGCGCTCGTGCTCCTGCCCGCTCTGGCATTGAGCTCTTGCGCCAGCACCGAGAGCTCGAGCTCCGGCGCCCCAAGCGCATCCGACGATGCGCTTCCCGTCGAGCTCACGATCGTGTCGTACAACATCCAGCATGCACAGGGCGCCGACGGCATGGTCGACCTTGAACGCGTCGCGCAGGTGCTCGAGGACTCCGGCGCGGAGGTGATCGGCCTGCAGGAGGTCGACCGTCACTTCGGTGCGCGCACGGAATACGTCGACCAGGCCGCATGGCTCGCGCAGCGGCTGGGCATGTCGTACTGTTACTCGGCCAACCTCGACCTCGACCCGGAGGCGGGCCAGACCGAGCGGCGTCAGTACGGCACGACGATCCTCTCGGCGTACCCGATGGACGACTGCGAGAACACGCTGCTGCCGAACCACCCCGGCGGCGAGCAGCGCGGACTGGCTCAGGCAGACGTGCGTGTGCGCGGCGTCGAGCTGCGCGTGTTCAACACCCATCTGACCCACCAGAGCGAGCAGGGCCGCCTCGACCAGGCCGCTGTCCTCAACGAGAAGGCCGCTTCCGCCGGCATGCCCGCTGTGCTCGTCGGCGACCTCAACTCCCAGCCCGACTCCGCCGAGTACGACGTATTCACCCAGGTGCTCTCCGATGCCTGGCCGGTTGTAGGCGACGGCCCCGGCTACACGTTCGACAGCGCCAATCCGCGCGAGCGCATCGACTACGCACTCACCTCGTCAGAGGTGACGCCGATCGCGGCCGAGGTCATCGCGACGACCACGTCCGATCACATGCCGCTGAAGACCGTGGTCACGCTGCCGCACCCGTCGTCGAACGGCGACGTGCATAGCTGATCGGGGCTCCTCTGTCGCCCGGGCCGGTGTCCGGGCGACAGAGGGTCTGCGTACACCCGCGCACGCGGGCGATGAGATCAGCCGCGCACTCAGTGAATGCCCTGGTGTCGTCGGAGCTCGCGACACTTCCCTCTCATGAGACACGTCACCCCGACGGAGTGACAGCTACCGCTGCCACGAGCGCTTCGTGGGCTTCGCATGCTCTACCGCCGACCCCGCCGGTTGCTGAGAATGACGACCAGCAAGGTACGGCCAAAACCTCTGACGTACGTGTCCGAAATGGCAAACGGCGCCCCTCTCGAAGGAGTGACGCCGCATGCGAATGGCTCTTACAAAGCCGTTTGTTCTCAAAAGACCGATGTGGTGGACCTGAGGGGACTCGAACCCCTGACCCCCTGCATGCCATGCAGGTGCGCTACCAGCTGCGCCACAGGCCCTCGCCGCCCCTCGCGGGGCAACCCTGAAAGACTACTACACGCGGACGCGGATGAGCCAATCGAGTCGGCCTCGAGCTCCCCGAAACGCGGAGATCCGCACAATCTCAGTCGAATCGGCCGAAGCCTGCTGATGTTGCGCGGATCGCGGAGATCGCCCGAACGGGGTGCGACTCAATCCGAGCTCGGCACGGGAAGCTCGATCGGCAGGACCGGGCAGTCCTTCCACAGGCGCTCCAGGCCGTAGAACACCCGCTCCTGCTCGTGGAACACGTGCACCACCAGATCACCGAAGTCGAGGAGCACCCAGCGCGACTCCTCGCGACCCTCGCGGCGCAGCCGCTTCACCCCCGCCTCGAGAAGCTTCTCCTCGATCGCGTCGGCGATCGCCGCGACGTTGCGCTCGTTGCGCCCCGTCACGAGCAGGAACACGTCGACGAGGGGAAGCGGACCCGACACGTCGAGGGCGACGAGGTCTTCCCCGCCCTTCTCATCCGCCGCACGCGCGGCGATCTGCAGCACCTCGAACACCGTGTCGGTCGCCGTCACGAGAACACCCCCGTCACGAAGGCCAGGATCAGCACGCCCACGAGAGCGAGCGCCAGGGCACCGGCCGTGATCGCAAGCGCGAGCATGAGTCGGCTGCCCTTCTCGGGCGCCGGAGGCCGGATGATCTCGTCGGCCGCCTTCACGGTGCTGATCGCAGCGCTCGCCGCGATCGGCGTCGGCGACGACGCCGGCGGCAGCTCACCGTCGATGAGCACCGCATCGACCTCGGTGCCGTCGGCCGCGCCCGTCGCGTGTCCGCGCGATCCGAGTCCCTCGGGAAGATCGAACGTCCCCGTGATGATGACCTCCCCCGTCGCGGTGACAGGGCCCACGAGCGGCGCAGAAGGCGTCTGGGTGAGGATGAGCGCGTTCGGCGTCGCGACCGCCCCGGTCGACGAGCTGTCGCGGGTGAGGAGCTGATCGAACGACGCGGGAAGCGCGGCGTCGGGCGCCTGGCCCTTCAGCAGCTTGCTGCCGAGCTTCTCGGAGACCGTGACGGGAGCCTCGGCCTCCGACGACGGGGCGGTGCCGAGCGCCTCCTCCGCGCGGGTGACGGGCACCTCCGCCGCGGCCTCGGCATCGACGGCCGGCACGTCCACGACGGGCTCGACGTCGAGAGCCGGCACGACCACCGGGGGGAACGCGGGCTCGGGCGCGACATCCGCCGAGACGACCGGGATGGACGCCGTGCGGATGCGCTCCTGCTCACGCGCCTGACGCCGGGTGAGGGGGGACACCCCGAGATCGACACTCGCATCCGGCCGCGGCGCGGGAGCCACCGCGGCGGGCTCCGCCGCGCGCGGGAGCGGAGCCGGAGGCGCCGGTTGCTCCGGCGCCGTGGGTTCCTCCGTCGTCTCCTCCGAGACGATCGGGGTCGATCCCGTGTTGCGGATCTCCCGCAGTTGGCGCCGCGTCAGCGGCGGCGTGCTCGGCTGGTCAGGGGTGCTCATGCCTTGCTCCGATAGAGGTGATGCTTCGCAATGTACTGGACGACTCCGTCCGGGACGAGGTACCACACCGGCTTATCTCGTCTCACGCGGTCGCGGCAATCCGTTGACGAGATCGCCAGGGCAGGGATCTCCAACAGGCTCACCTTGCCCTCCGGAAGCTCCGCGGCCGACAGCGCATGTCCCGGTCTGGACACCGCCACGAAGTGCGCGAGGTCCCACAGTTCGTCATGGTTTCGCCAACTGAAGATCTGCGCCACGGCGTCGGCTCCCGTGATGAAGAACAGCTCCGCCTCCGGATGCTGCCGCTTCAGGTCGCGCAGGGTATCGATCGTATAGGTCGGGCCTGTGCGATCGATGTCAACGCGGCTCACGGTGAAGCTGGGGTTCGACGCCGTCGCGATGACGGTCATGAGATACCGGTCTTCGCTGGGCGACACCTTCGACTTCTGCCAGGGCTGCCCCGTCGGGACGAAGACGACCCGGTCGAGGTCGAAGGATGCGGCGACCTCGCTCGCCGCGACCAGGTGACCGTGATGGATGGGATCGAACGTTCCGCCCATCACCCCGATCCGCGGGGCGCGCGTCGCCGTCATGTGCCTCAGTGGCCGTGCCCGTGAGGCTGCAGATCCTTCGCGTGCTTCTCTGCGTAGACCGCCGACTTGCGCGGGTGACGGTTGGAGACATGACGGTAGGACAGCGTCACGAGCCCGAGGAAGAGGAAGACGATCGCCGCGACGATCGGGTAGCCGATCGTCTCGAGCATCACGTTGCCGTGGTGCTCGGTCTCTGCAGCGGCGGCCAGCAGCGTGGCGACGATCATCAGGACTCCGATCGGGTGGGCGACGTCAACGGTCGAGCCAGTCTATCGTTCACCGGCGCACCTGGCCGTCGCCGCGCACGAGCCACTTCTGGCTGGTCAGCTCGGGAAGGCCCATCGGACCACGAGCGTGGAGCTTCTGCGTCGAGATGCCGACCTCGGCGCCGAAGCCGAACTCGCCCCCATCGGTGAACCGCGTCGAGGCGTTGGCCATCACCACGGCGGAGTCGACCTCGGCCAGGAACCGCTCCGCCGCGTCCGGGTCTTCCGTGATGATCGACTCGGTGTGCTGCGTCGAGTAGTCGCGGATGTGCGCGAGGGCGCCGTCCAGGTCGTCCACGACGCGCATCGCGATGTCGAGCGACAGGTACTCCGTCGCCCAGTCGGTCTCATCGGCGGGGACGACGCCCTCCGCCCGAGCCGCGACATCTGCGTCGCCGTGCACCGTGACGCCGGCCTCCTGCAGCGCGGCCGTCACGGGTGCGACGAGCCGGTCGGCGGCGGCGCGGTGCACGAGCACGGTCTCGACCGCGTTGCAGACGCTCGGCCGCTGGACCTTGGCGTTGACGACGATCTCCTGCGCACGCTCGATCGGCGCCGACTCGTCGAGGAAGATGTGCACGACGCCGGCACCGGTCTCGATGACGGGCACGGTCGACTCGGTCACGACCCGTTCGATCAGGGCGGCGCTGCCGCGCGGCACCAGGACGTCGATGAGACCTCGCGCGTGCATGAGCTCGGCGGCACCGTCTCGTCCGAAAGAGTCCAGCGTCTGGATCGCCTCGGGATCGACGCCCTGATCGGCGAGCGCCGCGCGCATCGCCTCGACGAGCGCCGCGTTCGTGAGCTCCGCGGCCGTCCCGCCGCGGAGCACGACGGCGTTGCCGGAGCGCAGCGCGAGGGCGGCGATGTCGACCGTCACGTTGGGCCGTGCCTCGTAGATCGCACCCACCACCCCGAACGGGACCGAGACCTTGGTGAGCTCGAGCCCGTTCGGCAGCGTGCGCTGCTCGATCACCCGCCCGACCGGGTCGGGGAGCTCGGCGACGTCGCGGACGGCGGCGGCGAGCGCGGCGATGCGGCCCTCATCCAGACGCAGCCGGTCGCGCAACGCGTCGGAGAGGCCGTTCTCGACACCCCGGCGCAGGTCTTCCTCGTTGGCCTCGACGACGTCGGGCGTCGCCGCCTCGATCGCTGCGGCGATCGCGCGCAGCAGCTCGGCTTTCTCCGCGTCGCCCAGAAGGCCCACCTGGCGGGCGGCATCCTTCGCGAGCACCATGCGCTCCCGCGCGGTCGTCGTGGTGAGGCTCATTCCGTCATTCTAGCCAGCAGGACCGGCCCGACGGCCGGCTCCTCAGGCGTCGGGACGGTGGGCACGGAGGGCTTCCAGCCGCGCGCGGTACTCGGGCTCGTCCACCTCGCCGCGCGCGAACCGCTCGGCGAGGATCTGTTCCGCCGAGCTGCCTCGTGACGGTGCCGCCCAGGGGCCGGTCTGAGGAGCGAAACGGCGACGCCGGAAGACGAGGGCGAAGACGAGGGCCCCGACGAGCAGGAGGAAGACGAGCGGGATCAGGAACAGGAACGGCCCCGGGTGGGGACCCATCCAGTGCGCGACCGGCATCGCGGACAGGATGGTGAGGGAAGTGGACATGACATGACCTTTCGATCGAGCCGGCCGCCCATCGGCCGGCTCGATCCACTCTCGTCCGCGAGGGCATCGGGCGAATCCGGCGGCAGGCGACACTGCCCGTGCTCCCTCCGGAGTACGTCACTGCCAGCCGGGGGCGACCAGTCCCGTCTCGTAGGCGACGACCACCAGATGCACCCGGTCCCGGGCGTGCAGCTTCGTCATGATGCGCGAGACGTGCGTCTTCGACGTGAGGGGGCTCAGGAACAGCTCGCGGGCGATCTCCTCGTTGCTCAACCCGAGGCCGACCAGGCGCAGCACCTCGCGTTCCCGCTCCGTGAGCACGTCGAGCGTGGTGGCGGCAGGCACATCCCGCGCGCCGAGGGCGACGCGGGCCAGCAGCCGCCGGGTCACGCCCGGCGAGAGCAACGCATCACCGGCGGCTGCGGCGCGCACGGCGCGCACGAGGTCCGCGGGGTCCGTGTCCTTCACGAGGAAGCCCGCGGCACCGGCCCGCACGGCGCGGATGACGTACTCGTCGAGCTCGAAGGTCGTGACGATCACGACGTGGATGCCGACGAGCGCCGGGTCCGCGGCGATCTGCTCGGTGGCCCACAGCCCGTCGCCGTCCGGCATCCGCACATCCATCAGCACGACATCGACCGGCGTCTCACGCAGGGCCTCGATCAGGGCGCGCCCCGTGGATGCCTCGACGCGCACGTCGATGTCGCTCTCGGCGTCGAGCAATGCGCGGAAGCCGGCCCGCACGAGCAGCTGGTCGTCTGCCAGCGCCACCCGGATCACGGGTTCTCCGTCCACGGCAGCCGGGCGATGATCCGCGCCCCGCCGGAGGCGGCGTTCCCGATCTCGACGTCGCCGCCGAGCAGGGCAGCCCGTTCTCCCATGCCCCGCAGGCCGTGACCGTCGCCGACCGCTCCCACGCCCACGCCGTCGTCCTCTATCGCGGCGACGAGCGCCTCCCCCGACCGTTCGAGCGTGACGACGACGCGGGACGCGGCCGAGTGGCGCAGCGAGTTGGTGAGCGCCTCCTGCACGATCCGGTAGGCCGCCAGCTGCGTCGCCGGCGACGGCCGTGCACCTCCCAGGCGATCATCGAGCTCGACGCGGAGGCCCGGGCCGCGGGTGCGGCTCACGAGGTCGCCCACGGCATCGATGTCGCCCGCGGGGGCCAGCGGAGCCTCGCCGTCACGCAGGACCCCGAGGACGCCGCGGACGTCGTCCAGAGCGAGTCCGGCCGCATCCCGGATGTGCGTCAGCGACGCCCGTGCCTGCTCGGGATCGCGGTCGAACAGGTGCAGACCGACGCCGGCCTGCACACTGATCTGCGACAGCGCGTGACCGAGCACGTCGTGCAGCTCCCGCGCGATGCGGACACGCTCGCGTTCCTCGGCCTGCACGCGATGCCGATCCGCCGCCTCCCGCGCGGCCCGGAGACGCTGTTCCCGGTGACGGAGCGCGGTGCCGATCCCGAAACAGGCGGCGAGCGCGAGTGTCGCGCCGACCACGACCGGCGGCCGCCACTCCCGGTCGGTCAGCGACGCGGCGATGACCACGAGCGACCAGCCCGCCCCCACCGCGACCGCCGCCCAGACCAGCGCACCGCGTGCCACCGCGCCGACGATGGCGAACGCCAGCGCGACGTAGGGCGGCCCGGCCCCCGGCACAACCAGGACGTCGACGACGGCGAAGACGCTGACGACGGCGACGACCGGCCCGGGCAGTCTCCGCGCGGCGAGGAGCACCAGCGGACCCGCGATCGCCAGTACCACGTGCACGGTGGTCATCGCGGGCGCGGCCCTCGCGAGGACGGCGGCGTGCCACAGCGCTGCCGGCACCTGCACGACGAGCGAGATCGCCACGGGCAGGACCAGGCGCGCATGGGCGCTCGGGCGACGTCCGCCGACGCTCACGGGGACATCGGGCACCGACATCCCCTGATGCTATGCCCGCGCCGCGAGCGCCGCATCGGCTTCTCGCAGGCGGTCGGCGTACTCCGGCGGGAGTAGGTCAGCTACGCGCGCCGACCGTGCCGACCGCTCCCGTCGCGGGAGCGGGGACGGCGTTCGGATCGGGCTCGAACCAGGTGCCGACCGGCTCGCCCGCCAGCGCCTGCGCCACGAGATCCACGCTCGTGACGAGCACCCCGACGCCGGATGCCGCGGCCACACGGGCGGCCGACACCTTGGTGGCCGCTCCCCCGGTGCCGACGCTGTTGACGACGACCGAGCCGAACTGGAAGCCGGCGAGATCGTCGTCGTGTGCGACCCGCTCGATGGGACGCGCGCCCGGCTCGTCCGGCGGCCGGGTGTACAGGCACTCGATGTCGCTGAGGAGCACGAGGGCGTCGGCGTGGATGAGCTGCGCGACGAGCGCCGCCAGCCGGTCGTTGTCGCCGAAGCGGATCTCGTGGGTCGCGACCGTGTCGTTCTCGTTGACGATCGGCAGGATGCGCAGTCCCAGCAGCCGTTCCATGGCGCGGCGCGCATTGGAACGGTGGGTGGCGTTCTCGAGGTCTCCCGCGGTCAGCAGCACCTGTCCGGCGACGATCCCGAAGGGACGCAACGCCTCCTGGTACCGGTAGATGAGCATGTTCTGCCCCACCGCGGCGGCTGCCTGCTGCGTGGCCAGGTCGCTCGGACGCGTGTCGAGGTCGAGGAACGGCATCCCGGTCGCGATCGCGCCGGACGAGACGAGCACGACCTCGGTGCCGCGGCCGTGCGCCGCCGCAAGGCGCTCGACGAGCGGCTGGATGTTGCCGGCGTGCTCGCCGCTGATCGAGGAGGAGCCGACCTTGACGACGATCCGCCGCGCCGCGGGGAGCTCTTCGCGCTCGTGTGTGGTCACTCGTCCTCCTCGAACCGGTCCGTCTCCAGCTCCGCGCGCGCGGCGGCCTTCGCGTCCATCAGCTCGTGATACCGCTCGCGGCGCTGCGATGTCGTGCGCCGCGGGTTCTGGTCCAGACGCGGATCGGTGCCACGCGGGGCCACCATGACCTCGGCCGCCGAGGTCATCGACGGCTGCCAGTCGAAGACGATGCCGTCCCCCTCGCCGATCACGACGGTCGCGCCGGGCGCGGCACCCGCACGCACGAGCTCGTCCTCGACGCCGAGCTTGTTGAGGCGGTCAGCGAGGAAGCCGACGGCCTCCTCGTTCTGGAAGTCGGTCTGCTGCACCCAGCGCACGGGCTTCTCGCCGAGCACGCGGTAGACGGGCCCGTAGGAGCCGCCCTCGACACGCACGCTGAACTCGCGTTCCGCGCCGCGGGGACGGATGACGATGCGCTCGGGCGCGGGCGCGTCGGCGAGCGCCTTGCGGTGCTCCTCGACGATTCCGGCCAGGGCGAAGCTGAGCTCACGCAGTCCCTCGCGGCTCACGGTGGAGATGTCGAAGACGCGGTAGCCGCGTGCCTCGAGGTCGGCACGCACGAAGGCGGCCAGCTCACGGGCCTCGGGCACGTCGATCTTGTTCAGCGCGACCACCTGCGGGCGCTCGAGCAGCGGTGTCTGCCCCTCCGGCACGGGATAGGCGCCGAGCTCGGCGAGGATCACGTCCAGGTCGCTGAGCGGGTCGCGCCCGGGCTCTAGCGTCGCGCAGTCCAGCACGTGCACGAGCGCCGTGCACCGCTCGACGTGACGCAGGAACTCGAGACCGAGCCCGCGACCTTCGCTGGCGCCCTCGATGAGGCCGGGCACGTCGGCGATCGTGTATCGGATGTCGCCGGCCTGGACGACACCCAGGTTCGGGTGCAGGGTCGTGAACGGATAGTCCGCGATCTTGGGCCGCGCCGCGGACATCGCCGCGATCAGGCTCGACTTGCCGGCGGACGGGAAGCCGACCAGCGCGACGTCGGCGACGGTCTTGAGCTCCAGGACGACGTCGCCCTCCCAGCCGGGCGTGCCGAGCAGCGCGAAGCCCGGCGCCTTGCGCTTGGGCGAGGCCAGAGCCGCGTTCCCGAGACCGCCGCGGCCGCCGGGGGCGACCACGAAGCGCATGCCGGGCTCGATCATGTCGGTGAGGGTCGTGCCGTCGGCGTCCTTCACGACCGTTCCGACGGGCACCGGGAGCTCGAGCGACTCGCCGAGCGCGCCGGAACGGTGGTCGCCCATGCCGAACCCGCCGTTGCCGGCGGACCGGTGCGGCGAGTGGTGGTAGGACAGCAGCGTCGTGGTCTGGGGGTCGGCGACCAGCACGACGTCGCCGCCGTTCCCGCCGTTCCCGCCGTCCGGTCCCGCGAGCGGCTTGAACTTCTCACGGCGCACCGACACGCAGCCGTTGCCGCCCTTTCCCGCACGCAGATGCAGGGTCACTCGATCGACGAAGGTGGTCATCAGGGTGCCTGCTTTCGAAACGAGACGAGGGGCGAGCCGAAGCCCGCCCCTCGTCGAGAAGTGTGGATTACTCCGCGGCCGCCACCACGTTGACGACCTTGCGGCCGCCCTTGGTGCCGAACTCGACAGCACCGGCGGACAGCGCGAACAGCGTGTCGTCGCCGCCACGGCCGACGTTCGCGCCCGGGTGGAAGTGGGTGCCGCGCTGACGGACGAGGATCTCGCCGGCGTTCACGGTCTGGCCGCCGAAGCGCTTGACGCCGAGGCGCTGCGCGTTCGAGTCACGGCCGTTGCGGGTGGAGCTTGCGCCCTTTTTGTGTGCCATCTGAAGCGTCCCCTCTTGGCCTTACTTGATGCCGGTGATCTTGACGCGCGTGAGGTCCTGACGGTGCCCCTGACGCTTCTTGTAGCCGGTCTTGTTCTTGAACTTCTGGATCACGATCTTGGGGCCGCGCTCCTCGCCGAGCACCTCGGCGGTGACGGTCACCTTCGCGAGCTTGTCGGCGTCGGTGGTGACGGTGTCACCGTCCACGTGCAGCACGGCGGGGAGCTCGATCGTGTCGCCGATCGAGGCCGACTGCCGATCGAGGACGACGATGGTGCCGACCTCGACCTTCTCCTGCCGACCGCCGGCGCGCACAACTGCGTAGACCACTTCACACCTGTTTCGTCTGGGAGCGCTCGGCTCCGGTAACAAAGACTGCGGTGCGGATGTCTCAACGCACCAAAGGAATACTTTACCGGATCCGGAGCCCAGGGGCAAAAGCGCGCATCGCCGTGTCGCGAGCGGAATCTAGAATGCCGGGATGACCGTGCTGATCGACGACCCCCGCTGGCCTGCGCACGGACGGCTGTGGGCGCATCTGATCAGCGACTCGGACCTGGAGGAGCTGCACCGCTTCGCCGCGCGCAACGGCATCCCGCGCCGCGGTTTCGACCGCGATCACTACGACGTCCCCGAGGAGGCGCACGCCCGCCTGGTCGCGGCGGGCGCGCGTCATGTCGACGGCCACACGCTCGTTCGTGCGCTCATCGCCTCGGGACTGCGCATCACGGCCCGGCAGCGCCGGGCCGTCTGAGTCACTCCGACTCGGGGGTGTGGACGACGGGCGTCCCGCTCAACGCGGCCGTCGTGACACGGCGCCGCGCGCGCCCCTGCCCGGGAGCCTTCGGCTCCGGCAGCGCGTTCAGCACGGAGTCGAGCAGGATGTCCTTCTCGGTCTTGGGCGCCTGCGGCTCCGGACGCTTGCGACGCTTGCGGGGCCGCTCCTCGGCGACCTCCTCGACGACGACCGGCTCCACGACGTGGGCCGCCTCCGGCTCCTGCTCGTGGTGGATCGTGGATGCCGCGATCTGCGCCAGCGCGGACTTCACGCCCTCCGTGATCACGTGCGCTCCCGCGCCCTGCGCCGGGCTTGTCGCCGCCGGGCGGCTGCGACGAGCGTTGCCGCCCGCCGGCGACGCGGCACGGTGCTTCATGACCGGGTCGTGGTGCACGACGACGCCGCGGCCCGCGCAGACCTCGCAGGGCTCGCTGAAGGTCTCGAGCAGCCCGAGACCGAGCTTCTTGCGCGTCATCTGGACGAGGCCGAGCGAGGTGACCTCGGCCACCTGGTGCTTCGTGCGGTCACGGCTCAGGCACTCGATGAGCCGTCGCAGCACGAGGTCGCGGTTGGACTCCAGCACCATGTCGATGAAGTCGACGACGATGATGCCGCCGATGTCGCGCAGCCGGAGCTGACGCACGATCTCCTCGGCCGCCTCGAGGTTGTTCTTGGTGACGGTCTCCTCGAGGTTGCCGCCGGAGCCGACGAACTTGCCCGTGTTGACGTCGACGACGGTCATCGCCTCGGTGCGGTCGATGACGAGCGACCCGCCGGAGGGCAGCCACACCTTGCGGTCGAGGGCTTTCTCGATCTGCTCCGTCACGCGGAACTCGTCGAACGGGTCGTGATCGCCCTCGTACCGCTCGACACGCTCGAGCAGGTCCGGGGCCACGCTCTGGAGGTAGCTCTCGATCGTCTGCTGCGCCTCTTCGCCCTGGATGAGCATCTTCGTGAAGTCCTCGTTGAAGACGTCGCGCACGATCTTGACGAGCAGGTCGGGCTCGGAGTGGAGCAGAGCGGGAGCCTGCATCGACTCGACCTGACGGCTGATGTGCTCCCACTGAGCCGTGAGCCGCTGCACATCGCGGGTGAGCTGCTCCTCCGTCGCCCCCTCCGCGGCCGTGCGCACGA
Organism: Microbacterium sp. SORGH_AS_0888; assembly: GCF_030818905.1. Lineage (NCBI taxonomy): Bacteria > Bacillati > Actinomycetota > Actinomycetes > Micrococcales > Microbacteriaceae > Microbacterium > Microbacterium sp. SORGH_AS_0888. The sequence continues at coordinate 846,520 of NZ_JAUTAZ010000001.1, forward strand.
TGACACCGGAGGACTCGGGCAGGACCTCCTTGAGGATGCGCTTGAGGCGCGCACGCTCGGTGTCGGGAAGCTTGCGCGAGATGCCGTTCATGGCACCGGCGGGCACGTACACGAGGTAACGGCCGGGGAGCGAGATCTGGCTCGTCAGCCGCGCGCCCTTGTGGCCCACCGGGTCCTTCGTGACCTGGACGAGGACGCGGTCACCGCTCTTGAGCGCGAGCTCGATGCGGCGCGGCTGATTGCCCGTCTCGACGTTGTCCCAGTCGACCTCGCCCGAGTACAGCACCGCGTTGCGGCCACGGCCGATGTCGACGAAGGCCGCCTCCATGCTCGGGAGCACGTTCTGCACGCGGCCGAGGTACACGTTGCCGATGAGGGATGCGTCCTGGTTGCGGGCGACGTAGTGCTCCACGAGGACGTTGTCCTCGAGAACCGCGATCTGGACCCGGCCGTTCTTCGAGCGCACGACCATGACGCGGTCCACCGCCTCACGACGGGCGAGGAACTCCGCCTCGGTGACCACGGGGCGGCGGCGTCCGGCATCGCGGCCGTCGCGACGGCGCTGCTTCTTGGCCTCGAGCCGCGTCGAGCCCTTGATGCGCTGCGGCTCGGTGATGACCTCGACGGCGCGCGGAGGCCGCGGGGCCTCGTTCTGCTCGCCGCCCTCGCCGCGGCGACGGTTGCGTCGGCGGTTCGAGCCCGCGGAGGCGGGACCGGTGCGCTCGGGCTCCTCGTCGGGCAGGGCCGGCAGCGGCACGATCTCGGGGGCGTAGAAGTGGAGCGCGGTGCTGACCGCGGACACGAACTGCTCCGGCAGCAGCCCAAGCGAGACGGCCGTCACAGGAGCCTCCGGCTCTGCCGGCTCCGCGGCTGCGGGCTGGGCGGCGGCTTCCTCCGCGGGCGCGGCGGCGGGCTGATCGGCCTCGTCGGACGACGATGCCGGCGTCGGCTGCTCGACCCTCTTCCGCGACGGGCTCGTCCACCTCCCGGGCGACGGGCTCCTCGCTCGCGGTGGGCTCCTCGCTCGCGACGGCCTCCTCGCTCGCGGTGGGCTCCGGAGCGGGCGCCGTGGCCTCGTCACCGGTCGGCGCCGGCGATGGCGCCGTCTCCTCCGGGAACGTCAGAGTCGCGTCATCCGCGGCGTCGTGTGCTGTCTGCGTGTTCTCATCATCGGCCATCACCGGCGTACTCCCTGGCGGGGCGACACCGCGCGTCGCCCGGCGAAATCTGGTGCGGCGCCGCACCAGCGGTGCCGCGAACTCACTCGGTCTGCAGTCGGCTCGTCGCTCGAACTGCGGCGGGCGTTCGTCGCCCGAAAGTCTGCGATGATGCGCGGCGCGGCGCGGCCGCAGCACGCATCTGGATCATTATCGCATCCTCGGCGCGTTTCTGCGCGATCGACGCTTTCTTCCGGCCGTGTGGCGGGCGATCGGTCAGCGGGCGGTGCGATAATCCGACCCATGCCCGATGCCCCAGCGCCGCACCGCTCCCCCGCCCTCGCCATCCTGCTGATCGTGGGAGGTCTGCTCGGGCTCCTCGCGTCGTTCTCACTCACGATGGACGACATCGCGCTGCTCCAGGACCCGAATGCCGGCCTGAGCTGCAATGTGAACGCGTACCTGCAATGCGGCAAGAACATCGGCTCGTGGCAGGGCAGCGTCTTCGGCTTCCCCAACCCGATCCTCGGTCTCATGACGTTCCCGGCTCCGGTCGCGGTCGGCGTCGCGCTGCTGGCGCGAGCCCGGTTCTCGGCCTGGTTCTGGTGGCTGTTCAACGCAGGCCTGACGTTCGCGATCTGCTTCGTCTTCTGGCTCGCGTTCGAGAGCATCTTCGACATCCGCACGCTGTGCCCCTGGTGCGCTCTCGTGTACCTGGTCGTGATCCCGATGTGGACCGGGACCACCGTGCGCAATCTGGCCGCGGGACTGGCGGGCCCGGCGCTGGCCCGGGTGGGCCGCGCCCTCGTCTGGTGGGTGCCGCTCATCAGCCTCGCGGGCTACATCGTGATCTTCGGCGCGGCGCAGCTGAATCTCGACATCCTCGGGACGCTGTTCTGACGCCGGCGCGTTCTCCACAGCCCTGACGGATGCCCCCGCGCTCCGCCCCGGCGCTCGGTTAGGGTGGCCGCGAGCGGAGAACGGGGGTGCCATGACGGGCAGAACGCACATCGCGATCGACACGGACGTGCTGCACGCACAGTCGTCGACGCTCGCTCAGGCGACCTCGACGCTCGGAAGCGCCGCAGCCGCCGCGTCGGGCAACGTCCCGGCCTCGGCATTCGGAGTGCTGGCATCGAGCATCCTCGTCCCCGCGGTCAACGGCCTCGCCGACCAGGCGGCGCGCCTTCTGACCGACGCCGGCCGCGTGACGGCCGCCATGCAACGCGGCGTCGACACCGCGCGCGCGGCCTTCGACGACGTCGAGGGCGAAGCCGTCGCCGTCATGCGGGAGTACGAGCGCGTGAGCATTGCGGCGACCGTTGCGGCACGGCTGCGCAGCGAGACGTGGGCAGCGGGCGTTCCTCGCGGCTCCGACCAGGGGTGCACCTCGATCCCCGGTCTCGTCGGATGGGTGCTGACGTACGTCCAGCCGCTTCCGCAGTGGCTCGACGAGCTGCAGGGCGACCCGGGCGCCGTCTCCGCCCGCAGCGCCGAGTGGAGCACCGTCGAGGCGACGGTCGGCGAGGTCGCGGAGGATCTCGAAGCGGCGCGCCGCGCACTCGACGAGGGCGACGGGCGCACCGTGCGCGCGCTCCGCGAGCGTCACGGCGAGCTGTCCGAGCTGCTGAGCGACGTACGGGACTGGTCGGGTGCCGCCTCCGCCGCGCTGGCACTCGCCTCGACGCTCGTCACGGCCTGCCGCGACGCCGTCTGCGGGCTGCTCTCGTCCCTCGCCCGCCTCGCCGACTCGATGGTGGGCTTCTCGCTCAACCCCCTCGACAAGCTGAACGACATCCGACGGTTCGCGGACGCGGCCTGGGACGTCGTCGAGCTCGGCCGCGACCTGATCGACGCGCTCCTGACCTCCGTCGCGCAGCTCGCGCGGCTGCTCGCCGAGCTCGCGCCCATCGTCGAGGACGGCCTCGTCGTGCTGCGGGACCTCCTGGGCCGGATGCTGCCGGCGTTGACCGGGATCATCGGCGGCCCGCTGGCCTACCTGCTGGGCACCGGGCTCGGAGACCTCCTGCGCGCGGACCCTCGGGTCGGTGAGCTCGATCCCGCGGACGCAGCCGATCCGGCGCAGTACGAAGCGCTCATGGAGCGGGGCGAGATCACCTCCCCCGCCGATCTCATCGCCGGCAACCGTCTGATCGACCGCATCAGCGGCGACGAGCAGACCGCGATCAGCGTCACCACGGTGCGCCGCCCGGACGGATCGACCTACACGCTCGTGAACCTGCCGTCCACCCAGGACTGGGGCGTCCTCAAGGGGTTCTTCGGGGGCGACTGGGCGGACACCTTCGCCGACCTCGGTCCGATGAACGACCTCGACAGCAACATCGCCCTCATGGTCATGAACAACCCGGTGCTGCGCACACAGTACGAGCGGGCCGTCATGCAGGCGCTCTCCGACGCCGGGGTCCCGCCCGGGTCGGACGTCGTGTGGTCGGGCTTCAGCCAGGGCGGGATCATGGCGGGCAACCTCGCCGCGGACGGCTCGCTCCCCTACGACACGGTGGGCGTCGTCACGAACGGCTCTCCCATCGACGGGTTCGACATCCCCGGGAACATTCCCGTGCTGCAGGTCGAGCACGTCTCCGATCCCGTCGCCAAGCTCGACCTTCAGACGCCGGTGAGAGGGCACCCCGAGATCTACAACGGACCGCTCGGGCCGGGCTTCGGCACGACCGCGACGGTTCCCGACAACGTCGACTGGGTCGTCCTCCCCGACCCCGGTGGATCCATGTCCCCGGGCGACACCCACAACGCGGACAACTACGACAAGGACTTCACCGGCTATCTCGACAACGGCGGAGCCCTCAAGAACGACTGGAGCTTCCTCAACGGCACGGTCGAAGAGGTCTATGTCGCACGAACAGGAGAGTGACGGATGAGCACGGACATCGATACACGTCTGGAGGCGGCACGGGCGCGACTCGACGCGCAGCTCGCTGCTGCCCGCGAGGCTCGCGCCGACCTCGATTCCGGACTCGAACAGCTCCGCACCATCACCGCCACCGTGCGGAGTGAACGGGGCGAGTGCGCCGTGACGGCCGGCGTCGAGGGAGCGGTCACCGCCATCCAGCTGGACTCGGATGCCGAGGCAGGGCCGGCGCTCGCGGCGACGCTCACCCGCACGATCGCCCGCGCGCAGGCCGCCGCCAGGGAGGCCGCGGCGACACGGGCCGCAACCCTTCTCGGCGAGTCCTCGCCCATCGTGGCTCAGTTGCGCCAGCACGGAGGGCGGTGATCCCCGTGTCCGCGCACATCGACATCCAGCTCGGGCCGCTGATCGATCAGGCGGCTCGCCTCGACTCTCAGGCGGCCGAGCTGACCGCGGCGGCCGAGGAGCTGCGGCAGGGAATCGACGCGCTTCGCGCCACCACGAGCGGCGAGGCCTCCGACGCGGCGATCTCGGCGAGCACCACGGCCCTCGCCGAGATGCAGCAGCGCGCCGAGCGGCTCACCCGCAACGCGGGAGTGATCCGCCGCCTCGCCGACGTCTACGACACGTGCGACCTCACGGGCGCACGGGCGCTGGGGGCGTGATGCGCAGCGTTGCGCGCCGCGCCGTGCTGATCGTCGGCGCCGCCGTTCTCGCCCTGGCCCTCTCGGGCTGCTCCGTGTTCGGACCGTCCCAGAGCGACCGCGCCGATGCGCTCGCTCGTGTCCTCGAATCGTCCGACATCGGCGTGACCACGGCGGAAGCGACATACCAGACCAGCTTCGGCGGCGACCTGACCGTCACCGTCACGCTCGCCCCCGCGGCCCTCGACCCCGCCGGCAGGGTCTCGACCGAGACGCTCACGCGGATCCTGAACGTCCTGGCGACAGAGACGTCGACCATGCGTGTCGCCACGACATACCTCTACACGAAGGATGGCGATGGCCAGCGGGTCTCCCTCGCCGCGGCAGCGGAGGAGAACGGCCTCCGCGCCGAGAAGAGCGGCTACTCGCTCGTGCTGTCGCGCACCGACCTGACGGGGTTCGCGAACGGCTGAGTCGGCGTCAGCCGAACCAGATCTCCAGCTCACGGGCCGCGGACTCCGGGCTGTCGCTGCCGTGGACGAGGTTCTGCTGCACGGCGACGCCCCAGTCGCGCCCGAAGTCGCCGCGGATGGTCCCGGGAGCGGCCGTGGTCGGGTCCGTGGTCCCGGCGAGCGAGCGGAACCCCTCGATGACCCGGTTGCCGGCGAGGCGGATGGCGACGGAGGGCCCCGACATCATGAACTCGACCAGCGGCTCGTAGAACGGCTTTCCGACGTGCTCCTCGTAGTGACGCTCCAGCCGCTCACGGTCGGGGTCGACGAGTCGCAGATCGACGAGCGCGTACCCCTTCGCCTCGATACGAGCGAGGATCGCGCCGGTGAGGCCGCGTGCGACGCCATCGGGCTTGACCAGGACGAGGGTCTCTTCGGTCGCCATGTGATTCAGTCTCCGTTCGAGTCGGCGGGCTCGGCCGCGAGGCGAGCGTTGCGTCGATCCAACGACGCCCCCTTGATCGTCGCATACGCCCACATCCCACCAAAAATGAGCGCGACGATGAGGATGGCGGGCACCAGCACGGAACCGGCGAGCAGGACGACCTGCAGCACCCACCCGAGGACGATTCCCCCGCGCCAGCGCAACGCGCCGCTGGCGGCGAGCATGAGGACCGCCACGACGGATCCGCCCACGACGCCCCACCACGGCTCGACACCGGCCGGCAGAGCCTTCAGGCCGAACACCGCCAGACCCGCCAGGAAGACGATGATCGACTCGAAGACGAGCACGACCTGTCCGAGCGACTCCTGCGCGCCGCGGACGCGCCGCTGGCTCATCCGTCCCACCCGCTCTTCCAGTCCTCGTCCTCGGCCAGGGCGATGGCCTGCCCGGCCAGGACGACAGACCCGGCGATCGCGACGGCACGGCGATCGGATGCCGCGGCCCACTCCCGCGCCGCATCCGCCGCATCCGCGAGGTCCGGGTGCACCGTCACCGTCAGCTCACGCGCCTCGGCGAGGTCCGCGACCGCGTCGGCGTCGCGCGCCCGCTCGGATTCGGGTGCGGTCGCGAACACGCGGGTCGCGACGGCGGCGAGCTCGGCCACGATGCCCGCGGCATCCTTGTCCTCGAGCACTCCGAGCACGATGCCCCACTCGTCGAAGTCGAACGACTCGCGCAGCGCCGCGACGAGCGCGTGCACGCCGTGCGGGTTGTGCGCGGCATCCACGAGCACGGTCGGGTTGGTGCCGATGAGCTGCAGCCGGCCGGGAGAGGTCACCTGCGCGAAGCCCTCGCCCACGACGTCCGCCGCGAGCGTCTGACCGGGCCGCCCGATGAGCGACTCGACGGCGGCGAGGGCGAGCGCCGCGTTGCGGCCCTGATGCGCGCCGTACAGCGGCAGGTACACCTCCTCGTAGGTGCCGCCGAGCCCGCGGATGTCGAGGAGCTGCCCGCCGACGGCGAGTCGCTGCTGCGCGAGACCGAACGCGCCCCCCTCGACGGCGACGGACGCCTCCGCGGCTCGTGCCGCCCGCGCGATCGCGTCGGCCGCCGCCGGCTCCTGCGCGGCCGAGACCACGGCGGCGCCGGGCTTGATGATGCCCGCCTTGACGGTTGCGATCTCCCCGATCGTCTCGCCCAGCCGATCGGCGTGGTCGAGCCCCACGGGTGCGATGACGGCCACATCCCCGTCGGCCGTGTTCGTCGAGTCCCACGCACCGCCCATGCCCACCTCGACCACCGCGACATCCACCGGGGCGTCGGAGAACGCGACGAAGGCGAGCACCGTGAGCAGCTCGAAGAACGTGAGCGCCGCGTCGCCCGCGGCGGCGAGCTCGGCGTCGACGAGATCGACGAACGGCGCGATCTCGTCCCAGGCGTCGGCGACCGCCGCATCCTGGATCGGATCGCCGTCGATCATGATGCGCTCGGTGAACCGGACGAGGTGCGGGCTCGTGAACAGTCCCGTGCGCAGCCCGGCGGCGCGCAGCAGGCTCTCGATCATGCGGCTCGTGGAGGTCTTGCCGTTCGTGCCCGTCACGTGCACGACGCGATACGTGCGCTGCGGATCGTCGAGCAGCTCGAGCACGCGCCGCGTCCGCTCCACCCGGGGCTGGACCCACTGCTCGCCCTGGCGTCGCAGGAGCGCGCTGTACACCGCATCCGCGCGGCGTCGATCACCCGTCTCGCTCATCGTTCCTCACCCTTCCATGTCCCACTTTCGACCGGTGCATGTCCCAGTTCGGGCCGCTTGCGGGCATCCGCAGCGGTCCGAACTGGGACATGGATGAGGGGGATGCCGCTCATCGGGGGGCTCCCACCCGTGTCACACCGACCGTGAACGCTCCGCGGTTGGCGAAGGCGCCGGCGGCGAACTCCCCGGAGTGCTCGATCGCGACGTCCGCCTCCGTGCTCGGAACGCGTGCGGTCGAGAGGCCCGCGGCCTCGATCGCGCTCTCTCCGGCGATCGCCTCCCGGCCGGCGCCCGTCACGACATAGCGGACCGCGAGGGTGTCCTCCGCCGCGCCGACCCGTTCGAAGGCGGACTCGATCGCCGCCCGATCGTCCGCGTCGGTGAACTCCAGGCGCAGCGCGATGCGGTCGCTCACCTCGAAACCGGCGGCCTTGCGGGTGTCCTGGATCGCGCGGACGACGTCACGCGCCAGGCCCTCGGCCTCCAGCTCCGGCGTCGTCGTCGTGTCCAGCAGCACGAACCCGCCACCCGAGAGCACGGCGAGCGCCTCCCCCTCCGGGCGTCCGGCCGTCTCGAGCACGAGGTCGTACTCGCCCGGCTCCAGGACGACGCCGCCGGCCGTCACGATCCCGTCGCTCTCGCTCCAGTCGCCGTTGCGCGCGGCGCCGATGACCTGCTGCACCTGCTTGCCCAGCCGGGGACCGGCCGCACGGGCGTTGACCGTCAGACGGTGTGTGATGCCGTACTCCCCGGCGGTCTGCTCGCGCAGCTCGACGAGCTCAACGGACTTCACGTTCAGCTCGTCGCGCAGGATGTCGTCGAACTGCGCGAGCGCTTCGGCATCGGGCACGACGACCGTCAGCAGCGGCAGCGGCAGCCGCACGCGGCGTCCCTCCTTCTTGCGCAGGGCGTTCGCGACCGAGGACACCTCGCGCACCGCGTCCATGGCGGAGCGGATGTCGGCCGCATCCGGGAAAGCGGCGTCGTCGGGCCAGTCGGCCAGATGCACGCTGCGACCGCCCGTCAGCCCCTGCCAGACCCGTTCGGCGACGAGCGGGATGAGGGGCGCTGCGACCCGGGTGAGGGTCTCGAGCACGGTGTAGAGGGTGTCGAACGCCTCCGCCGAGCGCGCGTCGTCCGTGATGCCGACCCAGAACCGGTCGCGTGAGCGCCGGATGTACCAGTTCGTCAGCACCTCGGCGAAATCACGCAGGCGCGAGGCGGCGGTCGTGGAGTCGAGCGCGTCGAGGTCGGCGGCGACATCCCTCACCAGGTCGCCCAGGAGCGCCAGGACGTACCGGTCGAGGACGTCCTCGGAGTCGGTGCGCCACCGCGCCTCGTAGCCGCCGGGCTGCGCGGCGTTCGCATAGGTGACGAAGAAGTACCAGGCGTTCCACAGCGGCAGCAGGAACTCGCGCACGCCCGCGCGGATCCCCTCCTCCGTGACGACGAGGTTGCCGCCGCGCAGCACGGAGCTCGACATGAGGAACCAGCGCATGGCGTCCGAGCCGTCGCGTTCGAACACCTCGCTGACGTCGGGATAGTTGCGCAGCGACTTCGACATCTTCTGGCCGTCCGAGCCGAGGACGATGCCGTGGCAGGAGACGCCCGTGAACGCCGGACGGTCGAACAGCGCGGTCGAGAGCGCGTGCATGACGTAGAACCAGCCGCGCGTCTGTCCGATGTACTCGACGATGAAGTCGGCCGGCGAGTGCTCGTCGAACCACTCGCGGTTCTCGAACGGATAGTGCACCTGCGCGTAGGGCATCGATCCGGAGTCGAACCACACGTCGAACACGTCCTCGATGCGACGCATCGTGCTCCGACCCGTGGGGTCGTCCGGGTTCGGACGGGTGAGGCCGTCGATGTAGGGGCGATGCAGATCGACATTTCCCTCGGGATCGCGCGGCAGGCGGCCGAAGTCCCGCTCGAGGTCCTCGAGCGAGCCGTAGACGTCGACGCGCGGGTAGGACGCGTCGTCGCTCTTCCACACCGGGATCGGCGACCCCCAGTACCGGTTGCGGCTGACAGACCAGTCGCGTGCGCCCTCCACCCACTTGCCGAACTGCCCGTGCTTGACGTTCTCGGGCGCCCAGGTGATCTGCTCGTTCAGCTCGGACATGCGGTCCTTGAACTCGGTCACCCGCACGAACCAGCTCGACACGGCCTTGTAGATCAGGGGGTTCCGGCACCGCCAGCAGTGCGGGTACGAGTGCTCGTAGCTCGCCTCGCGCAGGAGCCGGCCCTCGGCCTTGAGCAGTCGGATGAGCGGACGGTTCGCGTCCATCCACAGCTCGCCCGCGACATCCGTGACCTGCGGCAGGAAGCGCCCGCCGTCGTCGAGGCTGACGATCGTGGGGATGCCGGCGGCATCCGCGACGCGCTTGTCGTCCTCACCGTAGGCCGGCGCCTGGTGCACGATGCCCGTGCCGTCGGTCGTCGTGACGTAGTCGTCGACGAGGATCCGCCAGGCGTCCTGCGTACCCCAGGTGTCGGCGTCCGCGTAGTAGTCGAAGAGACGGTCGTAGGAGACGCCCGCGAGCTCAGCGCCGGGGATCTCGCGCTCGACGGCCGCGGCCGCATCCTCCGCCGAGGCGTAGCCCAGGTCCTTGGCGTGACCGGCCAGCAGATCGGCGGCCAGCAGGTAGCGGTGGGCGGCCGCGCTCTCGACGTCGTCGCCGGCGGGCACGTCCGCGGCGCCGGCGGGGCCGGCCGGCAGCACGACGTAGCGGATGTCGGGTCCGACGGCGAGCGCGAGGTTGGTCGGCAGCGTCCACGGGGTCGTGGTCCAGGCCAGCGCCCGCACGCCCGTGAGGCCGAGAGCCTCGGCCTTGGCGCCGACGAGCGGGAACGTCACGGTGACCGAGGGGTCCTGGCGCATCTTGTAGACGTCGTCGTCCATGCGCAGCTCGTGGTTGGACAGCGGCGTCTCGTCGCGCCAGCAGTACGGCAGCACACGGTAGCCCTCGTACGCGAGACCCTTGTCGTACAGGGTCTTGAAGGCCCAGAGCACCGACTCCATGTAGCCGAGGTCGAGCGTCTTGTAGCCGCGTTCGAAGTCGACCCAGCGCGCCTGACGAGTGACGTAGTCCTCCCACTCGCGCGTGTAGACGAGCACGGACTCGCGGGCCTTCGCGTTGAACGCGGCGATGCCCATGCGCTCGATCTCGCTCTTCTCGGTGATGCCGAGCTGCTTCATGGCCTCGAGCTCCGCCGGGAGACCATGCGTGTCCCAGCCGAAGACGCGGTCGACCTTCTTGCCGCGCATGGTCTGGAACCGCGGGAAGACGTCCTTCGCGTAGCCGGTCAGCAGATGGCCGTAGTGCGGCAGCCCGTTCGCGAACGGAGGGCCGTCGTAGAACACCCACTCGGGGGAGCCCTCGCGCTGGGCGATCGAGGCGCGGAACGTGTCGTCCCGGCGCCAGAAGTCGAGGACGTCCTCCTCGATGGCTGGGAAGCGCGGGCTCGGCGTCGGGTCGGCTGCCGGCCCGAAGGCGGAGGGGCGAGGGTAGGTCATCGTGTGCTCACAGGGGTCGTCGGAACTCCATGCCGGGACGACCCTCACGGACCGCGGTACCACCCTGCGTGCCGGATCGCTCCGGCCCCTCTCACTGCGGCTGTGACGGGCCTGACCCGCTCGGTTCTACTGGGCTGCGCCGTTCTTCCGAGAGCTCCCCGGTGATGGCCGGATCAACGCTGGTGCGCCGATTCTACCCGCCTCGGGCCTCTCGGGTGGTGTCACGCAGGTGCGGAGCCGGACAGCCCGCGGTTTCTGGACTCGTGCCAAGATGGATGCCTGTGACCACCGCAGCGCCTGCAGCGCACACCACAGCGCCCTCTCCCGCCCACCGCGTCGCCTGGGCCTCGATGGTGGGCACCTCGCTCGAGTCGTTCGACTTCTACGTCTTCGCCTATTTCTCGGCGTTCTTCGTCGGACCGCTGTTCTTCGAGCCGCTCGGCGCGACGGGCGCGACGCTCGCCTCGTTCACGACGATCGCCGTCGCCTTCGTCGTGCGGCCGATCGGCGCGATCGTGTTCGGGTGGATGGGCGACCGGCTCGGCCGCCGGGCGACGCTGCTGTGGACCGTGGCGATCATGGGGGTCGCGACCGGACTCATCGGCGTGCTTCCGAGCTACGACCAGGCCGGCTGGGTCGGAGCGGTCCTGCTCGTGCTGTTGCGGATCGCGCAGGGCATCTCGCTCGGCGGCGAATGGGGCGGCTCGATCCTGCTCGCGACCGAGCACTCCTCACCCGTCAAGCGCGCCTTCTCGGCGGCGATCCCGCAGCTGGGCTCCCCCGTCGGGTCGATCCTCTCGGCAGCCGTGTTCATCGTGCTCGTGGTCGCGCTCCCCTCGGACCAGCTCGCGGCGTGGGGATGGCGCATCCCGTTCCTGCTCGCACTGCCGCTCCTGCTCGTGTCGCTGTACCTGCGGTGGTCGATCACCGAGACCCCGGTGTTCACCGGGCTCGTGGCCGAGCATCGGCGCGAACGCGTTCCGGTGCTGACGATGTTCCGCGAGCGCCCGCTCGCGCTCGTGATCGCGGTGGGGTCGGCGCTGCTCGGCATCGGCTCGTACTCGCTCATGAACACCTACACGATGAACTACGGGTCGGCGGTCCTCGGCTTCAGCTACATGAACCTGCTCACCGCCGCGACGATCGGCGCGCTGCTGCAGCTCGTGACGATCCCGCTGTTCGGCGCCTGGGCGAGCCGGATCGGCTCCGCGAAGGTGGTCGCCTGGGGGGCGCTCGGCACGCTCGTGATCGCGTTCCCGATGTACGCGCTGCTGCAGTCCGCCGACTTCGGCGTGCTCGTCGCGATGATGGTGATCGGCGGCATCCTGCCGACCATGTCGTGGGCGGCGCTCGGCGGCCTCATGGCGGATCTGTTCCCCGACCGTTTCCGCTACTCGGCGCTCTCGTTCGCCTACGCGATCGCCGCGACGGTCAGCGGCTTCGTGCCGCTGGTGACCTCCGCGCTGGGCGCCGCGACCGCGCAGGCCTGGTGGCACCCCGGCATCGTGCTGGCGGCGCTCTCGGCCCTGACGCTCGTGTCCGCCCTCGCGGCCGGGCGACTCTCGACGCACGCGACCGAGGCGACGCGTGCGACCTCGGTCACGTTCTCCGAAGCCCGCTGAGGTCACGCGGGGCGCGGAGACTGCGTGGCGGCAGGATGGACGGATGATCCTGCGCACGCCCCGCCTGACGCTCGACGAGATGAGCGAGGCCGATCTTCCCTCGCTCCGCCGCATCCTGCAGGATCTGGTCACCATGACCGCCTACGAGGGCGCGTTCGACGAGGAGGAGACGCGCGCCTGGCTCGAACGGATGCGCGCACGCTACGCGTCGGATGGCTTCGGGCTGTGGGCGGCCCGCCTCGAGGGCGAGATGGTCGGGCAGTGCGGCATCACCCGGCAGAAGATCGAGGGCGACGAGGTGCTCGAGGTCGGCTATCTCTTCCGGCGGGATGTCTGGGGCCGGGGCCTCGCGACCGAGGCCGCCGCGGCGGCCCGCGACTGGGCGTTCGCCGAGCTCGACGCCGACCGGGTGTGGGCCAAGATCCGTGACACGAACCTGGCCTCGATGAACGTGGCGATCCGGCTCGGGATGACCGCGCGGCGGAGGTTCGTCACGCACTACCGCGGCGTGGACATGCCGCACCTCGGCTTCGCCGTCGGTCGCGAGGACCTGCGCCGGTCCTGACACGGCGGCGATCCGCGCATCCTCACCGCGCATCCGCGCGATCGACCGAGGTCGTGCCGATCGCGGACGGCGCGCGCCCGGATCCCGCGCGGCTCCCCGGGTAGACTGTCGCGCAGTCCCACACTCAGGCACGCACACACGGTGCCGCACATATTCGAGGAGTCCCCATGGCCGTTCCCGACAAGCCCGCCCTCGAAGGCCTCGAAGCCAAATGGGACGCCGCGTGGGCGGAACGGGGCACGTATCTGTTCGACCGTGCCGCCGCGACCGGCCGCGAGAGCGTGTACTCCATCGACACTCCGCCCCCGACCGCGTCCGGCAGCCTCCACATCGGTCACGTGTTCAGCTTCACGCACACCGATCTGAAGGCCCGATTCGAGCGGATGCGCGGCAAGACCGTGTTCTACCCGATGGGCTGGGACGACAACGGCCTGCCGACCGAGCGTCGCGTGCAGAACTACTACGGCGTGCGCTGCGACCCGAGCCTGCCCTACGACCCGGACTTCACTCCCCCGTTCGAGGGCGGCGACAACAAGTCGAGCCGGGCGGCCGACCAGATCCCGATCAGCCGCCGCAACTTCATCGAGCTGTGCGAGCGCCTCACGGTCGAGGACGAGAAGCAGTTCGAGGACCTCTTCCGCAAGCTCGGGCTGAGCGTCGACTGGACCCAGACCTATCGCACGATCTCCGATGACACGATCCGCACGAGCCAGCTGGCGTTCCTGCGCAACCTGGAGCGCGGCGAGGCCTACCAGTCGCTGGCCCCGACACTCTGGGATGTCGACTTCCGCTCGGCGATCGCACAGGCCGAGCTCGAGGACCGCGAGCAGCAGGCGTCCTATCACCGCCTCGCGTTCCACCGCACGGACGGCGGCGGTGACGTGCTGATCGAGACGACGCGTCCCGAGCTGCTGCCCGCGTGCGTCGCGCTCGTCGCGCATCCCGACGACGAGCGGTACCGGCCGCTGTTCGGCACGACCGTGACGACACCGCTGTTCGGCGTCGAGGTGCCGATCAAGCCGCATCCGCTGGCCCAGCCCGACAAGGGCTCGGGCATCGCGATGATCTGTACCTTCGGCGACGTGACCGACATCATCTGGTGGCGCGAGCTCGACCTTCCCAACCGCACGGTCATCGGCCATGACGGCCGGGTGCTGCCCGAGCCGCCCGAGGTCATGACCACGGATGCCGCCATCGCCGCCTACGCCGAGCTCGCGGGCAAGACGGTCTTCAGCGCCAAGAAGCGCATCGTCGAGCTGCTCTCCGAGTCCGGCGAGCTGATCGAGGTCTCGAAGCCCTTCACCCACCCGGTCAAGTTCTTCGAGAAGGGCGACCGGCCGCTGGAGATCGTCTCGACGCGCCAGTGGTACCTGCGCAACGGCGCGCGCGACGGAGAGCTGCGCGACAAGCTCATCGCCCTCGGCCGGGAGCTCGACTGGCACCCCGATTTCATGCGCGTCCGGTACGAGAACTGGACCAACGGGCTGACGGGCGACTGGCTCGTGAGCCGCCAGCGGTTCTTCGGGGTCCCCATCCCGATCTGGTACGCCCTCGACGAGAACGGCGAACGTGACTACGACCGCGTGCTGACGCCGGACCTGGCCGCCCTCCCCGTCGACCCGACGAGCGACGTCCCACCGGGCTACGACGAGTCGCAGCGCGGTGTCCCCGGCGGCTTCGACGCCGAGCGCGACATCTTCGACACGTGGGCGACCTCCTCGCTGACACCGCAGCTCGCCGGCGGCTGGCAGCGCGACGACGAGCTCTGGAAGCTCGTCGCGCCGTTCGACCTGCGTCCGCAGGGGCAGGACATCATCCGCACCTGGCTGTTCTCGACCATGCTCCGCAGTGCCCTCGAGGACGACCGCTCGCCGTGGTCGAACGCCGCCATCAGCGGCTTCATCGTCGACCCCGACCGCAAGAAGATGTCGAAGTCCAAGGGCAACGTGGTCACACCGGCCGCGATCCTGGACCAGCACGGCTCGGACGCGGTGCGCTACTGGGCGGCCTCCAGCCGTCTGGGCACCGACGCCGCCTTCGATCCGCAGAACCCGACGCAGATCAAGATCGGCCGCCGTCTGGCGATCAAGCTCCTGAACGCGGCGAAGTTCGTGCTGTCCTTCCCGGTGCCCGAGGACGCGCGCATCACGCACGCGCTGGACGCGTCGATGCTCGCGACCCTCGACTCGGTCGTACGGGATGCGACGCGCGCGTTCGAGCAGTACGACCACGCCCGCGCACTCGAGCTCACCGAGTCGTTCTTCTGGACCTTCTGCGACGACTACCTCGAGCTCGTCAAGGAGCGCGCCTACGACCAGGCCGACGTGGGTCAGGCCTCGGCCGCCCTGGCGCTGCGCATGGCGCTCGAGACGCTGCTGCGGCTGCTCGCCCCGGTGCTCGCCTTCGCCGCGGAGGAGGCCTGGTCCTGGTTCCACGACGACTCGGTGCACACCGCGGCGTGGCCGGAACCGCTCGGCATCGAGGGCGACCCGGCGGTGCTGACCGCGGTCGGGGAGGCCCTCATCCTCATCCGCCGCGCGAAGACCGAGGCGAAGGTCTCCCAGAAGACTCCCGTCGCACGGCTCGTGCTCGCCGGCCCGGCGGCGGCGGCGCTCCGCGTGGCGGAGGGGGATCTGAAGGCCGTGGGCCGCATCGATGAGCTCACCATCACGGAAGCCGAGGCCCTCGCCGTCGTCGACGTCGAGCTCGCCCCGCAGGAGGACTGACATGCAGCTCGGAACCCGCTGGACCGCCCGCACCGAGCCGCCCAAGGCCGTGCCCGCCGCGCTGCGGGAGCAGATCGCCGCCGTCGAGGCCGCCATCACGGAGTCGCAGTGGTCGGATCAGCCGACGCCGCGGTGGACGCTCACCTGGCTCGAGGGCCGCCCGGTCGCCGAGCTCGACACGGGCGTCATCGTGTCGCTCGACGCCGACGGCGAGGCGGTCGTCCGCCATGACCCCGACGACGAGTTCGCCTGAGCCGATGCTCACGCGGATCGACGGGCTGATCTCGGCGCCTCTCATCGAGGCGGCGAGCGCCCTGTGGCTGGCCGGTCACGCGCTGCCCGTCGTCCTCTTCGCGTCGTCTCTGCTGCTCGCGGCAGTCACGGCGCCGCTCCTGATCCGTCCCACGGCCCTCCGCATCCCTCCCCTCTCCGCTCCGGCGACACGGCCGCTCCGCGCCTCGCATGAGCCGTGTCCTCCCCCGGCACCGCCCCTGCGCGGCGCCGTCACCGCGCGCGCCCCGGGGCGGGCGTCGCGCGCGCTCCTCGCCCTCCCCTGACCCGCGGCCTCCCCGAGCGCGCCGCATCCGCCGCCCGCTCGATCCGGAGCCCCCATGTCCGCACACCGGACGCGTCGTCTGCTGTCCCTCTTCGCTCTCCTGCTGCGCCGTCGCGTGAACCGCTGACGCTGGCATCTCTGGCGGCTGCACGCCCTCGCCTGGGTCGCCGCCGGATCCCTCGTCGGGTTCGAGACCCTCGAGGTCGTTCTCGCCGGCGCAGCTCTCGCGCCCGAGCTCATCCCGGTCCTGCTGCTCGGTCTCGCCCTCACGTGGTGGGCGCGACGGGGGATCGCCGCCGCGGCGGGGCGCGTCTCCAGGCTCTACGCTGGCTCCGTGACGGATGCCGAGAACCCCCTGCTGAGCCCCAGTACGCTGCCCTACGGGGTTCCGCGCTACGACGCCATCCGGCCCGCGCACTACCTGCCCGCCTTCGAGGTCGCGTTCGCGGAGCACCGCGCCGAGATCGACACGATCGCGCGGAGCGGCGAGACGCCCACGTTCGAGAACACGATCCTCACCCTCGAGGAGGCCGGCGCGCTGCTCGACCGGGTGAGCCGGACCTTCTCGACCGTGTCCTCCGCCGATGCGACGCCGGAGATCCAGGAGATCGACGAGGCTCTCGCGCCGCGGATGTCGGCGCACGGCGACGCGATCACCTTCGACGCCGATCTGTTCGGCCGTGTCGGCGCACTGTACGCGCAACGGGACGAGCTCGCTCTGACGCCCGAGCAGCGGTATCTCCTCGAACGCCGGTACACGGGCATGGCGCGTGCCGGCGCGGGCCTCGACGGCGCCGCGCAGGCACGGTTGTCCGAGCTCAACACGCAGCTGTCGACCCTCACCCAGCGGTTCGAGAAGCATCTGCTGGCCGACACGAACGGGCTGGCGCTCGTGATCGAGGACGAGCGCGAGCTGGACGGGCTCGGTGCCGGCGAGGTCTCCGCCGCTGCGCAGGCGGCGGCCGACCGGGGGCTGGACGGGGTCTGGCTCGTCACCCTGCCGCTGTTCACGGGTCATCCCTGGCTCGCCTCGCTCACCTCGCGGGCGACCCGCCAGCGCATCATGGCCGCCTCCCGCAGTCGCGGCATCCGAGGTGGCGAGCACGACAACCGTGCGACGCTGACGCAGATCGTCCGCCTCCGCGCGGAGCGGGCGGCGCTGCTCGGCTACGACAGCCACGCCGCATACGTGACGGCGGATCAGACCGCCGGCTCGCCGGCGGCCGTGACGGAGCTGCTTCGCCGGCTCGCGCCGGCGGCGGCGGCCAACGCGCAGCGGGAGAAGGCGGCGCTCCAGGCGCAGGCCGACGCCTCGGGCACGCCGTTCGCGGTCGAGAGCGCGGACTGGGCCTACCTGACCGAGAACGTACGCCGAGCGGAACACGACATCGACACGAGTGCGCTCCGCCCGTGGTTCGAGGCCGAGCGGGTGCTCCGCGACGGGGTCTTCTTCGCGGCCGGACGGTTGTACGGCCTGACCTTCGCCGAGCGCTTCGACATCCCCGGCTATCACCCGGATGTGCGTGCCTTCGAGGTCCTGGAGCCCGACGGCTCCCCGCTCGGCCTGTTCCTGCTGGACCTGTACACGCGAGACACCAAGCGCGGCGGCGCGTGGATGAACTCGATCGCCGTGCAGTCGGAGGTGCGCGGCACGGCACCGGTCGTCGTGAACAACCTCAACGTCGCCCGCCCTGCGGCCGGGATGCCCACGCTCCTCACCCTGGACGAGGTCACGACGCTGTTCCACGAGTTCGGGCACGCGCTGCACGGGCTGTTCGCACACGTCACCTACCCGTCCTTCGGCGGGACGGCGGTGCGTCGCGACTTCGTCGAGTTCCCCAGCCAGGTCAACGAGATGTGGATCCTCTGGCCCGAGGTGCTGGACAACTACGCCCGGCACGTCGAGACGGGCGAGCCCCTGCCCGCCGACGTCGTGGCGCGGCTGCGCGCGACCGAGACGTTCAACCAGGGATTCGCGACGAGCGAGTATCTCGCCGCCTCCTGGCTCGACCTCGCGTGGCACTCGCTCGACGCGGGAGCCGCCGGAGCCGCGGATGTCGAGGCGTTCGAGGCGGCGGCGCTGCGGGAGATCGGCCTCGACGACCCGGCGATCCCGCCGCGCTACTCGTCGACGTACTTCGCTCATGTCTTCTCCGGCGGGTACAGCGCGGGCTACTACTCGTACATCTGGAGCGAGGTGCTCGACGCCGACACGGTCGAGTGGTTCCGTGAGAACGGCGGCCTCACGCGCGAGAACGGGGAGCGGTTCCGCCGCCGACTGCTCGGCGTGGGCGGGAGCAAGGACCCGCTCGAGGCCTACCGCGACTTCCGTGGCCGCGACGCCGAGATCGCACCGCTGCTCGCGCGACGCGGGCTCGACGCGTGAAGCGTCGTCGGATCCGCGATCCGCACGACCCCGGTCGCGCGAGCGGGATCCCGCGGAGTCACGGATCGCAGGGATCGGCTGCGCCCGATCAGCGCAGCATGCCCGCGGTGCGCGCCGCGGCCACGGCCGCGCTGCGCGAGGCGACGCCGAGCTTGTCGTACACGTGCGCCAGATGCGACTTCACCGTCGCCTCGCTGAGGAAGAGACGCTCGGCGATCGCCGCGTTGCCGAGGCCCTCGGCCGCGAGCACCAGCACATCGAGCTCGCGCGGGGTGAGCGCGGGGCGCGGCGAACGGATGCGGGCGAGGAGCCGCGAGGTGATCGTCGGCGCCAGAGCGCTCTCCCCCGCCGCCGCGGCCCGCACCGCGGCGATCAGCTCGTCCGCCGCGCTGTCCTTGAGCAGATACCCTCCCGCGCCCGCCTCGACGGCGGAGAGGATGTCGGCGTCGCTGTCGTAGTTGGTGAGCACGAGAACCGCCGGCGCGCCCGGAGCAGCGCAGATCCGGCGGGTCGCGTCGGCGCCGGTCTCGGCGACACCGAACTGCAGATCCATGAGCACCACGTCGGGGCTCAGCTCCGCAGCGGCGTGGACCGCCGCATCCGGAGTGGAGACCTCTCCCACGATCTCGAGGTCGGGCTCGGTCGCGAGCACGGCACGCAGGCCGGCACGGACGACGGGATGATCGTCGGCGAGCAGAACACGGATGCTCACGCCGCGTCCTCCCTCGGGAGGGTGACACGCAGCCGCGTGCCACGACCAGGCGCGGAGTCGACCGCCATCGCTCCGCCCAGCTGCTCGGCGCGTTCGCGCGCCGCACGCAGCCCGAACGCGCCATTCGTCGGGACCTCCGCAGCGGCGATGTCGAGGGCCGCGGGGTCGAACCCGATGCCGTCATCGTCGATCCTCAGCTCGACGACTCTCGGGCTGACCACCAGCTCGATGCGGACGGCGCGCGCGTGCGCATGGCCGAGCACGTTCGCCATGGCGCCCTGGGCGACGCGCAGGAGCGCCGTCTGCTGCGAGATGGGGATCCCCGGGGAGTCGGCCGCTCGCACGTCGATGACGAGACCGGGCCGGGCCCACGCCCCGGCGGCGAGACGCCGCAGCGCTGCGGCGATGCCCTGCTCCGCCAGTGGCGGCGGGGTCAGCTCGCGGATCAGCGACCGCGTCTCCGCGAGGCTCGCCACGGCTGTCTCCCGAGCCAGGCGCACCTCGGCGAGAGCCGGGGAGTCGGGATCCCGCCGCTCGACGGCTGTGAGCAGCAGGCTGATGCTCGAGAGGCTCTGCGCGACGGTGTCATGGATGTCGCGCCCCAGGCGCTCCCGCTCGGCCAGCACTCCCGCCTCCCGTTCCACGGCGGCGAGGCGCCCCTGCGTGGCCAGGAGCTCGCGATAGAGCCGCTCGTGCTGTTCGCTGTCGCGACGCAGTGCCGCATACGCCCGCCCGATGACGAGCGCGACGACGGCGCCGACCGCAGGCCCCAGAACGCCGCCGACGCTCTAGCTGCCGTGAGCCCCGAGCGCGACGATGCTGCCGGCGGCCGTGACACCGACCGCCAACGGCCCCCAGGGGTCGCGAAGCTGATCGAGGTAGAGGAAGAACAGCGGGAAGACGAGGTAGGCCGCGAACGGTGTGAGCCACACCAGGAGAAGCCATTCGACCGTGAGGACGCCGAGCCAGACCACGCGCCAGCCCTGCCGACGTCGCTGCTCGGTCACGGCGTGCGAGAGGATGCTCGCCAGATATGTGATGACGGCCATGACGGCCGCCACCGCCACGATCCACCACGTCGCCGCCGAGGGGCTCACGATCGCAGAGACGACCGTGAACAGCAGCAGCCCCGCGAACAGGGCCTGCAGCCCGACCTGCAACCCGACGACGACCGGGCTGACGGGAGGATGGGTCGGTCGCATGACCACACCAGAGTAGGCGTCGCGGCGTCGCTGTGCCTCACCCGAAAGGTGGAGATCCGACTCGTCCGCGCGGACCCGACCGGATGCGACCGCCCGGCCGATGCCGGAGGACGGCCCCGCCGCGAGTCTTGAGGTGTCCTCCCCTCCATCGAAAGGTGTCGTCCCATGTTCGTCGCCTGGCGCGACCTGCGGTTCGCTCGTGGCCGGTTCCTGCTCATCACCGCTGTCGTCGGTCTCATCACGGTGCTCGTCGGCTTCCTCAGCGGCCTGACCGGCGGACTCGCGTGGCAGAACGTCTCCGGCCTCCTCTCCCTCCACGCCGACCGTGTGGTCGTCGCCTCCTCCTCGCCGGGTGCGTCACCGTCGCTCGCGGACTCCGCCGTCACGGCGGAGCAGGCACGCGCCTGGGCGGATGCATCCGGGGTCCGTGCCGTCGCCCCGCTGGGCATCAGCCAGCTGCGGGCGACGACGCCGGACGCGAGCGCCGCGGTCGCGGTGTTCGGACGTGCGGCGGGCGACGCCGACGACCCCGGCTCAGACGCCGCGGCCGTGCTCTCCACGGGCGCGGCCCGGGCGCTGAACGCGGCCGCCGGCGACACCGTCACCGTCGGCGGCCAGTCGTTCCGGGTTGCTCGTGTCGGAGATGACAGCTGGTACAGCCACACGTCGATCGTCGACGTCACGCTGACTGCGTGGCAGCGCATCGCCGCCGCGACGGGAGCCACGAGCCCCTATGCGACCGCCCTCCTCGTCTCCGGATCGGCCGACTGGAGCACGGTGGACGCCGCCAGCGCGACGACCTCCACGAGCCTCACGGGCTCGCTCACGGGCCTGCCGGCGTTCCGCTCCGAGATCGGCTCCCTCCTGCTGATCGTGGGGCTGCTCTTCGGCATCTCCGCGCTCGTGGTCGGCGCCTTCTTCACCGTCTGGACCATGCAACGTCGCGGCGACGTCGCCGTCCTCAAGGCCCTCGGGGCGACGAACGGCTCGCTCCTGCGGGACGCGCTCGGCCAGGCGCTGGTCGTGCTCGTGGTCGGGACGGCGGTGGGAATCGGAATCACGACGACCGCCGGCGCCCTCGCGTCCCGCGCGCTGCCGTTCCTCCTCAGCCCACTGACGACACTGCTGCCCGCACTCCTCATGATCGCCGTGGGCCTGATCGGCGCCGCGTTCTCGCTTCGCGCCGTGACCTCCTCCGCCCCCCTCACCGCTCTCGGGAGCAGCCGATGATCCGCCTCGAGTCCGTCACCCTCACCTTCCCCGACGGCGCGAGCCGCGTCCGCGCGGTCGACGACGTGTCACTCGCCGTCGCCGCGGGCAACGTCACGGGCCTCACGGGCCCCTCCGGCTCGGGCAAGTCGAGCGTTCTCGCGGTCGCCGCGACCCTCATCCGGCCCGACGCCGGGCGCGTGCTCATCGACGACGTGGATGTCTCCGACCTCTCCGCGGCGGAGCGCACGACCGTGCGCCGGGAGCGGATCGGCATCGTCTTCCAGCAGGCGAACCTGCTGCCCTCGCTCACGGCGCGCGAACAGCTCCTCGTGATGGGACACCTGGGCGGGGCGAGCACGCTCCGCGGCGCCGCGGCCGAGCGACGCGCGGACGAGCTGCTCGCCTCGGTCGGAATGGCCGAGCACCGGGAGAAACGCCCGCACC
The DNA here is from genome assembly GCF_030818905.1 of Microbacterium sp. SORGH_AS_0888. NCBI lineage: Bacteria > Bacillati > Actinomycetota > Actinomycetes > Micrococcales > Microbacteriaceae > Microbacterium > Microbacterium sp. SORGH_AS_0888. The sequence goes on from NZ_JAUTAZ010000001.1 coordinate 868,800, forward strand.
AGCTCTCCGGCGGGCAGCGTCAACGCGTCAACATCGCGCGAGCGCTGATGAACGAACCGAGCGTCCTGGTCGTCGACGAGCCGACCAGCGCGCTGGATCAGGAGCGCGGCGCGCAGATCATGCGGCTGCTCGTGGATCTGACCGCCGAGCGCGCGACCGCGACCCTCCTCGTGACGCACGATCTGTCGCTCGCACCGCACCTGCACGACCTGCTGTGGCTGCGGGACGGTCGACTGCAGCCCGCGCCCGCCGTGGCCGCGTGACGTGAGCGCGGAGGCGCTCAGGCGCTCTTGCGCTTCTGAGCGAGCACGAGCGTGGGCTCCGCGCCGTCTTCGACGGCCGCGCGGGTGATGATGACCTTCGCCACGTCGCCGCTGGAGGGGATCTCGAACATGATCGGCCCCAGCACGTCTTCGAGGATGGCGCGAAGTCCGCGCGCACCGGTCTTGCGGGAGACGGCCAGGTCGGCGATGGCCGCGAGCGCCTCGTCGTCGAAGTCGAGTTCGACACCGTCGAGCTCGAACATGCGCTGATACTGCTTGACCAGGGCGTTCTTCGGCTCCGTGAGAATCTCCATGAGCGCCTCGCGGTCCAGCGGCGAGACCGACGCGACCACGGGGAGCCGGCCGATGAACTCGGGGATCAGGCCGAACTTGTGCAGGTCTTCGGGCAGGACCTCGCTGAACAGGTCGGGGCCGTCGTCCTTGCGCTGCAGCGGAGCGCCGAAGCCGACGCCGTGCTTGCCGATGCGCGAGGAGATGATCTCTTCCAGACCCGCGAACGCGCCCGCGACGATGAAGAGCACATTCGTCGTGTCGATCTGGATGAACTCCTGATGCGGGTGCTTGCGCCCGCCCTGCGGGGGCACCGAGGCGACCGTGCCCTCGAGGATCTTCAGCAGCGCCTGCTGCACGCCCTCCCCGGACACGTCGCGGGTGATCGAGGGGTTCTCGGCCTTGCGGGCGATCTTGTCGACCTCGTCGATGTAGATGATGCCGGTCTCGGCGCGCTTCGTGTCGAAGTCCGCGGCCTGCAGGAGCTTCAACAGGATGTTCTCGACGTCTTCGCCGACGTAGCCGGCCTCGGTCAGCGCGGTCGCATCCGCGACGGCGAAGGGGACGTTGAGCCGCTTGGCGAGCGTCTGCGCCAGGTAGGTCTTACCGCATCCGGTGGGGCCGAGCATGAGGATGTTGCTCTTGGCGATCTCGATCTCATCTGCCCGCTGCTCGGCGGAGGTGATCGTGGACTGCGCACGCACGCGCTTGTAGTGGTTGTACACGGCGACCGAGAGGGCGCGCTTCGCCTGCTCCTGGCCGACGACGTACTCCTCGAGGAAGGCGAAGATCTCGCGCGGCTTGGGCAGATCGAACTCGGCGACCGTGCCGTCGGTCTGCTCGGCCATGCGCTCTTCGATGATCTCGTTGCAGAGCTCGACGCACTCGTCGCAGATGTAGACCCCCGGGCCGGCGATCAGCTGCTGCACCTGCTTCTGACTCTTGCCGCAGAAGGAGCACTTGAACAGGTCTGCGCTCTCACCGATGCGAGCCATGACGCCCCTTTCTTCCCACGGACTTCTCCCCCGTGGTGACGAGCCTAACCGCTGGCTGTGACATGTGCCCGCATTTGCGTCACATCACGACGGATGACGCGGGGCCCCGGCCGTTCCCCGACCGGGGCCCCGCGTCATCCCGCTGCTCTCAGGAGGTGAGGGCGGCGGGGGTGCGCTTGCGCGTGGTCAGCACCTGGTCGACGATGCCGTACTCGAGCGCCTCGGCCGCCGAGAGGATCTTGTCGCGGTCGATGTCCTTGTTGATCTGCTCCACCGGCTTTCCGGTGTGACGGGCCATGGTCTCCTCCAGCCAGGTGCGCATCCGGAGGATCTCGGCCGCCTGGATCTCGATGTCGGAGGCCTGGCCGTGGCCGGACTCGCCCATGGCGGGCTGGTGCATGAGGATGCGGGCGTTCGGCAGGGCGAGTCGCTTGCCGGGGGCGCCCGCCGCCAGCAGCACGGACGCGGCCGACGCGGCCTGACCGAGCACGACGGTCTGGATCTGCGGCGAGACGTACTGCATCGTGTCGTAGATCGCGGTCATCGCCGTGAACGAGCCGCCGGGCGAGTTGATGTACATGATGATGTCGCGGTCGGGGTCCTGGGACTCGAGCACGAGCAGCTGCGCCATGACGTCGTCGGCGGAGGCGTCGTCGACCTGCACTCCGAGGAAGATCACGCGGTCCTCGAACAGCTTGTTGTACGGGTCCTGGCGCTTGTAGCCGTACGCCGTGCGCTCCTCGAACTGGGGCAGGACGTAGCGGCTGGACGGCATCTGCAGGCCCTGCGGGATTCCTGCGGTGGGGGTGTTCATCAGGGTTCTCTCTCTTCCGATGCCTGTACGCCTAGTTTCCGGTCCCGCCGCCGCCGATGACGTCGGTCGCGGACTCCCGGATGTGGTCGACGAAGCCGTACTCGAGCGCCTCGTCGGCCGTGAACCAGCGGTCGCGGTCGCCGTCGGCGTTGATCTGCTCGACCGACTTGCCCGTCTGCGCGGCCGTGATCTCGGCCAGCCGGTTCTTCATCGAGACGATGAGCTGCGCCTGCGTCTGGATGTCGCTCGCGGTTCCGCCGAAGCCGCCGTGCGGCTGGTGGAGCAGCACGCGGGCGTTGGGCGTGATGTAGCGCTTGCCCTTCGTGCCCGCCGTCAGCAGCAGCTGGCCCATCGAGGCCGCCATGCCGATGCCGACCGTGACGATGTCGTTCGGGACGAACTGCATGGTGTCGTAGATCGCCATGCCGGCCGTGATCGAGCCGCCGGGCGAGTTGATGTAGAGGTAGATGTCCTTCTGCGAGTCCTCGGCGGCCAGCAGCAGGATCTTCGCGCAGATCTCGTTGGCGTTCTCGTCGCGCACCTCGGATCCGAGCCAGATGATGCGATCCTTCAGCAGCCTGTCGAAGACACTCGTCGCGACAAGGGGTTCAGCCATGTTCACTCCCGTTTCGGTGGTCGTGGCATCGAATCTACCGGCGCGATTCCGGCCCCTCGCCCGTGTTCGCCGTCGGCATACCGCTCGGGGCATCCACGAGTTCCGCGGCATATCCGGCGACCGAGCGCGTATACCTCGGCAGGTGCGGCGCGAGGGCGGCCAGCGCCACCGCGAGCCCCTCACGCTCCCGGCCGACGGAGGCGAGGGCGAGGGCGAGGAAGGCGGCGACGGCATCGTCCATGCCTCCGTCGTGCGTGCGCTCGGCCTCGGCCCGCAGCATCCCGAGGGCCTCGTCGAGCCGCCCGAGATTGCGCAACGTGCTCGCGAGCTGGATGACCGCCTGCACCCGCCGCTGTTCGTCGAGGCCCACGGCCAACGCTCGACGATAGCGGGGCTCGGCGTCGGCCTCCTGCCCGGCGGAGTCGTAGGCGCCCGCCAGCTCGAACAGGGCCACCGGATCGTCGGGCCGCTCGGCCGCGAGGGCGGCGATCGCGGCGAGGCGCGCCTCGTCATCGAGCGTCGCGTCCTCCCACACGGCGTCCACGCGCGTCTGCCAGTTGCTCATCGTCTCCTCCGGCTGCTCACGAAAGAGGGATGTCGCGAGACCCGGCAGGACCGGTGTCTCGCGACATCCCTCGCAGAGCGCTCTGGTCGTCTTACTCCGCGTCGGCCTTCTTGGCGGTGCGGCGAGCGGGCTTCTTCGGGGCCTGCTCCTCGCCCTCGGCGGCGTCGGCCTTCTTCGCGGCGGTCTTGCGGGCGGGCGCCTTCTTGGCGGGCTTCTCCTCCTCGGCGTCGGCCGCGGCATCCGCGATCTCCTCCGCCTCCTCGACGACGTCCTCCTCGGCAGCGGCCTCGTCGGCGACGGCGACGAAGCCGGTCAGGTCGACGGGGTTCCCGTTCGAGTCGACGACGTTGACCCGACCGAGCGCGATCGCGAGCGCCTTGTTGCGTGCGACCTCGCCCACGAGCGCCGGCAGCTGGTTGCCCTGCTGCAGCGCCTCGACGAACTCCTGCGGGGCCATGCCGTACTGGGCAGCCGACTGGATGAGGTACTGCGTCAGCTCGTCCTGCGAGACCTGGACGTTCGTCTGCTCGGCGAGCTTGTCGAGGATCATCTGAGTGCGGAACTGCTTCTCGCTCGCCTCGGTGACCTCGGCGCGGTGCTCGTCGTCCTCCAGACGGCCCTCGCCTTCGAGGTGCGAGTGGACCTCGTCCTCGACGAGCTTGGCGGGGACGGGGATGTCGGACTGCTCGATGAGCTGCTCGACGAGCTTGTCGCGCGCGGCGGCGCCCTGCGAGAAGGTCGACTGCTGGGCGACGCGCTCGGCGAGGGAGGCGCGCAGCTCGGCGATCGTGTCGAACTCGCTCGCGATCTGCGCGAAGTCGTCGTCGGCCTCCGGGAGCTCGCGCTCCTTGACGGCCTTGACCGTGACGGCGACCTCGGCCTCCTCGCCGGCGTGGTCTCCGCCGACGAGGGTCGAGCGGAAGGTGGTGTCCTCGCCGGCGGTGAGGGAGTCGATGGCCTCGTCGATGCCCTCGAGGAGCTCGCCCGATCCGACCTCGTAGGAGACGCCCTCGGCGCGGTCGATCTCCGTGCCCCCGATGGTGGCGACGAGGTCGAGCTCGACGAAGTCGCCGGCCTTGGCGGGACGGTCCACCGTGATGAGCGTGCCGAAGCGGCCGCGCAGGCGGTCGAGCTCGGCGTCGATGGCGGCCTCGTCGGCCTCGACGGCGTCGACCGTGATGGTCAGGCCCTCGTAGGCGGGCAGCTCGAACTCGGGCCGCACGTCGACCTCGACGTCGACCTTGAGGTCGCCGGAGAAGTCCTTGACCTCGGGCAGCTCGACGATCTCCGCCTCGGGACGGCCGATCACCCGCACCTCGTTGTCGGCGACGGCCTGACGGTAGAAGCCGTCGAGGCCCTCGTTGACGGCGTGCTCCAGCACGGCGCCGCGGCCGATGCGCTGGTCGATGATGGGCGCGGGCACCTTGCCCTTGCGGAAGCCGGGGATCTGCACGTCCTGCGCGATGTGCTCGTACGCGTGCGCGATCGAGGGCTTGAGGTCCTCGGGTGTGACCGTGATGTGCAGCTTGACGCGGGTCGGGCTCAGCTGCTCGACGGTGCTGTTCACCATGTGGTGTTCTCTCCTCGTGACGGACCGCACGCGGTCGCGCGCGGAGAATCTGTGGGTGGGGTCGTGATGTCGGAGTGGCCGCGCCCGTGCGATCGGGCGCCGGTGCCGACACGGTCGGTTCGTCCCGAACGCCTACCGATCCGTTGCGGGAGCAGGCAGAAACGACGACGTCCAGCCCAGGAAGTCTAACGGATCGTGCCCGCGTGTCTCCCCGAGGGGTCAGCGGCGTTCCGCGGCTTCGGGCGCGTCGGCGTCCGTGCCCGTCCGTCCGTGCGCGCTCGGGCGCCGATACTCGTCGACGCCGCGCCGGGTTCTGCTCGCCTGCAGTCCGCTGCGCACGAGCTCCGCCTCGACACGACGTGGGAGGGGCGGCAGCGCCGCGGCGACGCCGGGCGCCTGACGCGCCATCCCGATCAGAAGAGTCTCCGAGCGGGAGGCGACACGGACCTCGAGACGGGCGTACTCGCTCGTCTGGCGCCAGCGCAGCAGGCGGATGTCGCGGAACGCGAGCTCGCGCCGTTCGCCCCCGACCGTGATCCGCAGCACGCCGCGATCGAAGGCGATCGTGCAGGGCGAGGTTCGGCGGCGCACGAGAGCGGCGAGGACGCCGTACACCGGCAGGGCGATCGCCCCGCCGAACAGCACGACAGCGAGCTGCGGGCTGAACCACCGCGTCACGATGTCGTCGACCGCGATCAGCACGACCACGGCCATCGAGCCGCCGAGAGCGATCGCCACGGCGATCCCGAGAGCCAGCGCGCGCATCGACAGCCGCACCGCGCCGACGTGGACGATCGCGACACCTGCTTCGTGCTCCCACTCGGCTGTCGCCTGCACGACGCGCCTCTCCCGGGATCTCACCCATCCCGTGACGCGAGAGATCAGCCCGAGCCAGATCCAGCCGGCAGCGGGCACGACTCCCATCGACACGAACGCCAACGCCGTCCGCGGCGCCCCGCGCGGAAGGAGACCTGGCATCACCTCGACCAGGAGCACGAACAGCGGCACGAGCAGGACCGCGACGATCACGTGGACGAGCAGACCCCGGCGCGGCCGCGCGTCGCGTAGCGTGAGGCCGACGAACCAGTAGCCGCAGAGGAAGCCGCTGGCGAGGATGAGCAGGTACACGGGGAGGTCGAGGCCGAGACCCGGCGCGAGGATCGCCGCCCCGGTCGCGCAGACCGCGGCCCAGCTGAGCGGATGGCGCACGACACGGCCCACGATCGAGGAGCGGGCCGCACGCGTGGACATCACGACAGCCTACAAAGCCGGGTGCGTCGCCATGGTCGGCAGAGACGCGGTGCCGTGGTCGGGGCGACAGGATTTGAACCTGCGGCCTCCCGCTCCCAAAGCGGGCGCTCTACCAAGCTGAGCTACGCCCCGCGCAGCCCGCACGCGAAGGTGCGCCCACAACGGCGCCTCGAAGTCTAGCCGAACCCCACGCCCCGCCGAGGCGGGTGTCCGGAGGTGCCTGCGGCATCCGTATAGACTGTCGGATGCTGCGGCTCGCGCCGCTTCGGGGATGTAGCTCAATGGTAGAGCCTCAGTCTTCCAAACTGATTACGCGGGTTCGATTCCCGTCATCCCCTCCATGTCCCTCCCGCCGCGACAGCGCGGCGGGAGGCCGCCTCACGCCGGCGCGTCTCAGCGCGCCGCAACAGGACATCGTGCAGGATCAGGACGTTCGCTGTCGGGGACGGCTTGCTTCGGCGAGATGTCCTGATCCGGGCGATCAGTCCGCCGAGCGGGCGATGGCCTCGATCGCCTTGGCCAGCGACTCGATCGCCTTCGCGAGCTCCTTGATCTCGTCCTGCTTGGCGAGGTACTTGGCCTGGCGGGCGCGGGTCGCCGCGTCGCGCGCGTTGGTCACCGCGGCGTCGTTGGAGGTCGTCCGGGCGGCGCCGTAGGAACGGGAGCTGATGCTTCCCGGCCGAGACGGTCCGGCGGACGGATCCTGTGCGTCAACGCTCATGACGTTCCTCCCCCGTGTTCGTCGCTCACACCCCGATGCGTCTCGGTGTGCCCGAGATACGCCTGCGCATTGCGGATCAGCCCCTGGCGCTCCTCGTCGGTCAGCTCGCGTCGCACCTTCGCCGGAACACCGGCGACCAGCATCCCGTCCGGCACGACCGTGCCCTCCAGCACGACCGCTCCCCCGGCGACGAGGCACCCGGAGCCGATGACGGCACCGTTGAGGACGACGCTTCCCATGCCGATGAGCGAGCCGTCGCCGATCGTGCAGCCGTGCACGACGGCGTTGTGGCCGACCGAGACGTCCTCACCGATCGTCACGGGCCTGCCCGCGTCGACGTGCACCGCGACGCCGTCCTGCAGGTTGCTGCGGGCGCCGATCGTGATCGTTGCAGCCTCGGCGCGGAGGACGGCGTTGTACCAGACGCTCGCCTGCGGCCCGAGCACGACGTCGCCGATGAGGCGTGCACCGGCGGCAAGGAAGGATGTCGGATCCAGCCTCGGCGCGAGCTCCCCGATCCGCAGCACCGATGCGTCCTCAGACACGGTCATGACACGACTCTAGCCGCGATCCCCCCGCGACAGCGGGGCGTCTCCCACAGAGTGCCGACGAGGGGCCGGCCGCTGAACCCCTCGACCCGCGCTCCCGGGGCCTCCTCTCGGCAGAGGACCGAGCAGTCCGATCGTCGGTTTCTATTTCGTTTTTTGTACTTTCGCAATACTGTTGCAATACAGACGACACCACACGAAAGGAATCACATGAGCGATGCTCCCGCTCTCAAGCGGCTCACGGTGCAGCGAGCCGCAGAGCTCCCCCTCGCCCCCGGCCAGACCGCGAAGGCACGACGCTATTCCGGCGTCTCCGTCGAGACGACCGAGGTCGAAGGCCTCTGGTACGGCCGCGTCCACACCGGCGTGGGAGAGGTCTCCGACCCGCACCACCATGGCGAGGCCGAGACCGGCGGATACGTCCTGCAGGGCCGCGGGTTCATCCGCTTCGGCGATCGCTACCAGGAGGTCCTCTATCTCGAGGAGGGCGACTTCGTCTACGTGCCGCCCTTCGTGCCCCACATCGAGGGAAACGCCGGAGCCACCAAAGAGCTCATCTGGCTGACCACCCGCACCCCCGACAACATCGTGGTCAACCTCAGCGATCAGGACGTCGCCGACATCCAACTCGACATCCGCGACTAGCGACACGCTGAAGGGGGAGCCGGGCCGCGCCCGGCTCCCCCTTCGGCGTCCACCAGGTCAGCGATCGATGTGGGCGATCGCCTGGATCTCGACGAGCGCCTCGGGCTGCCACAGCCGGGTGATGCCGATGCCCGCCATGGCGGGATACTCGATGCCCGCCAGCTCCCGCCAGACGCGCCCGATGGCCTTGCCGTGGGCGAGGTAGTCGTCGACGTCCGTGAGGAAGATCGTGACGTTGACCAGGTCCGACGGCTCGCCGCCGGCGGCGCGGAGCGAGATCAGGACATTCTCCAGCGCCCGGGTGAACTGCTCGACGATCCCGCCCGCGACGACGCGCCCCTCGGCGTCGAGTGCGGTCTGACCCCCCAGGTACACGGTGCCGCCGGCGACCACGGCGTGCGCGAATCCAATGGGGGGCACGAGTTCGGGCGGATTGACGATACGACGCGACATGCTGTTCCCTTCCGGACGGCCGCCCTCTGGCGGCACTCTCATTCTATGACTGTATTGACGCGATCGCTAGCAATATGTAATAGTCATGCCACCTCGACCGTGATCGGAAGTGACCATGAGACTCGCAACCGTACGCCTGCCCGACGGCGGCACGCGCGCCGCCGCGGCGGACGGCGACGACTGGAGGCTGCTGTCCGCACCCACCCTGGACGCCGCGATCGCGGCCGGCGACCTGAGCGCGCAGGCGGCCGCGGCTCGGCGCACCGGGGAGCGCGCCGCGGCGGCCGACGTCACGCTCCTTCGTCCCCTGCTCTCCCCGCGGAAGATCGTGTGCTGCGGGCTCAACTACCGCGACCACATCGCCGAGACCGGGCGCGAGACGCCCAGGCATCCGACGCTCTTCGCGAAGTTCGCCGACACGCTCACCGATCCGGGCGCCGAGATCGCCGTCTCGGGCTCGTCCGCCGTCGACTGGGAGGCGGAGCTCGCGGTCGTCGTGGGCGCGGACGTGACCCGTGCCACCGTCGCCGACGCACGGGCCGCGATCCTCGGCTACACGATCGCCAACGACGTGTCCATGCGCGACTGGCAGTCGCGCACGCTGCAGTGGATGCAGGGCAAGGTGTGGGATGCCACGACCCCACTCGGCCCCGTCGTCGTCACCGCCGACGAGTTCGACCCCGCCGACGGCGCGCGCATCGAGACGCTGATCGACGCGGAGGTCGTGCAGTCGAGCACGGTCGATCAGCTGCTCTTCGGCGCCGCGGAGCTCGTGGCCTACATCTCCCGGTTCCTGCGGCTCTCCCCCGGCGACCTCGTCCTCACCGGCACACCCAGCGGGGTCGGCCTCGGACGCACGCCGCGCCGGTACCTGAGCGACGGCGAGGTGCTCACGACGCGCATCGCGGGCATCGGGGAGCTGCGCAACCCGTTCCGCATCACCGAGGACGGGACGGTCTCGGCATGAGCGCAGACCTCCCCGACGCGCCGGATGCCGAGACCTTCCTCCGCGCGATCGCCCTCGCCGAGACGACGCCGACGCTCTTCGACCGCGCGTTCGAGGCGACGCCGCAGTACGTGCCGTGGCCCAAGGCCTACGGCGGCGACGCCGTCGCCCAGTCCCTCGCCGCCGCCTGGCGGACCGTGGGCGCCGACCGGGTCGCGCACTCCGCGCACTCCACGTTCCTCCGACCGGTCGAGGTGCTCGAACCCGTCCGGTACGAGGTCGAGCTGACCCGCGACGGGCGGGGCTACTCGACGCGCTACGTCCGCGGCATCCAACGCGACAGGCTCGTCTTCGCGAGCACCGTCTCCTTCCAGGTGCCCGAGCACGGTCCTCGGCACGCTCCCGCGGCCCACGCCGGCGGCTCACCCGACCGTCTCCCCACCACCGCGCAGGCCGTCGCCGCTCACGACGACGACGCCGCACGCTACTGGGGTCACGGCCGCAGCTTCGATCATCGCCACGTCGAGGGCGATCTGTACGGCACGCACACGCGCGACTCCTCCGACGCGCAGAACGTCTGGCTCCGTGCCTTCTCACGGCTGCCCGACGATCCGGTCCTCCATCGGCTCGCCATCGCGTACGTGTGCGACTACAGCATCCTCGAGCCCTCGCTGCGCGCCCTCGGGGCGACCTGGCGCACGCCCGGTCTCCAGACCGCGAGCCTGGACCACGCGATCTGGTTCCACGCCGACGCCCGCGCCGACGACTGGCTGCTCTACGCCCAGCAGAGCGCCGGCGTGCAGAGCGGTCGCGCGCTGAACCTCGGTCGCTTCTTCACCGGCGAGGGCGCCCTCGTCGCCACCGTCGCCCAGGAGGGGATGGTCCGCCTCCCCGATCGAGACCAACCGTGCACCACCCGACCTGAAAGGCAGGACGTGTCATGAAGATCGCCATCATCGGCGGAGGCCCCGCGGGACTCTACTTCGCCGCGCTCAGCAAGCAGCTCGACCCCGCCCACGAGATCGTCGTCTGGGAGCGCAACGCCGCCGACGACACCTTCGGGTTCGGTGTCGTCTTCAGCGACGAGACCCTGGGCGGCATCGAGAACGCGGACCGCCGGATCTTCGAGCAGATGCAGAGCCGGTTCGCGCGCTGGAGCGACATCGACGTGACCTTCGACGGGGTGGCGCACACGGTCGGCGGCCAGGGCTTCGCCGCGATGAGCCGCCGCGAGCTGCTGCTGCTGCTCCAGGAGCGCTGCGCCGAGCTCGGCGTCGAGATCCGCTTCCGTACCGAAGCTCCCCCGGTCGACGAGCTCTCCCACCAGTACGACCTCGTGGTCGCCGGCGACGGTCTCAACTCGCGGGTGCGCTCGTTCTACGCCGAGCGTTTCCGCCCGTCGCTGGACGTTCGGGCCTCCAAGTACATCTGGCTCGCGCTCGACAAGCCCCTCGAGGCGTTCACGTTCATCGTGAAGAACACGCCCTACGGCGTCATGCAGGTGCACGGCTATCCCTTCTCCGCGGACCGCTCGACCTTCATCGTCGAGATGCACGAGGACGTGTGGGTCGCGGCGGGCTTCGACGCCAGCCTGACCGAGTCCCTCCCGCCGGGCGTGAGCGACACCCGCTCGATCGACCGCATCCGCGAGCTGTTCGCGGACGAGCTCGGCGACGCGCAGCTGCTGGCCAACAACTCGAAGTGGATCAACTTCACGACCGTCCGCAACGAGCGCTGGTCGCACCAGAACGTGGTGCTCGTCGGCGACGCGGCGCACACGGCGCATTTCTCCATCGGCTCGGGGACCAAGCTCGCCATGGAGGACGCCCTGGCGCTCGCCGCCACCATCGCCGAGCAGCCCGACGTCGCCTCGGCCCTCGCGGCCTACGAGAGCGAGCGCCGCCCGGTCGTCCTGTCCACCCAGCGAGCGGCCCAGGCATCGCTGGAGTGGTTCGAGAACATCGGACAGTACACCGCGCAGGACGCCCTGCAGTTCACGTTCAACCTGCTCACCCGCTCGCGCCGCATCACCTTCGACGGCCTCGCACTGCGCGACGCCGACTTCGCCCGGCGGGTCCAGGCGAGCTTCGCGGAGCGAATCGGATCGGATGCCGACACCCCGGCACTGTTCCAGCCGCACCGGATCGGGGCGCTCGAGCTCAAGAACCGCATCGTCGTGTCCCCCATGGACCAGTACATGGCCGTCGACGGGGTCGCGGGCGACTTCCACCTCGCGCACCTCGGCAGCAAGGCGCTCGGAGGCGCCGGACTCGTGATGACCGAGATGATCGCGCCGAGCGCGACCGGACGCATCACCCTGGGCTGCGGCGGGCTGTACACCGATGAGCAGCGCGACGCCTGGGCGCGCATCGTCGACTTCGTGCACACGCACTCGACGGCGCGCATCGGCGCGCAGCTCGGTCACTCCGGTCGCAAGGGCTCGACGAAGCTGATGTGGGAGGGCATCGACGACCCGCTCACGGAGGGCGGCTGGCAGCCCGTCGGCCCCTCCGCGATCCCCTACGGCGAGGGCAGCGCCGTTCCGCGCGCGCTCACGCCCGCCGAGCTCGAGGCCATCGTCGACGACTACGTCGACGCGACGCGCCGGGCGGCCGAGGCGGGCTTCGATCTGCTCGAGCTCCACGCCGCGCACGGCTATCTGCTGTCCTCGTTCCTCAGCCCGCTCGCCAACACGCGCACGGACGAGTACGGCGGATCGCTCGAGAACCGCCTGCGCTTCCCGCTCGCCGTCTTCGACGCCGTGCGCGCCGCCTGGCCGGCCGAGCGCCCGATCGTCGTGCGCCTCTCGGCGAGCGACTGGGCGCCCGGCGGCAACACCGTGGCCGACGCGGTCGAGATCGCGGCCGCGTTCGTGGCCCACGGCGCCGACGGCATCGACGTCTCGAGCGGCCAGGTGGTGCGGCACGAGAAGCCCGCGTTCGGACGCAGCTACCAGACGCCGTTCGCCGACGCCATCCGCAATCGGCTCGCCGGCAGCGGTGCGACCGTGATCGCGGTCGGCGCGATCTCCTCCGCGGACGACGTGAACTCGCTGCTGCTGGCCGGACGCGCCGACCTGGTGGCGCTCGGGCGCACGCACCTCTGGGATCCGCAGTGGACGCTGCACGCCGCCGCCGACCTCGGGTACCGCGGTCCGGGAGCCGACTGGCCGTTGCCGTTCCGCGCCGGATCCCGCAAGCCGCCCACGGCGCGCACGGACGCGGTGCGCCCTCGGCTCGAGCTGCTCACCCGTCGCGCGCCCGAGCCCGTTCCCGTGCACACGCGCTGGATCGACGGGGCGCGCCGGGCCGTGGATGCCGAACCGCTCGTCGCCGGCTGACGAGGCGCCGGCCCCGTCGCGAACGCCGCGGGGCCGGCCGCCGTACGCTCGACGCATGGATGCGCGCAACGACGTCGAGCCCGCCGACGCGGGCACCGACCTCCTCCCCCGCACCGGCAGCGCCCGCTCTCGCGTGATGACGCTGATCGGTCTCTATCAGCGCGGGAGCCGGCGGCTGGCTGTCCTCCCTCGCCATCGTGCAGCTGGCCGAGGCGGCCGGGGTCGCCGGGCCGCTCGCCCGCACGGCGCTCACGCGGCTGAAGCAGAAGGGCATCCTCGTGCCGGAACGACGCGGACGCGTCGCCGGGTACCGTCTTTCCGAGGGGGCCGTGCGGCTGCTGGACGAGGGGGATCGCCGCATCCTGCAGCCACGCACCATGCGGCTCGACGACCCCTGGTGCGTGGTCTCGTTCAGCCTTCCGGAGTCCCGGCGCGCGCTGCGATCGCAGCTCCGGCGGCGACTGGCGCAGATCGGCTTCGGCCCTGTCGCGTCGGCGCTGTGGATCGGTCCGGACTTCCTGCGCGACGAGGTGCGCGGGGTGCTGGCCGAGCTGGACGTGCAGTCCCAGGCCGTGCTGTTCACGACTCCGCGGCCGATCGTGGAGGGATCGCTCGCGGATGCGGTGGCGCGCTGGTGGGACCTGGCGGCGATCGCTCATGCCCATCGCGCCTTCGCCGAGACCGTGCGCCCGCTTCTCGCCGACGAGCCGGACGAGGAAGAGGCGTTCCGGCGGTTCGTGACGGGCGTGGACGCGTGGCGGCCGCTGTCCTTCCTCGACCCGGGGCTGCCCTATGAGCTGCTGCCCGGGAACTGGCCGGGCCGCGAGAGCGCCATGCTGTTCCACGAGCTCAAGTGGCGATTCGCGGAGAGGGCGCAGCGCTACGCGGACCGCGTCATCACGGGGTGAGTGCGCGGCGGGTCCATTCCCGCACGAGCGGCCAGTGGCCTGCGGCGGGGTCGATGAGGACCATGTGTGCCAGCCGAGCGGGCTCGAGGTAGTCGACGGGCGCCCCGACCGTCCGTGCGGAGCGGACGAAGCCCTGGGACTGCGATACCGGGACCCGCTCGTCGTCGGCGCCGTGCACCACGAGGGTCGGGACCGACGACGGGCTCGGCGTCAGCGCGCGGTACGCCGCGGGGCGCTCGTCGGGAGCGGCGCCCATGAGCTCGGCGACCGCCCCCTCTCCGATTCCGTCGGCGTACCCGCTGACGAGGTCGGTGACGGGCGCAAGGGCCACGACCGCGTCCGCGTGCGCCGCCGTGAGCAGGGCGAGGTGCCCGCCGGCGGAGTGTCCGACCACCACCATCCGGGCCGCGCCGAGCTCGTCCCGGATCGCCCCGAGCGCCGCGATGACGTCCGCGCGCATCGCCTCGGCACCGTGCTCGCGGCGGTACTCGATGTTCGCGACGGTCGCCGCCCCGAAGGTCCGCGCCGCAGCGTGTACGAGCGGTGTCATGAGGTCCGCCGTGTGGCGCGGACGCCAGTACCCGCCATGGAGGAGGCACACGCAGACGCGATCGGCGGGCGCGCAGCGCAGTCGGACCCACTGGTCGTCATGCCCGCCATAGCGCAGGAGCCGCTCCGGCGCGGCCGCGACGTCGCTCACGCGCCGGGCACCGCGCCCGGCGGCAGGAAGTCGACGTCGTTGAGCGCGGAGAGGCGTACGACCTCCTCGGCGTCCTCGAGGTCGTGCAGCAGGCGGAAGAGGTTCGCGAGCTTGCCGCCCGGGCTCACCCAGAACATCGATGTCGCCGGCTCCTGTGCACGGTTGTAATAGGCATGGGCGATGCCCCGCGGCATCCGGACCGTGTCGCCCGCGCGTGCCGTGTGCCAGTCGCCGTCGAGGTAGAGCGTGTACTCGCCGGACAGCACATGGATGAACTCGTCCTGCGTGGGGTGCACGTGGGGCGGGACCCCCGTGCCGACCGGGTCGTTCGAGAGCCACGCGAACGTCGAGGCCGTCTCGATCTTGGAGACGTACCGGTGACCGAGGACGTTGAAGGTGTGCTCGGCGAAGGCCTCGTCGAGCCTCGTGATGCCCGGGTCCAGCGGACCGAGCACGATGTCGTCGGGATTCATGGGGATACCTCCTGGGTAGGGGCTCGGCACGGCGACCGAAGCGGAGCGAAGCACGAGGCCCGCCTCGAAACCTAGCGGTCGGGCGCTCGTCGGGGGAAGCATCGCGTCAGACGCCGGCGTCGATGAGGTGCTCGAACTCGATCGCGAGATCGGCGACGGCGATGCCGAGGGCGGCCAGCGCGACCCGGGCGTTGGAGATCGCCGCGGGAGGCAGATCGTCGCGAGCGACGAGGGCCTTCACGGTGTCGTACGCGGCGAGCAGATCGGTCTCCGCCGGGGTCAGCGGGGTGCCGAGGAGATCAGTGGTCATGGTCGTCGTCCTTTCGGGGTCAGCGAAGGTCCTGCAGGCGCTTGGCCTTCAGCTCGAATCGGGGAAGCGTGCCGACGGCCGCGCGCTCGATGATGAAGCGCAGCCCCTCGTGCGCGTCGGCGAGGTCGTCCTGCAGCCGCTTCGCGATCTGGGGCCACTCGGCGTCCGCGACGGATGCGGGCGGCTCGACCGCGAGGAAGATCTCGTCGCGCAGCTCGACCTTCTCGATGCGGATCTGGAACTCCTCGACGGGGTAGCCCCGGACGATCGCCTCCACCGCGCGCGGATACACGTTCGTGCCGCGGACGAGCTTCATGTCGTCGACGCGGCCGAGGATCCCACCCTCGTACAGGTCCCAGGTGCGGCCGCTGCCGCCCGCCGTGTACGGCACCTTCACGACGGCATCCCCCGTCCGGTACTTGATGAGGGGGATGATCCCGCGACCGAAGGAGGTCGTGACCCGCTCGCCGCGTTCGCCGTAGGGCAGCTCGCGCAGCGTGTCGGGGTCGAACACCTTCTCGAGGATGTGGTCCTCGATGATGTGGCAGCCGCCGGGCTGGTCGGCCGGCTCGAACATGAAGATCGTCGAGATCTCGGTCATCCCGGCGGTGTCGTAGGCTTTCGCGCCCCACTCGGCCTCGATGAGCGCCTTCGTCTCGGGGATCATGCCCGCCGGCTCCCCCGAGAGGATGATCGTCCGCACGGGAGACGCGGGCAGGTCGATGCCGAGCTCACGCGCCTCCTGCGCCATCCGGAACGCATAGGTGGGAGTGGTCGCCACGACCGTCGCCTCGAAGTCGATGATCTGCCGCACCCGCTGGGTCGTCGTCTGCGCGCCGCCGGGGATCGTCAGCGCGCCGATCTTCTCCAGTCCGTTGTGCAGCCCCCAGAACCCGATGAAGGAGCCGTAGCCGAAGGCGACGTAGCCGACGTCATCGGGTCGCACTCCCGCACCCCACAGCGCATAGCACCACATCTCGGCCGACCAGAACCAGTCCTTGCGCGAGTCGAGGGCGCGCAGCGGCGTGCGTCCGGATGTTCCGGAGGTCGTGTGGAGGCGGATGGCCCCGGGGGCGCCGACGACGGGGATGTCGCCGTAGGGCGGGAACTCGGCCTGGTTGGCCATCCACTCGTCGCGCGTGAGGAAGGGGATGCGCTCGTAGTCGTCGAGGCTCTTCAGCTGCTCGGACGAGAACCCGGCCGCGCGGTACTTGCGCCGATAGAGCGGGCTCCGGGATTCGGCCCACTCGACCGTGCGACGCAGCTTCGCCAGCTGCAGGGCAGCCAGCTGCTCACGGGGCAGGGTCTCGGTCTTCGGATTCCAGAACGGGCTGCGCCCGTCGGAGGTAGGGGTCATGGCAGGGTCCTCTCGGGGTGGGGTAAGGGAGTGGTCAGTGGCCGCGGAACGCCTCGTGCAGCCACCAGGCGCCGCCGTCGGACGCGATCTTCGCGTCGATGACGAGAGGCGCGGCGGGCTCGGAGTCGAGCCAGACGGAGACGGCGTCGAGGTCGGCGACCGCGCGCACGGTGAGCCCGGTGGCTCCGTAGCCGCGGGCGATGGCCGCGATGTCGGTGTCGGGGAAGACCACGGTGTCCACGTCGACATCCGGGTCGGCGTCGGCGAAGTGGTGCACCTCGGCGCCGTAGGCGGCGTCGTTGTAGACGACCACGACGAGCGGCAGCGCGAGTCGCACGGCCGTCTCGAGCTCAGCGATCGCCATGAAGAAGCCGCCGTCCCCCGTGCCGAGCACAGGAAGCCGCCCGGGCTGGGCGAGCGCCGCGCCGATCGCCGTCGGCAGGCCCAGCCCGATCGACTGGAACGCCTGCGTGAAGCAGAAGCCGAACTCGTCGGGCACCCGCAGGTACTGGCTGGGATAGCCCATGAAGTTGCCGGAGTCGATCGAGACGATGCGCTCGATCGGGAGCAGCTCGTCGAGCCGGGCACTGAGCACACGGGGGTCGATCCGGCCGTCGCCGGACAGATCCGGGGTCGGCGTCTGGTTCCAGCGGGCGGAGGCGGAGATCCGGGCGGCGACCTCCGGCGTGCGGTATCGGGCCGCCGATCCGCCGCGTGCACGGAGGGCGTCGGCGAGGTCCCGCGCCGTGAGCGCGGCGTCGCCGAGCACCCCGAGCGCGACCGGCCGGTGCGCGCCGAGGGCGAGCGGGTCGTCGTCGATCTGGACGACGCGGGCGCCGGTGCCGACGAGGCTCCCGTGGCGCATCGTCCACATGTTCAGGGCACAGCCCACGCCGATGAGGAGGTCGGCGTCGGAGATGAGCTCCGCGGCGAGGGGCGAGGAGAAGCCCCCGGATATGCCGAGCGCGAACGGATCGCCGGCGAAGAGCCCGTTGGCGACCGCCGAGGTCGCCAGGAGCGCGCCGGCCGCCTCCCCCAGCTCCCGCAGCTCCGGGCCCGCCGCACGCGCGCCGCGCCCTGCGACGATCACCGGACGGCGCGCGGCGGCGATCAGGTCGGCGACGGCGGCGACCTCGGATGCGGCGGGTCGGGTGGCGCGCGCGGCGACCGGACCGACCGCGGGCGGCACCGCGGGAGCAGCGGCCGCCTGCACGTCGAGCGGCAGGTTGAGCACGACTGTGCGTCGCCCGGCCCGTGCGGCGGTGTAGGCCCGCACGACGTCGGCGACCGCGCTCGCTGCGCTGTGCACGCGCTCGGCGGCCGCGCCGACGCTGCGAGCCAGCGCCGGCTGGTCGATCGTGAAGTTCGAGAGCACCGATGCCCCTGCTGTCTCCGCCGTGAGCACGATCACCCCCGAGCGGCTCTTGGCCGCCTCGCCGATCCCGGTGATCGCGTTCGTGAGCCCGCACCCCTGGTGCACGCTCACCAGCGCGATGTCGCCCGACATCCGCGCGTAGGCGTCGGCCATGGTCGCCGCCCCGCCCTCGTGACGCGCCGCCGTGAACGGGACGCCCCGCGCACGCAGCGCGTTGGTGACCGCGAAGTTCCCGCTGCCGACGACGCCGAAGCAGTGTCCGACGCCCAGTCGCACGAGGGTGTCCGCGACGAGCTCCGCGACGGTCGTGACGGGGACGGCCGCCTCGCGGGCGGAGAGGGTCGTCTCGGCCGTGTCCATCGTCACGCCTCCACGAGGGCGAACACGCGGCTGGGGCTCGCCGTCCCGCCCACGATCGGCAGCGGCGCGACGATGATCACCGCGCCCGTCGGTGGGAGCTCGCCGAGGTTCTGCAGCGAGGTGAGCCCGTACTTGTCGTGGCCGAGCAGGTGGTAGTGGGCCGGGAACGGCGGGTCGAGCTCGGCGCCGCGTCCGGCGTCGATGCCGACCGTCTCGACGCCGTATCCGGAGATCGGGCGCTCGGTCGCCAGCCACAGCGCGGTCTCCACCGCGATCCCCGGCGTGTGGGAGCCGGACTCGTCGGCGTTCAGGAACGCCTCCTGCGAGTCGGAGTACTGCTCCCAGCCGGTGCGCAGCAGCAGCCAGGAGTTCTCCGGGAGGGGGCCGTGCTCGGTCTCCCAGTCCTGCACGTGGGAGATCTGCAAGAGGAAGTCGGGGTCCGCGGCGACGTGCTCCCGCACGTCGATCACGACGGCCGGGCCCACGAGGCGCTCGGGCTCGATCTGCGAGACGTCCTTGCCGTGGCGACCCGAGATCCAGTGCACGGGTGCGTCCAGGTGCGTGCCGATGTGCTCGCCCACGTGCAGGTTCTGGTGCTTCCACAGGGGTCCGAGGTCGTCGAACTCCGCGACGACCTCGGCGGAGAAGTCGATGAGGTTCGCGAACGGCGCGGGGAGCCGGAGCGTGGGCGTGTCCGGCGAGAGCGTGTTGGTGAGGTCGACGATGCGCAGACGACCTGCGGCGAGCGCGGCGAGCACGGTGGCGGTGAGGGTCATGGGAGCTCCTTCGGGGGTGTGGGGACGAACGGTCATCGGCGGGAGGCGAGGAGGCGTTGGGCGACGAGGTGGCCGCTGCCGGCGCCGAGCCCGGGGCCCGGGTGCGTGGCGGCGCCGATGTGCCACACGCCGCGGACGCCCGTCCGGTGGCCGGCGCCGCCGGCGAACGGCCGCCACAGGAGGTTCTGATCGAGGGTGGCGGCCCCGGAGTAGGGGTCGCCGTCGATCGCGTTGGCGTTGTAGGCCTCGAGGTCGGCCGGCGAGATGATGTCCCGTCCGAGGACGCTGGCGGTCACCCCCGGCGCGTACTCCTCGAGACGGCCGAGCACGCGATCGAGGAACCCCTCGCGCAGTGCGGCGTCGGTCCAGCCGCGGGATGCCGGCAGCCGCTCGGCCGCATCCGCCACGGGATGCGTGGGCACCTCCTGCAGCTGCAGCCAGAGAGTCGCGCCGCCCGCGGGGGCACGGCCGGGGTCGAGCACGCTCTGCTGGCCGACCACGACGGTCGGACGCTGCGGGATGACGCCGGCCGAGGCCTGCGCGACCGCGACGCCGGTCGAGTCGGATCCTTCGGCCAGGTGGACCAGCGGCACCTCGGACAAGCGTGCATCGCGCCACGGCACGGGCCGGTCGAGCGCGAGGTGGATCTGCATCGCACCTCGACCGGGCAGGTAGCCCGCTGCCTTGTCGCGCCCGGCCCGGGCGGAGGCGACGCCCTTCAGCAGGGTCTCGTAGAGGGCCCGCGGTGCGACGCCGGCGACGACCCGGTCCGCGGCGATCGTGCCCTCCGAGGTCCGTACCGCGCGCACCCTGCCGGATTCGACCACGATCTCCCGGGCGGTGTGGCCGGTGCGGATGTCGACGCCGAGGTCGGTGAGCAGCGAGGTGAAGGCGTCGACGAAGCGCGCCGCGCCACCGACCACGATCGGAAGGCCGGCCTGATGCATCGTGCCCGCGAACACCGGCAGCATGACGCCGCCGGAGGCGTGATCGGGCCCGAGCCCGGCGTGCAGCAGCCACGGCACCCAGAGCGCGTCGACCTCGGGCCCCGCGAACCGTCGTGCCGCGAAGCTCCTGCCGCTCGCGAGCGCGTCCTTCGCGAGCTCGGAGATCCCCGAGGCACCCAGGCTCCGCCAGGCCTTCCAGCCGAGAGCGGCCAGGGCCCTGCGGCGCCCGAGGTCGGCGCCGAGCGCGCCGAAGACGACGGGCCCGCGCGGACCGAGCTCGCCGAGCATCGCGAGGTAGGCCGCCGCATCCGCCTCGCTCGGCAGCGCCGCGGCGGTCCGCTCCGCATCGCGGTAGGCGATGACCGCACGATGTTCGCCCCGTCTCGTGAACGCCGTGGCCGTCAGCGCACCCTCGGTGTTGGCGTACTCCAGCCCGTGGCGGTGGAGCTCGGCGCCGAGCTCGGCGTAGGCGGGGCCCGACACGAAGAGCGGATGCCACGACGAGAAGGTGTCGTGCACGTATCCGGGGAGCGTCCGCTCGCCGGAGTCGATGAACCCTCCCAGTCGCGCGTTCGACTCGACGATCGTCACGTGGCGCCCGGCACGCGCGAGCTCGGCGGCGGCGACCATGCCGTTGATCCCGCCGCCGATCACGACGATCCGGTCGGTCGCGCTCATGAGGTCACCGACCGGTGGCGTGCCGTGTCGTGGTAGGCGCCGCCGTGGAAGACGAGCGGGTCGTCGGGGTGGTATTCGTACCGTTCGACCTCGCCGACGTAGATCACGTGATCGCCGGCGTCGTGACGGGCCACCGTGCGGCACTCGAACGTCGCGAGGGCTCCCTCGAGCACCGGCACGCCGGCGCGTCCCTCCCGGATCGGCACCCCGGCGAACTTGTCCGTTCCCGGCAGCGCGAACTGGCGGGACAGGTGGTGCTGCGAGCTGGCGAGGACGTTGATCGCGAAGTGCGTCGCATCGGTGAAGTCCGACAGGCTCGCCACGTGCTTGCCGGGACACCAGAGCACGAGCGGGGGATCCATCGAGACGGACGCGAACGAGTTCGCGGTCATTCCGACCAGGTGCCCGTCGGCGGCCCGCGTCGTGATGACCGTCACCCCCGTCGCGAACTGCCCGAGAGCGTTGCGGAAGTCGCGCAGGTCGAACCGGGCGTCCCTCTCGGACTCGCGCGCGGCCAGGAACTCGGCGGCCGCCGTCTCGTCGCTCCACCACGGGAAGAGGGTGCGCGGGTCGTCGAAGCCGGCCACGATGGCCTGGGCGAGGGTGGGCACGGATTCGGCCGCCTCGATGAGACGCAGCTGCGCGGGGCGCAGCCCCTGCAGCATCCCGTTGGTCCAGGCGGTCGACCATTGGCCCCATCCGCGCCAGTAGTCCTCGAACGTCCGCCGCATCCACTCCGCGTCGAACGGCTTGTCGCCCCGGCGCACGATCGCGTCGAGGTAGTGGTGCGCCGCGATCGACGCGTTGTTGGACCCCTGCCCCGTCAGCGGGTCGTTGAGCACCGCGGCATCGCCCAGGGCGAAGACCGAGCGCCCGCTGGCGAGGGTTCCCACCGGGACCCTGACGGTCGGGGTGACCCGTCCGCGCAGGGTCGCGCCCTCGTCCGTGAGCCGTGCGCCGACGAACCGCTCGGCCTCGTCGGGGAGGTGGTCGGCCAGCAGCTCCATCGACCGGGTGAGATGCTCGGCCGGGGTGGAGACGTCGTCCCATCGGTCGAAGGGGCCGCCGGGAACGCCCTCGAAGACCATCATCCGGCAGGGCCCCGAGACGGTCAGGCCCGGGAAGGTGAAGAACTCTCCGACGCCCGGGAGCACGGACAGCCGGATCCGATGGGGCTCGGCGTCCTCGTCGGCGGCCGTGACGTAGGTGACGGCGCTCACGCGCTGCGGGCGGTCGAAGGGGCTGCGGCCGTGGTCCGTCGCGAACAGCTGCGAGAGCTCGCCCTTTCCGGTGGCGACGACGACGAGGTCGTAGCCGGCGGCGAGGGACTCCAGCAGCGGGACGCCGGCGTGCTCGATGCGGAAGTCGCCCCCGTCGCGCACGAACCGCTCGATCCACTCCGCGCACTTGACCCGCTGGTCGATCGAGAGCGCGGGCCGGTCCAGGGACGCGGCCCAGGGCTCGACGAGCCCCGGGACCGCGAACCGGATGCCGGATATCTCCACGCCCGCCGCGCCGTCCGCGCACGCGGCGACGTCCTCCTGGGCGGCGAGCGCGGAGCCGAACATGCACTGGCTGGAGAGGATGTTGCCGGTGCGGATCTGCTCGGCGGAGCGCTCGGAGATCAGGGTGACCGCGTAGCCCTCGTCGTGCAGCCCCAGCGCGAGCTGGGCTCCGGCCTCGCCGGCGCCGATGATCGCGATCCTGCGTCCGCCCGGCATGTCAGACCCCCGCGCCCGCGGCGACGCCGGCGATGTAGCGCTCGGACCCCTCCGGGTCCAGGAACCAGCTGCCGAAGTCCGACGGGTCGTCGAAGCCGTTGGCGAAGCGGTCGGCGATCGGCGGGAACTGAGAGGCGGCGCCGAGGACGTTCAGCAGGTGGGGCGGCGGCGGCACGAGGAACGCGTTGGTCCAGGTGACCACGGGCTCCGCGACCGTCCAGTAGCGCTCGAAGACCTGTTCCTTCCACGCGTCGTCGTACTCGCCGTCGCCCTGCTCCACGATCGAGGAGAGATAGCTCTGGGCGCAGCGCGAGGCGTTGTTGGATCCCTGACCGGTGATCGGGTCGTTGAGGACGACGACATCCGCCATTCCGAGGACGGTCCGCCCGGAGGGCAGCGTCACGAGGGGCTTCCGGACAGTCGGCGCGAAACGCCCCTGGAGCACGCCCAGCTCGTCGGTGAGCGAGGCGTCCGCAGCGCGGGCGTGCTCCCACGGCAGGAAGGTCTTGAGGATGTCCTTGGATATCTCGAAGTGCTCCGCCGCGCCGCCGGCGCCGGCGAAGCGGTCCATGGGGCCGCCCGGAATGCCCTCGAACACCATGATGTGGCAGGGTCCGGACAGCGTGAGCGCGGGGAAGACGAAGTACTCGCCGACGCCGGGGATGAGGTTGAACGCGACCTTGGGCAGGTCCGCATCCGGCGTCAGGCCGTGCACGTAGGTGAGCGCGAGCGCCCGCTGCGGCGCGTCGAACGTCGAGCGCGCGGCGTCCCGCTCGAACAGCCGCGCGATCTCGCCCTTGCCTGCGGCGACCAGCACGAGCTCGTCCTCCGAGGTGTAGCGCTCCAGGTCGTCGATGCCGGCGTCCTCGAAGACGAGCTCGCCGCCGCGCTTCTCGAAGAGCTCGATCAATGCCGGGAACTTGAGCCGCTGGTCCACGGACTGCGCGGGCGCGTCGAGCCTCCCGGTCCATCCCAAGAGCTTCTCGCCCGGCGCCTCCGGGTTCGGCACCGCGAGTCCGACCCCCTCGACGGGCGGCGCGTCGGGCCACAGGTCGGCGCCGACGGCGGCCTCGTACTGCAGCGGCGTGTGGAACATGCACTGGCTGGAGGCCACGCGACCGGAACGGATGTCGTCGGGGGTGCGGTTGGAGATCAGGCGCACCTCGAAGCCCTGTGCGAGCAGGCCCAGACCCAGTTGGAGGCCGGACTGGCCGGCGCCGACGATGGTGATACGACGGGACATTGCGATGCCTTTCGTTGTGGATGCGGTCACTCGGCCGCGAGGAGAGGGATGGTGGGGTCTTTCTGCTCCGGGCCGAGGGCGGAATAGCCGCCGTCGACGGCCCAGTCGGCGCCCGTGACGCCGCTGGCCAGGTCGCTCGCGAGGAACGCCACGACGTTCCCGACCTCGTCGGGGCGTCCGACCCGGCCGAGGATGTGGAAGGGCGCGGCGACCCGGTCGGTCTTCGCGAGGTCCCCGCCGCTGAGACCGTCCATGATGTTCGACCACGTCCATCCGGGGCTCACCGAGTTCACCCGGATGCCGTCCGGCTGCAGGTCCAACGCCATCGCGCGGGTGAGCTCGACGATCGCCGCCTTGCTCGTGGGATACACCCACCGGCCGGTCTGCGCGACCTTGGCCGAGATGGAGGTGAAGTTGATCACGGCAGCGTGGGCGGACGACGCGAGGTGGGGGCGGGCCACGGCGACGACGCGCACGGCGCTGACGAGGTTCACGTCCAGCGCCGTCAGCCAGTCGGCCCGCGACGTGTCGGCGCCGTTGTCGAGATAGGTCGCGGCGAGGTTCACGACGATGTCGATGCCGCCGTGGCGCGACACCGTGTCCGAGACGAGCCGCTCCAGCTGCACGTCGTCCGTGATGTCGATCCGCCGCGCGTCGACGTCCGCGGGCAGAGCGGCGAGCCCCTGCTCGTCGATGTCGGCCACGACGACCGTGGCACCCTCTGCGCGGAGGGCGTCCACGACGCCGCGACCGATCTTCGTCGCCCCTCCGGTGACGATCGCGACCCGTCCGTCCAGTCCGCTCATCTTGACCTCCTGTCCCTCGCGCCGGATGGTCCCTGCGCGACGTGTGTGGAGGCAGTCAAGCGACTGCGCGAAGACGGGTACTATCCATCCAACGCAGCATCCATCCGAAAACCGTCGCGGAAACGACACGCTTTCGCCCTCGAAACACCGCAGTAACGTGGGGGCAGGTGTTCGCCCCCTCGCCGTGACCGAACCGCTCCGGGAGGCCACACGTGACTCTGTCGCCTCCGGCCCGCCTGCCACGCCCTTCCGATGTGCTCGCGACCCGTCAGGGCGTCCGCGCGGGCGACGTCGACGAGGCGAACGACCTCATCGCGAACCTGTTCTGCGCGCATACGCTCGTGCCCCTGGAGCAGGGCGTGCAGCTGACCCTGCGCTCGGCGCACGCCGGTCCCGTCGGGCTGGAGCTGCTCAACTACGGCGAGGGGGTGCGCATCTCCCCCGTCGGCCTCGGCGAGTTCCATCTGGTGCAGATCCCGCTGCGCGGTCGCGCTCGCATGCGCGTGGGGGGCACGGTCGTCGAGTCGTCGCCGCAGCGGGCCACGGTGCCCCCGATCGACCGCGACTTCGTGATGGAGTGGAAGGACGACACCCCCCACCTCATCGTCTACGTCGACCGCGAGGAACTGCTGCGGGTCGCCTCCGTGATGTGGAGCATCGAGGATCCCTCACGCCTGCGACTCGCACCGGGACTCGAGCTGGGCACACCCGCCGGGCAGGCCTTCCTCCGTTCCGTCCTCGAGCTCCACGACGTCCTCGATGCGCCGAACGCACCCAACGGCGAGCTGTCGCGCAAGCTGGCCGCCGAGCTCATGGTGAGCCGGCTGCTGCTCGCGGTCGACAGCTCGGTCGCCCGCTCGCTGGAGAGCTGGCAGGCCCCCGCGACCTCCCACAGCAGCGACCAGACCTACCGTCGCTTCGTCGCCGCCGCCGAGCAGTCGCCGATCGAGGATCTCACGCCCCTCGAGATCGCCCGCATGCTGGGGATGCCGTTGCGGACCCTGCAGGAGCACGTGCACCGGGCGTCCGGGTCGACCCCGTCGGTGCTGCTGCGTGAGATGCGCTTCCGTCGTGCCCACGAACGGCTCCGCGGCTCGGATCCGTCGCGGACGACCGTGACCGCCATCGCCGAGGCGTGCGGCTTCGGACATCTCGGACGCTTCGCCGGCGAGTACAAGCTGCGTTTCGGCGAGTCTCCCGCTGAGACGCTGCGGCGCTGATCCCGCCCGAGGCGGCTGATAAGCCCAGCCTCAACTTGCTTGCGGAATGCGCACGGATCACTAGCGTTGTGGTCATACAGAAGTTTTCTGTCGAGACGGAGGCATGATCATGACAGACACCCAGCAGGTTCAGGCGGCGGCGGTCGACCCCACGACGGCGGCGGGCACGGCCCAGTTCCTCTCGCCGGTCGTGCTCGGTCTCGAGGCTCTCGTCGTCAACGGCAAGCAGGCGCACTGGCACGTGCGCGGCGCGAACTTCATCGGCGTGCACGAGCTGTTCGACACCGTGGTCTCGCACGCGCAGGACTGGGCCGACACCGCGGCTGAGCGCATCGTTGCCCTGGGCCTCCCGATCGACGCCCGCGTGCAGACGGTCGCCGCGAAGGCGCAGGCCACGGCGGTCCCCGCCGGGTTCACGCAGTCGGATGTCGCCATCCGCGCCCTCATCGCCGACATCGACGCCATCCTCGTCGACGTGCAGGCCGCGATCGACGGGCTCGACGAGATCGACCTCTCGAGCCAGGACGTCGCGATCGAGATCAAGCGCGGCCTCGACAAGGACCGCTGGTTCCTCTTCGCGCACCTCGCCGCCTGAGACGCTTCCTCGAACGAAGGCCCCGGTTCTCCGCCGGGGCCTTCGTCGTTCCGCCTGCCCCGCGTCAGAGCAGGTGCGTCACGCGACCGCCGAGCAGCGTCGCACGCACCGGCATGGCGCGCAGTCCCGGCTCGTCCGCGGTCGTCGGATCGGCATCCACCAGGACCACGTCGGCGGGCGAGCCGACCGCGATGGTCGACGGGTTCTGCGAACCTCCTCCGGTCGACGCGGCCAGCGCGACCTCGAGGGGCACGGTCTCCTCGGCGTGCCACGGGCTGTCGCCGTCGCGGGAGCGGAAGACGGCGGCGGCGATCGCCCGCCATGGATCGAGCGGCGCGACCGGCGCATCGGAGCCGAAACGGAGATCCGCGCCCGCCGCGTGAAGCGAGCGCAGCGGGTAGGCCAGAGCGGTCTGAGCCGCCCAGAGGGCGTCGACGAGAGCGCGATCGTCCAGCGCGTGCTCGGGCTGGACGCTGGCTGCCACCCCGAGACGACCGAAACGGGCCAGGTCGGCGTGCGCGACCAGCTGGGCGTGCTCGATCGTGCCGACCGCGCCGCTGACGGCGAAGGCGTCCAGCGCAGACGAGTTCGCGACGTCCCCGATCGCGTGCACGGCGCACGCGAGCCCCGCGCCCGTCGCGCGCGTCAGGAGGGCGGCGAGCTCGTCGGGACCGACGGTGAGCACGCCCGTGTCGCCCTGCGCGTGGGCGTGCGTGCACGCCGCCGTCCGTGTGCCGAGCGAGCCGTCGCTGATGATCTTGAGCGGCCCCATGCGGACGAGGCCGTCACCCAGCGGATCTCCCGAGCGCAGCCCCGCCGCGATCGCCGCATCCAGATGCTCCGGATAGACGCCGTAGGAGACGCGCAGGAGGTCGAGACCGCGCGCGACCCGGCGTTCCCACGCCTCGTGGTTCCACGCGAGGTCGAGATCGACCACCCCGACGACGCCGCGGGCGGCCGCTCGCCGGGCCATCGCCGTCACGAGCGTGTCGGCGGTGTCGGGGTCGACCGCGTTGAGGCGCCGGGAGATCTCGAACGCCGGCTCCTCCCGCAGCACGCCGTCCGGCGAGATCATGCCCTCGCGCCGCAGCGCCGCGCTGTTGAGCCACGCGCTGTGGACGTCGGCGTTGACGAGGTAGGTGGGGATGTCGCCGGTCGCCGCGTCGAGCACGTCGAGCGAGGGGGCATCGGGCCAGAGGGCGTCGCGGTAGCCGGTGCCCACCCGGCGCCCGTCGGCGAGCACCGCCGCGCCGGCCATCTCGTGTGCGGCCTCGACGGCCGAGGCGGCGCCGGCGAGCTCGTGTCGCTGGCTGGCGAGCGCCCACTGCGTGACGTGCACGTGGTGGTCCCAGAGACCGGGGACCAGCCACGCCCCCGCCCCGTCCAGCACAAGGCCGCGGGGGCGCACCGCGCCCGCGGGGGCGATGTCCGCGATCCGCCCGTTCTCGAGGAACACGTCGAACGGACCGTCGTCGGGCAGCAGCTCGCTGCCCGGACCCGCGATGCGCACGCCCGTGACCGTGCCCGCTCTCTCGCCGATCATGGCCGCATCCTCACGCCTGGCAGCGCGGGCACCAGTAGAGCTTGCGCGCGGCCATCTCCTCGAGCACGATCTGCGTCCCGCAGACGCGGCACGGCAGGCCCGCCCGGTGATAGACCCAGTGCCGGTCGTCCCGGCTGGCCATCGCGGCGCGCCACTGCTCGGGCGTCAGGTCGTCCATCGTCATCATCTGACCGGTCTCGACGCCGATCCTCAGCAGCCGCACCCAGTCCCGCCAGAGCTCGCGCACCACGCCCTCGGGCACGTCGCGACCGGGCGTGTGCGGGTTCTGCCGCGCACGGAAAAGCATCTCGGCGCGGTACACGTTGCCGATGCCGCTCACGACGTTCTGGTCCATCAGCAGCAGGCCGATGGGCGTGCCCTTGCGCCGGACGGCCGCGACGAAGCGCTCCTCCCCCTCGGCTGGATCGCCCACCAGCGGGTCCGGCCCGAGTCGTGCGATCGTCGCCAGCATCTCGTCCGGGGTCTGCACCTCACAGGCGGTGGGGCCACGCAGGTCGGCGCAGGTGAGGTCGGTGAGGAGGCGCAGGCGCACCTGCCCGACGATCGGCGGCGGCCACGCGTCCTCGGTGGCGAGGCCGGTGGTCTGCTCCGACATCCGCACGTGCACGCGAGCGCGGCGCGGAGCACCGATCGAGGAGAGCGAGTTCTCGCCGGCAGCGTCCATGACGGTCTCATCCGGCAGGATCGTGCCGCGCTGGTTCGTCTGGCCCATGCGCCCGTTCGCGCTCGCGATCGTGGGATCGACCGCGATCTCGCCGGCGAAGTCCCACGCGCCGTAGAGCCCCAGGTGCACCCGCAGCCACAGCTCGCCGTCGAATCCGAGGAACATCTGCTTCCCGACCGCGCGCGCCTCCAGCAGCTCGCGCCCGTCGAGCAGCGAGGCGCCTTCCGCGAAGCGTCCCTGGGGGCTGGAGGCCGCGACGTTCCGCCCGACGAAGTTGCGGTCGAACTGCCGGGCGATGCGGTGGACGGAATGCCCTTCGGGCATCAGCCCGCTTCCGGGTCGAAGCTCGAGCTCTCGTCGGCGAGCACATCCGGCTGCGTCGCCCCGGCCCGGGGGTCCGGCAGGAGCGAGCCGTCGCGCTCGAAGTCGGCGATCTGGGCGATGCGGCGCACGTGCCGCTCCTCGTTCGAGAACGGCGTCGCGATGAAGCGGTCGATGAAGGACGCCGCCTCCTCGAACGTGTGCTGGCGAGCGCCGATCGCGATCACGTTCGCGTCGTTGTGCTGGCGGGCGAGCTCGGCCGTCGAGATGTTCCACACGAGCGCGGCGCGGATCCCCTGCACCTTGTTCGCGGCGATCTGCTCGCCGTTGCCCGAGCCGCCGAAGACGACGCCGAGCGTCTCGATGCCCTGGGCCTGATCGCACACGACGGCCTGAGCGGCGCGGATGCAGAAGGCCGGGTAGTCGTCGACGGGATCGTACTCGACGGGTCCGTGGTCCACGACGTCGTGGCCCTGAGCGGCGAGGTGCTGCTGCAGCTGGGTGGAGAACTCCAGACCGGCGTGGTCGGTCGCGATGTGGATGCGCATGATCTCTATCCTGTCATCGCAAGGGGACGCATCCGCAACGCGCACTCGGGGGTTCTCGATGCCGGGGCGACGGCTCGGATCAGCCGGCGTCGTCGACCGTCAGCGAGGTGTACGAGATGCTCAGACCCGCGGGAAGGTCCGGCTCGAGCTGCTGGTACTGGTAGGGGAAGTCGACGGGAAAGCTCTTGCCCGCCACCGGTCCCGAGCCCTCGTAGTGGAACGAGTAGCGGCCCGGAAGCAGCACGATCTGCTGCGAGTCGCGAGCGAACGGATAGGCCACGTCGTCGGAGACGACCAGGTTTCCCGGCGTCCCCTCCCCCGTGTATCCCGCGACGGACATCCCCTGGAACAGCCAGCCGGTGATGCGCGGCGACGACTGCCCCCGAAGGAACCCCAGCTTGATCTCGCGGTCGTCACCGGCCAGCTGGAAGCGGACGTCGACGTACACCTCGGTGTCGGAGGTCTCGACCGCGCTGACGATGGTCGCCTTCGTCGGCCTCGCCTCGGCCTTCTCGTAGAAGACGTCGGTCGCCGCATCGGGCCGGATGCCGAGATCCCCCGTCGTGAGCGCGAGCGCGCTCGATGCCGCACCGCGTTCGAGCGCCGACATGAACTGCCGTGCCACATCGATCTCGGCGGAGTACGCGTCGGACCCGTACGGCGCCTCCGGGCCGCACCCCGCCAGCAGGGCGACGACGAGCCCCACGGCACCGATCACTCCGGCCCGACGCAGGCGCGTGCTCACGATCGCCGCCATCTCAGGCGAGCCGCGCAACCGGCCAGGAGCCGAAGTCGGTCCCCGAGACGTCGGATGCCGCCGCCCGGAAGCTCTCCAGCTTCTGGCTGGAGGTCATGACGAACTCGACGATCTTGTTCACGATGTCCTTCACGAGCGTGAGGACGCGGGCGACGGCACACGCAGTTGCTCGGTCCACTGCCGCTGGGCGCGCTCGTAGGCGTCGGACGCCTCGCCGCTCCACCGATCACGCAGCGTCGACACCAAGAACCCACGACGAACCGGGCGGGGATGTGGATAACGGACCCCTCAGGGGGCCATGCCGGCCGCTGCGGGCTTGAACCCCGCACGCACGTTCTCGCAGCAGCCGGGCCGGCACACGTCGAACCAGGGTCCGAGATCGGTCACATGGGGGCGATCGGCCACCGGGAGCCCCTGCAGACGCTCCTCGACGAGATCCACGAGGCCGGCGACATAAGCCGGGTCGACGCCCGGCGTGGGCGCACGGACGACCCGCAGCCCCGCTTCCTCGGCCGCCTCCACCGCCTCGGTGTCGAGGTCCCACAGGACCTCCATGTGGTCGCTGACGAAGCCGACAGGAACCACGACGACGGCCTCGGCTCCCCGTCCGGGAAGCTCGGCGATCACGTCGCAGACATCGGGTTCCAGCCACGGCTGCGACGCGGGGCCCGAACGGGACTGGAACACCAGCTCCCACGGCGTGGCCGCAGCATCCGGGATGGCCGCCACCACCTGCGCCATGACGTAGGCGGCCACGGCCTCGTGCTGCGCCTGATAGGCGCCGCCGGGCCCGAAGTCGACGTCGCGCGGGCCCGATCGCTGCGCATCGGCCGTCGGGATGCTGTGGGTCGAGAAGAGGATCGCGATGCGCTCCGCGGCGACGCCCTCCTCGACGATGCCGCGCACGGCGTCCGTCACCCCCGCGACGAAAGGGGCGACGAAGCCGGGGTGGTCGAAGAACTGCCGCACCTTGTCGATCGTGACGCGGTCGCCGAGACCGGTCTCGGTGAGCACGCGTGCGTAGTCCTCGCGGTACTGACGGCAGCTCGAGAAGGAGCTGTAGGCGCTCGTGGCGATCGCCAGCAGCGTCGTGTCGCCGGCGGTGGCGGCCTCGGTCACGGCCTCGCTGAGATAGGGCGCCCAGTTGCGGTTGCCCCAGTAGACGGGGAGGTCGATGCCGCGGCGGGCGAGCTCGGCCTCCAGGGCCGCCTTGAGCGCGCGGTTCTGCGCGTTGATCGGGCTGACGCCGCCGAAATGCCGATAGTGGTGCGCGACCTCCTCCAGCCGCTCATCCGGGATGCCGCGGCCGCGCGTGACGTTGCGCAGGAACGGGATCACGTCGTCCTGCCCCTCGGGGCCGCCGAAGCCGGCGAGGAGGATGCCGTCGTAGGCGACCGGCACGGTGACGTGGGCGGGGCCGGCGGACGCCGCCGCGGAGGCGAACGGCACGGGCGCGGACGACAGGGGCTCGGTGTCGATCGTTGTCACCCCTCCATCCTCGCACCGCCGCGGGACGGGAATCGCAGGATGTCTCGGCGACGACGATATGATGGATCCATCATGCCGATAAGTCACCGAGAGCGTCCGCTCTACGAGATCAAGGCGAACCTCTTCAAAGGACTCGCCCACCCGCTGCGCATCCGCATCCTCGAGCTGCTCTCGACCGCGCCCGAGGTGAGCGTCGCCGACCTCCAGCGCGAGACCGGGCTCGAGGCCTCCCACCTCTCCCAGCACCTGTCCGTGCTCCGGCGTCACCGTCTCGTCACGAGCGAGCGGCGGGCGAGCCACGTCTTCTACCGCCTGGCCGAGCCCCGGGTCGCCGATCTCCTCGCGACCGCACGGGCACTGCTGCTCGACATCGTCGCCGCCGACGGAGATC
The DNA here is from genome assembly GCF_030818905.1 of Microbacterium sp. SORGH_AS_0888. Taxonomy (NCBI): domain Bacteria; kingdom Bacillati; phylum Actinomycetota; class Actinomycetes; order Micrococcales; family Microbacteriaceae; genus Microbacterium; species Microbacterium sp. SORGH_AS_0888. Next base: position 901,020 of record NZ_JAUTAZ010000001.1, read on the forward strand.
GCGCGGCCGCGGCCGCCGCGCTCCCCCGCATCGAGGTCGCGGGATGACGCGGCTGGCGCGCGCGGGCGCCGCCGCCAGAGCCCTGCTGCCGGGGCCCCGCGACTACCGGATGCTGCGCCGCACCTGGCGCGGCGACCTGGTCTCCGGCGTCACGGTCGGCATCGTCGCGCTCCCCCTCGCGCTGGGGTTCGGCGTGAGCTCCGGCCTGTCGGCCGAGGCCGGACTCGTGACGGCGATCGTCGCGGGCGTCCTCGCCGCTGTCTTCGGCGGATCGAACGTGCAGGTCTCGGGACCCACCGGCGCCATGGTCGTCGTGCTCGTGCCCATCGTGGCCGCCCACGGCCCCGGCGCCGTCGTCGTGGTGACGCTGCTCGCGGGCGTGATCGTGCTCGCCGCCGGCGCTCTGCGGCTCGGACGCACCGTCTCGTTCATCCCCTGGCCGGTCATCGAAGGCTTCACCCTCGGCATCGCGGTCATCATCTTCATGCAGGAGGTGCCCTTCGCGACCTCCGGCCACACGGCCGCCGCCGGGGAGCACTCCTCCAACGCGATCGTCGCGGCGGTCCAGTCGATCCTCGCCGCCGACTGGACCTACGTGCCGTGGTCGCTCGCGGCCATCGCGATCGTGACGGCCTGCATGCTGCTGGCGCCCCGCATCCACCGCGCGATCCCCGGCTCGCTCGTGGGAATCGTGCTCGTCACGCTCCTCGCCCTCGTCGTCCCTACGCCTCTGGCTCGCATCGGAGCGCTCCCGGCCTCCCTGCCCGCTCCCGTGCTGCCCTCGCTGGACACGGCGACCCTGGGGGCGCTGCTGCTGCCCGCCGTGACGGTCGCCGCCCTCGCGGCGATCGAGTCGCTGCTCTCCGCGCGGGTCGCGGCATCCCTGGCCGACACCGGCCCCTACGATCCCGACAGGGAGCTGGTCGGACAGGGCATCGCCTCGATCGGATCGGCCATGTTCGGCGGCATGCCCGCGACGGGCGCGATCGCACGCACGGCGGTCAACGTGCGCTCGGGCGGACGCAGCCGGCTCGCAGCCATCGTGCACGCGATCGTGCTGCTGCTCGTCGTCCTGGTCATCTCGGGGCCCGTGGGATCCATCCCGCTCGCAGCTCTCGCCGGGGTGCTGATGGTCACCGCCGTGCGCATGGTGCAGCGGGCGACGGTCTCCTCCATCCTGCGATCCACGCGGGGCGACGCGATCCTCTTCGTCGTCACGGCGCTCGTCACCGTCTCCGTCGACCTCATCGTGGCGGTCGTGATCGGCGTCCTGTGCGCGGCCGTGTTCGCCCTGCGCAGCCTCTCGCGCGAGACGGCCGTCGTCCGCGAGCCGATCGCGGGCGCCCCTCAGCCGGGCGACGACCGGATCGCGGTCCTGCGACTGGACGGGCCGCTCTTCTTCGCCGCAGCCGAGCGTGTCTTCGACCACGTCACCCGCGTCGAGGGCGTCGAGGTCGTCGTGCTGCGGATGTCGCGTCTCGAGCTCGTCGACGCGACCGGAGCCCGCGTGCTCTCCGAGATCGTGCAGGCGCTCGAGCGCCGTGGCGTGACGGTGCTGATCAAGGGCGTGCAGCCCGGGCACGAGGAGCTGTTCCGCACGGTCGGCGTGCTCGCCTCGCTCCGGCATCACAGGCACCTGTTCACCGAGCTGGATGCCGCGATCGCGCACGCGCGCAGCCATGTCGCCCGCCACGCCGCCCCCGCCGGCTGACCCGTCGGGCATAGGGTGGACGGTGCGCCGTCCGACCCGGTGACGGCCTCCTTTTCCCCGAAACCCAGGGAGCGAAACGTGCCCGGAGAGAATCTCACCCGTATCGAGGCGCAGGAGCGCCGCGCCGTCGTGGACACGCAGTCCTACGACGTGGTGCTCGATCTGACCCGCGGGGCCGAGGTGTTCGGTTCGACGACGACCGTGCGCTTCACAGCGACCGAGGGCGCCTCGACGTTCATCGACCTGATCGCGCGCGACGTGCACCGGATCACGCTCAACGGTCGCGAGATCGACGCCTCCGCGGCCTTCGCAGAGAGCCGCATCGCGCTCGAAGGTCTGGCCGCCCAGAACGAGCTCGTGGTCGAGGCCGACTGCCTCTACACGAACACCGGCGAGGGCCTCCACCGGTTCGTCGACCCGGTCGACGGCGAGGTCTATCTGTACTCGCAGTTCGAGGTGCCCGATTCCCGCCGCATGTTCGCCGTGTTCGAGCAGCCGGACCTGAAGGCCGAGTTCCGCTTCACCGTGACGGCGCCCGTCGCGTGGAAGGTCGTGTCGAACTCGCCCACACCGGAGCCGGTGCCCGCCGGAGAGGGCACCGCGACCTGGGCGTTCGAGCCGACCCCGCGGATCTCGTCGTACATCACCGCGCTCATCGCGGGCCCGTACGAGGCGACCTTCTCGGAGCTGACGAGCGCCTCGGGCCGCGTCGTGCCGCTGGGCGTCTACGCCCGAAAGAGCCTGTGGCAGCACCTCGACGCCGACTACGTGTTCGAGAAGACGCGTCAGGGCTTCGCGTACTACGAGGAGAAGTTCGGCGTCCCCTACCCCTTCGCCAAGTACGACCAGCTGTTCGTGCCCGAGTTCAACGCGGGCGCCATGGAGAACGCGGGAGCGGTGACCTTCACCGAGACCTACGTGTTCCGCAGCAAGGTGACGGATGCCGTCAAGGAGCGCCGCGTCGTCACGATCCTGCACGAGCTGGCGCACATGTGGTTCGGCGACCTCGTGACCATGAAGTGGTGGAACGACCTCTGGCTGAACGAGTCGTTCGCCGAATGGGCGTCGACGATCGCGACCGCCGAGGCCACCGAGTGGACCGAGGCGTGGACGACCTTCAACGCGATGGAGAAGACCTGGGCCTACCGGCAGGACCAGCTGCCCTCCACGCATCCGGTCGTCGCCGAGATCACCGACCTCGAGGACGTGCAGGTCAACTTCGACGGCATCACCTACGCCAAGGGCGGATCGGTGCTCAAGCAGCTCGCCGCCTGGGTCGGCATCGAGGCGTTCTTCGCGGGAGTCGGGCGCTACTTCCAGAAGCACGCCTTCGGCAACACGGAGCTGCGTGACCTCCTGGTCGAGCTCGAGGCGACGAGCGGCCGCGACCTGTCCGGCTGGTCCAAGAAGTGGCTCGAGACGGCGGGCGTGAACACCCTCACCCCGTCGATCGACGAGGCCGCCGACGGCACCATCACGCGGTTCGCCATCATCCAGACGGCCCCGGCCGACTACCCGACGATCCGGCCGCACCGGCTCGGCGTCGGCTTCTACTCGCTGCGCGGAGACGAGCTGGTGCGCGTGCACCGCCTCGAGCTCGACGTCGACGGCGACCGCACGGACGTCGCCGAGCTCGTGGGACTGGCCCGCCCCGACCTCGTGCTGCTCAACGACGACGACCTGGCCTACGCCAAGATCCGCCTCGACGACCGGTCGCTCGCGACGGCGGTCGCGCACCTCGCCAAGATCACGGACCCGCTTGCCCGCTCGCTCGTGTGGGGCGCCGCGTGGGACCAGACGCGGGATGCCGAGGCCTCCGCATCCGCCTACATCGACCTGGTGCTGGGCAACATCGGCAGCGAGACCGAGTCGACGACCGTGCGCACGACGCTCGGCCAGCTGCAGCTGACGGCGAACTCCTACGTGGCGCCCGAGAAGCGGGAGCAGACGCGCGCGAAGGTCGCCGACGGCCTGTGGAACCTCGCGCAGGGGGCCGGGGCCGGCAGTGACAGCCAGCTGCAGTTCGTCACGGCCTTCGCCTCCGCGGCGGCGACGCCCGCGCAGTTCGAGACCGTGCGGGCGCTGCGCGACGGGGCGATCGTCCTCGACGGGCTCGAGATCGACGCCGACCTGTCGTGGGCGCTGCTGGTCTCGCTCGCCGCGGGAGGCGTCGTCACGACGGCCGACATCGACGCCGCGCTCGCTGCCGACAACACGGCCAAGGGCGGCGAGTTCGCCGCGCAGGCCAAGGCGGCCCTGCCGAGCGCGGACGCCAAGCGCGAGGCGTGGGACCGACTGGTCGAGCGCGACGAGCTGCCCAACACGGTGCTGCGCTCGGCCGCGGCGGGCTTCACCCACCCCGCGAGCCGCGACCTGCTGGCGGAGTACGTGACGCCGTACTTCGACATGCTGCTCCCGGTGTGGAACGGCCGCACCTACCAGATCGCGAGCTACCTGATCACGGGGCTCTACCCCGCACCGCTCGCGAACGCCGAGCTCCGTGACGCGACCCGGGCCTGGCTCGGGCAGAACGCCGACGCACCGGCGGCGCTGCGGCGCCTCGTGGCGGAGAACCTCGCCGGCGTGGAGCGCGCCCTCGACGTGCAGTCGCGCGACGCGGAGGACTGAGCCCGGCGAACGCTCTGCCTCGGGCACGGCCGACGTCGTTCCGTGGTACCCGGGCCCGCCCCGAAAGTGGTACCTCGGTCGGATGCGGCGGCACCCTCCCGCTCCGTAGCGTCGAGGACATGATCACCGCAGAAGGCCTCACCAAGAGGTTCGGAGACAAGACCGCCGTCGACGACGTCTCCTTCACCGTCCAGCCGGGCAAGGTCACGGGGTTCCTCGGACCCAACGGTGCCGGGAAGTCGACCACGATGCGCATGATCGTGGGGCTCGACCGCCCGACGGCCGGTCGCACCACGATCAACGGCCAGAGCTACGCGCAGCTGCGCGCTCCGCTCACCGAGGTCGGCGTGCTGCTGGACGCGAAGGCCGTGCACACCGGTCGCAGCGCCCGCAACCACCTGCGCGCCATGGCGGCGACCCACGGCATCCCCCACAGCCGGGTGGACGAGGTCATCGAGCTGACCGGCATCGCCGATGTGGCCCGCAAGCGCGCCGGCAAGTTCTCGCTCGGCATGGGACAGCGCCTCGGCATCGCGGCGGCGCTGCTCGGCGAACCGCACACGCTCATCCTCGACGAGCCCGTCAACGGACTCGATCCGGAGGGCGTGCGGTGGGTGCGCGAGTTCGTGAAGTACCTCGCCCGGCAGGGCAACACGGTGCTGCTCTCGAGCCACCTCATGAGCGAGATGGCGCAGACCGCCGACCACGTGATCGTGCTCGGCCGCGGCAAGGTCCTCGCCGACGCGCCGTTGGAGGACCTCGTCCGCGCCTGGACGACGCACACCGTCAGAGTGCGCAGCCCGCGCACGGCGGAGCTGGCCCAGGCCGTCGCCGGCGCCGAGGTCGAGATCGTCACGACGGGCCCGGACACCCTCGAGATCGCCGGGCTCCCCGCGGCGCGCATCGGCGACCTCGCCTCCGACCACGGCATCCCGCTCCACGAGCTCACCCCCATGACCGGATCGCTCGAAGACGCCTACCTGGCCCTCACCGTCGAGGCGATCGAGTACAAGACCAAGGAGATCGCATGAGCGCCGTGACCGCGACCGAGGTGCAGACCCGGACCTCGCCCCACCGCCTCTCGTTCGGTCGCGTCATCCGCAGCGAGACGATCAAGATCCTGACCCTCCGCTCCACCTGGTGGTCGCTCGGGATCGTCGCCGTCCTCTCGATCGGGTTCTCGCTCATGATCGCCGCCCAGTTGGCGGGGTCGTACCGGAACGCCGAGGAGGCGGGCGTCTCCTTCGACTACGCTCCGGTCATGGCGATCGTCGCGCCGACGCAGTTCACGATGCTGCTCGCCGGCGCGCTGGGCGCGATCGCGATCACCGGCGAGTACTCGACGGGCATGATCCGCTCGACCCTGACGGCCGAGCCGCGTCGCGGTGTCGTCCTGGCGGCGAAGGCGATCGTGGTCGCCGTCGTGCTGGCGGTGTCGAGCCTCGTCGTGTTCGGCCTGTCGGCGCTCGTCACCGCGCCTTCGCTGCAGTCGACGCCGATCGACTGGTCGACGCCGGAGCAGTCGATCCTGCCCATCGGCTACGGAGCACTCAGCATGGCGGTGTTCGCGATCATCGGGCTCTCGTTCGGCTTCGTCGTCCGCAACGGCGCCGGTGCCGTCGCCGCGACCGTCGGCATCCTGTTCGTGCTGCCCATCGTGACCAACATCTTCGGCGCCGTCGATCCCGCCTGGGCCTGGGTGGGCGATCTCGCCCGGCTCCTCCCGATGAACGCCGCCCAGGCGCTCATGTCGCCGGGCACGACGCCGGGCGGCCTCGACGACCCGACCGCGCTCCTCGCGCTCGGCGGGTGGTGCGCCGCGGGCCTCCTCGGCTCCTGGGCGGTGCTCCGCTCGCGCGACGCCTAGAGTCGATCCGTGCCGAAACGCCGCAGCCGCAGCATCGACGTCGCCCGCGACGACGAGCTGCGGCTGCCGCGTGCGCCGGGCGTCATCCGCCAGTTCTGGGTGCGGCACCCCGTCTTCGCGGACGTGGTGATCGCGGCCCTCGTCGTCTTCTTCTCGCTGGCGCCCGCGACCGCCGTCACCTCAGGGGTCCAGAACGCCCCTGGGTCGCAGGCCGTCGCTCCCCCGACAGCCGTCGCCACAGGCGTGCTGACGCTGCTCGCCTGTGCTGCGCTCCTGCTCCGGCGCCGGTGGCCGGTGCTCGTCACCGCGTGCGCGACCGTCGCGAGCCTCAGCCTCCTGCTGGTGCCGGAGACGATCGTCTCCGGGCCGGTCCTCATGGTCGCGATCTACGCCGTCCCGGTCTACTCGTCCACCCGACGGGCATGGACGACCTTCGCGGCGGTGTGCACCGCACTCCTGGCAGGGGCGCTCCTGGCCGCCCTGCTCGGATCGCCCGTCCACACGCCCCTCAACGTCGCGATCAACGGCATCGTCTCGGCACTGCTCGGCGTGCTCGTCGGCGTGAACATCGGCAACAGGAAACGCTACGTCGAGGGCATCATCGACCGGTCCCGCCAGCTGCTCGTCGAACGCGACCAGCAGGCGCAGCTCGCCGCGGCCGCCGAACGCACGCGCATCGCGCGCGAGATGCACGACATCGTCTCGCACAGCCTGACCGTCATCGTCGCCCTCGCGGAGGGCGCGACGGCGACGGCGGACCGGGAACGCGCCCGTGCGGTCACGGCGCAGGTCGCGGACACCGCGCGGGGTGCGCTCGTCGAGATGCGCGCGATGCTCGGTGTGCTCCGTGACGGCGACGCTGAGGACGCTCCCCTCGCCCCGCTCGTCGAGGACGCCGTGGGCACGGCCGTCCGTGCCGCGCAGCGCGCCGGGTTCCCCGTCACGCTGCGCACGACCGGGACGACCGACGGCCTCCCGCACGCCGTGCTGTTCGCCCTCGCCCGCGTCGTGCAGGAGTCCCTGACCAATGCGATGCGGCATGCGCCGGCCGCGACCGCGATCCGCGTGCGGGTCGACGGCGGCGCTCCGGGCGACGACGCCCGGTCGGTGACCGCCGAGATCGTCAACGACGGCGCGCGCCCCGCCTCGAGCGCGGGCGGGTACGGACTGCAAGGACTGTACGAGCGCGTGGCCCACGTGGGCGGGACGATCGAGGCGGGACCGGCGGGCGCGGACGAGTGGCGTGTGCGCGCCGTGCTGCCCGCGGGGTCGGAGAGGATCGGAGGATGAGCGAGCGCATCCGGGTCCTCCTGGTCGACGACCAGGAGCTCATCCGCGTCGGCTTCCGTCTCGTCCTCGAGGCCGAGCCGGACCTGGAGGTCGTGGGCGAGGCGGCCGACGGCGAGGCGGCCGTGCGCGCCGTCGCGGTCCACTCCCCCGACGTCGTGCTGATGGATGTCCGGATGCCGCGGCTCGATGGGATCGCGGCGACCGAGCGGATCGTGCGCGCACACCCGCGCACCCGGGTCCTGGTGCTCACGACCTTCGACCTGGACGAGTACGCCTTCGGGGCGCTGGAGGCGGGCGCCGGCGGGTTCCTGCTCAAGGACGCGCACCGGCAGGAGCTGATCGGCGCGATCCGAGCCGTGTCCCGAGGGGATGCGGTGCTCTCCCCCCGGGTGACACGGCAGGTCATCGACCGGATGACCCGGGCTCAGCGCCGTCCGCCCGGACCCGATCCGCTCGCGGGGCTGACCGAGCGCGAGCGCGACGTCTTCCTCGCGATCGGCCGCGGTCTCACCAACGGCGAGATCGCGCAGGAGCTGTACCTCAGCGAGTCGACCGTGAAGACGCACGTCGGCCGGGTGCTGGCCAAGACCGGGTCGCGCGACCGCGTGCACGCCGTCATCCTCGCCCACCGGCTGGGACTCGCCGACGACACGGCCGGGTGAGCGGCGCCCAGCCGGCACCCACGCAGGCCTCGTTAGGATCGGACACGATGGGCATCCACCTCTCCGACTCCGCCGAGTCCCCGACCCTCTGGGCTCAGATCCTCCAGATCGGCGGCGACATCGGCCTCAAGCTGATCGGCGTCGCGATCATCATCGCCGTGTGCGTCGTGATCGCGATCGTGCTGCGCCTCGCCATCCGCCGCATCGTGAACCGCATCGTCAACGGCGCCAAGAACAAGGCGAACGTCGACGACACCCGCTCGATCGAGGTCTCCCCGCTCGCGCAGGTGCGCATCGTGCAGCGCACGCGCACGCTCGGCACGATCCTGCAGAACATCGTCAACGTGGCCGTCGTGATCATCGGGATCGTGCTCGTGATCAACACGCTCGCCCCGAGCGTGCTCGGCTCGCTGACTCTGCTGACCGCCGCCGTGGGCGCGGGCCTCGGCTTCGGCGCGCAGAACATCGTGAAGGACGTCCTGAACGGCATCTTCCTCGTCGCGGAGGACCAGGTCGGCATCGGCGACGTCGTCGATCTCGGCCTCGCCACGGGCGTGGTCGAGTACGTGAGCGTCCGCATCACGCACGTGCGCGACGTCAACGGCACCCTGTGGTACGTGCGCAACGGCGAGGTCACCCGCATCGGCAACATGTCGCAGGGCTGGTCGCGCGTCATCATCGACCTCGCGGTTCCCGCCGACGCCGACCTCGACGCCGTCGAGAAGGCCATGCTGGATGCCGCCAAGGCGCTGGCGAAGGACCCCAAGTGGCGCGCGCGCATCATCGAGCAGCCGGAGATCTGGGGCCTCGAGTCCATCTCGGGCGACGCGCTCGTCATCCGGCTGGTCCTGAAGACCCGCTCGAACGCGAAGGACGATGTGGCGCGCGAGCTGCGGATGCGGCTCAAGCGCGCGATCGACGAGATGGGCGTGAAGCTGCCGCAGCTGAACTCCATCACCCTGACCGGCATGGACGGAGCCATGAGCATCCGCGGCGCCCGCCCGCCGAAGACCCGCCCGACCCCGATCGCCAAGGACGACGCACGCCCGGTGTGGCGGCACAAGCGCGGCGGCAAGCCCGCGACCCCGCCCGAGACCCCCACGGATCCGGAGATATGACCGACACGCCCCTGAGCTTCTACGACGAGATCGGCGGTCACGAGGTCTTCGTCCGACTGGTCGACGTCTTCTACGACGGCGTGGCAGAGGACGAGCTGCTGCGTCCCATGTACCCCGAGGAGGACCTCGGCCCCGCCAAGGAGCGCCTCCTGCTGTTCCTGGAGCAGTACTGGGGCGGCCCCTCGACCTACAGCCAGCGACGGGGCCACCCGCGGCTCCGGATGCGTCACGCGCCCTTCGCCGTCAACCCGGAGGCGCGCGACCGGTGGCTGGCGCACATGCGCGCCGCCGTCGACGCGCTCGGGCTTCCTCCCCTGCACGAGGAGACGCTCTGGGACTACCTGCACCGCGCGGCGTATGCCATGGTGAACACGTTCGAGCCCAGCGGCATCGGACCGGCCGCGGCAGGACGCGACGGCGGCACGTTGCCGCTGCGCACCACGGAGCCTCCCGCGGGAGAGCGCTGACAGCCACCGACGAAGGAGTCGCCATGACCGAGACCCGCCACGCCGCAGACGTGCTCGTGATCGGGTGGGGGCTGGCGGGGCTCGTCGCGGCCGCCGAAGCCGCCCGCGCGGGCCGACGCGTCATCCTCGTGGACCAGGAGGCGCGCGCGAACCTGGGCGGTCAGGCCTGGTGGTCCTTCGGCGGCCTGTTCCTCGTCGACTCGCCGGAACAGCGCCGCCTCGGGATCCGCGACAGCGCCGAGCTCGCGCGGCAGGACTGGTTCGCCACGGCCGGTTTCGATCGGGAGGAGGACGCCTGGCCTCGGCGGTGGGCGGAGGCCTACCTCGACTTCGCTCACCACGAGAAACGTGCGTGGCTGGTGCAGAAGGGCGTCCGCTTCTTCCCCATCGTGGGATGGGCCGAGCGCGGCGGCTATCTGGCGACCGGTCCCGGCAACTCGGTCCCCCGCTTCCACGTCACCTGGGGCACGGGACCGGGCGTCGTCGCGCCGTTCCAGGCCGAGGTCGAGGAGGCCGAGAGCGAGGGGAGGATCACGATCCTGTCGCGCCATCGCGTGCGCGAGCTGACCCGGCACGACGGCGCGGTGACCGGTGCGACGGGCGAGATGCTCGCTCCGACCGGCGCAGGGCGCGGCGAGGCGAGCGGCCGCGAGATCGTCGGCTCCTTCACGATCGAGGCCGGCGCGACGATCGTCGCCAGCGGCGGCATCGGCGGAAACCACGACCTCGTCCGCGCGCACTGGCCGCAGCGCCTCGGCACCCCGCCCGAGACGATGGTCACGGGCGTGCCCGCCTACGTCGACGGCGCGATGCTGGAGACGGCCGAGCGCGGCGGTGCGCGGCTCATCAACCGTGACCGGATGTGGCATTACGTCGAGGGCATCCAGAACTGGGATCCGATCTGGCCGGGCCACGGCATCCGCATCCTCCCCGGCCCGTCATCGATCTGGCTCGACGCGACCGGCGCTCGGCTGCCCGTGCCGCTGTTCCCCGGGTTCGACACGCTCGGCACCCTCGCCCACCTTCGGAGCACGGGCCACGACCACTCCTGGTTCGTGCTGTCGCAGCGCATCGTCGAGAAGGAGTTCACGCTCTCGGGCAGCGAGCAGAACCCCGACCTGACGGGCAAGGACATCCCGCTGCTCGTGCGCTCGCGGCTGGGGAAGGGAGCGGCGGGGCCCGTGCGGGCCTTCCTCGACCGCGGCGCGGACTTCGTCGTGCGCGACTCGCTCGACGACCTCCTCGAGGGGATGCGGGCGCTCCCCGGGGGCGAGGCGCTCGAGGCCGCACGGGCGCGGGCCGAGATCGAGGCGCGCGACCGGGAGATGGACAACGACTTCACCAAGGACGCGCAGATCGCGATGCTGCGCTCTGCACGGGCGTTCCGAGGCGACCGGCTCGTGCGCACGGCCGCTCCCCACCGCATCCTGGATCCCGCGGCGGGCCCGCTCATCGCGGTCAAGCTGCACGTGCTGACCCGCAAGTCGCTCGGGGGCATCGAGACCGACCTGCAGGCGCGGGCGCTCCGCGCCGACGGCACGCCCCTGCCGGGTCTCTACGCCGCGGGCGAGGCGAGCGGCTTCGGCGGCGGCGGCGTGCACGGGTACCGGGCGCTCGAGGGCACCTTCCTCGGCGGGTGCCTGTTCTCGGGGCGGGCCGCCGGGCGCGCCGCCGCCCGGTCGGTCTGACCGCCCGGCCGGCCCCGCTCCCTCGACGGATCAGGACATCTCGCCGCCGCAGGGTGCCCGAGGCACACGCTCTCCTGCTGCGGCCATGTGTCCTGATGCGGACGGCGCGGATGGCGACGGATCAGGCCGCGCCGGTCGCGCGCACGGGGGTCAGCCCCGCACGCACGGCGCGCCGCACCAGCACGTGCCCGCGGCGCAGCGTGAGTCGGGACCACCCCGGCGCCGTCCGCAGCGACGCTTGCTCCTCGCCGTGCACGAACCCCATCGTGACGGCGGCGAAGGCGACCGCCCGCGGGAGGTCGAGCAGCTGATCGTCGGGGGCGCCCCAGACGTGCGCCCGCACGGTGCGCACCAGATCCTCCCCCGGATCGACCGGCAGCTCGTGCGCCACCGCGGTCATGCCCCATTGCGCGCGGGCGGAGAGCACGGATGCGGCGATCTCGCCGCCGGGCTCCCAGCCGCTCCGCGGCGGTGAGATGCCCGCCCAGGTCGCCGTCACCGAGGTCTCCGGGAGCGCCAGCTCTCCCGCGGCCGATGTCGCCACGAGGCCCGGCGCCGCCACCGCGAGATCGCACTCCAGCTCCGGATCGACGGGCACCACCCGCATCGCGAGCACGGTCGGAACGTCGTCCAGCAGCGTCCGCGGTGCGAGCGCCGCGGTGGTCATGACGAGCACGCCCGCACGCGCCTGCAGCCGCACGGCGGTGTCCGTGCCGAGGGTCCCCGCGCGCCCCGCGAAGGTCAGCGCATCGGCCGCGGCGTCGGCATCCGGGAACAGGAGACGGAAGGGCATCGAACTAAGCTATCAATCGTCGATGTCGAGACGACCGGAGGATGCCGTGGAACCCGCCCCCTACCCGGACGCCGACCCCGCCGACGCGCTGCTGTCGGTCCTCTCGCTCAACTCCACCGAGGCGCGCACGACCGAGGACATCTTCACCGGTGTCTCGCACCCCATGCCCCGCGGTCGCGTGTTCGGCGGTCAGGTGCTGGCCCAGTCCGTGCTCGCCGCCTCACGCACGGTCGATCCGGACCGCCCGATCCACTCGATGCACGGCTACTTCCTGCGCCCGGGCGACACCGCGCACGGCATCACCTTCGCGGTCGACCGGCTCCGCGACGGGCGGTCGTTCACGGCGCGTCGGACCCAGGCCTTCCAGCAGGGTGTGCCGATCTTCTCGATGATCGCATCGTTCCAGATCGAGGAGGACGGCCTCGATCACGCCGAGCCGATGCCGGACGTCCCCGGGCCGGAGGAGCTCTCGGACCCGGAGCTCGACTCGCTCCACCCGCTCAACCCGCAGACGGTCGTCGGGCTTCCGCTGCAGGCCCGTCACGTGGAGGGCTCGCTGTGGGCCGGAGACCGGGTCGCTTCGAGCCCCTCTCAGAACGTGTGGATCCGGGTCCGCCGTCGCCTGCCGGACGACCCGCTCCTGCACCGCGCGGCACTCGCCTACATGTCGGACATGTCGATCCAGGAGTCCGTGCTGCGTGCCCACGGCCTGACCTGGTCGGCGGGCGACGTCAACGTCGCGAGCCTGGATCACGCCATGTGGTGGCACCGGCCCGCACGCGCCGACGAATGGCTTCTGTACGCCCAGACCTCGCCCACCGCACGCGGCGCACGCGGTCTGTCCACGGGCCGTCTCTACACGCGGGACGGGGAGCTGGTGGCCTCCGTCGCCCAGGAGATCATGGTGCGCGTGCCGACGGATCAGCGACGCGAGTAGCGGATCGGCTCGCCCAGGTAGGGCTCCCACGCCGCGCGCATCTCGGGCGTCAGTCGCACGGGGCGGCCGCTGGCGGCATCCACGAAGACGATCACCGCGGACGACCGGGCGTACAGCACCTGCTCACCGGCTGCGCGCGGGCTGTAGACCTCGTAGCAGACCTCGCCGCTGGAGCCGCCCAGCCGGCCGAACCACAGCTGCACGTCGAGCGGATCGCTCTGGTACGGGACCGGTCGGAGGTACTCGATCTCCTGTCGGGCGATGAGGGTCAGCAGCTCCGTCCCCGCAGGCACGACCGCCGTGGGGTATCTCGGCTCACCGCTCTCGGGCGCCCAGAACGCGCGCACCCGGCACTCCTCGAGCAGCTTCAGCATCGAGGTGTTGTTGACGTGGTTGAACGCGTCCAGATCCCCCCACCGGAGGTCGATCGGGATGTGGAGGCGCACGGCGTCAGTCACGCGTGAGCTTGCGGTGCGTCGAGCGGTGCGGGTTCGCCGCGTCGGGACCGAGACGCTCGATCTTGTTCGCCTCGTACGCCTCGAAGTTGCCCTCGAACCAGTACCAGGCGTCGGGGTGCTCGTCGGTGCCCTCATAGGCCAGGATGTGGGTGGCGATGCGGTCGAGGAACCACCGGTCGTGCGTGATCACGACGGCGCAGCCGGGGAACTCGAGCAGCGCGTTCTCGAGCGACTGCAGCGTCTCGACATCCAGGTCGTTGGTCGGCTCGTCGAGCAGCAGCAGGTTGCCGCCCTCCTTGAGCGTGAGGGCGAGGTTCAGCCGGTTCCGCTCGCCGCCGGAGAGCACACCCGCCTTCTTCTGCTGGTCCGGCCCCTTGAAGCCGAACTTGGAGACGTAGGCGCGCGAGGGGATCTCCGTCTTGCCGACCGTGATGATGTCGAGTCCCTCCGACACGACCTCCCACAGCGTCTTGTTCGGGTCGATGTTGGCGCGGCTCTGATCGACATAGCTGATCTTGACCGTCTCGCCGATCTTGAGCTCGCCGCCGTCGAGCGGCTCCAGCCCGACGATCGTCTTGAACAACGTCGTCTTTCCGACGCCGTTGGGGCCGATGACCCCCACGATGCCGTTCGGCGGGAGGCTGAAGCTCAGGCCGTCGATGAGAGACCGATCGCCGAACGCCTTCCGGAGCTTCTTCGCCTCGATCACGACGCTGCCCAGGCGCGGCCCCGGCGGGATCTGGATCTCCTCGAAGTCGAGCTTGCGCGTGCGCTCCGCCTCCGCGGCCATCTCCTCGTAGCGAGCCAGACGCGCCTTCGACTTCGTCTGCCGGCCCTTGGCGCTCGATCGCACCCACTCGAGCTCGTCCTTCAGCCGCTTGGCCAGCTTGGCGTCCTTCTTGCCCTGGACATCGAGACGCTCGGCCTTCTTCTCGAGGTAGGTCGAGTAGTTGCCCTCGTAGCCGATGAGCCGACCACGGTCGACCTCGGCGATCCACTCGGCGACGTTGTCGAGGAAGTACCGATCGTGCGTGATCGCGATCACCGCGCCCTTGTAGGACTGCAGGTGCTGCTCGAGCCAGAGCACGCTCTCGGCGTCGAGGTGGTTGGTGGGCTCGTCCAACAGCAGCAGATCGGGCTTCTGCAGCAGCAGGCGGGCGAGCGCGACGCGGCGGCGCTCGCCGCCGGAGAGCTTCGTGACGGGCTCGTCGCCGGCGGGGGTGCGCAACGCATCCATCGCCTGCTCCAGCTGCGAGTCGAGGTCCCAGCCGTCGGCGGCGTCGATCTCCTCCTGCAGCACGCCCATCTCGGCCAGCAGCGCGTCGAAGTCGGCGTCGGGGTCGGCCATGAGCGCGGAGATCTCGTTGAACCGGTCGAGCTTGGGCTTGATCGCGACGCCCTCCTGGATGTTCTCCAGGACCGTCTTGGTCTCGTCGAGCTCCGGCTCCTGCATGAGGATGCCGACGGTGTATCCGGGCGAGAGCTTGGCCTCACCGTTGGAGGGCTGGTCCAGGCCCGCCATGATCTTCAGGATCGTCGACTTCCCGGCCCCGTTGGGACCGACCATGCCGATCTTCGCGCCCGGCAGGAACGCCATCGTGACGTCGTCGAGGATCAGCTTCTCGCCCACCGCTTTGCGGGCACGGACCATGGAGTAGATGTACTCAGCCATAACCAGGCCAGTCTAGACGGCGGGCAGGCTCCCGCCCGCCGTCACCAGTCGATGGGGCGGGTCGTGCCGAGGAGGCAGGCGCTTCCGCCGAGCACAGCGG
This sequence comes from Microbacterium sp. SORGH_AS_0888, assembly GCF_030818905.1. Taxonomy (NCBI): domain Bacteria; kingdom Bacillati; phylum Actinomycetota; class Actinomycetes; order Micrococcales; family Microbacteriaceae; genus Microbacterium; species Microbacterium sp. SORGH_AS_0888. The sequence goes on from NZ_JAUTAZ010000001.1 coordinate 916,411, forward strand.
GCTCGACGACGGCGACCGCGGATCCCGTGGCCGGCCCGACCTGGCCGATCAGGCACTGGCCATCACGCCAGAGCACGGAGAACTGGATGCTCTCCGCGGGGTTTCCCACGGTCGACTCGTCCGGAGTGACCTGCATCGACTGCTTCGGGAACCCGGCGGCGACCAGCGCATCGATGTAAGCGCGGCCGTGGACCTGATCGGGTCCCGCCCAGACCTGCTGCACGATCTGGGTGAAGTACGGCAGGTTCTGCGCGGCGCTGCCCTCGGGCACGAGCGCGGGAGCCGCCGGGACGGTCGCTGCGGGGGTCGGGGTGTCGGAGAGGGTCGGCGTCTCCGTCGGCACCACCGGCTGCGGGGAGCTGCATCCCGCGATCACGATGGTCAGGGCGACCGCCCCGGCGGAGACGACGGAGCGGAAGCGGGGGGACGTCACCCCTCGAGTGTACGCGGCGCCCCCGAGAGCCTCAGAACGGCGTGTCCTCCGGGGGTGCGCCGGCCGGCACCGGCTCCGCGGCCGGCTCGACCGGTCGCGCGGCGACCCAGGGATCCGGGACCGCCGCCGGCGCGCCCCAGTCGCCCGCCGTCCCGGAGGCCGCCTCCGACGTCGGCGTCGACGCGGGAGCGGAGCGCGGAGCCTCCTGGAACAGGCTCGTGCCCCACAGCAGATCGTGGCCGATGGCATCGGCATCCACCTCGACCGAGGTCCCGCGCCCGGAGTCGTTCTCCCATGTCCGGATCCGCAGCTTTCCGGTCACGATGACCCGCTCCCCCCGACGGAGCGACGCGAACGCGTGCGTGCCGAGCGCGCGGAAGGCGCTCACGCTGTACCAGTTCGTGTGTCCGTCGACCCACTTGCCCTGCTGCGCGTCGAAGCGTCGCTGCGTGCATCCGACGCGGAACTTCGTCACCTCGACGCCGTTGCCGATGTCACGGCGTTCCGGCGCGGCGGCGACGTTCCCGACGATCGTGATGGTCTCGCTCATTGATCTCTCCTCCTCTGGACGATGGATGCCGCGGTGCCCGGTGCCCGATTCGAGCACCGCGGCTGCAGCCAGCATCCGTCGGCGAGGGCGCGCCGGAGCCGCCGTCTCCCGATCCGTGGAGAAGGTGACTCGCGCACACGCCTGTGGAGGAGAGGGTGCGCGTCTGTCAGTGCTGGCGGAACTCCGGCCAGTCGGCGCCCGGGGCCTGCTGCGCGTGCAGCGCGTTCTTCGCGATCTCCATCGTGGGGTACGAACCCAGGACGTCGTCCGCCCCGGCCATGGTCACGAGGTACACCTCGTCCTGTTTGCGGATCGTGCCGATCACACCGCCGCTGCCGTAGGCGACCCAGAGTGCTTGTGTCGTGCTCATCGTCGACCTCCCTTAGATACTGCGACGCTACGGCAACCACCCCAGCCGCACCATCCCTTCCGCCGCGGCTCCGGTACTCTGTGTGGGCACCCTCCCCCCGTAGCTCAGTGGACAGAGCGAGCGGTTTCTACCCGCCAGGCCGGGGGTTCGAATCCCTCCGGGGGGGCTGCCGCGCCGGGGCCCGTGTCTGCGGCCCCCAGTAGGATGACGTCATGAGTGTCACGGATGGCGACAGGCTGGTCTGGATCGACTGCGAGATGACGGGTCTCGACCTCGAGGTCGATCAGCTGGTCGAGATCGCGATCGTCGTGACGGACTTCGACTTGAACGTCCTCGACGAGGGCTTCCAGCTCGTCATCAAGCCCGACGACTCCGCGCTCGCGCACATGAACGACTTCGTGACCGACATGCACCGGTCCTCCGGCCTCCTCGACGAGATCCCGAACGGGGTCTCCGTCGCCGAGGCCGAGTTCCAGGCCCTCGAGTACATCCAGCGCTTCGCCCCCGTCGAAGGCCGCGCCCCTCTCGCCGGCAACACGATCGGAACCGACCGGATGTTCCTGGCCCGCTACATGCCGCGACTCGACCGCTGGCTTCACTACCGCAGCGTCGACGTGTCCAGCATCAAGGAGCTCTCCAAGCGCTGGTACCCGCGGGTGTTCCACAACGCGCCCGCCAAGCACGGCGGCCACCGGGCCCTCGCCGACATCCGGGAGTCGATCCGTGAGCTGGCCTACTACCGCCAGGCCGTGTTCGTTCCCGAGCCGGGTCCGTCGAGCGACGACGCGAAAGCGGCTGCAGCGTCGGTCGTGTCGTCGTTCGCCCCGAGTGTGTGACAGAATATCCTGGTTGCCTTCACGGGCACATGGTGGCTATAGCTCAGTTGGTAGAGCACCGCGTTGTGGTCGCGGGGGTCGCGGGTTCAAGCCCCGTTAGCCACCCCACTTCTTCCGGCCGGGGGCCGACATGATCGACATGGATGCCGACGCCTTCGAGAGACTCGTCCTCGACGAGCTCGACGCGCTCCCCGATGAGATGGTCGATGGTCTCGACAACGTCGTGTTCGTGGTCGAGGACCGTCCTGAGGACGGCAGCCTCGACCTCTTCGGCCTCTACGACGGGTGGGCCCTCACGGAACGCGACCGGTACGGGATGGGCGAGCTCCCCGACCGGATCATCGTGTATCGCGAGCCGCACCTGCACGCCTGCGACGACGAGAACGCCCTGCGCGAGGAGGTGCACACGACCCTCGTGCACGAGATCGCGCACTTCTACGGCCTCGACGACGAGCGCCTGCACCAGCTGGGGTGGGCATGAGCGCGCTCGCCGACACCCGCGAGGACGTCGGGCTGACCGAGGCACCGGTCCGCGACATCCCCTGGCAGACGGTCGTCTGGAACGACCCGGTGAACCTGATGAGCTACGTCGTTCACGTGTTCCGCAGCTACTTCGGGTTCTCCAAGGACGTCGCGACCCGGCTGATGCTCGCCGTGCACGAAGAGGGACACGCCGTGGTCGCCGAAGGCGCCCGCGAGCAGATGGAGCTGCACGCGCAGGCCATGCACGACTACGGCCTGTGGGCCACCGTCCGGAAGGCACCAGAGTGACCACCGTCGTCATGCAGATCACCCGGATCGAGGCGCTCCACGTGCGCCAGCTCGTCGCACAGTTCATCGAGCTGCTCGACGAGGGCGTGCGCGACGACCCCGCCGTCGCACGACTCACGCCCGACGCCTACCCCGACGATCCCGACGCAGGACGCGAGTTCCGTGCACTCACCTCCGCCGAGCTGCTGCGCCGCCGCTCCGACGACGCCGGAGTCGTGCTGGCCGATCTCGCCGTCGCGGGCGAGGACGGCGACCCGGCGGAGCTCACGACCGCGGACGCCGTCGCCGAGCTCACGATCGTCCTCGACGACGAGCGCACCGGCGCGTGGCTGCGGACGCTCGGTGCCGTCCGGCTCGTGCTCGCGTCCCGGCTCGGCATCGAGTCCGAGGGCGACGGCGACGAGGACGACCCCCGGTACGGCGTCTACGAGTGGCTCGGCTACCGACTCGACGCGCTCGTGCAGGCCGTCGAGGGATCGTAGACGACGTCGGCGAGATCCGCCGGCCGGTTCCGCGCGACGTGCTGCTCCTCCTGCGCCGCCCACCGTTCCCAGTGCGGGGCGTATGTCTCGCCATCGCGCGCCAGCGCGCGCGCACGGCGCTGCGGGGCGGGGCCGTCCATCCAGACCGAGACCGTGGCGTACGCGGCGACGCGGGGCGTGAGCGAGCCCGATCCTTCCACCACGAGCGTCCGCCCGGGTGCGACGAGGTGTTCCTCGGCCGCGACCCCGCGGTCCCAGTCCCAGCGACGCCAGCGTCCCGGCTCCCCCGCGGCTCGGGGCGCGATGACCTCGTCGGCCAGCATCTCGGACGCGGCCGTGAGCCCGTCCCAGCCCGGGTAGAACGCGTCGAGCGGCAGGAGATCGACCTCACCCGGGAGGTGCTGCTGCAGCATCCGGGCGAACGTCGACTTTCCGGCACCGCTGCGCCCGTCGATCACGACGAGGGGCGCGGCCTCGCCGCTGCGGGCGACGGCCGCGAGGACGGATCGCAGCAGGGGGCCGAGCTCGCCCGGTTCGCTACTTCTTGAGGGCACGGATGACGCGACTGAGCGCGCGACCGGCGACCCACAGGAACGGGATGCCGACCGCGAGCAACGAGACGACGTTCGGCTCGAACCGCAGGTCGTCGCCGCGACGAACGTACGCGCCGACCGGGATGGCGTAGCCGCCCCCGCCGCCGCCGACGGAGCCCGAGTCATCGCTCGCGCCACCGAAACCGCTCCACGCCAAGGCGACGGGGATGACGCGGATCCCGTCGACATCCTGTTGTTCGCCGTAGACCGTCGTCACACCGTAGGTCGTGACCTGCTTGCCGAGATCGAGCACGAAGTTGGGCATGACCCCACGCTACCTGCGCGGGTGCTCCGGCGACACCGGTTGACGCCGTTCAGTGGTCGTGTATCTCGGGACGGGGGTGCGAGGGCAGCGATCCGCCCGAACGGACCCCGCCCAGCAGCGCCGCGCGGGTGACCGCCCCGCGGCCGAAGCGCTGTGTCGCCCCGTCGAGCGCCTCTTCGATGCGGCGCCACTCCGCGTCGTCGTCCCACAGCGTGGCGACGCCGGCCGCCGGCCGCAGCGACTCCGCCCGCACGCCGACCAGACGGATCGCGAGAGAGCGGTCGATCGCGTCGAAGAGCTCGATCGCGGCATCACCGATGCGCTGGCCGACCGAGCTCGGCTCCGTGAGCGTCACACTGCGGCTCACGGTGCGGAAATCGGCGAAACGGATCTTGATCGCGACCACCCGCGCCTCGGCGTCGTGCGCACGAAGGCGGGCGCCGACGCGGTCGGCGAGGCGACGCAGCTCGACGCGCAGCGCATCCACGTCGTCGATGTCGTCGTGGAACGTCTCCTCGTGCCCGATGCTCTTCTCGGTGCGCTCCGTGACGACCTCGCGGGGGTCGAGTCCGCGGGCGAGGTGCCAGATGCGCTCCCCCATCGAGGCGCCGAGAGCACGGTCGAGCGTCGCGCGAGGCGTGGCCCGCACATCCGCGATCGTGCGGATCCCGCGTGACTCGAGCGACTCGGCGGACTTGGGCCCCACACCCCACAGCGTGCGCACCGATCGCGGCGCGAGGAAGGCCTCCGTGTCTGCCTCGGCGACGATCAGCAGGCCGTTCGGCTTGCTGAGGGTCGAGGCCATCTTCGCGACGTGCTTGGTGGCGGCCGCCCCGACGCTGCATGTCAGCCCCGTCGCGTCGCGCACCCGCTCGCGGAGCATGCGCGCGATCTGGCCCGGGGATCCCCAGAGGCGGCGCGCGCCGCGCACGTCGAGGAACGCCTCGTCGATCGACAGCGGCTCGACGAGCGGCGTGATCTCGTGGAAGACCCCCATCACCTCGCGAGAGAGCGCGACGTAGCGATCGAAGTGCGGGCGCACGACGATGGCGGACGGGCACAGCCGCAGCGCCTGCGACACCGGCATGGCCGAACGCACGCCGAACCGGCGGGCTTCGTACGACGCGCTCGAGACGACACTGCGCCCTTCCGGGGCGCCGACGATGAGCGGCTTGCCGGCGAGGGACGGGTCGTCGAGCACCTCGACCGAGGCGTAGAACGCATCCATGTCGACGTGCAGGATGCCGGCCCCGGTGTCGTCGGCATCGTCCGGCGACACGAGGCGGCTTCGACCGTCCGTGCGTCCCACCCCTTCATTCTCCCCCGGGCCTCCGACATCCCGTCCGCCCGACTGACCGCGAGACCCGTCTCGCGGTCAGTCGACGGGGTGGACGGCGCCGGCCGTGAGGCGCACGAGCTCGTCGAAGGAGAGCGGGAACACGCTCTCGGCCGTGCCCGCGGCGGCCCAGAGCACGGGGTGCCGCTGGAGGTCGCGGTCGACGATCGTCGTGAGGGGCGCGGGATGCCCCGTGGGGGCGACCCCGCCGATCACCTGGCCCGTCGCCTCGCGCACCTGCTCCGGGGTCGCACGCCGGATGGGGCCGCGCCCGAGCCGCGCCGCGAGCGCCTCGGTGTCGACCCGGTGCGCACCGCTGGTCATGACGAGAAGCGGTTCGCCGTCGCACCAGAAGACGAGGCTGTTCGCGATGGCCCCGACATCCACCCCCACCGCCGCCGCGGCGGCGGCCGCCGTGTGCGCGCCGCTGGGCAGCACGGTGATGCGCGGCTCGATCCCCGCCTCGACGAGCCGCTGCGCCACTCGCCGCACCCGCTCGGGCCACTCCTGACTCATCCCCATCCCCTCCTGATAACCGCCGGGCGGATCAGGACGCGGCGGCGCGCTCGAGGATCAGCTCCCGCACGCGCGCGGCGTCGGCCTGACCCTTCATCGCCTTCATCACCGCGCCGATCACGGCGCCCGCGGCCTGAACCTTGCCGTCCCGGATCTTCGCGAGCACGTCCGGCTGCGCCGCGAGCGCCTCGTCGATCGCCGCGATCAACGCGCCATCGTCCGAGACGACCGCGAGACCACGGGCATCCACGACCTCCTGCGGCGTCCCCTCGCCGGCGATGACGCCCTCGAGCACCTGACGCGCCAGCTTGTCGGTGAGCGTCCCCGCGTCCACGAGCGCCTGGAGCGCGGCGACGTCCGCGGGCGTCACGAGCTCCGCGGCCTCGCGCTCCTGCGCGTTCGCGATACGGGCGATCTCGCCCGTCCACCACTTGCGCGCGGCGGCGGGCGAGGCGCCGGCGGCGATCGTGGCCTCGACCTCGGCGAGGATGCCGCCGTTGGCGACGTCCTGGAACTCGAGGTCGGTGAAGCCCCACTCGGCCTTGAGACGCCGTCGACGCGCAGCCGGAGGCTCCGGCAGCGCCGCGCGGAGCTGGTCGATCAGGGCCGGGTCGGGGACGACCGGCAGCAGGTCGGGCTCGGGGAAGTACCGGTAGTCGTCGGCGTCCGACTTGGGACGACCGGGCGAGGTCGTCCCGGTGTCCTCGTGCCAGTGCCGCGTCTCCTGCGTGATGGCGCCGCCGGCCTTGAGGATCGCCGCCTGACGCTGGATCTCGTAGCGCACGGCGCGCTCGACCGAGCGCATCGAGTTGACGTTCTTCGTCTCGGTGCGGGTCCCGAGCTTCTCCTGACCGCGCGGCCGGAGCGACACGTTCGCATCGCAGCGGAGGTTTCCCCGCTCCATCCGGGCGTCCGAGATCCCGAGCGCCAGCACGATGTCGCGGATCGTCTGGACGTACGCCTTCGCGATCTCCGGTGCCCGATGCTCGGCGCCGAAGATCGGGCGCGTGACGATCTCGACCAGCGGGACCCCCGCGCGGTTGTAGTCGACGAGCGACGAGGACGCCCCCTGGATGCGGCCGGTCGAGCCGACGTGGGTGAGCTTGCCGGCGTCCTCCTCCATGTGGGCGCGCTCGATCGGCACCGTCACGATCGTGCCGTCGGCGAGCTCGACGTCCACCTGTCCGTCGAAGGCGATGGGCTCGTCGTACTGCGAGATCTGATAGTTCTTGCCCAGGTCGGGGTAGAAGTAGTTCTTCCGCGCGAACCGGCTGGAGCCCGCGATCGAGCAGCCGAGCGCGAGGCCGAGGCTGATCGAGTACCGCACGGCCTGCCCGTTGACGACGGGCAGCGAGCCGGGCAGTCCCAGATCGACCGGTGCCAGGTCGGTGTTGGGCTCGCGACCGAACGAGTTCGGCGCGGCCGAGAACATCTTGGTCTTCGTGTTGAGCTCGACGTGCACCTCGAAGCCGAGCACCGGCTCGAACAGCTCCAGCGCCTCCTCGAAGCTCAGCAGCGCGTCCTTGGCCATCAGCGGTCCCCTCCCAGCTTCGGGGCGCGCGACAGCAGCGGCGCTCCCCACGAATCGACCAGCAGCGCCTCGAGCGCCGCTCCCACCCGGTACAGCCGGGCGTCCTCGCGGGCCGGTGCGAGGAACTGGATGCCGACGGGCAGGCCGTCCTGCTCGCTCAGCCCCGAGGGGATGGAGATGCCGGGGACGCCCGCGAGGTTCGCCGGGATCGTCGTGACGTCGTTGAGGTACATCTGCAACGGGTCGTCGAGCTGCTCGCCGAGACGGAACGCGGTCGTGGGCGAGGTCGGCGTGGCGATCACGTCGACCCGGTCGAACGCGGCGGCGAAGTCGCGCTGGATGAGGGTGCGCACCTTCTGCGCCGAGCCGTAGTAGGCGTCGTAGTAGCCGGCGGACAGGGCATAGGTGCCGAGGATGATGCGCCGCTTGACCTCGTCGCCGAAGCCGGCGTCGCGGGTCGCGGACATCACGTCCTCGACCGTGCCGCCCGGCACCTCGACCCGCATCCCGAAGCGCACGGAGTCGAACCGGGCCAGGTTGCTGGACGCCTCGGCGGGGAGGATGAGGTAGTACGCGGCGACGCCGTACTCGAAGTGCGGGGCGTCGATGTCCACGATCTCCGCGCCCTGCGCCTCGAGCGTGGCCAGCGCCGCACGGAAGGATGCGGACACGCCGGGCTGGAATCCGCTGTCGGGGAGCTGCGAGATCACCCCGACGCGCAGGCCCTTCAGCACCTCGCCGGTGGCGCCCTCACGGGCGGCGGCGGCGAAGGAGGGCCACGCGTCCGGGAGCGAGGTCGAGTCGTTCGCGTCGTGGCCGCCGATCACGTCGTGCAGCAGCGCCGCATCGAGCACGGTGCGCGAGACGGGGCCGACCTGGTCCAGGCTCGAGGCGAGCGCGATAGAGCCGTAGCGGCTGACGGCGCCGTAGGTCGGCTTCACGCCCACCGTCCCGGTGACGTGCGCGGGCTGACGGATCGAGCCGCCGGTGTCGGACCCCAGCGCGAGGGGCGCTTCGAAAGCAGCGACGGCGGCGGCCGAGCCACCGCCCGAGCCGCCGGGGATGCGCTCGAGGTCCCACGGGTTGCGGGTCGGGCCGTATGCGGAGTGCTCGGTCGAGGACCCCATCGCGAACTCGTCCATGTTGGTCTTGCCGAGCGGGACGAGCCCCGCGCGACGTGCCTTGGCGACCACGGTCGCGTCGAAGGGCGACATGTACCCCTCGAGGATCTTCGACCCGCTCGTGGAGGGCATGTCGGTCGTGACGAGCACGTCCTTGATCGCCAGCGGGACGCCGGCCAGCTCGCCGAGCCGCTCGCCCGCGGATCGACGCGCGTCGATGTCGGCCGCGACCGCCAGCGCGTTCTCGCTCACGTGCAGGAAGGCGTGGATGTCGCCGTCCACCGCCTCGATCCGATCGAGGTGCGCACGGGTCGCCTCGACGCTCGAGACGTCTCCCGCGCCGATGCGGGCGGCGAGGTCGGCCGCCGTCATCGTGATCAGCTCGCTCACTGCTCCTCCCCCAGGATCGCGGTCACGCGGAAGCGGGTGCCGTCGCTGTCGGGCGCGTTCTGCAGCGCCTGGGCGGCGGTCAGCGTCTCCCCCACGACGTCCTCGCGGAACACGTTCTGCATCGGGATGGGGTGGCTGGTCGCCGGGACGTCGGGGGTGGCGACCTCCGACACCTTGGCGATGTTGTCGACGATCGCGTCGAGCTGGCCGGTGAGCCGCTCCACTTCGGCGTCGCTCAGCTGGATGCGAGCGAGCACACCGAGATGGCGCACGAGTTCGGGGGTGAATTCAGACACCCGTCAAGTCTAGGGTTCTCCGCGCCGGCGCCCCGCTGCCGACGGCTCGCCGCCTAGGCTGGGCCCGTGACGACGTACGATCCTCCTCGCCCCTGGATCCGCAGCTACGCCGAGGGGGTGCCGTCGGATCTCGACCCCGTCACCGGGTGCCTCACCGACATCCTCGCCGCCTCCGTCCACGAGGATCCCGATGCCCCCGCGCTCGAGTTCTTCGGCCGCGAGACGAGCTATCGCTCTCTGCAGGAGCAGGTCGACCGGGTGGCCGCCGCTCTGCACGAGCGCGGCGTGCGAGCCGGCGACCGCGTCGCGATCGTCCTCCCCAACTGCCCGCAGCACATCGTCGCCTTCTACGCCGTGCTGCGGCTCGGGGCGGTCGTCGTCGAGCACAATCCGCTCTACACGCCACGCGAGCTGCGCACGCAGTTCCAGGACCACGGGGCGACGACCGCGATCGTCTGGAGCAAGGTCGTAGCCACCGTCCAGGCATTCCCCGCCGATCTCGCGGTCACGACCCTGATCGCGGTCGACGTCGTCGAGGCGATGCCGCTGCGGATGCGCCTGGCGCTGCGCCTGCCGGTCGCGAAGGCGCGGACCTCGTGCGACGCCCTGCGCAGCCCCGTGTCCGGGGCGATCGAGTGGAAGAGCCTCCTCCGGCACGCCCCGCTGCCGGCGGCGCATCTGCGCCCCGCCACCGACAGCCTGGCCGTCATCCAGTACACGAGCGGCACGACCGGCTCCCCCAAGGGCGCCGAGCTCTCGCACCGCAACCTGCTCGCGAACGCGGCTCAGGCGCGCGCCTGGGTGCCCACGATCACGCGGGGCGAGGGATGCGTCGTGTACGCCGTGCTGCCGATGTTCCATGCCTACGGGCTCACACTCTGCCTGACCTTCGCCATGTCGATGGGCGCACGGCTCGTGCTGTTCCCGAAGTTCGACCCCGATCTCGTGCTCGCCGTCACCCGCAGGCACCCCGCGACCTTCCTCCCGCTCGTGCCGCCGATCGCGCAGCGCCTCCTCGACCGCTCGCGGGAGACCGGCATCCCGCTTGCGGGCACGCGGATCGCGATCTCCGGCGCGATGGCGCTGGACCACGGTCTCGTCGTGCCCTTCGAGGAGGCGTCGGGCGGATACCTCGTCGAAGGCTACGGGCTCAGCGAGTGCTCGCCCGTCCTCATGGCGAACCCGGTGGCGGAGAACCGCGTGCCCGGCACCGTGGGGCTGCCGCTTCCGGGGACCGAATGCCGCGTCGTCGATCCCGACGACCCACGACGCGATGTGCCGGCGGGCGAGCCCGGAGAGCTGCTCGTCCGCGGACCCCAGGTGTTCTCCCGCTACTACGGCCGGCCCGAGGAGACGGCGGACGTGTTCGTCGACGGCTGGTTCCGCACGGGCGACATCGTCACGATCGACGACGCGGGCTTCGTGCGGATCGTCGACCGCATCAAGGAGCTCATCATCACGGGCGGGTTCAACGTCTCCCCGACCGAGGTCGAGAACGCGCTCCGCCAGCATGCGGACATCGAGGACGTCGCCGTCGTCGCGATGCCGAGCGCGCACTCCGGCGAGGACGTCGTGGCCGCCGTCGTCGCACGCGAGGGCGCGACGGTCGATCCGGAGTCCGTGCGCGACTTCGCCCGCTCGACGCTGACCGCCTACAAGGTGCCGCGACGCGTCGAGATCGTCGACGAGCTTCCCCGCTCGCTCATCGGCAAGGTGCTGCGCCGGCAGGTGCGCGAGCAGCTCCTGGCAAGCGACTCCGGCGCGTGAGCGGGCTTTTCGCCGCGGATCCCGCCCACGCGCGCTAACGTTGGGAAGTGACCCCTGACGACATCGCTCTCTCCGACGCCCCCGAGGAATCGCCCGCGACCCCCGGATTCGAGGATCTCGGGATCACCGGACCGGTCCTGAAGGCCATCAAGGACCTCGGCTACGAGACCCCCTCCGCCATCCAGGCCGAGACGATCCCGACGCTGCTGTCCGGCCGCGACGTCGTCGGCATGGCGCAGACCGGGACCGGCAAGACGGCGGCGTTCGCGCTGCCCGTGCTCGAACGCCTGGACCTGGCGCAGAAGACGCCGCAGGCGCTCGTGCTCGCCCCGACCCGCGAGCTGGCCCTCCAGGTGTGCGAGGCGTTCGAGTCGTATGCCTCGCGGATGAAGGGCGTCCACGTCCTCCCCGTCTACGGCGGGCAGGGCTACGGCGTGCAGCTGTCGGCGCTGCGCCGCGGCGTGCACGTCGTGGTCGGCACGCCCGGACGCATCATGGACCACCTCGCCAAGGGCACCCTCGACCTGTCGGAGCTGCGCTACCTCGTCCTCGACGAGGCCGACGAGATGCTCAAGATGGGCTTCGCAGAGGATGTCGAGCAGATCCTCGCCCAGACGCCCGAGGAGAAGCAGGTCGCCCTCTTCTCCGCCACGATGCCGCCGCAGATCCGGCGGCTCGCGCAGCAGTACCTGCGCGACCCGGAGGAGATCACGATCGCCTCCACCACAGCGACGAACACCAACATCACGCAGCGGTACCTCGTCGTCTCCTACGCGCAGAAGGTCGATGCGCTCACCCGCATCCTCGAGGTCGAGAACTTCGACGGCATGATCGTCTTCGTCCGCACGAAGAACGAGACCGAGACGCTGGCCGAGAAGCTCCGTGCGCGCGGCTACTCCGCGGCCGCCATCAACGGCGACGTGCCGCAGGTGCAGCGCGAACGGAGCGTGAACCAGCTGAAGGACGGCAAGCTCGACATCCTCGTCGCCACGGATGTCGCCGCCCGCGGCCTCGACGTCGAACGCATCAGCCATGTCGTCAACTTCGACATCCCCACCGACACCGAGTCGTACGTGCACCGGATCGGCCGCACGGGCCGTGCCGGCCGCACCGGCGATGCGATCAGCTTCATCACGCCCCGCGAGCGCTACCTGCTGACCCACATCGAGCGCGCGACACGGCAGCAGCCGACCCAGATGCAGCTGCCCACGACGGAGGACGTCAACACGACGCGGCTGGCCCGGTTCGACGACGCGATCACCGCAGCGCTCGCCGACACCGCACGGGTCGAGGCGTTCCGCGACGTGATCGCGCACTACGTGCGCCATCACGACGTCCCCGAGGGGGATGTCGCCGCCGCCCTGGCGATCGTGGCCCAGGGCGAGACCCCGCTCCTGCTCGACCCCGCCGACGACCCGCTCGCCAAGGCGGTGCAGGCCGACAACCGGCCGGCTCGCGAGCGGACCGCCCGCGAGCCGCGCGGCGAGCGTCGCGGCCGCGGGGACTACGTGCCCTATCGCATCGAGGTCGGCCGTCGCCACCGGGTCGAGCCGCGACAGATCGTCGGCGCGCTCGCGAACGAGGGCGGCCTCGGACGCGACGACTTCGGAGCCATCAACATCCGCCCGGACTTCTCGATCGTCGAGCTGCCGGCGAACCTGGACCCGTCGGTGCTCGACCGGCTCCGCGACACCCGCATCTCAGGCCGGTTGATCGAGATCGCCCCGGACCGGGGCCCGGCGGGGCGGCGGAGCGGCGGTCGGGACGGCGACCGGTTCGAGCGCCGGCCCCGCACCGACCGCGACGACCGCGCTCCGCGGGAGGACCGCGGCGACAAGCCCTTCCGCAAGCCGCGCCACAAGGGCTGAGCCGCTCAGCCCGCCGTCTGCTCGTGCAGGCCGGAGCTGAGCGCCTGCCCGTTGAGCTCGAGGTAGACCTGGCAGTCGGTCACGGTCAGCACGACGTCGTTGCGGCGGCCGAGGGTCGCCACGGCGGCATCGACGAAGCCGGGATCGAAGCTGCGGAGCACGATCTCGTCCGCCCTATGGATGCGTCTGCCCGCCCATGCGGCGGCGACCTTCGCCGGATCGCGGTGCGTGTAGACGCGGGTGCGGTCGGCGGCCTTGCTGCCGAGATGCAGGCGTTCGGCGTCGGGCGCGCCGACCTCGATCCACGCGGTCAGGCGTCCCGTCGCATCCCGGACGAGGACCGCGGGCTCCTCGGTCGAGGAGATCCCGCCGCCGAAGGCGATCCCCTCCTCGAACTCGAGGCAGTAGGCGAGCAGACGCGTGACCATGAACGCGTCCGTCTCGGAGGGGTGACGCGCGAGGCGGAGCGAGGCGCTGTCGTAGACACCGCGGTCGACATCCGCCAACTGCACGTCGAAGGTGTAGATCGTCGCTCCGATGGCCATGACGTTCGAGCTTACGCGTCGCTCAGTCCGCGTCGGGCTCGCCGGGGTCGAGTGCCGCGGGCCCCTGCTCCACGAGGATCCGGAACTGGGCGGCGTCGATGATGCGGAGCCCGAGTTCCTCGGCCTTCGCGAGCTTGGAGCCGGCGCCCGGCCCCGCCGCCACGAAGTCGGTCTTCTTCGACACGCTGGACGCGGCCTTGCCGCCGGCGGCGATGATCGCCTCCTGGGCGCCCTCGCGCGTGTACCCCTCGAGCGACCCCGTGGCGACGACCGTGACGCCCTCGAGCACGCCGCCGTCGGCGGTCGCCGCGCCGGGCCCCGGGTGCCCGGGAGTCTGCCATCGCACCCCTGCCGCAGCCCAGCGCTCGACGATGTCGCGGTGCCAGTCGATCTCGAACCAGTCGAGCACGGCGTCGGCGATGATCCCGCCCACGCCCTCGACCGCGGCGAGCTCCTCGCGCGTCGCGCCACGGATCGCGTCCAGCGAGCCGAACCACTGCGCGAGCGCCCGCGCGGCGACGGGGCCGACGTGACGGATGTTGAGGGCGACGAGCAGGCGCCAGAGCTCCTTCGTCTTCGCCTTCTCGAGCTCGGCGAGCAGCTTGACCGCCTGCTCGGAGGGCAGGGTCTCGCGGTAGTCCTTGCGGATGCCACGACGCCGGCGCTCGGCGGCGTCGAGCTCTTCCGTGCCCGGCGGGTACTGCGCCGGGCCGAGCTTCTGGAACGGGGCGCGGCGCACGAACTCGCCCGTCGTCTCGTCGACCTTCTTCTCGCCCGTCTCGGCGTCGCGCACGACGACCTCGATCGGCACGAGCTCCTCGAGCGTGAGGTCGAACAGGCCCGCCTCGGTGTCGAGCGGCGGACGCGCGGGGACGTCGGGCTGGGTCAGCGCTGCCGCGGTCACCTCGCCCAGCGCCTCGATGTCGAGCGCGCCGCGCGATCCGATGTGCTCGACGCGCCCGCGCACCTGGGCCGGGCACGACCGGGCGTTCGGGCACCGCAGGTCGATGTCCCCCTCTTTCGCGGGAGCCAGGGGCGTGCCGCACTCGGGGCAGTCGGACGGCATGACGAAGGCGCGCTCGCTGCCGTCGCGGAGCTCGGCCACCGGGCCCAGGACCTCTGGGATCACATCGCCCGCCTTGCGGAGCACGACCACGTCTCCGATCAGCACGCCCTTGGCCTTCACGACGTCCTGGTTGTGCAGCGTGGCCTGGCGCACGACCGAGCCCGCCACACGCACCGGCTCCATGACGGCGAAGGGCGTGGCGCGGCCGGTGCGGCCGACCGACACGACGATGTCCAGGAGCCGGGTGTTGACCTGCTCGGGCGGGTACTTGTAGGCGATCGCCCAGCGCGGAGCGCGGCTCGTCGCTCCCAGCTCGTCGTGCAGCGCGAGCTCGTCGACCTTGACGACGATCCCGTCGAGCTCGTGCTCGACGTCGTGCCGATGCTCACCGAAGTAGGCGACGAACTCGAGCACCCCGTCGGTGTCGGGGTTGACGCGGTTGTGCGGGCTCACCGGGAGTCCCCATCCGCGCAGGAGCTCGTACACCTCGCTCTGGGCCGACACCGGCGGGTCCTGCCAGGCGCCGATGCCGTGGACGTAGAGCCGGAGCGCGCCGATGCGGGCCAGTGCCGCCTCGCGTTCGAGCCCGGTCTTCTTGTCGAGCTGCTGCCGGAGGCCGCCGCTGGCCGCGTTGCGCGGGTTCGCGAAGGCCGGGAAACGTCGCTGTGCCGCCGCCCGCGCCCGTTCCTCGTCGAAGGCGCCGTTCCGACGCTCGGCACGCTCGCGGGCCTCCGCGACCGCGCGCTCGCGGAGCCGCGCCTGCAGCGCGTTGAGCTCTTCGAAGGCGGCGACCGGGATGAACACCTCGCCCCGCACCTCGACCAGGGCGGGGTGGTCCCGGCCGCTCAGACGCTCGGGCACGTCGGCGAGCCGAAGGGCGTTCTCGGTGACGAGCTCGCCCACCCGCCCGTCGCCGCGGGTGGCGGCGGAGGTGAGGACGCCGTTCTCATAGCGCAGGCTGATCGCCAGACCGTCGATCTTCAGCTCGGTGAGCCAGGCGACGCTCCGGCCCGCCGCGTCCTGCGTCTTGTGGCACCAGTCGCGCAGCTCCTCGGGCGAGAACACGTTGTCCAGGCTCAGCATGCGCTCGGCGTGCTCGATCGTGACCAGATCCGTCGCCCCCGCGGCCCCGACCGAGAGGGTGGGCGAGTCCTGCCCCTGCAGCTCCGGGTAGGCGTGCTCGATCTGCTCGAGCCGACGCATCCACGCGTCATAGGTCGCGTCGTCGACGATCTCGGCGTCGGCGCCGTAGTAGGCGTCGCGGGCGCCGAGGATGCGCTCGGTCAGCGTCCGGGCCTCGCCCCGCGCGTCGTCGAGGGTCAGGTCGTTGTCGATCCGCTCATCCGCCACCCGGCAAGTCTAGGCAGCACGGCGGACACCCGCCCGGGGCTGGACACCGGGTCCGCGCGCGCGTCGCAGGAACGCACGGATGTCGCAGCAACACGCCGGGATCGTGCGACATCCACGCGATTCTGCGACCGCGGGCGCACCGGCTGCGGCTAGGCCGGTACCGCCGACACCGTGCGGTCGATCGTGAACTGCCCCAGCACGCGCGTGCCGGCGTACAGGACCGCCGTCTGGCCGGGCGCGACACCGTCCAGCGGCGCCTCGGGGCGCACCGTGACGGTGCCGTCCTCGACGCGCGCCGCCGCCGGCACGGGATCGGCGTGGGCACGGATCTGCACGGCGCAGTCGAAGGATGCGGCCGCCGGCGCACGGCCGGCCCAGCTGTGGCGGCTGCCCGCGATCTCCGCCGTCGCCAGCGCCTCCTTGGGCCCCACCACGACCGTGTTCGAGACGGGCCGCACCTCCAGGACGAAGCGGGGCTTGCCGTCCGCAGCGGGAACCCCCAGGTGCAGCCCGCGGCGCTGCCCCACCGTGTAGGCATGCGCGCCCTCGTGTGCGCCGACGACCGCCCCGGTGCGGTCGACGATCTCGCCCGGCGTCGATCCCACGCGCTCGGCGAGCCAGCCGCGCGTGTCCCCGTCCGGGATGAAGCAGATGTCGTGGCTGTCCGGCTTGTGCGCCACGCTCAGGCCGCGTGCCTCCGCCTCGGCGCGCACGAGCGCCTTCGACGGCGTCGCGCCGAGGGGGAAGTAGGTGTGGGCGAGCTGTTCGGCCGTGAGCACCCCGAGCACGTACGACTGGTCCTTCGCGGCGTCGCTCGCACGGTGCAGCTCCCGCCCCTCGGGCCCGTCGACGAGGCTCGCGTAGTGTCCTGTGCACACGGCGTCGAAGCCCAGCTCGACGGCGCGTTCGAGAAGGGCGGCGAACTTGATCTTCTCGTTGCAGCGCATGCACGGGTTGGGCGTGCGGCCGGCGCGGTACTCCGCGACGAAGTCCTCGATCACGTCGTCGCGGAAACGCTCCGAGAAGTCCCAGACGTAGAAGGGGATGCCGAGCCGGTCCGCCGCACGCCGAGCGTCCATCGCGTCCTCGATCGTGCAGCATCCCCGGCTGCCGGCGCGGAGCGTCCCGCCCGCGCGCGAGAGCGCGAGGTGCACGCCGACGACGTCGTGCCCCGCCTCGACCGCGCGTGCGGCGGCCACGGCGGAGTCGACGCCGCCGCTCATCGCCGCCAGCATCCGCATCGTTCCAGTCTACGAGCGGTGGCCGGAGGCGGCGCGCGCGCGCTCGACCGCGGCGGGGAGGACGCGGAGCACCTCGTCCACGTCGCTCGCGGTGGTGGTGCGGCCGAGCGTGAAGCGCAGCACCGACCGCGCGGCCGTCTCGTCGAGTCCGAGCGCCATGACCACGTGCGAGGGCTCGGGCACGCCCGCCTGGCAGGCGGATCCGGTGGAGACGCGCACGCCCTCCCGGTCGAGCAGGAACAGCAGCGTCTCGCCGCTCGCTCCCTCGAACAGCGCATGGACGTTGCCGGGGAGGCGCCGCACACGATCGCCGAGCACCCGGCTCGCCGGGACACGGTCGAGGATGCCGTCCGCCAGCCGGTCGCGCAGCGCCGTCAGCCGTGCGGCCTCCCCCTCGAGCTCCGCGGCGGCAGCCTCCGCCGCCGCCGCGAAGGCCGCGGCCCCCGCGACGTCCTGCGTGCCGGCGCGCAGCCCGCGCTGGGGCGCACCGCCGTGCAGCTGCGCCGCCAGCGCCGCCGTGCGGGCGACCACGAGCGCGCCGACGCCGACCGGGCCGCCGATCTTGTGCGCCGAGACGCTGAGGGCCACGAGGCCGGCGCCGGCGGGCGCGGCGCCCCGCAGCTCGGCGAACGCGAGCGGCAGATGACCGAACGCGGCCACCGCGTCCAGGTGCAACGGCACGCCCGCCTCCGACGCCGCGCGCGCGAGCCCCGCCGCGTCATTGATCGTGCCGACCTCGTTGTTGGCCACCATCGCCGTCGCCACGCGCGCGCCCGGCAGGCTCGCGGCGAACCGCGAGACGGGGATGGCACCGGCCGCATCCAGTCCGACGTGCCGGATCTCGGCGCCGACCGCGCGCCCGAGCCACTGCACGGCCTCGAGCGTCGCGTGGTGCTCGCCGTCCGGCAGCACCACGGCCCGCCGATCCGCCGCTCCGGCCTCCCACAGCCCCTTGAGGGCGAGGTTGATCGACTCGGTGCCCCCCGATGTCAGCACGACCTCGATCGGCTCGCAGCCGAGCACGACGGCCAGCCGCTCCCGCGACTCCTCGAGCACCCGGCGCGCATCCTGGCCCGCGCCATGGATCGACGAGGCGTTGCCGTCGATCTCGGCCGCCGCCAGCCAGGCCGCGCGCGCCTCCGGACGCAGGGGCGAGGTCGCCGCATGGTCCAGGTACACCGTCACCCCTCCACTGTCGCACGCGCGGCGGCGTTCCGGTCCGCCCGGGGACCCGACACATCCGCGGGCCGACGCCAGGTGTCGTCGATCCTGACACCCGGTGCCGTCACGAGGGGGTCACAAAGCGTGGCTAGGGTAGTCGGCATGGTCAGCCCGAACACGACCGCGCCGCCCGCATCCGTCTCCGGGGTCCTGGACCCCGCGCTCGACGACCTCGGCGTGCGCCTGCACGACGGCGCGGGCACGCTGCGCGTCTGGTCCCAGAACGCCGAGGCGATCGAGCTCGTCGTCTTCGACGAGAGCGACCTCGACTGGGTCACCGACACCGCGCCGCTCACACGCGGTCCGGGCGGGGTGTGGGAGGTCACCACGCCGCTGCTCACGGTCGGCACGCGGTACGCGCTCCGGGCATCGGGGCCCGCGGGGGGCGGCAACACGTTCAACCCGCAGAGCCTGCTGCTCGACCCCTACGCACGCGGGCTCGTCAGCGGCGGCTTCGGCGACTGGCGCTCGGCCGTCGTCGACGACGGCTTCGACTGGGGCGATGTGACCAAGCCCGGCATCCCCGCTGGACCGCACGGTCATCTACGAGGGCCACCTGAAGGGTCTCACCAAGCGCCACCCCGGGGTGCCGCCGGCGCTGCACGGGACGTACGCGGGGCTCGCGCATCCCGCCATGATCGAGCACCTGCTGAACCTCGGGGTCACGACCGTCGAGCTGCTGCCGATCCACGCCTTCGCGTCCGAGCCGCGGCTGCTCCAGCTCGGGCTCGACAACTACTGGGGCTACAACACCCTGGGCTTCTTCGCCCCGCACGCCGCGTACGCGAGCGAGGCGGCCCGCCGGGAGGGCCCCTCCGCCGTGCTCCGCGAGGTCAAGGGCATGGTCAAGCTCCTGCATCAGGCGGGGCTCGAGGTCGTGCTCGACGTCGTCTACAACCACACCGCGGAAGAAGGGCTCGGCGGCCCCCGCACGAGCCTGCGCGGGCTCGACAACCGCCACTACTACCGCCAGGACGAGAACGGCGCGTACATCGATGTGACCGGATGCGGCAACTCGGTCGACACCTCCGTCGACGCCGCGGCTCGGCTCGCGCTGGACTCGATGCGCTACTGGGCCACCGAGGTGCAGGTGGACGGCTTCCGGCTCGACCTCGCCGTGACCCTCGGGCGGGACGCCGACCACGTGTTCACCCCCGATCACCCCCTCCTCCGCGCCATCGCGACGGATCCCGCCCTCGCGGACGTCAAGAAGATCGCCGAGCCGTGGGACGTCGGGATGGGCGGCTGGCAGACCGGCAACTTCGGCGACGGCTGGCACGAGTGGAACGACCGCTATCGCGACCGGGTCCGCAACTTCTGGCTGAGCGATGTGGACTACGCCCGACGCGCCTCCACCGCCCCCGTCGGCGTCGGTGGTTTCGCGACCCGGCTCGCCGGCTCCTCGAACACGTTCAGCGCCGAGCGCGGGCCGCTCGCGAGCATCAACTTCGTCACGGCGCATGACGGCTTCACCCTCGCCGACCTCGTCTCGTACGACGTCAAGCACAACCTCGGCAACGGCGAGCAGAACCGCGACGGCGCCGACACCAACCGCTCCTTCAACCACGGCGCCGAAGGCCCGACGACCGACGCGCAGATCCTCGCGACGCGGCGCAAGGCCATCCGAAACCTGCTCGGCACCCTGCTGCTCTCCGCCGGCATCCCCATGCTCACCGCCGGCGACGAGATCGGGCGCACGCAGCGCGGGAACAACAACGCCTACTGCCACGACTCGGCTCTCACCTGGCTCGACTGGGATCTGGAGCCCTGGCAGGACGATCTGCTCGCTCACACGCGGCGACTGATCGCCCTCCGACACGACAACCCCGCCCTGCGCCCCATCCGCTTCGCACGGCTGGAGCAGGAGACGCCGTCCGCTTCCGTCATGCAGTGGTACGACCAGCACGGCGAGACCATGTCGGGCGAGCGCTGGACCGATCCCTCGCACCGGACCCTGCAGTACCTGGCCACCTCGACGCCCGAGACGGAGTCGCTCAACCGCATCCTGCTGATCGTCCACGGCAACGAGAGCCCGATCGAGGTGACGCTGCCCGAGGTGGACGGGGTGACCCGCTACGTGTCGCTGTGGAGCAGCGCGGAGGAGCGGCCCTCCCCCGAGGAGCCGGTCCTCGTCCCGGGTGAGATCGTTCCCACTCCCCCCACCTCGATGCACCTGTTCCGCGCCGAGTGAGCCTGCGCAACCCGGTGTTCCGCATCCGCGGCGGCGGGGTAGGTTCATTGCGTGGCAGCCGCTTCTGAGACCTCACCCCCCTGGCGCAGTGCGTCCGCGATCCCGCTCCGTCCCGCCGTGGACGCCGCCGCGATGCACGACACCGTCGCCGGACGCATCCCGCTGGGCGCGTCGCGTCCCCACGTCGAGGCGGGGCCGTACCGGCCCTCGGCGTTCTCGGGCGAGGTCGTGCCGTTCCGCGTGACCGCGTTCCGCGAGGGGCACGACCGCATCGGCGTGCACCTGCGGCTCACCGCCCCCGACGGCACGTCGTCGCTGCACCGCCTCACGCCCGACGAGGACGGCTTCGACCGGTGGCACACCGAGGTGGCGCTGCTCGCCGAGGGCGTCTGGACCTACCGGTTCGAGTCCTTCGCGGACGCCTACGCCACGTGGCGGCATGCCGCGACGGTGAAGATCGCGGCGGATGTCGACACGCCGCTCATGCGCGAGCTCGGCGCCCTGCTGTTCGCACGCGCGGCCGCCGAGAGCTCGAGGCCCGCGCCCGAACGCCGGCTGCTGCGTGAGCGCGCGCGGGAGCTGCGCGACCCCGAGGTGGGAGACGACCTCGCGCTCGCCATCGTCGAGGACGCCGTGATCGCAGCGGTGTTCGCCGCGCGACCGGTGCAGGAGCTGACCACGCTCGGGCCCGAACGGGAGCTGCTCGTCGAACGCGAACGCGCCGGCGTCGGCGCGTGGTACGAGTTCTTCCCCCGCTCCGAGGGCGCGCGGCGGCTGAAGGACGGCCGGATCAAGAGCGGCACCTTCCGAACCGCCGCCGAGCGGCTGCCGGGCGTCGCGGGGATGGGCTTCGACGTCCTCTACCTTCCGCCGATCCACCCGATCGGCGAACGCAACCGCAAGGGACCCAACAACACGCTGGAGGCCGGAAGCGGCGACCCCGGCTCGCCGTGGGCGATCGGCTCTTCCGCGGGCGGGCACGACGCGGTGCACCCCGATCTCGGGACGCTCGCCGACTTCCGCGCCTTCGTCCGCACGGCGAACGCCGCGGGACTCGAGGTCGCGCTCGACCTCGCGCTCCAGGCCTCGCCCGACCATCCCTGGGTCACGCAGCACCCGGAGTGGTTCACGACGCTCCCGGACGGCACGATCGCGTACGCCGAGAACCCGCCCAAGAAGTACCAGGACATCTACCCGATCAACTTCGACAACGACCCGGAGGGGCTCCGTGCCGAGGTGCTGCGCATCGTGCGGCACTGGATCGCTCAGGGCGTGCGGATCTTCCGCGTCGACAACCCCCACACCAAGCCCCTGCAGTTCTGGGAGTGGCTCATCCGGACGGTCAACGCCGAACGCCCGGACATCGTCTTCCTCGCGGAGGCCTTCACGCGCCCCGCGCCCATGCAGGCGCTGGCGGCCGCCGGATTCCAGCAGAGCTACACCTACTTCACCTGGCGCAACACCAAGGCGGAGCTGGAGGAGTTCCTGACCGCGGTGGCCACCGAGACGGCCGACTTCCTGCGCCCGAACCTGTTCGTCAACACGCCCGACATCCTCACCGAGTACCTGCAGTTCGGCGGACGCCCGGCGTACAAGATCCGGGCCGCGATCGCGGCGACGGCGGCGCCTCTGTACGGCGTGTACGCGGGCTACGAGCTGTACGAGAACGTGGCGCGCCCGGGCTCCGAGGAGAACATCGACAACGAGAAGTACGAGTACAAGCTGCGCGACTGGGATGCCGCGGAGGCGAGCGGCGACTCGCTGGCGCCGTATCTGCGCCGGCTCAACGACATCCGCCGCGCGCACCCCGCGCTCCGGCAGCTGCGCAACCTCGTGACGCACTGGAGCGACGACGACGCCATCCTCGTGTACTCCAAGCACCTGGATGCCGCGCTCTCGCCCACGGGCGAGGCGGACACCGTGATCGTGGTCGCCAACGTCGACCCGCACTCGGCGCGGGAGACGACGGTGCACCTGGACACGCGGGCGTTCGGCATCGAGCCGGGCACACCGTTCGAGGTGGAGGACCTCGTCACGGGCGCTCACTGGACCTGGAGCGACCACGACTACGTCCGCCTGGACGCGTTCGCCGAGCCGGTCCACATTCTGCATGTGAAGGAGGCACGATGACCACCGTCGACGATCACGTCCTGAACGCCGTCTCCTCGGGATCTTACTTCGCCCCGCACGACGTGCTGGGGCTGCACGAGAACACCGACGGGAGCTGGACCGTGCGGGCACGGCGCCCGTTGGCCGCATCCGTCGCCGCCGAGCTCGCCGACGGCACCGAGGTCCCGCTCGCCCACGTGCGCTACGGCGTGTGGGAGGGGGCCTACGAGGGCGAGCCGCAGGCCTATCGCCTCCACGCCCGCTACGAGGACGCGCCGGACTGGGTCGCCGACGATCCCTACCGGTACACGCCCGTGCTCGGCGATCTCGACCTGCACCTCATCCGCGAGGGACGGCACGAGGAGCTCTGGCGGGTGCTCGGCGCGCACGTGCGCGAGCACGACGGCGTGCGCGGCGTCGCGTTCGCCGTCTGGGCGCCGAACGCGCAGGCGGTGCGGGTCGTGGGCGACTTCAACGCGTGGGACGGCGCCGGCCATGCGCTGCGCTCCCTGGGCGCGAGCGGCGTGTGGGAGCTGTTCGTTCCGGCCATCGGCGCCGGGGCCTCCTACAAGTTCGAGCTGCTCACGCGCGGCGGCGAATGGATCATGAAGGCCGACCCGATGGCGCGGCAGGCGGAGGTGCCGCCGGCCACCGCATCCGTCGTGACCGAGTCGGAGCACGTGTGGTCCGACGGTGCGTGGATCGACGAGCGCAGCACGACGGCGCCGCTGGACCGCCCGATGTCGGTGTACGAGGTGCATCTGGGCTCGTGGCGTCCGGGACTGGGGTACCGCGAGGCCGCGGACGCGCTCATCGAGCACATCCTGTCGCAGGGCTTCACGCACATCGAGTTCCTGCCGCTGGCCGAGCATCCCTTCGGCGGCTCCTGGGGCTACCAGGTCACCGGGTACTACGCGCCCACGAGCCGCTTCGGCTCCCCCGACGACCTCCGTTACCTCATCGACCGGCTCCACCAGGCCGGCATCGGCGTCATCATGGACTGGGTCCCCGGACATTTCCCGAAGGATGCGTTCGCGTTGGCCCGATTCGACGGCGAGCCGCTGTACGAGCACCCGGATCCGCGGCGCGGCGAGCACCGCGACTGGGGCACGCTGATCTTCGACTACGGTCGCAGCGAGGTGCGCAACTTCCTCGTCGCCAACGCGCTGTACTGGTTCGAGGAGTTCCATGTGGACGGGCTCCGGGTCGACGCGGTCGCCTCCATGCTGTACCTGGACTACTCCCGCGAGCCGGGCGACTGGCTGCCGAACGAGCACGGCGGCCGCGAGAACCTCGACGCGATCCGCTTCCTCCAGGAGGTGAACGCCACGGCCTACAAGAGGTATCCCGGCATCGCGATGATCGCGGAGGAGTCGACGAGCTTCCCCGGCGTCACCGCTCCCACCAACGCGGGCGGGCTGGGCTTCGGCTTCAAGTGGAACATGGGGTGGATGAACGACTCGCTCGTCTACATCTCGCGCGATCCGATGTATCGCGCGCACCACGAGGGCGAGCTGTCGTTCTCGTTCGTCTACGCCTTCAGCGAGAACTACGTGCTCCCCATCAGCCACGACGAGGTCGTGCACGGGAAGGGCAGCCTGTTCGGGCGGATGCCGGGAGACCATTGGCAGAAGCTCGCGAACATGCGTCTGTTCCTCGCGTACATGTGGGGGCACCCGGGCAAGCAGCTCCTGTTCATGGGGCAGGAGTTCGGGCAGATGTCGGAGTGGTCCGAGGGGCGCGGGCTCGACTGGTGGCTGCTGGACCAGCCCACGCACGCCCAGCTGCTCGGGTTCGTCGCGACGCTGAACCACACCTACCGCGCGCAGTCCGCGCTGTGGTCGCGCGACAGCGACGGCGCGGCCTTCAGCCGGATCGGCGGGCCGAGCTGGAACCCCGATGTGTCGGCATTCGTGCGCCGCGACCATCACGGGAACACGGTCGCGGTCGTGTGCAACTTCAGCGGCAGCCCGGTCGGCGGCTACACGCTCGACCTGCCCGAGGCGGGCCGGTGGACGGAGATCCTCAACACGGATGCGCTCGAGTACGGCGGATCCGGTGTCGGAAACCTGGGCGCCGTCGAGACGGATGAGGCGGGACGCGCGGTGCTGACCCTGCCGCCGCTCGGCGCGCTGTGGCTCCACCACCGCCCCGCCGACTGACCCCCTCTTCCGCGAGACCAGTCCCGCGCGCCGAGACCGCCGGTTTAATCGCCGGTCTCGGCGCCGCGGACTGGTCTCGCGGTCAGAAGAGGAGGGACGTGAGACGGCGCCGCGCCGCGCCGACGCGCGGATCGGCGTCGCCCACGAGCGCGAACAGCTCGAGCAGACGCTCGCGCACCGGCCCGCGAGCGTCTCCCGGCAGCGCCTGGAACAGCTCGAGCAGACGCCCGAACGCGTCGTCGACATGGCCGCCGGCCAGGTCGAGGTCGGCGACGTCGAACTGCGCCGCCACATCGAGCGGGTCGGCCGCGGCGGCGGCACGCGCGGCCTGCGGGTCCAGACTCTGCACACGCGCGAGCAGCGTGACCTGTCCGAGGCCGGCACGGGCGTCGTCGTCGTGCGGGTTCTCCGCGAGCGCACGCTCGTACGCCGAGATCGCCCGGGCGTAGTCGCCCTCCTCGATCGCCGCGAAGGCCTCGGCGTGCAGCGGCGGGAGAGCGGGCTCCTCCCCCTCGTCGGATGTCGCGTCCTCACCCGAAGGGAGGGTTCCGGTGACGCCGTTCTGCGCCGCGAGCTGCAACAGCTGGGCGAACACCTCGCGCACCTGCTGCTCGGGCACGGCGCCCGTGAACAGCGGCACCGGCTGCCCGGCCACGAGCGCGACGACCATCGGGATCGACTGGGCCCGGAAGGCCTGCTGGAGCTGGGGGTTCGCATCGACGTCGACCTTCGCGAGCAGCACCCGGCCGGCCAGCTCGCGCACGACCTTCTCGAGCACGGGGCTCAGCTGCTTGCACGGTCCGCACCACTCGGCCCAGAGGTCGACGACGACCGGGACGGTGCGCGAGAGCTCCAGCACCTGCGGGAACGTCGCGTCCGTCACGTCGACCACGAGACCGCCGGAACCGGAGCCCGTGGGCGCCGGGGACGCGCCCTCGGCGGTCGGAGCGGGCCGATTGCGCAGCCCGGAGAGGTCGACGGCGCCGCGGAGCACCGAACGGGAGGTCAGAGGATCGGTCACGGGAGCACCTTCGCGTCGAGGATGTTCGAGGAGTACCCCAGCACACGGATCTGCTCGGAGGAGCCCTGCGCCGGGACGTAGAAGAACAGCTGATCCTGGAAGGTCGTGGTCACACCGGTCTGGGACTCGGACACGCCGGTGAGCGCCTTCACGGTCGGGTTGTTCTCGAGCTTGATCAGGACGTCGGCCTGGCTCGGCTTGACGGTGTCGGTCTCATCGATCGTCACCGCCACGATCGCACCGCTCTCGAGGGTCGCCAGCGCGAGCGGCGTCTGCGAGCCCGCGGCCGCGCCGAACTCGAGCGTCCCGGTCTTGGTCGCGGTCGAGTTGAACTCGTCGAGACGCTTCTGGCGGTCGGCCGCGACGTTCTTGCTGAACGCGTCGGCGCTCTCGTCGAAGAGCGTCGCGGAGGCGCTGTTCGCGCCGTTGGTCAGCACGTCCGCATACGCCGCCGCGAGCTTCTCCGGCGGGATCGTGAGGAAGGTCGAGTCCGGCGGGACCTGAGAGGCGCCGATGTACCAGGGGGCGAGATCGGGCAGCTGGGTCGATCCGCCGAGGTCTCCGGTGTAGACGAGCTTGTAGTTCGACCACGGGTCCTTCTGCGTGAGCATCATGATCGTGGACGTCGTGCTCTGATCGGCGACGACCATGACCGTCCGCGGCCACTCGTCGTAGGCCTGCGGCAGGATGATCTGCAGCGAGTCCGACGGGATGGCCGGCAGCGCCTTGTAGTCCGGGATCTGCTTGCGCAGCGTGTAGTCGGTCGTGCGGGCCGCGAGGGCCGCGCCGTCGAGACGCGTGGCGGCGAGGTTGGCGTCCGTGCTCGCGTCGGCCTGGGCCACCGTCTGCGCGATGCGCTGCACGATCTGCCCGGCCTGCGCGTCGGTCACGGCCGGACGCTGCTGGCCCTCGGCATCCACCACGGTCGGCGTCGGGGTGGCCGCGGGGGTGCCGACGAACTCGGGCCATGCCTCGGGCGAGCATCCCGCGAACACGAGCGGAGCGGCCAGGATCAGCGGGATCGCGGCGAACCCGCGACCGCCCCAGCGACCGGCGCGGAGGCGTGGAGCTGATCACGCCCTTGTCGGTGCCCTCCACGGCGATGTCGATCGGCTCCGTCACCGGCAGCGGCGGGGGTCCCTTGCGGCGCGGGCCGCGGGAACGACGGGCATGACGGATGCCGAGGACGTACAGCACGATGCCGGCGATCAGGAAGAGACCGCCCAGCACGATCAGCGGTCCCGCCCAGGGGGTCGTCGCGGCGACCGGCCAGGTGATCGAGACGGTCGCGGGCGCGGGAGCCGTGCCGTCCGAGGCGACGAGCACGCTCATCCCGGCCGGGATCTGCAGTCGTTGCGTCAGCGCGGTGTCGGCGGAGTACTCGCCGAGCCAGAGGTCGGAGCCTGCCGGCGTGTGCACCGCCGTCGCGTCCGCCGTCGCGGCGCCGGACTGCGTCGGATCGGTCGTGGCCGCCGCATCCTCCTCCGGCGCGACGGCCGTGACCGCGACGCCTCCGGAGCCGTCGGCCTTGGCCAGCGCGTAGGACTGATCGGACAGCCACGCCTCCACGTCGGGGGTGCGCCCGTAGGCGACGAACACCTTCCCCGAGCCGTCGACCGAGAGCGTCTGCGTCCCCGCCTCGAGGTTCAGCGCACTGCTGTCGACGACCAGGTACGGCGCGCTCGCGTCGACCGACGCGGCCGACATCTCCACGGAATGCGTGTTGGGGGCGGCGAAGACCGTACGCTGCGCGATCCCGGTGCCGATCAGCAGGGCCGCCAGGACGAAGGCGGCCACCGCCCAGACAAAACGCACGTGAGCTTCCTCCCCGTGGACTCCCGGGTGGAGCCCGTCCGACGTTCCAGACTAGCGAACGACGCCTGTACGTGCTCCGAGAAGCGTCGCAGCCGGGCAGCGGTTCGTCCCGCGCCTATGCTGGGCGGCGACGACACGCCCGAGGAGGACGCATGAAGCTGCACAACCCGTTCCGCGTGGCGTTCGTGGCGACGCTCGGCGTCGGGCTCGGACTCCTGGTGATCGGCAGCGTCCAGACGCTGTCGACGATCCTGCTCTACATCGGGACGGCGCTGTTCCTCTCGCTGGGGCTCGAGCCGCTCGTGGCGTGGCTCGAACGGCGGCGCCTTCCCCGCTGGGCGGCCGTGCTGATCACGATCCTCGGCGTCCTGGCCGTGTTCGCCGGCATCGTGCTCACCGTCGTGCCGATCATCGCGGCGCAGATCAGCCAGCTCGTCGGCCAGATCAGCGCGTTCTTCCAGAGCTACTCGTTCTCCTCGTTCTTCGAGCAGCTGCCGACGCTCGTGCACAACGCCCTTCCGGGGCTCTCGCTCGATACGATCCAGAACGCGATCCAGGGCGTCCAGGACTGGCTGCTGCAGAACTGGGGCACGATCACGGGCGGAGTCATCAACGTCGGGATCGGGCTGTTCGGCGCGTTCGGGGGCGCGTTCATCGTGCTCATCCTCACGATCTACTTCACCGCTTCCACGCCGTCGCTGAAGTCCGCCGTCTACAGCCTCGTCCCCGCCTCCCGCCGGGCCCGCTTCATCGATCTGTCGGAGCAGATCACCGACTCGGTCGGGTACTACGTCATGGGGCAGGCGGCGCTGGGCGTCATCAACGGCATCCTGAGCGCGATCTTCCTGACGATCATCGATGCCCCCTTCCCGGCGGTGCTCGCGGTCGTGGCGTTCTTCTTCTCCCTCATCCCCCTCGTCGGGACCTTGACCGGCTCGACGATCATCGTGCTGACGTGCCTCATCCCCGGCCTGGGCTCCCCGACCATGGCGCTCATCGCGGCGATCTACTACCTGGTGTACATGCAGATCGAGGCGTACGTGGTCTCACCGCGGATCATGAACCGCGCGGTCTCGGTGCCGGGAGCGGTCGTCGTCATCGCCGCGCTCGCGGGCGGCTCGCTGCTCGGCCTGCTCGGGGCGCTCGTCGCGATCCCGGTGGCCGCGAGCATCCTGATCCTCTACCGCCAGGTCGTCATCCCGCGTCAGAACGAGCGCTGAGCCGGCTCAGCCGTCCCACTCGGTCGGCAACGGGAACGCCGCCGGGTTGACGACGCGGACGATCTCGTCGAGCACCCGGCGGGTCTGGGACTCCCCCACCCACAGGTGTCTGCCGCCCTCGACCGGGATGAGTGAGGCCTCCGGCACCGAGGCGAAGCGTTCCGCGGCCTCCGCGGGGCGCAGGTAGTCGTCGAACTCGGGGACGAGGACGACCAGCCGACGCGGATCCCCCGCCCACGCGGCGACATCCGTCTCCGACGCGCGGTGGAGGGGCGGCGAGAGCAGGATCGCCCCCTCGACGGCATGCTCACGCCCGTAGCGCAGCGCGAGCTCGGTGCCGAAGGACCAGCCCAGCAGCCACGGATGCGGCAGCCCGCGCTCGCGCACGAGCTCCATCGCCGCCGCGACATCCGCGCGCTCGTCGACCCCGTCGCCGAACGCGCCCTGGCTCGTGCCGCGGGGGCTGGTGGTGCCGCGCGTGTTGAAGCGCAGCACGGCGAGGTCGGCGAGAGCCGGCAGCCGGGCGGCCGCCTTGCGAAGGATGTGCGAGTCCATGAAGCCGCCGTGCGTCGGCAGCGGGTGCAGCGTCACCAGCGTGGCGACGGGCGGCCTCTCGAGCGGCAGCGCGAGCTCGCCGACCAGGGTCAGGCCATCGCTCGTGTGGAGTTCGATCTCCTCCCGGCGCCCGGGAAGGACGGTGGCTCCGCGGATCTCCATGTCAGTACATCCTCCAGCAGTGTGTATGCCAATGCCGCCGCGCGGCGAGGTCGGCGGCGTCACCGAGAACGCCGTCGGCCCGCCAGATCACCAGGTGCGCCTCCCCCGGAGGGATGCCGCGCCCGCAGCCGGGACAGACGTAGGTCTTCTCCGAGCGGTCCGCCGGGACGGGCTGCACGATCCACTCGACGCCGCGACGGCTCTCGGTGCGCCGCCAGCCCGCCACCAGCCGCCGGAACGAGTCGTCCGAGGCCGACCGCTCAGGACGCCGTCGACGCGAACGAGGCATGCTGCGCGCTTACCACCAGTTGTTGCTGACCCAGAAGGCGTAGGCGCCTTCCCAGCTGCCGTAACGCCCGACGGCGTAGCCCGTTCCCCACCGCAGGTTGTCGACCGGGTCGTAGCCGTTGCCGGGCACCTTGCTGCAGGGCAGCGCCTGCACGAGCCCGCAGGCACCCGAGGACCGGTTGGTCGCGTTCGGGTTCCAGCCGCTCTCGTGGCTGACGATGTAGTCGACGTAGCCCCAGTCGCTCTGCGCGATCCCGGCGGCCGACATCCACTCGGCGGAGCTGCCGCCGCCGGTGTAGAGCAGGGGCCCGGACGAGCCGCCCGAGCTGCTGCTCGACGCCGTGCTCGCGGCGATGACCGGCGGGGGCTTGGGCTTCTCGTACGTCTCGTAGTTGCCGCGGCCGAGATCGACGACCGCGGATGCGTCACCCGCCACCGAGAGCGACTGCGCGTTGGCGACCATGCCGGTGTACACCGTGGTCTCGTCGGCCGGCGGCGTGTAGGCCATCGCGAGTCCCGCCGGTCCGATGTAGGCGGCCGCGAGACCGACGGCGGCGACACCCGCGAAGATGCCCGCCACACTGCGACGACGCGACCATCGCACGTGTCGCGTGCGATGCGGCTGACGCTGCTGCGCCAGGCGGGCGGCACGTCGGGTCAGCGGGACGTCGGGAGTCGGGTCGTCGGCGGAAGTCACGGTGTCCCCGATGATACCCGTCCGCACCCGACGCTGTCACCCACGGCTCGCCGGCTCTCAGCCGACCGCGAGCATGATCTCCAGGACCGCGTCGAGGACGGCGTCGACCTGGTTCTCGCGATACCCGCCGCGCTGCATCCGGAACGCGACCGAGCGCACCTGCTCCGGCGTCACCTTCTCGCCCTCGGCGAGATACGCCGTGAGCTTGTCCGCGACCAGGTCGACCTCGTCGATCCGGTACCCGTGACGGAGCACGCCCACCCGATCGAAGCGCCGCCGGCGCGGACGCGTGAGCCGGTTGAGCACCTCCTGCGCGAGCGCGCGCTGCTGGGCGACCCACGCGCGCGCTCCCACGGTGGCCACCGCATCGGCCCGCTCACGGGCCGCGAACGCGTCCTCGATGCGGCCGAGAGCGGCATCCACCGCCGCGATCACATAACCGTGGCGGGTCAGCGGGAAGGACGCGTCGCGGACCGACTGGGCGGTCATCGGCTCGGCATCGGGGTCCTCCTCGAACGCCGCGCGGGCGCGAAGCAGGAAGGCATCCACCGCGGCGCGCTCGTAGCCGCGGCCGCGCGTCTCGAGGGGGAAGGCCGCCGCCCTCGCCGCCGCGCCCGGCCGCTCGCGTGTCGCCATGGCCGCTGAATCGTGATCCACCGTCGTCATGATGCCACCACCAGAGGGGTCAGGAGGTAGTAGAGCGCGAGCGCGGCGACCGCCGAGGGCAGGATCGAGTCGAGTCGATCGAGCACGCCGCCGTGGCCGGGCAGCCAGGAGCTCATGTCCTTGATGCCGAGATCGCGTTTGACCATCGACTCGCCGAGATCGCCCGCCGTCGCCGTGCCGAGGATCACCACGCCGAGCACGATGCCCGCCCACCAGGGCAGCTCGAGCATGAGCCACGCCAGCAGGATGCCGGCGATCACGGCGGCGACCGCGGCGCCCGCGAAGCCTTCCCAGGTCTTCTTCGGGCTGATCCGCGGCGCCATGGGGTGCCGGCCGAACATGAGCCCGGTGGCGTAGGCACCGGTGTCCGAGGCGATCGCGATGATGAGGAACGCCATGACCCACCAGGCGCCGTGATCCTGCCGCAAGAGCACGAGTGCGAGGGAGGCGAGGAAGGGGACGTAGACGACGACGAAGCCCCCCGCGAGCACGTCGTCGATCACGTCGTCGTACCGTCGCCCGTCCCTGGCGACCATCTGGGAGATCAGACGCCAGACCACGACGAACGCGATCGCGACGAACAGCGCGACCCAGTGCAGCCACAGGTCGAGGAAGAAGGCGGGCAGCAGGACCGCGAGGGCGGCGATCAACTGCGGCACGACGTCCACACGGCGCCCGGCGCCCTGCAGCGCGCGCGTGAACTCGAACACGCCGAGCAGGGCCGCGGCGGAGCCGAAGATCACGAAGGGCCAGGTGAAGAACACGAGCGAGACGAAGACCACCGCGCCGATCGCGAGGCCGATGAGGACAGCGAGGATCAGATCGCGTCCCGTTCGCTGCTTGATGCGCTCGTTCGCCTCTTCGAACTCCGCCCGCGCGTGCGCGACCTGCGACTCGAACTCGGTCCTCGCCGCGCGCATCTGCGACTGGATCGACGATTGCGCCGCGTCCGTGCCCGAACCGCGCCCCTCGCCCTCAGCGGGCTCGTCGGGCGCGGACCCCGGGGAGGCGTCGCTCATCGGATCAGACCTCGAGGAGTTCTGCCTCTTTGCGCTTGAGTGCCTCGTCGATGGCGTCGACGTGCGCGCGCGTGAGGGCGTCGAGCTCCTTCTCGGCGCGGACGAGCTCGTCCTCGCCGATCTCGGACTTCAAGGCGTCCAGGTCGTCCTTCGCCTTGCGGCGGATGCCGCGGACGTGGACCTTCGCGTCCTCTCCCTTGCTGCGCGCGAGCTTGACGTACTCCTTGCGGCGCTCTTCCGTGAGCTCGGGCATCGTGACGCGGACGATGTTGCCGTCATTGGTCGGGTTGGCGCCGAGGTTCGGGGTGTTGCGGATCGCATCCTCGATCGCCTTCAGCGCCGACTTGTCGTAGGGCGAGATGACGATCGTGCGGGCCTCGACGTTCGTGAGCGAGGCGAGCTGGGCGAGGGGCGTGGGCGTGCCGTA
This sequence comes from Microbacterium sp. SORGH_AS_0888, assembly GCF_030818905.1. Taxonomy (NCBI): domain Bacteria; kingdom Bacillati; phylum Actinomycetota; class Actinomycetes; order Micrococcales; family Microbacteriaceae; genus Microbacterium; species Microbacterium sp. SORGH_AS_0888. The sequence continues at coordinate 949,291 of NZ_JAUTAZ010000001.1, forward strand.
GTACTCGACCAGGATCTTCTGGAACATCTGCGGGTTCGCACGCCCCGTGCGCACCGTGGAGAAGTCCTCCTTGGCGGCCTCGACGGCCCGATCCATACGGGCCTCGGTCTCGCTCAGAACGTCGGCGATCACAGTCAGTCTCCTTGCTTGCGGCAGAATTCCAGTCTAGTCGGCGGTGTCCGCCGGATGAAACGGCTCAGGCCGTGACGAGCGTCCCGATGAGCTCGCCGCGCAACGCCCGGGTCACATTGCCTGCCGGCTCCATGCCGAACACGCGCATGTCGATCCGGTTGTCCATGCAGAGGCTGAACGCGGTCGAGTCGACGACCTTGAGGCCGCGCACGAGGGCGTCGTTGTAGGTGATGCGGTCGATCTTCGTCGCCGTCGGGTCCTTCTTCGGGTCGGCCGTGTAGACGCCGTCGACTCCGTTCTTGGCGACCAGGACCTCGTCCGCGCCGATCTCGAGCGCACGCTGGGCTGCGACCGTGTCGGTCGAGAAGTAGGGCAGGCCCGCACCCGCGCCGAAGATCACGACACGCCCCTTGGCCATGTGGCGCTGCGCGCGACGCGGGATGTACGGCTCGGCGACCTGGGTCATCGCGATCGCCGACTGCACCCGGGTCGCGGCGCCCGCCTGCTCCAGGAAGTCCTGCAGCGCGAGAGCGTTCATGACGGTGCCCAGCATCCCCATGTAGTCGGCGCGCCCGCGATCCATGCCGCGCTGGCTGAGCTCCGCGCCGCGGAAGAAGTTGCCGCCGCCGACGACGACGGAGATCTCGACGTCGTCGGCTGCTTCCGCGATCTCGCGCGCGATCTGACTCACGACATCGGGGTTGACCCCGAGCGAGCCACCTCCGAACGCCTCTCCCGACAGCTTCAACAGCACCCGGCGTCGCCCGGTGGACTCGTCCATCACGTGGTTTCCTCTCGCGTTCGAACTCAACCTACGGCATGAGAAAGGCCCGCACCGAAACTCGATGCGGGCCTTTCGAATCGACTACGCGCCGACCTTGAACCGAGCGAAGTCGGTGATCGTGATGCCGGCGTCCTGCGCGACCTTCGCGACGGACAGCTTGTTGTCCTTCGCGTAGTCCTGGTCGAGGAGGGCGACCTGCTTGAAGTACGCGTTGACGCGCCCTTCGACGATCTTCGGCAGAGCGGCCTCGGGCTTGCCCTCGTTGCGGGAGATCTCGGTGACGATCTCGCGCTCCTTCTCGACATCCTCCTCCGGCACGTCGGCACGGGAGAGGTAGGACGGGTTGGCGAACGAGATGTGCTGAGCGATCGAGCGCGCCGTCTCGGCGTCCGAGCCGGAGTACGCGACCACGACGCCGATCTGCGGGGGCAGGTCCTTGCTGGTCTTGTGCAGGTAGACCTCGAAGGCGTCGCCCGTGAGGGTGCGCACGCGCCGCAGCTCGACCTTCTCGCCGATGATGGCCGCCTCGTCGGAGATCAGCTGCTCGACGGTCTGGTCGCCGGCGGGAGCGGCCAGCGCGGCCTCCACCGAGTCGGCGCCCGCGGCCGCGGCCGCGTCGGCGACCTTGTCGGCCAGGGCGATGAAGCGGTCGTTCTTCGCGACGAAGTCGGTCTCGCAGGCGAGCTCGACGAGTGTCACGGCGCCATCCTTCTCACGCGCGACGACCAGGCCCTCGCTCGTGGAACGGTCCGCGCGCTTGGCGTTGCCCTTCGCACCCTTCAGGCGCAGGATCTCGACGGCCTTCTCGACGTCGCCGTCGGCCTCCTCGAGTGCCTTCTTGGTGTCGACCATGCCGGTGCCCAGCTGCTCGCGCAGGGCCTTGATGTCAGCGATCGTGAAGTTTGCCATGTGTGGCGGCTCCTTGTGTGGGGATTACTTGTCGGCGGCCTCGGCCTCGGCGACCTCGTCGGTCGTCGTGCCGGCGGCATCCGCGATGGCCTCGTCGTGGGCAGCGGCGCCTGCCTCGTCCGCGGCCGACTCGGTCGCCTCGACGGCGACCTCTGCCGGCTCGGTGACGACCGGCGTGCCCTGCTCGAGCAGCTCGCGCTCCCACTCGGCCAGGGGCTCGGCGGGCTCGGCGTCGTCAGCCGGCTGGTGGCGCTGGATGAGGCCCTCGGCGGCGGCGTCCGCGATGATGCGGGTCAGCAGGCCGACCGAGCGGATCGCGTCGTCGTTGCCGGGGATCGGGTACTGGAACTCGTCCGGGTCGGCGTTCGTGTCGAGGATGCCGATGACGGGGATGCCGAGCTTGGCGGCCTCGTTGACGGCGAGGTGCTCGCGCTTCGCGTCGACGACCCAGATCGCCGACGGCGTCTTGGTGAGGTTGCGGATGCCGCCCAGCGACTTGTGCAGCTTGTCGAGCTCGCGCTTCTTGAGCAGGAGCTCCTTCTTGGTGAAGCCGCTCTCAGCCGGGTTCTCGTAGTCGAGCTCCTCGAGCTCCTTCATCCGCGCGAGGCGCTTGGAGACGGTCTGGAAGTTGGTGAGGAGGCCACCGAGCCAGCGCTGGTTCACGTAGGGCTGGCCGACGCGGGTGGCCTGCTCGGCGAGCACCTCCTGCGCCTGCTTCTTGGTGCCCACGAAGAGGATGGTGCCGCCGTGCGCGACGGTCTCCTTGACGAACTCGTAGGCCTTGTCGATGTACGACAGCGACTGCTGGAGGTCGATGATGTGGATGCCGCTGCGCTCCGTGAGGATGAAGCGCTTGACCTTCGGGTTCCACCGGCGGGTCTGGTGTCCGAAGTGCACGCCGCTGTCGAGCAGCTGGCGAATGGTGACGACGGCCATGGCCGTTCTCCTGTTCTCTGGGTTTTCTCCGCGCGGCAGGACGCCGGCGAGCCTGGTGCCCGGCACACACCCGCTCCCTGTGAGAGGAGACCGGTGGGTGGGATGCCGCACGAGAGCCACGAACGAGGTCGGGGATCGTGCTGTGGGCACGCGTAGTCATCCCGACATGCGGGATGCGGCTCTCAGTCTAGCAGCAGCGCAGGCGCTCCTCCCCACCCGGGCGGGCGGAGCGGCCTCTCCACAGAACGAGCGGCGGCGTCCCCTCGGGGGCGGTCGGCGGCGGAGGATCGGCGCATGTCGCGTGCCGCCGTCCTCGCCCTGCTGGGGGTGCTCGCGCTGCTCGCTCCGCTCGCCGTCGCGCCGGGCGCGGGGGCGGCGGATGCGTCGGCCGCGGCCGACGGCGCCTCCCCCGCCTGGGACTGGCCGCTCCGGGCACCACGGATCGTCCGCGGCTACGTGCGACCGCCGCATCCCTACGGCGCGGGCCACCGCGGCATCGACCTGACCGGTACGGATGATGTCGTGCGGGCGCCGGCCGACGGGGTGGTGGCCTTCGCGGGCGATGTCGCCGGGCGCCCGGTGCTGACCATCGACCACGGGGACGGGTGGGTGAGCTCGTTCGAGCCCGTGGCGACCGCGATGCGGCCGGGGACGGCCGTGCTTCGCGGCCAGCAGGTGGGGGAGATCACGGCGAGCGGGCACGGAGCACCGGGCGTCCTGCACCTGGGCGCGCGCCGGGACGGCGAGTACGTGAATCCGCTGCTGCTGCTGGGCGGTGTTCCGCGCGCCGTGCTCCTGCCCTGCTGCTGAGGCGGTCAGCGGGTCGCGACGGTGTTGCGCGAACCGGCGTCCGACACGGCGCCGAGCGAGGCGGCCGTGACGCGGTTGTCGTTGCCCGAGACCGTGACCGCACCTGCCGCGCCCGATGCGTCGACCTGGTTGCGGTCGCCGTTGATCGTGATCGCGCCGAGGGTCGCGACATCCGCCTCGTTGCTCTGTCCGCCGATCGTGAGCGCCGCCACGCTCGCGGCCTCGACGCGGTTTCTGTCGCCGTTGATCGCGACGGTTCCGGCACGCGCCGCGGTGAGGTCGACCTCGATCCCGGCTCCGGCGATCGTGACCGTGGGGCAGTCGCCGGTGAGCACGGTTGCCCCGGCGGTGTCGGAGACGGTCACGGGCGCTCCCCCGCAGTCGCGGGAGTCCGTCGCACTCGGCGACGGGGTGGGGAGCACCTGGCCGCTCGCGGTGGGCGTCGGCGTGGGCGAGGGAACGCTGGTGGCCCCGCGGGTGGGGAGCACGGTCGGACGCGGGCTCACCAGCGGCGTGCACGCGGCGAGCGCCGCGGCGGCGAGCGCGGCGACGGCGACCAGCCCTGCACGTCGGACGAGGGAGCGAGGTTCCACGTCCCCACGGTACGTCCCTCGTCTCCCCGGCGCATCCCCGTGCGTCGCCACCCCCACCGCGCGCTCTGCCCCGCAGCACGCGCGGTCAGGCGCGCGGGTGGGCCTGGCGGTACACGGCGGCGAGCCGCTCGCTGGAGACGTGCGTGTAGATCTGGGTCGTGCCGAGGCTCGCATGGCCCAGGATCTCCTGCACCGCTCGCAGGTCCGCGCCGCCGTCGAGCAGGTGGGTCGCGGCGGAGTGGCGCAGGACGTGCGGCCCCACGGCGGGGGCGCCGAGCGCCGGCCCGAGCGCGCGGTTGACCACGTCGTAGACCGCGCGCGGTCCGAGCGCGCCGCCCCGCGCGCCCAGGAAGACGCGGTCCGCGGGCGGACGGCCATGCTGCGAAGCGCGGCTCGCCAGCGCCGGCCGGCCGCGCGCGAGGTACTCGGCGAGCGCCCGCGCGGCGGACCCGCCGAAGGGCACGACGCGTTCCTTGTCGCCCTTTCCGACGACCCGGACCGTACGGCGTTCCTCGTCGAGATCATCCCCACGGATGCCGCAGAGCTCGGAGACGCGGAGGGCGGACCCGTAGAGCAGCTCCAGCAGCGCTCCGTCCCGCAGCGCGACGGGGTCGCCCCCCTCCCCGCGCTCGGCGGCCTTCTCGAGCACTCCTGCGACGGCGTCGACGGTTCCGACGACGGGGAGGCTCCGCCCTCGCTTGGCGCTCACGAGTCGCAGGGACGGATCGACGTCCACGAGTCCGGACTCGGTCGCCCAGGCGAAGAAGCCGCGCACGGCGGCCGTGCGCCGGGCGAGCGTCGCGCGGCTGTCGCCGCGCCCGGTGGCCTGCCACAGCCATTGCCGGAGCTCCTCGAGATCCACCCGCACGAGGTCGGCGTCCTCACCGATCGTCGCGGCGAGGTCGCGCAGATCACCGCGATAGGCGCGAACCGTGGCGGGCGAGAGACGCCGTACCCGGGCGAGGTGCTCGCACCAGGGTTCGATCGCCTCGGACAGTCGCATGCACCCAGGATGCCCCCATCCCGGCACGCTGCGCTCAGGGCGCGCTCACCCGCTTCGGAGTCGCCACCCCGCGGCGCCGTGCTCGACGGCGCCCTCGAGGAGCAATGCCCCCAGCAGCGCCTCGACCTCCGAGATCGCCATGCCGCTGCGTGCGGCCACCTGACCCGGCTCACGGAACGTCGTGCGGCTCAGGGCGTCACGCAGCCGCGTGCGGTCGCCGGTCCACTCGCCCAGGTCGAGCGGTTCCGGCTCGCCGCGGCCGATCAGCTCCAACGCCTCGGCGGCCGAGGTGACGCAGCGCGCGTCGTAGTCCCGCAGCAGCCGATGACAGCCGATGGACGCCGCACTCGTCACCGGACCTGGCACGGCGCCCAGTGGGCGACCGATCGACGCCGCATGCCCCGCGGTGTTCAGCGAGCCGCTGCGCGCCCCCGCCTCCACGACGACGGTGGCAGCGGAGAACGCGGCGATCAGCCGGTTGCGCGCGAGAAAACGCCAGCGCGTGGGAGCCGTGCCGCACGGGACCTCGGAGACGAGGGCGCCGCCGTCGCGGAGGATGCGCTCGAGCAGGTCGGTGTGACCGCGTGGGTAGAGCGTGTCGGCGCCGCCGGCGAGCACCGCCACGGTGCTCCCGCGCACCGCGAGCGCGCCCCGGTGCGCCGCACCGTCGATGCCGTACGCACCGCCGGAGACGACGAGCGCTCCGCTTTCGGCGATGCCCGCGGCGAGCTCGCCCGCCACGTGCTCGCCGTAGGCGGTGGCCGCGCGCGCCCCGACGACCGCGACGGCTCCCTGCGCGGCGTCGAACCGCGGCACACGGCCGCGTACCCACACGCACAGGGGCGCATGGGCGCCCAGGTCGTCGGCGCCCGCCGGCCAGTGCTCGGAGTCGGGCGTCAGCAGTCGCGCGTGGCAGCGGGATGCGCCCACGAGCGTCCGCGCGAGGGCGTGCTCCCCCAGCCTCGGGATCCATCGCGCCGTGCCCGCGCGCAGCTCGGCCGGCGCGATCCCGGCATCCGAGGCCGCGCGGCCGTCCTGGGCCACGAAGACCCGACGGTAGGACTCGGCGGCGCCCAACGCGGCGACGAGCGCACCCGCCACGCCGTCGCCCGGCTCGGCGAGGGTCGCCCACAGCGCCCGGGCCGCCCGCTCGGGCGTCGCGGGGTCGTCCGGCGCCCCCGCGACCGCGGAGGCCTCCCCCGCCGCGGTGAGCAGCGCGTCGAGCGGCGGGGCCGTCACGGGGCGATCCCCTTCTTCAGGAACAGTGCCCGCCCGATGTCCGATGCCTCGAGCCGATCATGCCGAGCCAGATCGGCGAGCGTCCACGCCAGCCGCAGGACCCGGTCGTAGCCCCGCAGCGTCAGCGCTCCGCGCTCCAGCGCCGCGTCCAACGGCCGTCGCACCGGCAGCGGCGGCGCATGCGGCCCGTCTCGGAGCCACGAGCCGGGGACCTCGGCGTTGCGCTGCCACGGCGTCCCCCGCAGGCGCTCCGCCGCTCGATCGCGTGCGGCACCGACCTGCGCACGGGCGGCGGCCGACGACATCCGCTCGGCGGGGTCGTGTCCTCCCGCACGCGAGACCGGACGCACCTGCAGCTCGATGTCGATGCGGTCGCGCAGGGGACCCGAGAGCCGCCCCAGGTAACGGCGGATCGCCATGGGCGGGCATTCGCACGAGGCGCCTCTCACGCCGTAGTTGCCACACGGACACGGGTTCGTCGCGAGCACCAGCTGGAAGCGCGCGGGATAGCGTGCGGAGACGCCGGAACGATGGATGTCGATCCATCCGCGCTCCAGCGGCTGCCGCAGCGCGTCGAGCACGCTCGCGGCGAACTCGCCGGCCTCGTCGAGGAAGAGGACGCCCTCGCTGGCGCGCGCGATGGCGCCCGGCCGGATCACGCGCGAGCCGCCCCCGACGAGCGCGGCCATCGTCGCACTGTGGTGCGGAGCCTCGAGCGGAGGCACCCGGGAGAGCGTCGTCACCGGGGTCCCGGACAACGACCGTACGCACGCCGCGACGAGCGCCGCCTGCTCGTCCAGCGGCGGCAGGATTCCGGGCAGTCGCTGCGCCAGCATGGTCTTGCCCGCCCCGGGCGGTCCGCTGAGGAGCAGATGATGCCCGCCCGCCGCGGCCGTCACGAGGGCGGCGACGGCGTCGGGTTGCCCCACCACATCGGCCAGGTCGGGGACCTCCGGCTCGGACACGTCGGGCACGGGCACCGCGACCGGCGCGCAGTCCGGCACCGCGACCTCGGCGCCGTGGAGCCGCGCCACCTCGGCGAGCGACACGGCTCCGACGACCTCGATGCCGGGAACGAGCCCGGCCTCGGCGGCAGCGGCGTGCGGCACGACGATGCGCGAGAAGCCCGCGCGCGCCGCCGCGGCGACCGCCGGCAGGACACCGGACACCGGCCGCAGGCGCCCGTCCAGACCCAGCTCCGCCAGATGGACCGTGCGTGCCAGAGAGCGCTCCTCGAGGCGGAACTCCTCCGCGATGGCCGCGACCGCGATCGCGAGGTCGAAGCCGGAGCCGTGCTTGGGCAGGCTCGCCGGCGACAGGTTGACCGTGAGACGCCGCCGGGAGAGCTCCAGCCCCGAGTTGGCGCAGGCGTTGGTGACCCGCTGGACCGCCTCGCCGAGCGCCCTGTCGCCCAACCCGATGATGCGGAACTCCGGCGTCTGCTTGCTGAGGTCGGCCTCGACCTCGACGGGTGTGCCCTCCAGACCGACGAGAGCGACCGCCCACGTGCGCACGACGCTCACCGGAGGTCTCGCAGGTGCTCGATGCGGAACGGGCCCGTGCCGAGCAGGGCGATCGCGTCGACCCGGATCCGGGTGCCGCGCGCCAGGACGGGATGTGCCGTGCACCAGGCGAGCGCGAGTCGCCACAGACGCGCACGCTTGCGCGCGTCCACCGCCTCGAAGGGATGGCCGAACAGGTCGCTGCGACGCGTCTTCACCTCGACGACGACGATCTCCGTGCCGTCATGCGCCACGATGTCGAGCTCGCCCGCGGGACACCGCCAGTTCCGCTGCAGGATGCGCCACCCGCATCCGATCAGGTAGTCGGCTGCCGCCTGTTCGCCGCGGCGTCCCAGTTCGTCTTTCTCCGCCATGCGGACCAGGCTGGCCGCCGGCAGCGCCCCGCGGAGGTCCTCCCGCAGGATCCGTGGAGGAGCGGCATCGCCGCGCCGCCTGGGGAGGAGAGGATGACGCGCTCAGCTGTCGAGCGAGAGCTCCTCGGGAAGCTGGAAGTCGCGCCGTGTCAGCTCCTCGACGTTCACGTCCTTGAAGGTCAGCACCCGCACGGACTTCACGAAGCGGTCGGCGCGGTAGATGTCCCACACCCACACATCCGTCATCGAGATCTCGAAGTAGAAGTCGTGCTCCGTGTCGCGGCGCACGACGTTCACCTCGTTCGCGAGATAGAACCTGCGCTCCGTCTCGATCACGTACTGGAACTGCGACACGACGTCGCGGTACTCCTTGTAGAGCGCGAGCTCCAGCTCGCGGTCGTAGTCCTCGAAGACGTCGTCATCCATGGTGTGTCCAGCCTAGAACAGCGTCGGGGCATCGGAGATCGCCCAGCTCGTGCGGTGGTGGACGCTCAGCCCGTGCTCGCGGATCGCGGCGCGGTGCTCGAGGCTCGCGTATCCCTTGTTGCGCAGCCATCCGTATGCGGGCGCGGTCTCGTGCAGCGCGACCATGTGGCCGTCGCGCGCCACCTTCGCGACGACCGAGGCCGCCGCCGCGCTCGCGCAGTCGCGGTCGGCCTTCACGACCGTGGTGACCGCGCACGGAGCAGGGCCGGCGAGGCTGATGTAGTCGTGGTTCCCGTCGAGGATCAGGACGGCGTCCGCCAGGTCCAGCCCGAGGCCCGCGATCGCCCGGTGCGCCGCGATCCCGAGCGCACGGATGATCCCGACCTCGTCGACCTCCTGCGAGCTCGCCCAGCCGACCGCGCTCGCCTCCACCCAGGCGGCGGCGCGCTCGGCCACGGCCGCGCGTCGCGACTCGGGGATCAGCTTGGAGTCGCGCAGGCCGTCCGGCATCCGTCGCCGTGCGTGTCGCACGCCCACGGCTGCTGCGCCGACCGCGACGGGGCCGGCGAGCGCGCCGCGACCGACCTCGTCGCAGGCCACCACGAGCGGGTGCTCCCGCAGCAGCCGCCGCTCGAGGCCGAGCGTGGGGACGGCCACCGTCATCCGGACCCGCCGGCGGGGCTCGGCACGCCGGCGAACACGGCGTGGTGGAAGTCGATCGGTCCGAACCTGCTGAAGGGCCAGGTGATGACGAAGGCACGGCCCACGACGTTGTCCATCGGGACGAAGCCCTTGCCCGGCTGGTCCTGGTTGTAGCGGGAGTCCTTGGAACGGTTCCGGTTGTCGCCCAGCACCCACAGCGAGTTCGCCGGCACCGTCACGTCGAAGGCGAGCGCGGATGCCGGCTCTCCCGCGGAGACGTTGATGTACGAGGTCTCGTCGATCGCCGTGCCGTTGACCGTGATCTGACCGAGCTGATTGCAGCACACGACGTGGTCGCCCGGAAGACCGATGATGCGCTTGATGAGGTGGTCGTCGCTGTCCGAGGCGCTGAGTCCCACGAGCGAGAGCAGCCAGTCCCCGGCGGCCGCGAGCGGATTCTGCGGCGCGGTCGCCGGCTTCGGGTCGAGCCAGCCCCCCGGGTCGCGGAACACGACCACGTCGCCGCGCGAATAGCCGCCGAAGCGCGGCGTGATCTCGTCGACGAGGATGCGGTCCTGCACCATCAGCGTGGTCTCCATCGACGCCGACGGGATGTAGAACGAGCGGACGAGGAAGGTCTTGACGGCGAACGAGACGACGAGCGCGATGACGATGATGATCGCGACGTCGCGGAGGAAACGGAGCGTTCCACGCGATCGGTTACGGGATCGGGAGGGCGCGGGTGCCGTCTCGTCGGTGCTCATGTGACGTCCTTCGTGCGGCTCCTGCGGCCGCATCACCTAGCGTCGCACACCCGACGGGCGCTCTCGTGCACGGCGCAACGGAAAGGGCCCCGGTCTCCCGGGGCCCTTCGCGCGAGATCAGTTGTCGCGCTTCTCCTTGATCTTGGCCTTCTTGCCGCGAAGGTTGCGCAGGTAGTACAGCTTGGCGCGGCGCACGTCGCCGCGGGTGACGACCTCGATGTGGTCGATCACCGGCGAGTGGACCGGGAAGGTGCGCTCGACGCCGACCTGGAAGCTGATCTTGCGGACCGTGAAGGTCTCGCGGACGCCATCGCCCGAACGGCCGATGACCACGCCCTGGAAGACCTGGATACGCGAGCGGTTGCCCTCGGTGATGTTCACGTGCACCTTGACGGTGTCGCCGGGGGCGAAGTCGGGGATGTCCGAGCGGAGCGAGGCCGCATCGAGGGCGTCGAGGATCTGCATGGTCTTGTCTCTCTGCCGCCGCCACAGGTCGGACGGCGGATATAGGTATGGGGATGTGATGTGCCGGTGGCCGACCGCGATTGGCGGGCGACGGGCTCCCCTGTGGCAGAGCCGGGCCGGGGCACAAACAACTATTCTGCCACGCCCGGGCCGCGCGACCAAACTACGGACGCGGGCTCTCCTTCACCACGATGACCTCGGGCCCGGTGCGCGGGGGCGCCTCGGCGCGCGGCGGGATGTAGGCCGTGCCGTCGGTCGCCCGCAGCAGCACGGCGGAGGGGCGCGCCTCGCGCCACAGCTGCCAGAGCGTCAGCCAGAAGAGGCCGACACCGACGATGACCGTGAGCACGAACATCGGCGCCCACCACGTCTGCCCGTAGAAGCCGAGCGCGATCGTGAGCGCGTTCCAGACGCCGAAGCCGGCGACATCCCACCAGGAGACGGCGCGCTCGGCGCGGACGCTGGCGCGAGCGCGGACCAGGAGCGCCAGCGCCAGCTGGCCGAGGAACACGGAGGGGATCGCGAGGAAGAACATCCAGACGAAGGCCCAGCCGCCCGCGCTGAACAGGCCCCAGCCGACGAAGAGCCAGAGCGGAAGCAGGAACGCCGCGGGGATGAGCCAGCGGAAGAACGCCTTCCGGATCCACATGCCTCAGATGGTACGCGCGAGCGGCGGTCACGGGGCGGACCGCGCGCGTTCTCACCGCATCCCCACAGCCGGGGCGGCACAATGGAGGAGAAAAGAAGGAGCACCATGATCGAGCTGCGCACCCCGGCCGAGATCGAGCAGATGCGGCCCGCGGGCCGGTTCGTCGCGGAGGTCCTCGCGACGCTTCGCGACGAGACCCGGGTCGGATCCAACCTGCTCTCGCTCGACCGTCGCGCGCACGAGATGATCCGCAAGGCCGGCGCGACCTCCTGCTACATCGACTACCACCCCTCCTTCGGCGCGATGCCCTTCGGCAAGGTGCTGTGCACCTCCGTCAACGACGCCGTGCTGCACGGGCTCCCCTTCGACTACACGCTGCGCGACGGCGACCTGGTCACGCTCGACTTCGCGGCATCCGTCGACGGCTGGGTCGCGGACTCGGCCGTGTCGTTCGTGGTGGGAACGCCGCGCGACGAGGACCTCCGCCTCATCGACACGACCCGGCGCGCGCTGGATGCCGCGATCTCGGCGGCGACCGTGGATCACCGCGTCGGCGACCTCTCGGCCACGATCGCCGACGTGGCGCACGCCGAGGGCTACTCGATCAACACCGACTTCGGCGGGCACGGCGTCGGCCGCGAGATGCACGGCGACCCACACGTCCCCAACGACGGCAAGCCGGGCCGCGGGTATCCGCTGCGGCCCGGGCTGGTCGTGGCGATCGAGCCGTGGCTGCTCGCCACGACGGACGAGCTGATCACGGACCCCGACGGCTGGACCCTGCGCAGCGCCGACGGCTCCCGCGGCGCGCACAGCGAGCACACGATCGCGGTCACCGCCGACGGGCCCGTCGTGCTGACCGACCGCTCGTTCCTCGGCGTCGACTGAGGCGCGAGCCCGAGGGCGGGGCGTCAGGGCAGGAGGTCGGGGCGACGCGTGCGCGTGCGCTCGAGCTGCTGCTCATGTCGCCACTCGGCGACCCTGCCGTGATGTCCGCTCAGCAGCACATCGGGCACGTCGAGCCCGCGCCAGGAGGCGGGCTTCGTGTATGAGGGGTACTCCAGCAGACCGTCGGAGTGGGACTCCTCGACGAGGGAGGCGGGGTTTCCCACGACACCGGGCACGAGGCGCCCGACGGCCTCGATCATCGCCATGGCCGCGACCTCGCCGCCGTTGAGGACGTAGTCGCCGAGGCTCACGAGCCGCACCTCGCCGAGCGTCGCGGCGTAGGCGAAGACCCGCTCGTCGATGCCCTCGTAGCGGCCGCACCCGATGATCAGGTGCTCACGCTCGGACCACTCCTGCGCGGTGGCCTGCGAGAACAGCTCGCCCGCCGGCGAGGGGAAGACGATCGTGGGGGGCGTGGGCGCCTGTGCCGCGAGGGCGTCCAGCGCCAGCCCCCAGGGCTCGGGCTTCATGACCATGCCCGCTCCCCCGCCGTAGGGGGTGTCATCGACCGTCCGGTGGCGGTCCGAGGTGAACTCGCGCAGGTCGTGGACGTGCACCTCCAGCAGACCGCGCTCGCGGGCCCTGCCGAGGAGCGACACCTCGAGGACGTCGAAGAAGCCGGGGAAGATCGTGACGACGTCGACGCGCACCGGTCAGTCCTCGACGTCGCGCGGCGGCTCGGGCTCGTCCGGGTCGGCCGGGATCTCCTCGAACAGGCCCGTGGGCGGGGTCACGGTCACTCGGCCGGCGACGACATCCACCTCGGGCACGATCGCCTTCACGAACGGCACGAGGACCTCCCGATCGCCGTGCGCGACGATCAGCAGATCCTGGGCGGGCAGGTGCTCGACCCGGATGACGCGGCCCACGCTCACGCCGTCACGGACCACGTCGAGTCCCACCAGCTGGTGGTCGTACCACGCGTCGTCCTCGGCGGGCGCATCGGTGTCCTCGTCGATCCACAGGATCGCACGCACGAGCCCCTCGGCGCCGGAGCGGTCGTCGACGCCCTCCAGGAAGACGACGGGGTGAGAGTTCATCCACTTGAACTCGCGCACGGTGACGGTCTTGCCGAACCACGGCGACGAGTCGGGGACCTGCAGCGTGAACACCGCCCCGGGCACGAAACGGCCATCGGGGTCGTCCGTGTACAGCTCGAGCTTGAGGGCGCCCTTGAGCCCGTGGGCCTTGACGAGCCGGCCGACGCGCAGCTGCGTCTTGCCGGGCCGGGGGGCGCGCGCGGCGCCCGCTCCCTGCGGGGAGGTGGGGACGTCGGACATCAGTCGTCTGCGACGTCGACGCGGACGCGTCCGGGGGCGGCGAGCGCCCCCACGACGGTCCGCAGGGCCTTGGCGGTGCGGCCGCCACGTCCGATCACGCGCCCCCGGTCATCCGGGTGCACGTGCACCTCGAGCACGTCGCCGCGCGGCGACGTGGAGGAGGCGATGCGCACGTCTTCCGGGTGATCGACGATCCCCTTGACGACGTGCTCGAGCGCAGCGGCCAGCACCGACTACGCCTCGGTGCTCTCGACGGCCTCGTCGGCCGCCTCGGCCTCGGGCGCCGCGGCCTCGGGCTCTGCCTTCTTCTCGGCCTTGGGCTTGACGACCGACTTCTTGTCGGTGTCGGCCTCGAACGCCTGCTTGGCCTCGGCGACCTGGACGGTCGAGACGGCGTTCTTGTCGCCCTTGAAGCGACCCCAGTCGCCGGTGAGCTTCAGCAGCACGAGCACCTGCTCGGTCGGCTGGGCGCCGACGCCGAGCCAGTACTGCGCGCGCTCCGAGTCGACCTCGATGAGCGAAGGCTGCTCGGTGGGGTGGTACTTGCCGATCTCCTCGATGACACGACCATCGCGCTTGGTGCGCGAGTCGGCCACGACGATGCGGTAGTAGGGCGCACGGATCTTGCCGAGTCGCTTGAGACGGATCTTGACAGCCACGATTCTCCTGAACGTGTGAATGATGATGAACCGGTCGCCTGGAGCGTGGGGTGCACACCCGGCGGAAGCTCTGGGGGCGGACGCCGTCGGATAGAGGGTCGGACGGCGGTCCAACCGCCTATTTTGCCAGATGATGACGCCCGCCGCGAACGCGCGCCGGCGTCGTGTCAGACTGACCGCGTGACCGTGCCTTTCGCGACCTCTTCCCGCTCGACCGTGGGAATCGAATGGGAGCTGATGCTCGCCGACGGTGCCACCGGGGATCTCGTGCCCCGTGCCCCGGAGGTGATCGCCGCGCTCGAGGAGACGACCGCGCCCGAGCGGTTCACCGTGACGGGCGAGCTGCTCACCAACACGGTCGAGGTCACCAGCGGCGTCGGCGACACCGTCGAGACGGCGGTCGACGACATCGCCGACGCGATCGCGGCGCTGCGCACCGTCACCGATCCGGCGGGCATCGAGCTGCTGTGCGCCGGCAGCCACCCCTTCGCGCAGTGGTTCGACCAGCAGGTCTCCGACAAGACGCGGTACCACACGCTCATCGAGCGCACGCAGTGGTGGGGCCGGAACATGATGATCTGGGGCATCCACGTGCACATCGGCGTCGACGACGTCGACAAGGTCATGCCCATCGTCAACGCCCTCTCCGCCTACCTGCCGCACCTGCAGGCGCTGTCCGCCTCCAGCCCGTTCTGGGCCGGAGATCGCACCGGATACGCCTCGAACCGGGCGCTCGTGTTCCAGCAGCTGCCGACGGCGGGCCTGCCGTGGCCGCTGGCCGACTGGCGCGCCTACGAGTCGTATCTGGACGACATGGTGCGCACGGGCGTGATGGCGGATGCGACCGAGGTGCGGTGGGACGTGCGCCCGGCGCCGCGCTGGGGCACCGTCGAGGTACGGGCGTGCGACGGGATGTCGAGCCTGCCCGAGCTCGCGGCGGTGGCCGCTCTCACGCAGGCACTCGTGGAGGACTTCTCCCGCCGGCTCGACGCGGGCGAGGATCTGCCCGTGCTGCAGCCGTGGTTCGTGCGCGAGAACAAGTGGCGCGCCGCCCGGTACGGTCTCGACGCGCGGGTGATCGTCGACGCCGACGGCCGCCAGGAGCCCGTCCGCGATCATCTCGCCGAGACGATCGCCCGGCTGGGCACGACGGCGCAGGAGCTCCGGTGCGAGCCCGAGTTCGCGGGCTTGGAGACGATCCTGTCGCAGGGCGCGAGCTACGAGCGCCAGATCGCGGTCGCCGAGGCATCGGGCGGAGACCTGCGGGCGGTCGTGGATCATCTGATCCGCGAGTTCCGCGCGGGGCCGGCCCGCCGGGAGCTCCTGGGCGGCTGAGCACACGGCGCAGTCCTAGGTTTCTCCCCGTACGCTTCGGCTATGACGCGCCGGCGACTCCTCCGCGGTCCCCTCGTGGCCGGGGCTTGCCTCACGGTGCTGGCGGCGGCCGGCTGCGCATCCCCGCCTCCGACGTTCTCGGTCGTCACGCCGAACCCGAACCCGACCTCGACCTACGCGAACCGGATGCGGATCGTCACGATCGGCGATTCGATCATGTCGGGATACGGGCTCGACGTCGGCGAGGCCTGGCCCGTGCTGCTCGCGAACAAGGCCCACGTGTCCCTGACCAACCTCGCCTGCGGCGGTATGGGTTTCATCGCCGTCGGGGACTGCGGGACGCCCTACTCGGGCTTCGTGCCGGCGCTTGCGGCGCTGCAGCCCGACGTCGCGATCGTGCAGTCCTCCAGCAACGACTTCGACGAGGACCCCGCGACGCTCCACGCCGCCACCGTGTCGACCGTGCAGGAGATCCACGAGGCCGCTCCCGACGCGATGATCATCGGGCTGAGCACGATCTGGAACGACGAGGAGGAGACACCGGACGAGGTGGGCACGACCTCCACGGATCTGCGGGACGCCATCGCCCTCGTCGGCGGCGAGTTCCTCGACGTCGGCCAGCCGCTCGCGGGGCACCCGAACTGGATGCAG
Source organism: Microbacterium sp. SORGH_AS_0888 (assembly GCF_030818905.1). Taxonomy (NCBI): domain Bacteria; kingdom Bacillati; phylum Actinomycetota; class Actinomycetes; order Micrococcales; family Microbacteriaceae; genus Microbacterium; species Microbacterium sp. SORGH_AS_0888. The sequence goes on from NZ_JAUTAZ010000001.1 coordinate 965,392, forward strand.
GAGGACGACGTCCACCCCACCTACCGCGGGCAGCAGGCCATCGAGGAGGCCGTGCACGCCAAGCTGGAGGACGCGGGCGTCCTCCCCTGAGGTCAGCCCTTGCCGAGCATGCGCTGGAGCTCGGCCAGGTCGGCTGCGCTCGGCGCCTTCTGACCCGCCCCCAGGCCGAAGCCCGAGCCGGTGGGAGCGGAGGCCTCCGCCGCCGCCCCCGCGTTCTCCGCGGCGCGCTTGGCCGGGTTGCCCGAGCGCGATCCCTTCGCCTTCTGCTGCTTGCCGCGCTTGCTCGACGCGCCGGGCCGGCCCATGGACCCCATGCCGGGCACCTGCGGAACGCCGCCCCGCGCGACCGTCTTCATCATCTTCGCCGCCTGCTCGAACCGCTGGACGAGCTGGTTCACGTCGGTCACCGTCATGCCGGAGCCTCGCGCGATGCGCAGGCGACGGGATCCGTTGAGCACCTTGGGGTTGCGGCGCTCCCCCGGCGTCATCGAGCGGATGATGGCCTCGGTGCGGTCGATCTCTCGCTCGTCGAAGTTGTCGAGCTGCTGCTTCATCTGGCCCATGCCCGGGAGCATCCCGAGCATCTTCTTCATCGAGCCCATCTTCTTCATCTGCTGCAGCTGCTCGAGGAAGTCCTCGAGCGTGAACTGCTCGGTCGCGAGCTTCTCGGCGACCTTCATGGCCTCGGCCTCGTCGAACGCCTGCTGTGCCTGCTCGATGAGGGTCAGGACGTCGCCGAGGTCGAGGATGCGGCTGGCCATGCGGTCGGGGTGGAACGCCTCGAGGTCGTCGAGACCCTCCCCCGTGGAGGCGTAGATGATGGGACGCCCGGTGACGCTCGCGACGCTCAGCGCCGCACCGCCGTGCGCGTCGCCGTCGAGCTTGGAGAGCACGACACCGGTGAAGTCGACGCCCTCCTGGAACGCGGTCGCCGTGTTCACCGCATCCTGTCCGATCATCGCGTCGATGACGAACAGGACCTCGTCGGGCTCGGTCGCCCGGCGGATGTCGGCGGCCTGCTGCATGAGCTCGGCATCGACGCCGAGGCGGCCGGCCGTGTCGATGATGACGACGTCGTGCTGCTTCTGCGTGGCATACGCGACGCCGTCGCGGGAGACGCGGACGGGGTCGCCGACGCCGTTGCCGGGCTCGGGTGCGTAGATCGCGGCACCGGCGCGCTCGGCGACGACCTGGAGCTGGTTCACGGCGTTCGGGCGCTGCAGGTCGGCGGCGACCAGGAGCGGGGTGTGCCCCTCTTTCTCGAGCTGGCGGGCGAGCTTGCCCGCGAACGTGGTCTTGCCCGAGCCCTGCAGGCCCGCGAGCATGATCACCGTCGGCGGGGTCTTCGCGAACTGCAGGCGGCGCTGCTGACCGCCCAGGATCTCGATGAGCTCCTCGTTGACGATCTGGACGACCTGCTGTGCCGGGTTCAGCGCACGGTTGACCTCATCGCCGAGCGCACGCTCGCGCACCCTGGCCGTGAAGTCCTTCACGACCGTGAGCGCCACGTCGGCGTCGAGGAGCGCGCGGCGGATCTCGCGGACCGTGCCGTCGACGTCCGCCGGCGTGAGCTTGCCCTTGGTGCGGAGGTTGCGGAAGGTCTCTGTGAGCCGGTCGGAGAGGGTGCCGAAAGTCGCCATGATGTGACGAGTTTACGCGGGAGCCGCGGCCGCGAGCGCCTTGCGCAGCTGCTCCTTCGCCCGCGCGTACCGGCCGCGTGCCGTCGAGGCGGGGATGCCGAGCAGTTCGGCGGCCTCCGCGAGGGAGAGGCGGTCCCAGTGCACGAGCCGCACCAGCTCCGCGAGGTCCGCATCGAGCCGGGCGATCGCATCGCGCACCTCGGCGCCGTCGTCCGCGGGCGGTGCCGTCATGGCCGTGTGCTCGCGGATGCGGTCAGCGAGCGCCCAGCGACGGCGTTCGCCGCGAGCGTGGTTGAGAACGCTTACCCGCGCGATGCCGAAGAGCCACATCCGTGCGCCTTCGGCGTCCGCCGGCAGCTCGGACACCCGCCGCCACGCCACGACCATGGTCTCTCCCACCAGGTCCGGCGCATCGTCGGGGCCGACCCGTCGGCGGAGATACGCGAGGAGCGCGGGGGCGGCGCTCGCGATGACCGACGTCAGGTGCGCGTCGCGTCGGGAGCCGCCGCTCACCGCACGGGCTCGCATTCGGTCTGCTCGTTCGTGCTCCAGTCGCGCGCTCCGATGCGCTCCGACTCCTGCCGGATCTTCTCGGACACGAAGAGCTCCACGCCACGCTGGTACCGTTCGTCCGCCGTGTAGTCGCGCAGCGACTCCGCCTCGGGGCCGACCGTGACCGGATCCGGCCACGGCAGGCGCTCGTATCCGCCGTCGGGGAGCCTTCGGACCGAGAAGGAGTCGCGCGTGTTCAGCGGCACCGCGGGCAGGACCGCAGCGAGGTCGAACCCCGCGAGCAGGTCGGTGTGCTGCAGCCACTCGCGCATGTGCGGCGAGTCCGGTGCGGGCGTCTGCCGTCCGTCGCCACCGTCGGTCGCGGGGTTCACGAGGATGCGCGTCTCGCACGTGCGACCGCTGGGGAGCGTGAACGAGAACGCGATGTCGGGTGCTTTCGGCCCAGGCCTGCCATGGGAGGAGCCCGCTCGCGGCGGCGACTCCTGCCGTGCCGGTGAGGATCACCGCGAGCCCGGCTCCGAGCGCGACCTTCGCCGCTCGCGAGGGGCGACGCCGCACCTCGCGCCGCGCCTCGACCGCCATGCGGGCCAGCGCCGCCCCGAGGTCGGGCTGGGGCGGTGCGGCGCGCTCCAGCAGGATGTCGATGGGTTCGGTGTCCACGTTCACGGGATCGGTCTCGGATGTCATGTCGTTCTCCTCACGCTCACCCGATGCCTGTCCGGCACGCGCGGAAGCGTCCGCACGACCTCACGTGTCTTCACCGAGGCTGCGCCGCAGCCGGCCTCAGACGGCGGCGAGCGCCTCGGCGAGCAGCTCGGCGAGCGGGCGGCCGGAGCCCGTGCGGTCGGCCCACGCCCAGACGGCGGCGAGCACCGCCGCGGCGAAGGCGCCCGCGCGCACCGCGGCGTGGAGCGGCGGCAGCCCGTCGCGCAGGAAGCGGGCGGTGAGCTCGCGCTGGAGGCGGAACTGGCGTACGGCCCGGTCGCGCTCGAGCTCGTCCGCGATCCCCATGGCGTCCGCGTTCGTGATCGCGAGCGCGAGCGCGTCCGGGTCGAGTCCGTCGCCGATCGTCGCCAGCGCGTCGGCGACGGACGCACCGGCGCGGAGGCGCGTCAGCGCGGCATCCGCCCGTTCGTCGAAGCTCGCCCAGAGCACGGCTCCCTTGGCGGAGAAGTAGTTGAAGAAGCTGGACCGCGCGACGCCGGCGCGGCGCGTGATGTCGGAGATCGAGGTCGCCGCGTACCCCTGTTCGAGGAACAGCTCGCAGGCGGCCTCCGCGATGACCTCGCGCGACGACACGCGGGGACGGCCGATGCGGGACATGACAGCAGCGTACGGCGCCGTCGGATCGGCGTATTGTTGGACGCGATCCATAAACGAGAGGGATGTCGTTGCTCCAGACCGAGACGTTGGGCCTCGCCCCCGACTACGTGCCCTACCTCGACGCCTGGGCGCTGCAGCGCCGCGTGCACGCGGATGTCGTCGCGGGGAACCGGCCCGACACGCTGCTGCTGCTCGAGCACGAGGCCGTCTACACCGCCGGCAAACGGACCGAGCCACAGGAGCGCCCGGCCGACGGCACGCCCGTCATCGACGTCGACCGGGGTGGCAAGATCACCTGGCACGGGCCGGGGCAGCTCGTCGGCTACCCCATCGTGCGGCTTGCCGAGCCGATGGACGTCGTCGCGCACGTGCGGCGGCTGGAGCGGCTGCTGATCGAGGCCCTGCGCGTCCACGGCGTCGACGGCCACCAGGTCGAGGGCCGCAGCGGCGTGTGGGTGCGCCGGCCGCTGTCGGAGGACAAGATCGCGGCGATCGGAGTGCGGGTCGAGCGGGGCGTCACGATGCACGGCTTCGCGATCAACTGCGACAACTCGCTCGCGGGCTTCCGGGACATCATCCCCTGCGGGATCACCGATGCCGGTGTGACGACCGTGAGCGAGGTCGTCGGCGCCGAGGTGTCGCCGCGCGACGTCCTGCCCACCGTGATCGCGGTCTTCGAGAACGAGTATGCGGGGGTGCTCGCATGAGCGCCGCCCCCGAGGGGCGCAGGATGCTGCGCCTCGAGGTCCGCAACGCCCAGACCCCGATCGAGCGCAAGCCGGAGTGGATCAAGACCAAGGCCAAGCTCGGTCCGGAGTACCGCGAACTGCACCAGCTCGTGAAGACCGAGGAGCTGCACACGGTCTGCCAGGAGGCGGGCTGCCCCAACATCTTCGAGTGCTGGGAAGACCGGGAGGCCACGTTCCTCATCGGCGGCTCGCAGTGCACGCGCCGCTGCGACTTCTGCCAGATCGACACCGGCAAGCCCGCCGACTACGACACGGACGAGCCGCGGCGCGTCGCCGAGAGCGTGAGCCGGATGCAGCTGCGCTACGCGACCGTCACCGGGGTCGCCCGCGACGACCTGCCCGACGGGGGTGCGTGGCTGCACGCCGAGACCGTGCGCCGCATCCACGCCGACAACCCCGGCACCGGCGTCGAGATCCTCGCAACCGACTTCAACGGCGACCCCGCGCTGCTCGGCGAGATCTTCGAGGCGCGGCCGGAGGTGTTCGCGCACAACGTCGAGACGGTGCCGCGCATCTTCAAGCGCATCCGTCCCGCGTTCCGGTACGACCGCTCGCTCGATGTGATCACCCAGGCCCGCACCGCGGGTCTCATCACGAAGTCCAACCTGATCCTCGGGATGGGTGAGGAACCCGAGGAGGTCGTCCAGGCGCTGCACGACCTGCACGACGCCGGCTGCGACATCATCACGATCACGCAGTACCTGCGCCCGTCGCCACGGCATCTGCCCGTCGCCCGCTGGGTCAAGCCGGACGAGTTCGTCGCGTTCAAGGCCGAGGCCGAGCAGATCGGCTTCCTGGGCGTGCTGGCCGGTCCGCTCGTGCGCTCCTCGTACCGCGCGGGACGGCTCTGGGCGCAGTCGATGCTCGCGAAGGGGCGCGACATCCCCGCGGAGCTCGCGCACCTGGCGCGGGACCTCGCCGCCGAGACGACGTTCGCCCAGGCCGTCTGAGCCGAGCGCTCAGTCGGCGCTCGTGACCGACTGCACGTTGCCGTCGGAGTCGAGGTTCACGAGCAGGACGTCGTCCGTGGAGTCCGCGTCCAAGGCGTACTCCAGCACGGCGAACGGGTCCGTGCCGCCGTGCTCGTCGGCGAGGATCGTCATGCTCATCAGCTGGAGCGAGCGGATGACGTCGACGTGCACGTCGCCCGAGATGTCGACCAGGAACTCCGAGAGGTCCTCGCCCAGGTGCTCCTGCTGCTGCAGGATGTACTCGGTCACCTCGCTCGTGCGGTCGTCCAGCTCGGTCACCATCGCGTTGCGCGCCTGCAGGTCGATGCGCTCGATCGAGGACACGAGCGCCGCGGCGACGTCGAGCGCCGCCTCCGACACGTCGTCCTGGTCGGGCGCGGTCAGATCGACCGTGACCGACTGGTCTCCGAACTCCACGGTCTCGGACCAGAAGATCGACCCGTCGGGCCCGGACTCCAGGAGTCCGAAGAAGTCGTGCTCGATCGCCATCCACCCATGAAACCAGGCGCGGCGCCGCGCCGGTAGTCCGTCGCGGCGCGTCGCGTCACGCGGATCAGGAGACGAGCGCCTCGACGAACACGTGCGGCGTGAAACCGGTCAGGTCGCCGATGCCCTCGCCCTGGCCGAGGAGCTTGACCGGGATGCCGGTGCGCTCCTGCACGGCCAGCACGAACCCGCCCTTCGCCGAGCCGTCGAGCTTGGTGAGCACGAGACCCGTGACGCCCGCATGTTCGAGGAACGCCTGTGCCTGCATGACCCCGTTCTGGCCCGTCGTGGCGTCGAGCACGAGCAGCACCTCGCTGATGGGGGCCTGCTTCTGGACGACCCGCGTGATCTTGCCGAGCTCGTCCATGAGCCCGCCCTTGGTGTGCAGGCGACCCGCCGTGTCGATGAGGACGATCTCGGTTCCCGTGCTCTTGGCGTGCTCGACGGTCTGGAACGCGACGGATGCGGGGTCCTGACCCTCGTGCTGGGGGCGCACGATCGATGCTCCGCCGCGCTCGGCCCACGTCGCGAGCTGATCGACCGCGGCGGCGCGGAAGGTGTCGGCCGCACCCACAACGACCGAGCGGTCGTAGCGGCGCAGGAAGTGGGCGAACTTGCCGATCGTCGTGGTCTTTCCCACGCCGTTGACGCCGACGACCAGGACGACGGCGGGCCGCTCGGTCAGCCGCAGGGTCGTGTCGAACTTCGCGAAGTGCTCCTCGAGGGTCTCCTTCAGCATCCGCTGCAGGTCGCGCGGATCGGTCGTGCGATAGCGGTCGACCTTCTCGTGGAGCTCGTCGAGGAGTCGCTCGGTGATGTCGGGCCCGAAGTCGGCGGTCAGCAACGCCGTCTCGAGGTCGTCCCACGTGGTCTCGTCGATGACGGGCTTGACGAACATTCCGCGCAGGGCACGCCCCAGCGACCACGATCTCTCAACCATGGACCCAGCCTACGGGGCGTCGTCAGCGCGGAAGTCCGATGACGGGCGAGAAGGCGCCGGGACTCGCGGCCAGAGCCTGCCACTGCTGGTACACGTCGACGCCGGCCGGGCAGTCGAGACTCGCCACGAGCCCGGCATCGGGCGCGCCGAACGCCCGCGCGGCGACGATGTAGGTCTTCCCCGAGCTCGAGTCCGACCCCGCGACCGAACGCGCCTCGACCGGGCCGCGATCCAGCGAGGCGAAAGATATGCGCTCGTTGGCATATTGCTCGATGTCTGCCACGGTGGCCGAGAACTGCGTGGCGAGCAGCGCATCCGTCAGCGCCAGGTCGTCCGTGTCCGCCCCGGGGAGGCCGGTCAGCGTGCCCTGCCAGTAGCCGATGACGCACTGCGTGGTCGTGTCGAGGTACGACCACGAGCCGGTGCCGGTGTCGGGAGTGGAGACGGTGAAGCGCTTGTCGGCCAGGAACGGATCGCCCCACTGCGGCTTCTCGCCCGGGTCGAGCGTCGCACCGGCTTCGAACGTGAGCCCGGTGTCCGTGGGGTCGGGCGACGTCGCGGGCGCCGACGGGGTCGCGGCGGGCGCGGGGGCCTTCTGGCCCAGCACCGCGTCGATCACGCCGCATCCGCTGAGCAGCGTCGCCGCGAGCGGCAGGGCAAGGAGGGCGGTCAGGGATCTCGGCAGGGAGCGCATCGACTCACGCTAGCTCCCGCCGTGCGCATCTGCGTCCGCTGTCCACAGGGTCAGGACGTGGCCGGCTCGCGCACACGCTGGCCCACGACGGCCGAGACCCCGTCCTGCCGCATCGAGACGCCGTACAGCGCATCGGCGATCTCCATCGTGCGCTTCTGATGGGTGATGACGATGAGCTGGCTCGCCGCACGCAGCTTCTCGAAGACGCTGAGCAGACGTCCGAGGTTCGCGTCGTCGAGCGCGGCCTCGACCTCGTCGAGGATGTAGAAGGGGCTCGGCCGCGCGGTGAAGATCGACACCAGCAGCGCGACCGCCGCGAGCGAGCGCTCACCGCCCGAGAGCAGCGACAGACGCTCGACCTTCTTGCCGACCGGACGCACCGAGACCTCGATCCCGGTCGTCAGCGGATTCTCCGGATCCGTCAGCGCGATCGATCCGGTCCCGCCGGGGAACAGCATCGGGAAGACCTCGGTGAAGGCTTCCCGCGTGTCCTCGAACGCGGCGAGGAAGATCGTCTGCATCCGCTCGTCGAGCTCCTCGATGATCGTCATCAGGTCCTTGCGCGTCTGGGTCAGATCGGCGAGCTGCTCGGTGAGGAAGGCGTGACGCTGCTCGAGCGCGGCGAACTCCTCGAGCGCCAGCGGGTTGACCCGTCCGAGCTGCGCGAGCTTGCGCTCCGCCGCCTGCAGCCGCGCGCGTTGACGCGCCCGGTCGAAGGGCTCCTCGGCGCCGTCGGCGACCGGCACCGGCTGGTCCGGCCCGTACTCCGCGACGAGGATCTCCTCGTCCAGTGCGAGCTCGCTCTGGACTCGTTCGAGCAGGCTCGTCACGTGCAGCCGCTTCTCGTGCGAGCGCAGCTGCAGGCCGTGGACGCTCTCGGTCAGGGCCGTCAGCCGCTCGCGGACCGTGCTCTCGACGCGCCGCTGCTCGGCGACCTGCGCCGTGACGGCCGTGCGCGCCGACTCCGCGGCGGCGAGCTCCACGCGCGCCTGGCTGACCGAGCGATCGACCGAGTCGAGCAGGGCGGGCAGCTGGTCCGCGACCTCCGCCGCGATCTCGCGCTGTCGACGCCGGATCACGGCACGTCGCGCCGCCTCCGCGGCCGCCACGCGCTCGCGTTCGCGCTGCTTCTCCAGCGCCACGATGCGCGCTTCTCCGGCACGGATGCGTTCCCGGAGCGTCTCGACGTCGAGCCGCGCCCGCATCTCGGCCTCGCGCGCCTGGTCGAGCGCGGCGAGCATGCCTTCGCGGGCGGACGCGTCGAGGATCGGACGCGGTGCCTCCAACGCGTTCGCGAGGCGTTCCTCGGCGACACGGGCGGAGTCCTCGGCCTCGGCGACGGCGGCCTGCGCCTGTGCGAGCGCCTGCGTCAGACGCTCGCACTCGGCGACGGCGGCCTCGTGGCGCACGGTCGCGCGGTTGACCTGCTCGGCGTGCGCGGCGAGCGCCGCGTCGTGCTCGCGCAGGGCCTGGAGCGCGTGCGCTGTCGCGGCCCGCGCCTCGGTGAGCTCGCGCGATCGCTCGCCGAGCGCCTCCCGCAGTGATTCGGCGACGATCGTCAGCTCCTCGAGGCGTTCGGCGGCGGCATCGCGTTCCGCCGCGAGCTCGAGTCGCGACCTGCCGGCCCCGCTGCCGGCACGGAGGGTGTACCGGGTGACGATCTCACCGGACCGGCTGACGACCCTGAGGTCCGCGGATGCGGCGGCCTCACGCTGAGCAGCGTCGAGGTCGTCGGCGATCACGACGCGGGCGAGGAGACCGCGGACGCCCTCGGGCGCGGTGACCACGTCCACGGCCCGCACGGTGCCCTCGGGCGCCTCCGGCGCCGGTTCCGCCTCGACGTCCGCGATCGCGATCTCGACCACGCCGAGCTCGTCGTCGCGGACGCGGTCGGCGGTCCGACGCGCGTCGAGGGCCGTGTCCACGAGAACGCCCTCCGCGATGCCGCCCAGCGCCGCCGCGACGGCGGCCTCGAAACCGGGCCGCACCTGCACGGCGTCGCCGACGAGCCCGCGGACCCCGTCTCCGCCGGCGGCGACGATCTCGGCGGCCCCGCCTCGCACGTCGAGGGCTCGCCCGAGCGTCGCGACCTGGGCGGCGAGGGCGTCGATCTCGCGTTCGGCCGCGTGGAGCCGTTCGCGGATGCCGGCGACATCCGTCTCCGCGTCGGCGGCACGGCGCTGCGCCCGCTCATAGGCGGCGGCATGCTCCGCGGAGGACTCCTCCGGGGTGAGGTCGGGGTCCACACCGGCGAGCGCCTCCTCGGCGTCGGCGCGACGCGCCAGGGCGGCGTCGAGCGCCCGCTGCTGCCGTTCCACGCCCGCGACGATCGCCTCGAGCGCGGACGTCGCGGCAGCCGCGGTCCCCCGCAGCGCCGTGATGCGCATGTCGTGCTCGGAGACGAGAGCGCTCTGCTCGGCGATGTCGCTGTCGAGCGCGTCGAGCTCGGCCCGCGCGCGGGCGACCTCACGCCCTGCGGCGGCGGCGGCATCCTGAGCCTCGCCCACCGAGATCTCGTCGAGCTCCGCGCGCACGGCGTCGATGTCGGACTGCGACACGGTCGGTGTCGGGATGAGGGCGTCCTCGTCGGCCGAGAGGAGCGCGAGCCGCTGCTGCGCGAGCGTGAAGAGCCCCCGCAGCCGTTCCTGCACCTGCTCGAGGCCGAACGCCGTCCGCCGCGCGTCGTCGACGGCTTCGGAGCGCTGCTCTGCCTCCAACCGCGCGAGCGAGGCCCTGACCTGGTCGAGCTGATCCTGAAGCACGAGCTGCTCGGCGTGGCGCTCCTGTTCGTTCCGCGCCTGGTCGGCGAGGTCACGGCGCAGGCCGACGAGCTCGTCGGCGTACAGCCGCGCCTTCGCGTCGCGCACCTCGGCGGCGATCGTGGCGGCCTCCCGCGCGACCTCGGCCTGACGCCCGAGCGGCTTGAGCTGGCGGCGGATCTCGCCGGCCAGGTCGCTGAGGCGCGTGAGGTTGGCCTCCATCGCCTCGAGCTTTCGGAGCGTCTTCTCCTTGCGGCGGCGGTGCTTGAGGATGCCGGCGGCCTCCTCGATGAACCCGCGCCGGTCCTCCGGGCTCGCCTGCAGCACGGTGTCGAGCCGCCCCTGCCCCACGATCACGTGCATCTCGCGGCCGAGGCCGGAGTCGCTGAGCAGCTCCTGCAGGTCGAGCAGGCGGCAGGACTCCCCGTTGATCGCGTACTCGCTGGATCCGTTGCGGAAGAGGGTCCGGCTGATCGTGACCTCGGCGTACTCGATCGGCAGCGCACCGTCGGAGTTGTCGATCGTCAGCTGCACCTCGGCACGCCCGAGCGGTCCGCGCGTGGATGTCCCGGCGAAGATGACATCCTCCATCTTGCCGCCGCGGAGCGTCTTGGCACCCTGCTCCCCCATGACCCAGGCGAGCGCGTCGACGACGTTGGACTTGCCCGAGCCGTTCGGCCCGACGATGGCGGTGACACCGGGCTCGAAGGCGAACGTCGTGGGCTGCGCGAACGACTTGAACCCTTTGAGCGTGACGCTCTTCAGGTGCATAAGAGGTCCTCCGGGCCGCTCGACGGTACGCCGATCAGGCTACCCGAGGCCGCCGCCACGAACCGGCAGCGGCGCGGCGCGGGCGACGGACGACACGCCAGGAGGTTGACGAATCCGAGAGTTCTCCGATAGCGTCACAAACCTGTCCATCCCGGGCACACCGGTCACCGAGTCGAGAGGAGCCGAGAAGATGACTGAATTCGTCATTGATCCGGCCAACCGCCTCCTCGGCGATCGACGAATCCGCGGGTAGCGACTCCACGCCGACCCGCCGACGAGGCGGATGCTCGGCCGTGCCGAGCCCGCCGCCCCGCTTCTGAGCGCTGTTCCCGTGCGACCACGCACCGGCCCGCTCCGTCCGCTGTCGCTATGACCGCGCCCGCCCCTCCGCTCCTGCGGAGATCGTCGCCGACACGCCGACCCGGCGCATCCGTCGCCGGGGTGTCGTCCACGATCCCCGCACGACGGACCTCACACCAGACCCATGACCCCACCCCCTCGCATCGGAGAACACCATGAACACCCTCACCGACCGGCCTTCCACGACCGGCCGCAGCCCTTCCCCTCCCCCGCGGGTACCCCTCCTCGACCGCCTCGCCATGCGGCTGGGCCTCGCCCTGCTGATGTGGGGACGTCGCCGGCGGCGGCGCACGATGGATGCCGCAGCCGTCGCGGAGCTGCGGCGCCTGCGCGAGCACTACGAGCACCAGGCCGCCCACGCCGCGTGGTGGCAGATCACCCGCATCCGCTGATCCGCGCGCACGTGCCTTCCCGAACGCCCTCAGGCGTCCGGGAAGGCACGCCCGAGGTTCCCGCGGCTCCTCCACACGTTCGAGCTCACTGCGCCGTCGGCGGCTTCCTTGTGATAACACGGAGAAGTCGGCGATCGACGATGACGCGTCAGGCCGACCGACGACCGCCAGAAGAGGGGGACGTATGTCATATGAAGACCGGCCCGACGACCGAGCGTTCGGAGACGACGAGCGTTCGTACGCTCGGCAGATCGACCGTCTGAACGAGTTGGGTCCACGCCGTCCTGGCAGCGACGCGCACCATGCCCTCGTCGACGATATCGCGTCGGACCTCACCGCTCTCGGCTATGCGGTGGAACGGGACACCCACGAGTTCGAACGATGGGATGCCCCGCTCTCGAGCACCGCCCTCACTGTGGGAGGACGCCGCGTCGAGGTGTCGTCATCATGGCCGTACTCGGGAGAGACCGGTCCGGCCGGGGTGTCCGCCCCGCTCATTCTGTTGACGGGCCGTCGGCGGAGGTGGAAGCGCGCAAGAGGACGCATCGCGGTCATAGAGGTGTACAACGTCGATGCACCGGCGTCGCTCCTGCTGGACTCATGGGGCGGACCGCTCCCGTTCGACCGGACCGCGAATCCCGCCATCTCGAGCGAGCTCGCCGGAACAGACCTGTCGGGCGCCCGCGCGGCCGGAGTCCTCGGAGTCGTGGCGATCTGGCGTGATCTGCCCGACGATGAGGCCCGCGGCCAGTACCTGCCGTTCACGCGCCCCTATCAAGACATCCCCGCGGTGTGGGTGCCTGCCTCGCAAGGCGATGAGCTCGTCGCGGCGGCGCGACGTGGCGAACGCGCGACCCTGACCCTGGATGCCACCCGCCATCCGAACGCGACGATGGACACCGTGTGGGCCGTCGCGCCGGGGAGCGGGCCGCACGCGCACGAGAGCGTGATCGTCGTGACACACAGCGACGGCGGTAACGCCGTGGAAGAGAACGGTCACATCGGCCTGCTCGCGCTCGCCCGGGATGCCGTCTCGACCCCGCACGACCGGACGATCGTGTTCGTCGTCGTCGCCGGCCATCTGCGCATCCCCGCGGTCTCGACGCACGGGCAGGCGACCTCGGCGTGGCTCGACGCGCACCCCGACCTCTGGTCGCCCGCGTCTTCGGGCTTGACGGCGGTCGCCGGTCTTGCGATCGAGCACCTCGGCGCCAGACGTCGACGCGACGACGCGGTGACCACCGGTGCAGAGAATCCCGCGGAGCCCGAGCTGATCTATGCCACGACGCGCGAACTCGACGGGCTGACGCGGTCGGTCTGGAACGGCGCAGGCCCGGTTCGCCCGGTCCGCCCGGGTGCTCTGATACATCTCGGCGAAGGCGAGCCGCTGTACGAACGGGGCATCCCGGCCGTCGCTCTCATCACGGGCCCGGCGTTTCTCCTCGCCGAGACGTCCGCAGCGGGCGTGGATCTCGATCTGCTCTCGCGACAGGTCGAGAGCTTCCGCAGGCTACTCAGGCATCTCGCGAACGCCACGGACCCGTCCTCCTTCGGAAGGGTGAGAAGAGCCGGACGAGGGAAGAAGCTCGCCGCGACCCTGCGAGTGGCGCTGTTCGCGAACCGGTCCGCTCGTCGCGTGAAGGCGTGACCCGCACGGCCCGAGCCGCACGTGATGCCCGCACCCTGCTCCGTCGCGAACGTCCTCGTGACGACCTCAGAGTCCGAGGACCGCGCGAGCGCCGTCGACGTCCGCCTGGGCCAGTTCCTGGGCGTACTGCGATACGCGGCGGCTCGTCAGACGGAGCGTCGTGGCCTTATCGCGCAGAGTGCCATCGATCTGCGCGTGCCGCCCAGTCCACGCGGTCTGGGCGTCGCCCATCCACCGCGCTCGCATGGTGCGGGAAGCGGCGGCCAACGCGTCCATGTCGACATCGAGGGTGTCGGCCGCGCTCGAAAGCACCTGCGCCGACGCGGCGATCGATTCGATGTCCGCTTTGAGATACATGGAAGCCTCCTCACGAGAACGAGGTACCCGAACGAGGGTAGCCCCGATCGGCGTCACGGCGCAGGCTCAGAGCGATATCCGATTCCGCTCCGAACAGTTCCGCACCGCGGTCTGCCAGACGGACCATTGCCGAGTGCTGAGCTTCGGCGACCGTCTGAGTGGTGAGGTGTCCGAGTGCGTCCAAGGGGAGCCGCTCGGCTTCGACGCCAAAGGAGATCAACCGCACACGGCCGCCGACGCCGGCACGAACGGTCACCTCGCCGTGAGCGCTTCGCGCTTCCGCGGTGATCGAGTCCGCGTCGTCGGCCAAGGCGTCCGCTCGGAGCTTGTTGTTCTGCGCCTGAGATCGGATCTCCTGGAGCTGGCGTCGCGCGTCTTCGAAACCGGCATCCATGCCGATGAAGGGATCAGTCATCTCGACTCCTCATGTCACTTCGCAGCGGTCACATCGGTGGGAACAGCGGGAACGTCGCCGGGCCAGGCACCGAGTCGCTGTCGCGCTGGAGAGCCATCCCGGACGTCGACGTTGGCGACGGTGAACCCGTGCGAGTCCGGCACGGGCTCGCGTGGCTCGATCCATCCCGCATCGGCAGCCGCCGCCGCGGCATCGAACCCCGACCCGGGGTCATCCTTCACAGTGACCGAGATCTGCGCATTGGGCATGTAGGCGTCGCGCACCGACCACGCCCGACTCGATCAAGAAGGAGATCAACGTAGGGCCGTCGACGATCCGGTAGCCCGAGTCGACGGTGACAGCTATGGCATAGCCGGTGTTGCCCTTGATGTTGGGCGGGCCGCCCCCGGCGACGTCGACAGAGATCCCGGGGATGTCCGACACAGCGGCCTGCATCTCGCTCAGGGTCTGTCCCCCCGCGGGGGCGTTGTGAGGCACCTCGTCGCGACGCGCCTGGGCGCAGGCCGACAACGAAGCGATGCCGCTGACAACGACCGCCACCGCGATCCATCGATTAAGACGGGCCATAGTCGATCACGTCCTCTTCAAAACCCGGCATCCATGCCGATGAAGTGATCAGTCATCTCGACGCCTCGTGTCACTTCATGGCGGTCACGTCGGCGGGAACAGCAGGGACGGCGCCGGGCCAGGCACCGAGTCGCTGTCGCGCTGGAGTGCCGTCGCGGACGTTGACGTTGGCGACGGTGAACCCGTTTGACCCCGGCACGGGCTCGCGTGGCTCGATCCATCCCGCCTCGCCAGCCGCCGCAGCGGCGTCGAACCCCGACCCGGGGTCGTCCTTCACGGTGATCGAGATCTGCGCATTGGGCATATACCCCTCTCGCACCGACCACGCCGACTCGGTCAGGAAGGTGATCAGGGCCGGGCCATCCGTGATCCGGTACCCGGGCGAGACGGTGACAGCGATGTCGTAACCCGTGTTGCCCTTCACGTTGGGCGGTTCACCGCCTCCGACGTCGATGGAAAGACCTGGGATGTCCGATACGGCTGCGCGCATCTCGCTGAGGGTCTGACCGCCCGAGGTCGCGTCGTGGGGGATGGTGTCGCGGCGGGCCTGGCCGCACGCCGTCAGAGAGGCAATTCCGCTGACGAGGAGCGCCACCGCGATCCATCGACTAAGACGGGCCATAGTTGATCATGTCCTCAAGTCGGTACTGCATGTCTGCCCAGATGCTGACATCAGAGATGCCCGCGTAAGCCCCGTTGGTGTTTCCGTCAAACCCCAGGCCGTCCAGGATCGTCTCATCGTAGGCGCCGGTCACTTCGAATACGGCGCGACCGTCGACGTTGCGGAGGCGGAATGCGACCTCGCCCGGTACTCGGGGTGTCCACGCCGCGCGGCGATCACGAACCCGTCGTCGGTGATCTGCTGCACCTCGATGTTGCCGGCCGTCACGCCGGGGATGCCCATCCCGAACAACGATGTCTTTATCGTGTCGCCCACAGCGGGCAGCTGCATGTTGAGTTGCTCGTTGTCTCCCACTCGCGAAGGCAGGAAGACATGACCGAACTGCTGTCGTAGCATCTCGTTCAGTTGCTCGGTGGTCGTGTCGGTCGTGCCGAGATCGTACTCGTGCTGGTACCCCAGCGGGTGCGGGTCTTTGAAGCGCTGGTCAGAACCGGGGTACGGCACCGGCCCGGGGTTGTAGGTGTCCCCCATCGCCCCGCCCCCTGGCACGAGGCCGGGCACGCCTCCGAGGCCCGGAATGTCCCCCGGCGGGTGGTCCGCCAACAACTGTCCGATCAGGTTCTCGAGGTCCTGGTGGAAGGGGACGATCGCTCGATACAGGTCCGCCAGCAGTCGCACGAGCTCACGCAGGGCCTGAAGGACCCGGTCGATGTTCTCGACAACGTCGTCGATCACCTGGGCGCAGTTGTTCGCAAAGTCACGGATGGCACGGGTCTTCTCGTCGATCTCCCACGGCCAGCTTCCGAACAGAACGTCACCGATCACACCGGCCGCGGACGACAACAACTCAAACCCGCTGCACACGAGAGATCGCATGACCTCACGGCTCGCACGCACAGTTGAAGGGCCTGACTGACGACCTTCGACCAGTCCGCGATGGAGTGCGTGGCCGCCGCGAGGATCCGGAGCGAGCCTTCGACGACCGCAGCCGTGATCCCCTGGACGTGTCCCTGGATTTGAGCGAGCGTGTTCGTGAAGATCTGCGAGACGGCTTGTACGTCGCCCGCGTAGACCTCCCACGTGTGGGACGCGTGGTACAGTCCCGCGGGGTCACCGGTGACCCGCTCCAGCAGCTCCTCCAGCGGCTGAACGAACTGGGCGATCACCGAGGCGAAGCCGGCGAGGCCGTTCCCGCACCCGTCGCCGCCGGCACCGGGAGCGGGAAGACCGCTCAGCCAGTCCGACGACGCGAGGGATGCCGCGGCGGAATCCGCCTCAGGCAGGACGGCGATCGCGGACATCAGATGTCACCGCCGAGCTTTTGGAAGTCCGCCTGCGCGGCGTCATCGACGCGCTCGAACTCCGCCACGGCGGACTGAACTCCATCTGCGGTGCGCTGCGCACGATCGCCCACGAAGGACGATGCGCCCTCCATCAGGCCACCGAGCGCGTTGAACCCCGGTGGGATGAACGCCGCGATGGGGCCGAACGCCATCCCGGGGACGGCCGAACCGAGCTTGCCGCCAGCGGAACTCAGCGACTGCGCCGCCTGTGTCAGCGCTTGCCGCACGCGGTCGTATGCGTCGCTGTCTACTTCGATCTGCCCCATAGCCCCCCTCATCGCGGACCACACAGCCAACATCCTGGGGAGGGTAGCACCAGCCTCAGGGCCGATGCAGAACTTAACCGCTATGCCGCTCCCCTCTGCGGGGGCTTCTGCCGTGCAGGCTCGAGATGTGGAAATGCCCCTCTGATCGGGAGGGTCGTTCCTATGCTCCGCCGGGGTGAATGAACCACACCCGCCCGAGCTCCGGCCTCGAGCCATCGATCAGGTTGGTCATGGCGATCCCGTCAGCCAGAGCGCACATGACTTAGGAATCAGTGAGTCGCGTCTGCTGAACCAAACGAACGCGGCGCGGCCGACTTCAGCCGTAAGGCCGGCAACGCCGACGAGCACAAGGAACTTGTGGAGCTGCGGATCGGGCTCGCTGAGAACCTCTGCGCCCACAGCGTGAGACGTCGGGAAGGCCGATCGTCCGCCGAGGTCGATGAAGAATGCCCGTGGCGCGCATCACCACTGTCACCCTGCGGTCGCGCCGACCCGCTGGCAGCGCGGGCAGAAGTGCGATGACCTGTTCGTGAACGACACCCGCACGAGCGGCGTGCCGCAGCGGGCGCATGGCTTCCCGGTACGACCATAAGCATTCAGGGAGTGCGCGAAGTACCCGGCCTGGCCGTTGACATTGACGTACTGGGCGTCGAAGCTCGTGCCGCCTTCCGCCAGCGCCTTGTGCAGGACCGCGCGCACCTCGGCGAGCAGCCGGTTCACGGTACGCGTCGGCAGCGCGTTCGCCAGGGTCTCGGGATGGATGCGGGAGGCCACACAGTGCCTCGTCGGCATAGATGTTGCCGATTCCGCTGACGACCGTCTGGTCCAGGAGGACGCGCTTGATCTGGACGTGCTTGCGGGACAGTGCGGCACGGAAGACCGCGTCGTCGAAGGCCGGATCGAGCGGGTCGCGGGCGATGTGGGCCACCTGGCCCGGCACGAGCGGCTCGGGGGCACCGAGGCCGCCCGCTGCGCCGTCCACGGTCGGCACGAGGGGATCGATCGCGAGCGACCCGAAGGTCCGCTGATCGGCGAACACGACCGCGAGCTCACCGTGAATCGGGTGCGCGATGACGATCCGCACACGCTCGTGGCGTTCAGCGGGCGCGCCGGGCTCGCGAAGCAGGAGCTGCCCGCTCATCCCGAGGTGCCCGACGACCGCGTCCGGCTCGCCGTCGAGCGGAAGCCACAGGAACTTGCCGCGGCGGGCGGCGGCGCGGATCGTCCGGCCCGTGAGCCGCTCCTCGAAGTCGGCGGCGCCCGCCGGATGGCGAGTCAGCGCACGTGCGTCGCGCACCTCGACGCCCAGGACGTGGGCGCCCGTGACGGCGGGTTCGAGGCCGTGCCGGACGACCTCGACCTCGGGCAGCTCAGGCACGGCCGCTGAGGCGGTGCCACGCGTCGAGCGCGGCGGCCATCTCGGCCTGCTTCTTGCTCGTGCCGTCGCCGACGGTCTGGATGCCGCCGACCGTGACCGTGGCCCGGAAAGTCCGTGCGTGATCGGGTCCGTCGGCGGTCAGGCGGTAGGTCGGCGGCTGCGCGCCGAGCGACGCCGCCAGCTCCTGGAGACTCGTCTTGGGGTCGATCGCCGCGCCGTAGCGGTCCGGGTCGTCGAGCAGCGGCTCGACGAGCCGCAGGACGAGGGCGGTCGCCGCCTCCTGTCCGGCCGAGAGGAAGGTCGCCCCGATGAGGGCCTCCATAGTGTCGGCGAGGATCGAGTCCTTGTCGTCTCCGCCCGTCAGCTGCTCGCCACGTCCGAGCCGTACGAAGGAGCCGAGCCCGAGTCCGCGCGCCACCTCGGCCAGCGCCACGGTCGACACGACGCCGGCGCGGCGCTTGGCCAACTGCCCTTCCTCGAGCTCGGGATGCTGCAGGAACAGGTGCACGGTGACAGCCTGGCCCAGCACCGAGTCACCGAGGAACTCGAGGCGCTCGTTGTGCGGTCCCTGACCGTGCTCATACGCGTAGGAACGGTGTGTGAGCGCGAGCGACAGAAGCTCGGGGTCGATGTCGACCCCGAGCTTCTGCGTGAGTGCGGAAGCGTCCGCCACGTCCGTCATGGGACGCGGATCAGACGTCGGCGACCTTGCGGCCCTTGTACTCCAGGAACAGCTCGGTGCCCTGCGAGTCGGTCACGACCTTCGCCTGGTGCGGACGGCTGTAGACGACCTTGCCGTTCTCGACGGTCTTGACGAGCGTGGGGACTTCGGCCTTCCACTGCGCGCGGCGCGAGCGGGTGTTGGAGCGCGAAACCTTGCGCTTCGGGGGGTTACCTGCCATGGTCTTCTCTTTCCTACGAGGTCTGCGAGTTCTGCCCGGGCTGTCCCGGCTCTTCGGCCGGCTCCGAGGCGAACTCCGCCAGCGCAGCCCAGCGTGGATCGAGGGCTTCCGACGGTGTCGCTCCGGGGCTGTCGGCCAGACGCTCGCCCGTGGCGGGATCGAGCCCCGGGCAGTCGGGCCGGCAAACCGGCTGGAACGGAAGCGAGAGGACAGTCGCGTCCCTGACCAGAGTTTCAAGATCCACGTGGTCGTCTTGAACCTCGAAGTCGTTCGCTTCCTCCCCAGGATACGCGAAAAGCTCCTGGAACTCGACTTCGACCGGCTGACGGATGTCGGTGAGGCACCGACCGCAGATCCCGGTGTAGTCCGCATGCACCTCACCGGACGCGAGGATTCCCTCGTGGACGGACTCGAGCCGCACATCGACCTCGACCGGATCACCGGCCTCGACCGCGACGAGTCCCTCGCCCCACTTCTCTGCGAGCGCGACCTCGAACGACACCTCGCGCATCTCGCCCGGGCGGCGTTCGATGTCGCGGACGTTGACGCTGAAGGGTCCTGGACGGCGGTTTCTCACCCAGGGAGTCTAGCCGCGTCAGCGCGCGGCGTCGCCGGTGTCGAGGAATCGGGCCACCGGCCCCGGCACGTACGGCGACACGTCGCCGCCGAGGGCGGCGACCTGGCGCACGAGCGAGCTCGAGACCAGCGCGTGCGAGGGATCGGGCAGGAGGAACACGGTCTCGATGCCGGCCAGGTTCCGGTTGACGATCGCCATCGGCGTCTCGTACGCGACATCGACCTGCGAACGGATGCCCTTCACGAGCACCCCCGCGCCGACGTCGGACGCGTAGTCGACCAGCAGCCCGACGCTCCACGAGGCGACCGTGACGTTCCCGCCGTCCAGGCCGCTCTCCGCGATCGACTGCTCGAGCAGCGCGAGCCGCTGCGCGATGGGGAGCATCGCCTCTTTGCCCGGGTTGTGGACCACGACGACGTGGACCTCGTCGTACAGCCGAGCCGCACGCCCGATGACGTCGAGGTGTCCGAGGGTCGGCGGGTCGAAGGAGCCGGGGACGACGGCGATCCGATTGCTCACGCGTTCAGCCTAGCGGCGCACCCCGGGTCAGTTCTTCGCGAGCGCGGCACGGGTCTCCCCGTCCAGACGCCGTTCGATCGCGGCGGCCAGCCCCGGGTGGCCCGCGAGCGTCGGGTCCTCGGCGATGATCTCCTCGGCGACCTGGCGCGCCCAGCCGATCAGATCCGCGTCGGTCACCACGCGCAGGAGACGCAGCGACGAACGGGCGCCGGACTGCGCGGCTCCCAGCACATCTCCCTCGCCCCGCAGCTCGAGGTCGACCTCGGCCAGCGCGAAGCCGTCGAGGGTGGCGGCGACGGCGTCGACCCGGGCGCGGGCGGAGCTGCCCGGCGGCGCCTCCGTGACGAGCAGGCAGAGGCCCGGGACGCCGCCCCGCCCGACCCGGCCCCGGAGCTGGTGCAGCTGAGAGACCCCGAACCGGTCGGCGTCCAGCACGATCATGGTGGATGCGTTGGGCACGTCCACGCCGACCTCGATCACGGTCGTGGCCACGAGCACGTCGATCTCACCGGCGGCGAAGGACCGCATGATGCGATCCTTCTCGTCGGCCGGCATCTTGCCGTGCAGCACCTCGATGCGCGCCGAGCCCAGCCGCGGGTGGTTCGCGATCAGCCGTGCCACCTGCACGACGCCCCAGCGCGGCGCGGCCGGAGCGCCGACGTGCTCGGGCTGTGCGACCTCGGCGCCCGGCTCGTCCTCCCGTTCCCCCTGCTCGGCGTCGATCGCGGAGCAGACCACGAAGACCTGCCGCCCGCGGGCGACCTCTTCGGCGGCGCGGTCGAAGGCTCGGGCGAAGAGCTCGGGCCGCTCCGCCATCGGGACCACGTGGGACTCGATCCCGGCACGACCGGCGGGCATCGTGCGGATGACGGACACGTCCAGGTCGCCGAACACGGTCATCGCCACCGTCCGCGGGATCGGGGTCGCCGTCAGCACGAGCGCGTGCGGGCTCGTTCCCTTCTCGCGGAGCGCCTCGCGCTGCTCGACCCCGAACCGGTGCTGCTCGTCGACGACGACGAGGCCCAGATCCGCGAAGGTCGTCTTCTCCCCCAGGAGCGCGTGCGTGCCGACGACGATCAAGGCCTGTCCCGAGGCGACGCGCAGCGCCGCCCGCCGCCGGTCGGGCGCCGACATCTGGCCCGTGAGCAGCGTCGGCATGAGCTCGGGCGCGAGCTGGGGACCCAGCATCCGCGTGATGGAGCGCAGGTGCTGACCGGCCAGCACCTCGGTCGGCGCGATCAGCGCGCTCTGCCCGCCGCTCTGCGCGACCTGCAGCATCGCACGCAGCGCGACGAGCGTCTTGCCCGAGCCGACCTCGCCCTGCACGAGCCGGTTCATGGGCCACGTCCCGACGAGGTCTGCGGCGATGCTGTCGCCCACGACGCGCTGGTCGGGCGTGAGCGCGAACGGCAGCGCCTCGTCGAACCGCGCGAGCAGGCTGCCGGCCGGACGTGCCGTCGCGGCCAGCGCGCGGACCTGCTGGCGCTGCTGCAGCAGCGCCGTCTGCAGCACGAGGGCCTCGTGCCAGCGCAGCGTCTGCGTCGCGCTCGTGATGTCGGACTCGGAGTTCGGCCGGTGGATGCGGTCGATCGCCCGACGATACGGCAGGAGCACCTGACTCTCCCGCAGCGCACGCGGCAGCGGCTCGGGCAGATCGTCGAGCAGATCGAGGACGTGCGAGACGACGCGGGCGAACGCCCAGCTGGAGACGGTCGAGGTCGCCGGATAGATCGGGATCGGCTTGTCGGCGTAGGACTGCGCGCTGATCTCGGACGCGTCGAGGTCGATGAACGCGGAGCTCTGGTGCTCGACACCGAGGCTGCGGGAGCGCTCGGGAGCCTCGCCGGACCCGAACAGGACGTAGTCGGGGTGCGCGAACTGCAGACCGCCGCGGTACTCGCCGACCTTGCCGGAGAAGATGCCCCGACGCCCGGGGACGAGGTCTTTGGCCCGCCACGACTGGTTGAAGAAGGTGAGCTGCAGGTCGCCGTGGTCGTCCGTGATGACGACCTCGAGGATCGAGCCCCCGCGGCTGCGCATCTTCCGTTCGCGCACGTGCTTGACCTTGGCGACGATCGTGACCTGCTCGCCGACCACGAGCGAGTCGATCGGGGTGAGCTCGCCGCGCCGCGCGTAGCGACGCGGGTAGTGCGACAGCACGTCGGCGACCGTCCGCATCCCGAACGCACGCTTGAGGGCGCCCGCCGTCTTGCCGCCCACGACGCCGTCCAGCCGACTGTCCAGGGTCACGCTCACGCCCGAGAGTCTAGGCGGCGCTGCGGACACGGGGCGCTCACGGCCCCAGCCGCTAGCGTGACGGGATGATTCGTCGATCGATCGCACGCCTCTACTGGCGACTGAGCCGCTGGCGGCTGGTCACCGAGCCCGCGCCCGACCGCCCGACCGTGCTCATCGGCGCGCCGCACACCTCCAACTGGGACTTCGTGATCATGCTCGCGATCGCGTGGCGACTAGGCATCCCGGTGCGGTGGCTCGGCAAGAAGAGCCTGTTCCGCGGCTGGCGCGCTCCCATCATGCGGGCTCTGGGCGGGATCCCCGTCGACAGGGAGGACCCCGGACGCGTGGTGGCGGAGGTCGTCGCTCGCGTGCACGCCGGCGAGGTCTTCGGCCTCGTGGTGACGCCGGAGGGCACACGCGGGCGGGCGCCGTACTGGAAGTCCGGGTTCGCGCGCATCGCGGCGCAGACCGGGATGCCGGTGACCCTCGGCTACGTCGACCGCACCACGATGACGGCCGGGCTCGGCCCGACCATCACCCTCGGCGGGGACGTCGGAGCGGACATGGACCGCATCCGCGCCTTCTACGCAGACAAGGCCGGGGTGCGCCCGCAGTTCCGCACCGAGCCCCGGCTGCGCGAGGAGGACGACGCGGAGTGACGCGCCTCAGCCCCGCACGCGGTCGCCCGCGCCGCGCGGCGGATCGACCGAGACATCGAGCGGCTCGAGACCGCGCAACGACGTCCACACCATCCGCTCCCCCTTGGCCGCGTGCTGCGACGCGCGGACGGCGCGCTCGTCCGCCCAGCTGTTGAGGCGATGCCCGGCGTGTCCTCGCACGTGCTCGAGGACGACGTCCGGCAGCCCCGCGGCGCGGCGCGCATCACGGGCGGCGATCAGCTGCTCGAGGATGTCGCGGTTCGCGACCGGCTTCTTCGCGCTCGTCACCCAGCCGCGGCGACGGTGACCGTCCATCCACGACGAGTAGGTGTCGATCGCGTACTTCGAGTCGGCCTGGACGATGAGCTCGGGCACGTCCGCATGATCGGTGATCGCGTGGAGCAGGCCCAGCAGCTCACCGATGTTGTTGGTGCCCTGCGGGAGCGAGCCCGCGGCCCAGTGACCGTCCTCGCCCACCCACGCCCAGCCGGCCGGGCCCGGATTGCCCTTGCAGGCGCCGTCGGTGGCGACGACGTAGCGGTCGGACGGGGACGGGGTGTTCGCGGTCGGCACGCGTTCCAGTCTCCCAGGTCGGCGGCATCCGTTCGCCCTGCTCCCTGATCAGGACGTCTCGCCACAGCAGGCGCCGCGCAGGACAGATCGTCCTGAGACGGCGAGATGTCCTGATGCGACGCGGGTCAGCCGTCGGCGCGCGAGTGCTCGCCGAGGCGGTGCCAGGTGCGGTTGTGGTACACCAGCGCGTTTCCGTGCTCGCCCGGCTCGACGTCGCGCGCGATGTCGGACTGCAGCGCGTGCGCGGCGATGACGGTCGAGCCGCCCGCGTTCATCCGCTCCACGATCGCGCAGCGCACCCAGGCTCGCACCCCGTGGTACACCGGCTCGCCGGTGACGAGCCGGGACCAGGCCGTACGGTCGGCGAAACGGTCGACGCCGCTCGTGGAGGCCAGCTGCGCGATCGGCAGGTCGTCGGCATCCAGCAGGTGCACGACGACCGTCTCCGATGCGAGGATCGCCGGCGTCGCGGAGGAGAGCGCGGAGACGGAGAAGATGAGCAGCGGCGGCTCGACGCTCACGGACGACACGGACGTCGCGGTCAGCGCGACAGGGCCGTCCGGCCCCTCGGCGGTGATGACCGCGACACCGCCGGGGTGTCCGCGGAACAGCGCCTTGAACGCATCCGCGGAGAGCGACGCCCCGAGGGCGCGCTCGTGCTCGGGAAGGGAAGGGGCGGGCGACGGGCTGGTCATGGCACGACCGTACGGCTCGCCGCACCCGATCGCACGTGCGACCGAAACATGACGCAATGGACCATGGTGACCTCCTCCGGAGCAAACCGTCGCAGCCCGCTCGACTATTCCCGGTGATCCCGGCGGCCGGTCGGGATGGTTGACTGGGGCAATGGGACCGGTCGCGATGTTCCCCCTGAGCACGGTGCTGCTGCCGGCGATGCCGCTGCCGCTGCGGATCTTCGAGGAGCGCTACCGCATCCTCCTCGGGCGGCTCCTCGAAGAGGAGGAGCCCGAGTTCGGCGTCGTGCTCATCGCCCGCGGTGCCGAGGCCGGGGGCGGCGAGGTGCGACACGACATCGGCACGCTCGCCCGCATCGTGCGCGTGACGGCGGGAGAGAGCGACATCGGCCTGCTCACCACGGGCGGACGACGTATCCGCGTCACGGAGTGGCTCGCCGACGACCCCTACCCGCGCGCCATGGTCGAGACGCTTCCCGACCTCGAGTTCAAGGACGAGCTCGGTCCGCTCCTGCGCGAGGTCGACGGAACGGTGCGACGGGTGCTCGCCCGCGCCGCAGAGTACGCCGACACCCGGTGGGACGCCGGGATCGAGCTGAGCGACGAGCCCGTCGCCGCGGCCTGGCAGCTCGCCGGCATCGCGCCGCTCGGTTCGGTCGACCGCCTCGAGCTGCTGCACGCGACGACGCTCGGAGAGCTCCTGCGCCGGACCCTCGACCTCGTGATCGCGGCGGAGCCGGCCCTCACGGCGCCGCCCGCCCCGGACGAGGTCGACGCGGCCCTCGAAGACCTGCTGCGCGATGAATCGCCGCCCGGCGACGCGTAGGCTGGCGGGGTGTCCGTCCCCGACAGCGTCCGCTTCCGCGCGCCGCGCGGCCGCATCGTCGTGCTGCTGATCGCGTGCCTGCTGATCGGGGCGATGGGCGTCGTGATCGTGCTCTTGAACCTCGACAACCTCGTGAGCCTCCTCGTGGGCGCCGCGGCCATCGGGCTCTTCGGGCTCGGGGGCGGGTTCAGCCTCGTACGTCAGCTGCGGGCCACGACCCTGCGCGCCGACGCGGACGGCCTCCACGTCGGGCGCGTGGGCACGGCTCCGTGGGGCGACGTGGACCGGATCGGCACGACGGCCCGCGGCGAGCTGGGCGTCCGCCTCCGCCGTAGCGACGCGCTCCTGTCGGACGCGCCGCGCGACACGAACCGCGAGACCCTCCGGGAGACGCGGGCGACGAGCGGGTACGACCTCGTCTTCTCCGCCCACGACCTCGGCACGACCCCGTCCGAGGCGGCTGCCGCGCTGCGCCGCTTCCTCCCCTGAGTCCGGATGCGTAGCCTGGGCGGCGTGCAGGTCACGGCGGCGTTCCGCGCACCGAAGCGCTCGTCGCTGCTGCAGGTGGTCAAGTCGGCCGTCGCCACGGTCGCGGCCTGGCTCGTGGCCGGCTGGGTGGTGCAGGGACCGGTGCCGGTGTTCGCAGCGATCGCGGCGCTCCTGGTCGTGCAGCCGAGTCTCAATCAGTCGTTCGCACGCGCCATCGAGCGATCCGTCGGCGTCATCGCGGGCGTCGTCGTCGCCTCGCTGCTCGGGATCGCGTTCGGCAACGGGACCTGGGTGATCCTCACCGCGGCCGCCGCCGGTCTCCTTCTGGCATGGGCGGCGAGGATGACGCCGGGCACGGCGAACCAGATGGCCATCAGCGGCATCCTCGTGCTCGCGCTCGGACCGGCGACCCCCGGCTACGCGCTCGACCGGGTGCTCGAGACGCTGCTGGGAGCCGCCATCGGGTTCGTCGTCAATGTGGCGCTCGTCCCGCCCGTGGCCGTCGCGCCCGCCCGCGCCGCCGTGACGGCGCTCGGCGACGAGCTCGCGGCATCCTTCCGCCGGCTCGCCGACGGGCTCGAGACGCCCCGCAGCCGCGCCGACCTGGAAGAGCTCATGCTGCACGCGCGCCTCCTGCGTCCGATGCGCGACAAGGCCGCGGCGGCGCTGGAGACCGCTCAGGAGTCGCTCACGCTGAACCCGCGCGGCGGCACGCACCGAGCCGACCTCGCGGCCCAGCAGCGCCTGCTGGAGCTGTACACGCCGATGATCACGCAGCTGATCGGCATGACCCGGACCGTGTACGACGGCTACGCGCCCGACCTCGCCGAAGAGCCGAGCGTGCGAGCGATCGCCGAGCAGCTGCGGCGGGCCGCCCACGACGTCGAGCTGCTCGACCGCGTCGACGAGGGCTCGGTCCCCGACGAGCCGCCCGCGCTCACGACGCCGTTGCAGATCACACAGCCCTCGGCGACCCACTGGATCCTCGTCGGCTCGCTCCTGGAGGACCTCCACCGGATCCACCGCGGGCTCCAGGAGGGCGTCGACCGCACCGACTGAGCCGGCCGCCGCGGGTCAGCGCGAGCGGTCGGCGCAGGCGACGCAGCGGGTCGCCGCCGGCAGCGCGCGCAGCCGACCCTCGGGGATCTCGGCGCCGCACACCGCGCACACCCCGTACGAACCGGCGGCGAGCCGCTCGGCGGCGAGCGCGAGCTCCTCGATCTCGGCGACCGTCTGGCGACGCAGTCCCGCCAGCCGGGACCACTCCCCGCTCGTCGTCGCCCCCTCGGGGTCGTGCTCGTCGTCGGCGCCGGCCGCGTCCGACCGCGCGGCGCGCACGGCTGCCAGATCGGCCTCGATCCCCGCGAGGCGATCCGCCGCCATCCGACGCCGCTCGCCCACGATCGCCTCGAACTCCGTGGTGTCGATCATCGACGCATCCGCCGTCCCGCGCCCCTCGCGCTCACGCCCCCGTGACGACCGCCGTCACCGCCAGCGGCGGGAGGCCGCCGTTCCGGTCGGCCGTCGTGCCGAGGGCGACGAACGGGGCACGGGTCTTCACGAGATCAGTATCGCAGCGCGGGGGGCGCGCGGGGTCACGGTCGCGTGTCCGCGGTCCTCACTCGGCGACGCCGCGGGCGTTGTAGACGAGCGCGTCGCTGTCGCCGTAGGCGCGGAAGACCTCGACGGCCTCGTCGTGGCGTACGCCGGTGGTCACGCGGATGCCGCGGGCCTCGAACTGGGCGGCCCAGTCGTCCACGACGGGCCCCTCGTCGAATCCCGTGAGCTCCTCCAGCAGCGGCCCTTCGCCCGCGACGACGAGCGAGCGGACACCGCTCCACATCGTGGCGCCGTAGCACATGACGCACGGCCGCCAGTTGACGACCAGCTGCAGGTCCGCACCCTCGGCGCCGAGGTCCCAGCGGCCGAGGGCCGTCTGGGCGAGCCCCAGGGTCGTGACCTCGGCGTGCATCGAGGTGATGCCGGAGGCCAGGACGACGTTGACGCCGGCGGAGACCAGCTCGCCCGTGGCGGAGTCGACCACGATCGCGGCGAAGGGGCCACCGCTGCCCTCGCGCCAGTTGCGATCCGCGAGCTGGTTCACGAGGTCCATCCGATCCTCGAGCGTGGGCAGCACGGCGGGCAGGGTGTCGAGCTCGGGCACCAGCCAGGTGGGAAGGGAGGCGTGGATGTCTGTGGCAAGGGTGGTCATCCCCTCATCCTCTCCGACGTGTGTGTCGCCCCTGTTACGCCGCTCAGGTCAGCAGCGGCCCGAGTCGTTCCACGGCCGGACCGAGGACGGCGAGCACGGCGTCCGGCTCCTCGGCACGGTGGCGCGGTCCCGCGAACGCGACCGCCGCCGCGAGCGCCCCCGAGGCGTCGCGCACGGGCACCGCGACGCATCCCGGACCGTCGCCGTCGAGCCGGCGCACTGCCCCGTAACGGCGCAGGTCCTCCTCCGCCGCGGCCGCGAACGCGCCCGCGATCCCCAGCTCGACCAGCAGAAGCCGGCCGAGCGCCGAGCGGGCGGGTTCGCGGACCAGGCGCACCTCGTCCGTGAGCGGGAAGTCGGGATCGGCGTCGAGCACCGTCATGCGACCGTCGAGGTAACGCACCACGTGCACCGCGCCGCGCAGCGCGGACCGCGTCTCGTCGACGATCGAGCGGGCCGCCCTCGGCATCCGCTCGGGCACTGCGGCGGTCGCCAGCTGCACCACCTTGGCCCCCAGCGCGAACCCGGAGAGATCGGGGGTGCGGACGAGGTACTCGTCCTGCACCAGCAGGTTCAGGAGCCGGTAGGTCGTCGCCCGCGGCAGCCCGAGGGTCGCCGACACCTCCTTCGCCGTCGCGCCGGCGCCGAGGGACGCGACCGCCTCGAGCACCGTGAGCGCGCTGTGGATGGCACGCGGCTGCCGGGGCCGTCAACGCCGGGACGGTGCCGTCGGGCGCCGACGGATCACGCATTCCGTGGATCGACCTCCCGCGCGACGCCCCCGAGCACCTGTGCGGCGACGGGCTCGTCGTACGATCCCACGCGTCCGGTCCGGGCGCCACCGCGGCGCATCCACCACCGGATGCCGGCCGCCACGAGAGCCGCCAGCGCGAGCGCGACCCACACCGCGGCGCTGCCGCTCGCGGCGTCGACGCCGAAGAACGCGATGAGGGCCGCGGCCAGCGCGATCGCCGAGACCCAGGAGACGACCGCGGCCCCGGGGGTGAGCTCTCCGATCCGACGCAGGAACGCGGGGGCGGCGATGCACACCAGCACGTAGGCCGTGATGTAGCCGGCGGCGCCGACCGAGATCGTGAGGTGCATGACGGCGCGGACGTCCATCCCCGCGGCGAGCAACCCGATCGGCACCACCAGCACGACCGGCAGCGCGACCGCGAGCGCCCCGACCGGGGTCCCCCATCGCGGGTGGGTCCGTCCGATCCGGCGCGGCAGCACACCGTCGCGGGACATCGTGAACAGCACGCGCGAGAGCGCCGTCGTGGACCCGATCGCGCAGGCGAGGAAGGATGCCGCGATCCCCGCGTCGGCCAGCACCCCCCAGCCCGCGACGCCGTAGGCGCGCGTGAGGTCGTTGATCGGTGATGCGCTGGCGGCGAGGTCGAGCCCGATCGCGTCGAAGCCGGCCACCTGGGTGACGGCGGCGAGCAGGTAGAGCACGACCGACAGCACGACCGTCCACGCGATCGCCTTGGGCACCGTGCGCAGCGGCGAACGCGCCTCGACGCCGAGCGTGGCGGCGCTCTCGAAGCCCACGAACGCCGTCAGCGCGATGACGGAGCCCGCCGCGAGCGCCGCCGGCGAGACGTCGCGCGGCAGGAGGACCGTCACGTCGATCGGCCCCATCCGCACGAGCAGCGTCACCAGCAGCACCACGATCAGCGCGACCGAGACCGCTTCCACGACGAGCGCCACCCTGGCCGAGAGCCGGATGCCGCGCACCAGCACGAGCACCAGCAGCAGAGCCTCCACGGCGAGCACCGCGATGAGCGACGCGGTGCCGTGCAGCGCGGGCCAGAGATCGCCGAGGAGGATCGTCGTGTAGTACGCGCCGCCGAGCAGTGCGAACACGACGATCGCGCCGTAGCCGACCAGGATGGCCGCTCCCGCGGCGAGCGCGCCGCCGGTCCCGAGCCCGTGCGCGGTGTAGGTGTAGACCGCCCCGGCCGCGCCGAGGCGCCGGGCGAACTGCGAGACCGTGCGGGCGACGAGGAGGCTCAGCACGCCCGCGATCAGCACCGCGAACACGGTCGCCTGCGGCGAGACCCCCGCCACGAGCAGCACGACCGTGGTCGCGGCGGCGGAGGGCGCCACGGCGGAGACCGACTGCGCGAGGACGTCGAAGAAGCCCACGCTCCGGCGGTCGAGGCCGTGCAACGGCGATCGGGCGCCGAAGTCGCGGACGGGGGCGGGGCGGGATATGGCGCGTTCGAGAGCAGACATGCGGGTGGTCCTCCGTGGTGCTTCCTCGACGCTAGCCCGGTGCGGTTGCGCCCCCACGACATCCGTGTTTCACGTTCGCGACGCCCAAATGAGACAGGGCCCTCGCGGCGTCTCGTTTGCGATGGCGAAGCCTTCACCCCGACGGAACCGCGGGGCAATCACCCGGCGGGAGTCTCGAGAAAATGCACCGCCCACCCTCCGTCCCGAAGGAACCGGCATGACACGACTCGACTCGCCCGACCTCGCCGCCTCCTCCCCCCGCGCCCTGAAGGGCTCGCTGGGAGTGACCGCCATCGTCTTCATGGTGGTCGCCGCGGCCTCCCCCCTCACCGTCGTCGGGGGCGCGGCTCCGCTCGGCATCCTGCTGGGCAACGGGGTCGGCTTCCCCTCGCTCTACCTCATCAGCGCGGTCATCCTGCTGCTGTTCGCCGTGGGGCTGGCGGCGATGACGAGACATGTGCCGCGCCCCGGGGCGTTCTTCACGTATGTCGGCTACGGCCTGGGGCGCTCCTCCGGACTCGCCGCGGCCTGGATCGCCATGCTCACCTACACCACGATCCAGGTCTCGGTCTACGGCTACGTGGGCTACATCCTGGCGGTGACCGTGCAGTCGCTCGGCGGACCGGAGCTGCCGTGGTGGGCCTGCTCGCTCGTCGTCGTCGCCCTCGTCGGCGTGCTCGGCTACCGGCACATCGACCTGTCGAGCAGGGTCCTGGGCGTCCTGCTCGTGGCGGAGGTGGGCATCGTGCTGCTGCTGGTCGCGGTCGTCGCCGTCCGCGGCGGAGCCGAGGGGCTCTCGCTCGCCCCCTTCGAGCCCGCCAACGTCGTCAGCGGCTCCCCCGGCGTCGGCCTCATGCTCGCGATCGCCGCGTTCATCGGCTTCGAGGCGACCGCGATCTTCCGCGACGAGGCGCGCGACCCCGACCGCACGATCCCCCGCGCCACCTACGGCGCGGTCATCGGCATCGGCATCTTCTACACGCTGGCGTCGTGGGGTCTGGTCATGGCCTGGGGGCCGGGCGGCATCCTGGCCGCGGCCGCGGAGGACCCCGGCACGCTCATCCTGCGCACGGTGTCGCAGTACCTCGGGATCGCGGGCGAGATCACGGTGAACGTGCTGCTGATCACCTCGATGTTCGCCTGCGTGCTGTCCTTCCACAACGTGATCACGCGCTATCAGCACTCCATGGCCAACGCCGGTGTGCTGCCGGAGCGGGTCGGCGCGGTGCACCACCGTCACCTCTCCCCCCACGTGTCCTCCCTCGTGCAGACGGCGACCTCCGTCGTGCTGGTCGTGGTCTTCGCGATCCTGCAGCTGGACCCCGTGCTGCAGGTGTTCACGTGGTTCGCCGGCGTCGCGACGCTCGCGATCGCGTTGCTGATGGCCGCCACCTCCGTGGCCGTGATCCTGTACTTCGCCCGGACGAAGAAGGACCGCCGGGTGTGGAACACCGTGATCGCCCCGCTGCTGGGCGCGATCGGCCTCGTGCTCTCGTCGGCCCTGATCGTCGGCTACTTCCCGGTGCTCGTGGGCGACACGGATGCGACGGGCGCCCCGGCGTTCGGCGGCGTGAGCTGGTTCCTCCTGGGCCTCGTCGTGGTGTTCCCGCTCATCGGATACGCCCAGGCCGCATGGATCCGCGCACGGCGTCCGGCGGCCTACGCCAAGCTCACCGACGCCATCGCCGGCTGACCCCCTTCCCCCGCAGGACCCTGAAAGAGAGACACGAATGAGCATCACCGAGACCGTTCCCGCCGCCTTCTCGGCTCCGCCCGCCCCGTCCCACCCGCTCTCGAGCCTAACGGCCGACGAGATCCGCGCCGTGCGCGCCGTCGTCCTCGCCCTGCCCGAGACGACCGAGACCGTGCGGTTCGCCTACGTCGGGCTGGAGGAGCCGACGAAGGACGAGGTGCGCGCCTGGCAGGCCGGGGGCCCGCTCCCGGAGCGGCGGGCCCGCGTGCAGCTGCTCGACATGCGCACCACCGCCTCGACCGATCTCGTCGTCTCGATCACGACCGGCGCGGTCGTGTCGGCCGCCGTGCTCGACGGCACAGCGGGTCAGCTGCCGATCCTCGACGCCGAGTTCGAGGAGGTCGCCGTGATCGCCAACGCGAGCCCGGAGTGGGTCGCGGCGCTCGCCGCGCGCGGGCTCACGGTCGCCGATGTCGTGCTGGTTCCGCTCTCGGCGGGCCACTACGGGTTCCCGGCAGAGTCGGGACGTCGCATCCTCCGCACGTTCGCCTTCCGTCAGGACCACCCGAAGGACCACCCGTGGGCGCACCCGATCGACGGCCTCACGGCCTACATCGACGTCGCCGACCGTCGCGTGATCGAGATCATCGACACCCCCGGGTTCGACATCCCGGCCACGAGCGGCAACTTCGACGACCCCGAGCTGCAGGGCCCGCCGCTCGAGGGGCTCAAGCCGATCGTGATCACCCAGCCGGAGGGCGCGAGCTTCACGGTCGAGGACGAGCACGTGCGATGGGGCGAGTGGGATCTGCGGATCGGCTTCGACACCCGTGAGGGCTTGATCCTGCGCCAGCTGTCCTTCGCCGGGCGTCCGGTCATGTACCGCGGCTCGATCAGCGAGATGGTCGTGCCCTACGCCGATCCGCAGCCCAACCGGTTCTGGCAGAACTACTTCGACACGGGCGAGTACCTCTTCGGCCGCTACACCAACGAGCTCGAGCTGGGCTGCGACTGCGTGGGCGAGATCACCTACCTCGACGTGGTGCTCGCCGACGAGCTGGGCATGCCCCGCACGGTCCGCAACGGCGTGTGCATGCACGAGGAGGACTTCGGCTCGCTGTGGAAGCACTCCGACATCTTCACGGGATCGAGCGAGGTGCGTCGCCAGCGGCGGCTCGTCATCTCCTTCTTCACGACGGTCGGCAACTACGACTACGGCTTCTTCTGGTACCTGTACCTGGACGGCACGATCGAGTGCGAGGCCAAGCTCACCGGCATCCTGTTCACCTCGGCGTACCCGGGGACGGATGCCGACGGCGCACCGTATCCGTTCGCCTCCGAGGTGGCGCCGGGCCTGGGCGCGCCGTATCACCAGCACCTGTTCTCGGCGCGTCTGGACATGACCGTCGACGGCACGGCGAACGTCGTGAACGAGATCGACGCCGTCCGGGTCCCGGTCTCGGCCGGCAATCCCTATGGGAACGCGTTCACGAAGCAGGTCACGCCCATCGAGAGCGAGGCCGTCTCCGGCCGCCTCGCCGACGGCAGCGTGAACCGCGTGTGGCAGATCGCATCGACGGAGAAGACGACCTCGATGGGGCAGCCGACCTCCTACGTGCTCTTCCCCGAGGGCCACCCGGTGCTCCTCGCGGACGACGACTCGTCGATCGCGAGCCGAGCGGCGTTCGCCACGAAGAACCTCTTCGTCACGAAGTACGACCCGGCCGAGCGCTACGCCGCGGGCGACTTCGTCAACCAGCACCCGGGCGGAGCCGGCATCCCGGCCTTCATCGCGGGCGACGAGCCGCTCGTGGGCGAGGACGTCGTGCTGTGGCACACCTTCGGGCTCACCCACTTCCCGCGCAACGAGGACTGGCCGGTCATGCCGATGGACTACGCGAAGTTCACGCTCAAGCCGTACAACTTCTTCGAGCGCAATCCCACGCTGAACGTGCCGCCGCCCGCCGCGGACCACTGCGCCCCGGGGCATGCGCGCGGTGCGCACGACCACGCTGCACACGAGCACGAGCACGGGCACGGGCACGGGCACGGGCACGGGCACGGTGCGCACGGGCACCACCACTGAGACGATGACCGAGATCCTCCATGCGTGGGCGCTCGCGCCCGCCGCGGCCGGCGCCTGCTGTCTGGCGGCCGACCGGCGGCGGGTGCGGGCACCCGAGCTCGCCGCATCCGCCCTCATGCTGCTCGCGATGGCGGACGCGGCGCTGACGGGCCTCGTCGCCGCCGTCTACTGGGCGGGGATGCTGCTGCTGGCTGCCATGACGCTCGCGGCGCTGCGCCGCGACCGCCGCGGGCTCGAGCGCCACCCCGGAGAGCGCACGATGACGCTGCACACCACGACCGGGCTGGTGACGACAGCGGCGCTCATGCTCGTGGGCGGACACCACCCGGGCGCGGGCGGCCACGTGCACGGGGTGTCGGTCGCGACGCTGGCCGCGGCCGTCCTGGCGGCATGCGCCGGCTACGCCGTGTGGTCGGCCGTGAGCGCCCTGCGCACCAGGGCGACTCTGGAACGTGCCCAGTACGCGGCCATGGGCGCGTCGATCCTGCTCATGGCGGCAGCGACCCTCTGACCGCCGGCAGCACCGTGCGAGGATGAGCGCGTGACGCAACGCCTCATGCTGCTCGACACCGCGTCCCTGTACTTCCGCGCCTTCTACGGCGTGCCGGAGTCCGTCACGGCACCGGACGGCACCCCCGTCAACGCCGTGCGCGGAATGCTGGACTTCGTCGCCAAGCTGGTGTCGACCTATCGGCCCACGCATGTCGTCGCCTGCTGGGACGACGACTGGCGTCCGCAGTGGCGCGTGGACCTCATCCCCTCCTACAAGACGCACCGCGTCGTCGAGGTCGTCGCCTCCGGCCCCGACGTCGAGGAGGTGCCCGACCCGCTCGAACGCCAGGTGCCGCTGATCCGCGAGTCGCTGGGACTGCTCGGCATCCCCGTCGTGGGCGTCGCGGAGCACGAGGCGGACGACGTGATCGGAACGCTCGCGACCGATGCCGGCATGCCGGTGGACGTCGTGACGGGCGACCGCGACCTGTTCCAGCTCGTCGACGACGAGGCGGCCGTCCGCGTCGTCTACACGGCCCGGGGCATGAGCAACCTCGAGGTCGTCACCGCCGGCACCGTCCTCGCGAAGTACGGCGTCCGCGCCGATCAGTACGCCGACTTCGCCGCCCTGCGCGGCGACCCCTCCGACGGCCTGCCCGGTGTGCCCGGGGTCGGCGAGAAGACCGCGGCGACGCTGCTGGCCGCGCACGGGGACCTCGCCGGCGTCCAGCGCGCGGCGTCCGCGGGCGAGGGGATGTCGGCCGGCGTGCGCGCGAAGGTCCTCGCGGCCGCCGACTACCTCGCCGTCGCACCCCGGGTCGTGCGCGTCGCCCGTGATCTGCCCGTCCACGTCCCGGCCGACGGGCTCCGCCCGGTGGACCCGGCCTCGTCGCACGCCTTCACCGAGCGGTGGGGCGTCGCGACCTCGTTCGCCCGCGCGACCGCCGCGATCGATGCCGCGACCGAGCACTGAGGACACGGCTCAGGCGGAGAGCTCCTGCGTCGTCGTGACCCACTGCTCGAGCTTCGCGGCGGCGCTTCCCGAATCGATCGCGGCCGCGGCGGCATCCATCCCCTCCGCCAGGCGCTCCAGGATCGGACGCTGGGCCTGCGCCGGATCGCGGAACAGCCGGTAGGAGACGATCCCGGCGGCCGTGTTCAACAGCACGATGTCCCGCACCGGTCCCGGCTCGCCCGCGAGGACCCGACGCACGACCCCGGCGTTGTGCGCGGGCTCGCCCCCGATCAGGTCGTCGATGCGGGCGAGCGGGAGGCCCAGATCGCGCGGGTCGATGTCGTGCTCGTGGATGTCGCCGAGCGAGACCTCCCAGACACGGCTGTGGCCGGTCGTCGTCATCTCGTCCAGACCGTCGTCGCCGCGGAACACGAGCGCGGTCGCGCCCCGCGTGCGGAAGACGCCCGTGATGAGCGGCACGCGGTCGAGCTGCGCGACGCCGACGGCGTTGGCCTCGGCGCGCGCCGGGTTGCACAGCGGACCGAGGAAGTTGAACACGGTCGGCACCCCGAGCTCGGCCCGGGTCGCCGCGGCGTGACGGAACCCCGGGTGGAACGCCGATGCGAACGCGAAGGTGATGCCGGTGCGGGCGAGCGTCTCGGCGACGGCGTCGGGCGACAGCGCCAGCTCGATGCCCAGCTCCCGCAGGACGTCCGAGGACCCGGAGGACGAGCTCGCGGCCTTGTTGCCGTGCTTGACGACCGGGACGCCGGCGGACGCGGCCACGATGGCCGACATCGACGAGATGTTGACGGTCCCGAAGCGGTCGCCACCGGTTCCCACGATGTCGAGCACGTCCGCCGTGACCGGCAGCGGCAGCGCCGCCTCGAGGATCGCGTCGCGGAAGCCGACGATCTCGTCGACGGTCTCCCCCTTCGCGCGCAGGGCCACCAGGAAGCCGGCCAGCTGGGAGGGCGTCGCGTCGCCCGCCATGACCTGACGCATCGCCCACGTCGACGCCGACACGCTGAGGTCGTCTCCGCCCAGCAGATCGGTGAGAATCGACGGCCAGCTGTGCAGATCCACCATGAGCACGATCCTATCGATCCGGCCCTCACGGGCGCTCCGCAGACCTCGCACGGTTCCCGGATGCAAGAAGCACAGGCAACTATCAGCCATAATGAATGTGTGACGAGCCCAGCGACGTATCCCCAAGCCATGCGCACGGTGAAGCGACCGGATCCGGTCGCGGTCGGCACGATCGTCTGGCTCGGCAGTGAAGTCATGTTCTTCGCCGGCCTGTTCGCGATCTACTTCACGCTGCGCAGCACCTCGCCGGAGTTGTGGGCCGAGCAGTCGGCCAAGCTCAACGTGCCGTTCGCGACGGTGAACACGATCATCCTCGTGCTCTCGAGCATCACCTGCCAGATGGGTGTGTTCGCCGCCGAGCGCTTCCAGCCGTACCGCACCGGGCGCAGCCCGCTGAAGTGGGGCATGACCGGCTGGTTCTTCCTCACCTTCGCTCTCGGAGCCGTCTTCGTCACCGGCCAGGTCTGGGAGTACGCCTCGCTCGTCGCCGAGGGCATGCCCATCAGCGCGAACTCGTACGCCTCCGCGTTCTACCTGACCACCGGCTTCCACGCCCTCCACGTCACGGGCGGACTCGTCGCCTTCACCCTCGTCATCGGGCGCGCCTTCGCGGTCAAGAACTTCGGCCGCAAGGAGATGACGACCTCGATCGTGGTGTCGTACTACTGGCACTTCGTCGACGTCGTCTGGATCGCCCTGTTCCTCGTCATCTACTTCCTGCGTTAGGACCGGATTCCCCATGGCACGTCATTCCTCGCGTACGCGATCCGGTCGCCGCAGCCCGCTCGCCGCCGCCGCCCTCATCGGCATCGGTCTGCTCATCACGGGCGGCATCTACGCCGGCGCCACGGCCGCGATGGCCGCGACCAACGAGACCCCGACCGCCTCGACCCTCACGGTCGAGGACGGCCAGAAGCTCTTCCAGGCCAACTGCGCCACCTGTCACGGCCTCGACCTCCAGGGAACCCAGAACGGCCCCTCGCTGTATGGCGTCGGCGAGCTCTCGGTCCACTTCCAGGTCTCGACCGGCCGGATGCCGCTGCAGGCCCAGTCGCCGCAGGCCCCGCAGAAGCCGGTCCAGTTCACGGACGACCAGATCCAGGCCATCGCCGCCTACGTCCAGTCCGTGGCCCCCGGCCCGACCTACCCGGACGCCGAGATCACCGACGGCAAGGGCGATGTGGCCGCGGGCGCCGAGCTCTTCCGCATCAACTGCGCCATGTGCCACAACGTCGCCGGCGCGGGCGGTGCGCTCACGGAGGGCAAGTACGCCCCGAACCTGCACACCACGACGGCGCTGAACATGTACGCCGCCATGGTCACGGGCCCGCAGAACATGCCGGTGTTCAACAACATGAACCTGACGCCGGAGGACAAGCGCGACATCATCTCGGCGCTGCTGTGGATGCAGCAGAACGAGTCGCCCGGCGGGTACTCGCTCGGCTCCCTGGGTCCCGTGTCGGAGGGCCTGTTCATCTGGATCTTCGGTATCGGAACGCTGATCGCCATCACGGTGTGGATCACCGCGAAGTCGAACTGACCGATACCCGACGCACGTAACGGAACGCACGAGGAGCACCATGGCACACGAGGAAGACGCGCTGCAGCACGACAGGGCTTCCTGGAAGCCGTCCAGCGGTCTTGCCGTGTCGACGCCCGACCCGGTGCAAGGCCCCGGCCTTCCCCCGCACCGTGAGCGGATGACCGACAAGGATCCGGCCATCATGGCGCGGGCGGTGCGCACCGTCTACACGCTGTTCTACCTCTCGGTCGCGGGCTCCATCTGGGCCGTCGTCGCCTACATGGTCTTCCCGATCGAGGACGGCCAGCTGGTCTCGATCCACCACAACAACATGTTCGTGGGGCTCGGGATCGCCTTCGCGCTCCTCGCGATCGGCATCGGCGCGATCCACTGGTCGAAGGCGATCATGGCCGACAAGGAGCACATCGAGCCCCGTCACGCCACGCGCGGCCGCGACACGACCCGCGAGGGTGCCGTCGCCGCGTTCGCCGCCGCGAACGAGGAGTCCGGCTTCGGACGGCGCACGATGATCCGCAACTCGCTGTTCGCCGCCGTCCTCGCCTCCGTCGTCCCCGGCGTCGTCCTCTTCCGCGGGCTCGCGCCGCAGGACGAGAACCCCGTCGAGCTGCTCAGCCACACCATGTGGAAGCAGGGGATGCGGCTCGCCCACGACCCGAGCGGCCGCCCGATCAAGGCGTCCGAGGTCACGCTCGGATCCGCCTTCCACGTCATCCCGGAGGAGCTCTCGAAGCTCTCGCACGACGAGGGCTACCTCGATCAGAAGGCCAAGGCCATCGTCCTGCTGATGCGCCTCCCGGAGGAGCAGCTCATCGAGGCGGAGGACCGCAAGTCGTGGTCCTACGACGGGATCGTCGCCTACTCGAAGGTCTGCACGCACGTCGGCTGCCCCGTCGCACTGTACGAGCAGCTCACCCACCACCTGCTGTGCCCCTGCCACCAGTCGCAGTTCGACGTGGCCGACGGCGCCAAGGTCATCTTCGGCCCGGCCGCACGGCCGCTGCCGCAGCTGCCCATCACGGTCGACTCCGAGGGCTACCTCGTGGCCCGGAGCGACTTCACCGAACCCGTCGGCCCGAGCTTCTGGGAGCGTCATTGAGCACCGCCACCGTCACCTCCGAGCCCCGGGCTGCCGCCAAGGAAAAGCCTCTGGGCGGTCGGTTCGTCGGCGCTGCGGCGAACTACATCGATGAGCGCACGAGCGTCTCCGGTCTCGTCAAGGAGCTCGGCCGCAAGATCTTCCCCGACCACTGGTCGTTCATGCTCGGCGAGATCGCTCTGTGGAGCTTCGTGGTCGTGCTCCTGTCGGGCACCTTCCTGACGTTCTTCTTCCAGGCGTCGATGGTCGAGACCCACTACAACGGCTCGTACCCGCTCATGCGCGGTGTCGCGATGTCGGCCGCGCTCGACTCGACGCTGCACATCTCGTTCGACCTGCGTGGCGGCCTGCTCGTCCGTCAGATCCACCACTGGGCGGCGCTGACGTTCGTCGCCGGCATCGGCGTGCACATGCTGCGCGTCTTCTTCACCGGCGCGTTCCGCAAGCCGCGAGAGCTCAACTGGGTCATCGGCTTCGTGCTGTTCGTGCTGGCGATGGGCGAGGGCTTCACCGGATACTCGCTGCCCGACGACCTTCTCTCCGGCAACGGTCTGCGCATCATCGACGGCATGATCAAGGGCATCCCCCTGATCGGAACGTGGACCTCGTTCCTGCTGTTCGGCGGGGAGTTCCCCGGGCACTCCATCGTGGGCCGCCTGTACACGCTGCACATCCTGCTGCTGCCCGCGATCCTGGTCGCCCTGCTGGCGCTGCACCTCGTGCTCATGATCATCAACAAGCACACCCAGTTCGCCGGGCCCGCCCGCACGAACAGCAACGTGGTGGGCTACCCGATGCTGCCGGTGTACGCCTCCAAGATGGGCGGGTTCTTCTTCATCACCTTCGGCGTGATCGTCCTGATCGCCTCGCTCGTGACGATCAACCCGATCTGGAACTACGGCCCGTACGACCCCTCCCCCGTGTCCGCCGGCACCCAGCCGGACTGGTACATCGGGTTCGCCGACGGTGCTCTCCGCCTCGTCCCGCCGCACCTGGAGTCGGTCTTCTGGGACCACACCTGGTCGTGGAACATCATCCTGCCCCTCGGCGTGCTGGTGCTCTTCATCCTGCTCGTCGCCGTCTACCCCTTCATCGAGGCGTGGATCACCGGCGACAAGCGCGAGCACCACATCGCCCAGCGCCCGCGCAACGCGGCGACCCGCACGGCCATCGGCGCCGCGGGCGTCACGTTCTACGCGGTCCTGTGGGCGGCGGCCTCGTCGGACATCATCGCCACCCACTTCATGCTGTCGATGGAGGGTGTCATCCACTTCCTCCAGATCTCGCTCATCCTGGGGCCGGTGCTCTCCTACTTCGTGACGAAGCGCATCTGCATCGCCCTGCAGAAGAAGGACCGTGAGATCGCCCTGCACGGCTACGAGTCGGGCCGCATCGTCCGCCTTCCGGGTGGCGAGTACATCGAGGTGCACCAGCCCGTCGACGAGTACGAGCGCTGGAAGCTCGTGGACTACGAGACGAACGAGCCGCTCGTCGTGCGCCCGAACGCGCAGGGGCGAATCCCGTGGCACGAGAACTTCCGTTCCTCGCTGTCGCGCTGGTTCTTCGAGGACCGGCTGACCCCGCTCACCCAGGCCGAGATCGACGAGGCCGTGGCGCACCAGCACCACACGCTGGATCACATGGATGCCGAGGAGTCGGCCGAGATCTCCGCAGCCGAGCAGCGTGCGATCGAGGACGGCGAGCCCGTCAACGAGGTGGGTGGACGCATCGCGGCCGACTTCCCCTCGCCCGCGCCGTTGGACGAGGTCAACAAGCCCAAGGACGACGGCTCGCCGTCGGCCTGATCCCCTCCTCGAAGCGGGGCGGCATCCTCCGGGACGCCGCCCCGCTTCGTCGTCTGCCCGCCTGTAACACTCCCGTGACAGCGGCCGGATAGCGTGATCACGTGCGTTTCATCATCATCGGAGCAGGCATCGGCGGCACGAGCGCGGGCATCGCGCTCCAGCGACTCGGACACGAGGTCGTCATCTACGACCAGATCCGCGAGAACAAGCCCGTCGGCGCCGCTCTCTCGTTATGGCCCAACGGCGTCAAGGTGCTCAACTGGCTCGGCCTGCGCGACGAGGTCGCCGAGCTCGGCGGCCGCATGGAGACGATGGCCTACACCGACGGTCACACGGGCGAGACGCTCTGCCGCTTCAGCCTCGAGCCGGTGACCACCCAGACCGGTCAGCGCCCCTACCCCGTCGCCCGTGCCGACCTCCAGGCGCTGCTGATGGAACGCTTCGGGCTCGACGACATCCGTCTCGGGATGCGTGTCGTCGCCGTCGACCAGGACGACGAGAGCGTGCGTGTCACCTTCGAGAACGGCGAGACGGACACCGGCGACGTCCTGATCGGCG
Organism: Microbacterium sp. SORGH_AS_0888; assembly: GCF_030818905.1. NCBI lineage: Bacteria > Bacillati > Actinomycetota > Actinomycetes > Micrococcales > Microbacteriaceae > Microbacterium > Microbacterium sp. SORGH_AS_0888. The sequence goes on from NZ_JAUTAZ010000001.1 coordinate 1,006,834, forward strand.
CCGACGGCGCACGGTCGCTCACGCGCGCGCACGTGCTCGGCCAGCAGGTCGAGCGCACCTACTCGGGGTACACCAACTTCAACGGTCTCGTGCCGATCGACGAACGCGTCGGCCCCGCCGACCAGTGGACGACCTACGTCGCGGACGGCAAGCGCGTGTCCGTCATGCCCGTCGCGGGCGGTCGGTTCTACTTCTTCTTCGACGTGCCGCAGCCGGCCGGACTCCCCTACGACCGCGCCGACGGAGCCGCTCCGCTGCGCGAGGCGTTCGCGGGCTGGACGGAGGGCGTGCAGCGCCTCCTCGACGCGATCGACCCGAAGACCTCGCTGAACCGCGTCGAGATCTGGGACCTCGATCCCCTCGACACATGGGTGCGCGGCCGCGTAGCCATCCTGGGCGACGCCGCGCACAACACCGCGCCCGACATCGGTCAGGGCGCCTGCTCCGCGCTGGAGGACAGCTTCGTGCTGGGACTGACGTTCGCGCTGAACGATCTCGGTCCCGAGGACGCCCTGCTCCGCTACCAGCGCGCCCGCGCCGACCGGGCCGGCGACCTGGTGCTGCGCGCCCGTAAGCGCTCCCACGAGACGCACGGCTTCGACCCGGACGTCACGGCGCAGTGGTACGAGGGGCTCCGCCACGAGACGGGCGAGAACGTCATCCGCGGCATCGTCGGCAACATCGTCGACAGCCCGGTCAACCTCGGGGGCGGGCTCCTCGTCTGAGCGGCGGCCTCAGGAGGCGCCGATCTCCAGGTCCTCCTGGAAACGCTCGCGGGCCGAGCCCCAGAACGAGGGCGACTCGGCGACATCCGCCTCACCCTCGCGCACGTCGCACACGATCGCGGTGACGTTGTCGCGAGAGCCGGCCTCGAGCGCCTCGCGCACGAGCGCCGCGGCGGCATCGCGCGGGCTGCGGTGGCGCAGCAGCTGCAGACCGATCTCCTCGTCGTCCAGATAGTCGCTCACGCCGTCGCTGCAGAGCATCCAGCGGTCGCCCGGCTGCGCGTCGGGCTCGAAGACCGACACCACATCGCTCTCCCCGCCGCCCAAGGACGCGGTGATGATGTTGCGCCGAGGGTGCGACGCCGCAGCGGCGGGGGCGAGAAGCCCTCGGTCCACGAGCGCCTGCACGTACGAGTCGTCGCGGGTCTGGCGCTGGAGCTCGGCGTGACGCAGCCGGTATGCGCGAGAGTCGCCGGAGTGCGCAAGCAGCATGCTGCCGCGGATCGTGGTGAACAGTCCCGTGAAGGTCGTCGCCATGCCCTGCAGAGCGGGGTCGCGGCGCACCTGCGCGCCGATGTCCCAGTTGGCCTCGCGGATGCGTTCGATCAGGTCGTCGCGATCCGCGAGGCGGAGACCGCCCGCGACCAGCCGGTGCACCAGCGTCGCGGAGGCCAGGTCACCAGAGGGACCGCCCCCGACGCCGTCCGCCACCGCGGCTCCCCAGCCCGCGGTGAAGGCCGCGTCCTGGTTCGAGGCTCGATAAGAGCCCGTCTCAGAGGACGCGGCCGCAGTCAGCCGTAGGGTCATGGAGCTCAGCGCGCGAAGTACCCGCGGTAGTACTCGAACACCCAGCCGACGATGGCCACCGCGAAGACGCCGAGACCGATCGGCATCATCCAGGTGCCCACCGCCAGCCCGATCGCACCGATCGCGACCGAGAACGCGAGCACGAGCGGCCACCACGACCACGGGCTGAACTCGCCCACCTCGGGGTCGCCGTCGTCGATGTCCGCCGTGAGGCGGTCCTCGGGCAGCTCACCGCCCTGGGCCTTGTGCACGCGGGAGACGTAGAACCCGATCATGAGCGACATGAAGGCGCCGAAGAGCAAGGCGACGGAGCCCACCCATTCGATGGCCTGCTGCCACGGGACGTCGGGGTGGGCGAGGATGTTCCAGCCCGTGTAGACGACGTCGATGAAGAGGAAGAACCCGACCAGGATCCACCACAGGACGATGTTGCTCCGCATGTCTTACTTGACCTCTCCGTCGGCGACGTCGGCGACCGGGGCATCGGGGGCGTCCTTGGCCGGACCCACCCCCACAGTGAGGGCGGCCTCGGGGTGGTTCAGATCGAACGCGGGGCGCTCGCTGCGGATGCGCGGGATGGACGTGAAGTTGTGACGCGGCGGCGGGCAGCTGGTCGCCCACTCGAGCGAGCCGCCGTAGCCCCAGGGGTCGTTGACCGTGACCTTGGGCGCCTTGCGCGCGGTGATCCAGACGTTCAGCATGAACGGGATCATCGAGACCGCGAGGACCATCGAGCCGATCGTGGACACCTGGTTCTCCCAGGTCCAGTTGTCGAACGTCGAGTAGTCGGCGTACCGGCGGGGCATGCCGTCGACACCCAGCCAGTGCTGGATCAGGAACGTCATGTGGAAGCCGATGAACAGCAGCCAGAAGTGCACGTAGCCCAGACGCTCGTTGAGCATCTTGCCGGTCCACTTCGGCCACCAGAAGTAGAAGCCGGCGAACATCGCGAACACGACGGTTCCGAAGACCACGTAGTGGAAGTGCGCGACCACGAAGTACGAGTCCGACAGAGCGAAGTCGAGCGCCGGCGAAGCCAGGATGACACCGGTCAGGCCGCCGAAGACGAACGAGACGAGGAACCCGAGCGAGAACACGATCGGCGTCTCGAACGTCACCGAGCCCCGCCACATGGTTCCGATCCAGTTGAAGATCTTCACGCCCGTGGGCACCGCGATCAGCATCGTCATGAAGGCGAAGAACGGCAGCAGCACCGATCCCGTGACGTACATGTGGTGCGCCCAGACGGCCACCGACAGGACCGCGATCGAGATCGTCGCGTACACGAGCGTCTTGTAGCCGAAGATCGGCTTGCGGCTGAAGACCGGGAAGATCTCCGACACGATGCCGAAGAAGGGCAGGGCGATGATGTACACCTCGGGGTGGCCGAAGAACCAGAACAGGTGCTGCCAGAGGAGGACACCGCCGTTGTGCGGGTCGTAGATGTGCGCGCCGAGGATGCGGTCCGCCGCGGCGGCCAGCATGGCGGCGGCCAGAACGGGGAACGCGATGAGCACCAGGATGCTGGTGATCAGCGTGTTCCAGGAGAAGATCGGCATCCGCCACATGGTCATGCCGGGAGCGCGCATCGTGATGATCGTCGTGATGAAGTTCACGGCACCGAAGATCGTTCCGAAGCCGCTGATGCCCAGGCCGACCATCCAGAGGTTCCCGCCGACCCCGGGCGTGAACGAGGAGCTCGCGAGCGGCTGATACGCGAACCATCCGAAGGACGCCGCGCCGGCCGGGGTGAGGAAGCCCGCGACCGCGATGATCGAGCCGAAGAGGAACAGCCAGAAGGCGAAAGCGTTCAGACGCGGGAAGGCGACGTCGGGGGCACCCAGCTGCAGCGGCAGGATCGCGTTCGCGAAGCCCGCGAACAGCGGCGTCGCGAACATCAGCAGCATGATCGTGCCGTGCATCGTGAACAGCTGGTTGTACTGCTCCTTCGTCGGGATGATCTGCATGCCGGGCTCGAAGAGCTCCGCGCGGATCAGGAGCGCCATCACGCCGCCGAGCAGGAAGAACAGGAACGAGGCGATCAGGTACATGTACCCGATGGTCTTGTGGTCAGTGGAGGTGATCCACTTGACGATGATGTTGCCCTTCTGCTCCACCCGGGAGGTGGTCAGCAGAGCTGCCTGGCGCGGCGGCAGGGTACGGGCCTGACCGTGCTCCTGCAGCGGAAGTGTCGTCGCCATGATCACTCACCGTCCTTGTTGTTCGTGGCCCCGGTGCCGGGCAGGTTGGCCAGCCGGTCGTAGGCGTCCTCGATCGGCCCGGTCTGACCCTTGCTGCGCAGGCTGTCGAGGTAGAGCTTGTAGTCCTCGTCGCTGACGACCTTGACGTTGAAGAGCATCATCGAGTGGTACTCGCCACAGAGCTCCGCACACTTTCCGGCGTAGGTTCCCTCGCGGGTCGGGGTGAACGACCACGAGTTGTCCTTGCCGATGAACATGTCCTTCTTGTAGAGGAAGTCGATGATCCAGAACGAGTGGATGACGTCGCGGGACTTCAGCGAGATCTTGACCGACTTGTCCACGGGCAGGTACAGGGTCGGCAGGGCGGCCTGGTCGACGTTGCCCGCCGCATCCGTCTGCGCCTGGGTGCCCATGGTCCACACGGTGTCGGAGTTCGTGTCGCCCGTGTACTGGAAGTCCCAGGCCCACTGCTTGCCGATCGCGGTGATCGAGACGTCCGGGTTCGGGTCCTCCGCCTGCAGGATCGTCTGGTCGCGCGCCGTGAAGGCGAAGAAGCCGAGGACGAGGATGAGCGGCACGACCGTGTAGAAGATCTCGATCGGCATGTTGTAGCGCAGCTGCACCGGCAGGCCGGTCTGGCCCTTGCGGCGGCGGTAGACGACCATCGCCCAGAGCATCAGGCCCCAGGTGACGATGCCGACCACGAGGAGCACGATCCAGGAGTTGACCCACAGACCGGACACCATGTCGGTGTGGTTGGTCGCCGCCTGGCCGTCCTCGGTGAATCCCGGGAGGAACCCGTGCAACTGCGAGGGGGTGCAACCGGCGAGGATGATCGCGGTCACGACCCCGATGGGGAGGACAGCGAGGCGCAGTCGACGTTTCGAAGGCACGGTGCACCTTTCCGGGTCACGAATGAAGCTCCTTCAGTCTAGAGCAAGCTCACACCCGGTTCAGGCCATGCGTCCAGCTTCGACCAACGCGTCGGCGCGGTCGATCCCCGCCATCACGGGGTTCGACCGCGCCGAAGAAGAGCGCGCGAAAGGCTCAGTGGAAGCTGTCGCCGCAGGCGCAGGAGCCCTGCGCGTTCGGGTTGTCGATCGTGAAGCCCTGCTCCGAGATCGTGTCCTTGAAGTCGATCGTGGCGCCGTCGAGGTACGGCACGCTCATGTCGTCGACGATGACCTCGACGCCCTCGAAATCGGCGACCTTGTCGCCGTCGAGGTAGCGCTCGTCGAAGTAGAGCTGGTAGATCAGGCCGCTGCAGCCACCGGGCTGAACGGCCACGCGCAGCCGCAGATCGTCGCGGCCTTCCTGGTCGAGCAGGCTGCGCACCTTGTCGGCGGCGGCATCCGTCAGCAGCACGCCGTGCTCGCGCGCGGTCTGGTCGACGCTGAGTGCGGTGTCGGTCATGACTCTCCTCCGGGACGGCCCGTCACGGGCGCGGGGACCTCATGCAGCGGTCCAGTGGCTCGATTCTACGCCGCGCCGTCGCCCGACGGCCGGAAGGCGTCGATTTTCTCCAGCAGGAGCGCCTCGCTCGCCACGGCGTTGCGGAACGTGTCGAGATGGAGCGACTCGTTCGGGCTGTGCGCCCGCGTGTGCGGGTCCTCGATCCCGGTCACGAGGATCTGCGCCCCCGGGAAGACCTCGACGAGATCGGCGATGAAGGGGATGGATCCCCCGACGCCGATGTCCACGGGCGCGACACCGTATCCCTCGGCCAGGCTGTCGCGTGCCGCGCCGACCGCCCACCCCGCCGTGTCGACGAGGAAGCCGTCGCCGCAGTCGACGTCGGAGAAGGCGAGCTGCGCACCGAAGGGCGCGTGCGCGCGCAGGTGCGCCTCGATCGCGTCATAGGCCTCGCGCGCATCCTGCCCGGGCGCGACGCGGGCGCTCACGACGACCGACACCCTCCGGGGAGAGCGTGTTGGAGGCCGCCGCGACCGGGGTGAAGTCGATGCCCGTCACGGTGATCGAGGGCTTGTTCCAGATGCGTCCGAGGATCGAGCCGGCCCCGATCGTCGAGACGCCGTCGGCCAGTCCCGCCTCGTCCCGCAGCGTGCTCTCCTCGTAGGCGGGCGTCGGGGCGTCCCGCTCCCGCAGGCCGGAGACCGCGACCGCGCCGTCCGCGTCCCAGAGCGTGTCGAGCAGCCGCACGGTCGCCATCATGGCGTCGGGCACCGCTCCGCCGAACATGCCCGAGTGCGAGGCGTGCTCCAGCGTGCGCACGGTCATCGTGAATCGGGCGTTGCCGCGCAGCGACACCGTCAGCGCCGGGGTCGCCGCATCCCAGTTGCCCGAGTCGGCCACGACGATGACGTCGCTGCGCAGGGCATCGGCGTGGTCCGCGAGGAACGGGCCGAACGAGCGGGAGCCGTACTCCTCCTCCCCCTCGACGAAGAGCGAGACGCCGAGATCGAAGTCGTCGCCGAGAGCGGCGCGCAGGGCGCGCAGGGCGGCGATGTGCACCATGACGCCGGCCTTGTCGTCGGCGGCTCCGCGGGCGTACAGGCGGCCGTCGCGCACGGTCGGCTCGAACGGAGGCGTGTCCCAGAGCGCCTCGTCGCCCGCAGGCTGCACATCGTGGTGCGCATACAGCAGCACGGTCGGCGCGCCCCGCCGCGCCGCGCGGGTGGCGAGGACGGCGGGCTGGCCGAGCTCGTCACCGTCGACCACCAGCGACCGGGCGACCTCGACGTGGTCGAACACGCCGGTCTCGCGCGCCAGGTCGGCGACCGCCTCGGCGCTTCGCTGCACCTGCGTCTGGTCGAACGCGGGCCACGCGACCGACGGGATGCGCACGAGGGAGCCCAGATCTGCGAGGGCGGCGGGGATGCCGGCGGCTGCGGCGTCGCGGACGGCAGCCCTCCGGGTGTTCTCGGATGTCATGCGGGTAATCTTAAGAGGCACCCTTCTCCAGACTCCGAGGAACCCCGTGGCCAAGACCTCCGCCGATTCCGCCCCGCACGACGCCGACGCGGGCGCGCCCACGGGCAAGGGCCGGCCCACGCCGACCCGCGCCGAGCGCGAGGCCGCGCGCAAGCGCCCGCTGGTCCCCGACACGAAAGAGGCCAAGAAGCGGGCGCGTGAGGAGATGGCCGCGCAGCGCGAGAAGGCGCGGATCGGGATGGCGGCGGGCGACGACCGCTACCTGACTGCGCGCGACCGGGGCCCGCAGCGCCGGTTCGTGCGCGACGTCGTCGACTCGGGCTGGCACTTCGCCGAGCTCGTGATGCCGTTCATGGTCCTCGTGCTGCTCATGATGTTCGTGAACGTCCCGATCGTGCAGTTCTACTCGTACGCGGCGCTCTGGGTGTTCGTGGCCATCTCGGTGGTCGACATGGTGATCACGTCGTTCCGCGTCAAGCGGGCCGCGCGCGCGAAGTTCGGCGCGGACCGCATCGAGCGGGGTTCTCGGCCTGTACGGGGCCATGCGCATCGTGCAGATGAGGTTCATGCGGGTGCCCAAGCCCCAGGTGCGCCGGGGCGAGCACCCCGCCTGACGCTCTTCGCACGCGTCACGTCTCGCGGGACGCGGCGTCTCAGCCCCGGCGGCGCGCCACGAGGCCGCGGCTGACCTGGCGCGCCCAGAGCGGGCCGCGGTAGAGGAAAGCGGTGTAGCCCTGCACGAGGGTCGCCCCGGCCTCGAGCCGCTCCGCGACGTCCGCGCCGGTCTCGACCCCGCCGGCCGAGATCACGCAGAAGTCCTCGGGCACGACCTCGCGCACGATGCGCAGTGCCTCGAGCGAGCGCGCACGCAGCGGCGCTCCGGAGAGCCCGCCCTCCCCCGCCGCGGCCACCACGGCAGGATCCGTCCGCAGGCCCTCGCGCGAGATCGTCGTGTTGGTCGCGATGACACCCGCGAGTCCCAGCTCCACGGCGAGCGTCGCGACGGCGGCGATCTCGTCGTCGGGCAGGTCGGGAGCGAACTTCACGAGCAGCGGGGTGGCGCCCGAGGCGTCGCGCACCTCCTGCAGGAGCGGACGGAGCGTCTCGACCGCCTGCAGTCCCCGCAGTCCCGGGGTGTTCGGCGAGGAGACGTTGACCACGAGATAGTCCGCGAGCGGTGCCAGCAGCTCGGCGCTGCGCACGTAGTCTGCGGTCGCATCGGCCACGTCGACGACGCGGCTCTTGCCGATGTTGACACCGATGACCGGCCGATGGCGACGACGCCGCAACCGCTCGAGTCGGCGGGCGGCCGCCTGGGCGCCGCGATTGTTGAAGCCCATGCGGTTGACGACCGCACGGTCCGGCACGAGCCGGAACAGGCGCGGACGCGGGTTGCCGTCCTGCGGGATGGCGGTGACGGTCCCGACCTCCACATGCCCGAAGCCGAGCGCATGGAGCCCGGCGGCGGCACGGACGTCCTTGTCGAAGCCGGCGGCGACGCCGAAGGGGGACTCGAACGTCAGCCCGAGTGCTCGCGTGCGCAGCGCCGGGTCGGGGCGGCAGAGCGCACGAGCGAGCCACGAGAACGGCGGCACCCCGATCGCCCGGATGACGACCACGGCCGCATGGTGCGCGGTCTCGGGGTCCATGCGCGTGAGAACGGTGCGGAACAGCAGCGGATACATCGGTGACAGGCTATCGGTCGTCGGAGGCCGAGGCCGTCGCGTCGCGCGCGGCGTGGTCGAGCCGCAGCTGCGCGATGGACGCCTCGAAGTCCTCGAGCGAGTCGAACGCCTGGTAGACGCTCGCGAAGCGGAGGTAGGCGACCTCGTCCAGGTCACGCAGCGGCCCCAGGATCGCGAGCCCGATCTCGTTCGTGTCGATCTGGGAGGCACCGGTCTGTCGCACCGCCTCCTCGACGCGCTGGGCGAGGACGGCGAGGTCGGCCTCGGTGACCGGACGGCCCTGGCAGGCCTTCCGCACCCCCGACATGACCTTCTCGCGGCTGAACGGCTCGATGACGCCGGAACGCTTGATGACGTTGAGGCTCGCGGTCTCGATCGTCGAGAACCGTCCGCCGCACTCCGGGCACTGGCGACGCCGACGGATGCTGAGGCCGTCGTCGCTCGTGCGCGAGTCGATCACACGCGAGTCGGGATGCCGGCAGAAGGGGCAGTGCATGGTCTACGCGTCCCGCCCCGCGCGCTCCTCGAACCGGGCCTCGACGGCCTCCCCGTGCGCCGGGAGCGCCTCCGTGTCGGCCAGCAGGACGATGCGCTCGCGCACCTCGGCGAGAGCGGCGCGGTCGTAGGCGATGACCTGCTGCGGCCGGAGGAACGTCGCCGCAGACAGGCCCGAGGCGTACCGTGCCTGACCCCCCGTCGGAAGAACGTGATTGCTGCCGGCGAGGTAGTCGCCCAGGCTCACGGGCGAGTTCTCGCCGACGAACACGGCGCCGGCGTTGACGAACTCCTCGGGACGGGGGTCCGCGAGGTGGAGCTCGAGGTGCTCGGGCGCGTAGGCGTTGCTGAACGCCGTCGCCTGGGCGAGGTCGTCGACGAGCACGACCGCGGACTGCGGTCCGGCCAGCGCCGCGGCCACCCGCTCCGCGTGCCGGGTACGCGCGGCGAGATCGACCGTCTCGGCGACGACGGCCGCGGCCAGCCCCTCGGAGTCGGTCACGAGCACCGCGGAGGCCTGCTCGTCGTGCTCGGCCTGGCTGATGAGGTCGGCCGCGACCAGGCGAGGGTCGGCCGAGTCGTCGGCGACGATGAGGATCTCGGTCGCGCCGGCCTCGGCATCCGTCCCCACGAGTCCCGCGACGGCGCGCTTGGCGGCGGCGACGAAGTTGTTTCCGGGGCCGGTCACGACGTCCACGGGGTCGAGGCCCAGCTCCGTCACGCCGTGCGCGAACGCGGCGATCGCGCCCGCGCCGCCCATGGCATAGACCTCGGTGACCCCCAGCAGCCGAGCCGCTGCCAGGATCACGGGGTGCACGCGACCGCCCTTGTCGGCCTGCGGCGGCGACGCGAGCGCGACGACCTCGACGCCCGCGACCTGCGCGGGAACGACGTTCATGACGACGCTCGAGGGATAGACCGCCTTGCCGCCGGGCACGTAGACCCCGACGCGCCGCACCGGCTGCCACCGCTGCACGACGCGGGCCCCGGGCGCCAGCTCGGTCGTCACGGCGGGGGGCACCTGCGCGGCCGAGGCCGCCCGCACCCGGACGATCGCCTCCTCGAGAGCTGCGCGCACCCGGGGGTCGAGGCTCTCGAGCGCCTCGGCGAGGTGCTCGTCGGGCACACGGATGTCGTGTCCGCTCACGCGATCGAAGCGCTCCGCCTGCTCGCGCAGCGCCGCCTCGCCGCGCTCGGCGACGTCGTGGACGATGTCGGCGGCCGCCGTCAGCGCGGCTGAACGCGCGGTCTCGGCGCGGGGGACGGCAGCCAGCAGCTCGGCCGCGGAGAAGGTGCGGCCGCGGAGGTCGAGTGTGCGCAGCATCGTTCCAGGCTATCGGGCGGTCGCGAGCGGTTCAGCCGCGGGTCACGCCGCTGACCTCGTGCAGGTATCCCAGCCGGCCGTCCTCATGACGGATGACGAACACCTCGCCGCGGTCCTCGATCACGAGCGCCCAGGCGCCGGGTCCGATGCGGAACAGCGGCGCGCCGCGCTCGTCGAGCACGTCGCGCTCCTCGGGGGCGAGCGCCCAGAACGCCTGGGGCGCCTGCGCGGGGGCGGCGTCCTCGATCACGACCGGCTCGAAGACCGCCGTCTCGGCGGTGGAGTCGACCGCGGCGCGGTCGGCGTCGACGACGGGCGCCGGCTCGCCGACGGGGGGCACGGGAACGCCATGGGCCTGCGTCGGGGCGCCGTAGGGCTGCGTGGGCACGTCGGCGGGCTGAACGCCCGGGACGGCACCGGGGTGGGTGACCGGCTCGGCGGGCCGGGGCGGACGCGCGGCGATCGGGCGCAGTGGGCGGGCGTTCGGGTGCGCGAGCACCTCGGCACGGTGGCGGAAGTCCTCGCCGAGAACGGGGATGTGCGGAGCGACGACCGTGAAGAAGACGCCGCCGAGCATGAGGATCAGCTCGACCCAGACCGCCCAGGTCGTCGCCACCAGGTGAGGCGGGAGGCCCGCCACCAGACGCCAGAGCATGGCGAGCCAGAAGACCGCGGCGACCGAGAACGCGACGGAGGCGAACTGGTCGATGCCGAGGGAGCCGACGCGGCGGATGCCTTCGGGAGACAGCCGCCGGAGGGCGAGGAGGAACACCGCCGCGGTCGGCACGCCGACGGTCAGGATCCAGTCGAGTCCGCCGGTCCAGACCGAGGGCCCGGCGACACCGCCGCCCGCGATGTAGAGCGGCACGAAGGAGAGCGCGAACGCGACGAGCCAGATGCCGCCGAGGACCGCCTCACGCACGGAGAACGGCCCGACGCCGTACTGCGGCGGCACGGGCGTCTCGTCCGCTGCGGTCACCTCGTCCTCGGCGATCACGTCGTCGGGGTCGAACTCGGCGGCGTACTCGCCGCGCGCATCGTCGGTCATGTCGATCCTTCCGGGGAGGGGGCCGGGGGCCCCGAAGACCTACCGATCCTAACCATCCCGGCCGTGTGCGTCCCCCGGTTTGTCACCCGAGGCACGACGGACCGAGCAGGCCCTTCAGCTCGCCGTACAGATCGGCCGAGACCGACACCGCATGCGGCACTTCGAAGACCTTCGCCACTCCGCCGCGGTGCAGCTTCAGGGTCACCTCGGTGTCGCCCCGGTGACGGGCGAGGACGGCGGCGAGATCCGCGATGACGGTCTCGCTCGCCCGCTGCTCGGGGATGACGAGGGTCAGCGGCCCGGACGCATCCATCGCTCCGAGATCGGGCGCGAAGGCGCTCTGGGCGTGCAGGTTCATCCCGTCGTCGCGGCGTGACACCCGCCCTCGGACCGCGAGGATCGAGTCGGCCTGCAGCAGGGAGGCGAACTCCGTGTAGGTCTTGCCCATGAACATGACCGTGATCTCGCCGTTGAAGTCCTCGACCGTGATCATGCCGTAGGGGTTGCCGCTGGACTTCGCCACCCGGTGCTGCACGCTCGTGACCAGCCCCGCGATGGTCACCTGCTCACCATCGGCGATGTCCTCGGAGGCGAGCAGGTCGTGGATGCCGATCGAGGCGTGTTTGGCGAGCGGGATCTCGAGGCCGGCGAGCGGATGGTCGGACACGTAGAGCCCGAGCATCTCGCGTTCGAAGGCGAGCTTGTCCTTCTTGGTCCACTCGGGACGGACGGGCACCTTCTGCGCCTGCTGCGGCTCGTCGTCGCCCCACAGGCTGTCGAAGTCGAATCCGACCTCGCCGTTCGCCTCGCGACGCTTGTCGAGCACGGCCTGCTCGACCGCATCCTCGTGGATCTCCAGCAGCGCCCGACGCGTGTCCCCCAGCGAGTCGAAGGCGCCCGCCTTGATGAGCGACTCGACCGTGCGCTTGTTCGCGACGTGCGGGGGGACCTTCGCGAGGAAGTCGTGGAACGAGGCGAACGCCGCGTCCTGACGCGCGGCGACGATGCCGTCGACGACGTTGGAGCCCACGTTGCGCACCGCGCCGAGACCGAAGCGGATGTCCTCGCCGACGGCGGCGAAGTACCGGATCGACTCGCTGACGTCCGGCGGCAGCACCCGGATGCCCATGCGACGGCACTCGTTGAGGTAGATCGCCATCTTGTCCTTCGAGTCGCCGACGCTCGTCAGCAGCGCGGCCATGTACTCGGCGGGATAGTGGGCCTTGAGGTACGCGGTCCAGTAGGAGACGAGGCCGTAGGCGGCCGAGTGCGCCTTGTTGAACGCGTAGTCGGAGAAGGGAAGCAGGATGTCCCACAGCGCCTGGATGGCCCCCTCGCCGAAGCCGCGTTCCTTCATGCCGCCCGAGAAGCCCTCGTACTGCTTGTCGAGCTCGGACTTCTTCTTCTTGCCCATCGCCCGGCGGAGGATGTCCGCCTGGCCGAGCGAGAACCCCGCGACCTTCTGCGCGATCGCCATGACCTGCTCCTGATAGATGATCAGGCCGTAGGTGGTGTCGAGGATGTCCCGCAGCGGCTCCTCGAGCTCGGGATGGATCGGGGTGATCGGCTGCTGGCCGTTCTTGCGCAGCGCGTAGTTGATGTGCGAGTTCGCGCCCATCGGCCCGGGGCGGTAGAGCGCGATCACGGCCGAGATGTCCTCGAAGTTGTCGGGACGCATGAGGCGCAGGAGCGAGCGCATCGGCCCGCCGTCGAGCTGGAACACTCCCAGCGTGTCGCCACGGGTGAGCAGGTCGTACGCCGCCCGGTCGTCCAGGGCCAGGTGCTCGAGATCGAGCTCCTCGCCGCGGTTGCTCCGGATGTTCTCGAGGGCGTCGGAGATGATCGTGAGGTTGCGCAGCCCCAGGAAGTCCATCTTGATGAGACCGAGCGTCTCGCACGACGGATAGTCGAACTGGGTGACGATCTGCCCGTCCTGCTCGCGACGCATGATCGGGATGATGTCCAGCAGCGGCTCGCTGGACATGATGACGCCCGCGGCGTGCACGCCCCACTGCCGCTTGAGCCCCTCGAGTCCCAGCGCGCGGTCGAACACCGTCTTCGCCTCGGGGTCGCTCTCGATGAGCGCGCGGAACTCGCTCGCCTCCTTGTAGCGGGGGTGCTCCGGGTTGAACATGCCGCCGAGCTCCATGTCCTTGCCCATGACGGCGGGCGGCATGGCCTTGGTGAGCTTCTCCCCCATGCTGAAGGGGAAGCCGAGCACGCGTCCGGCATCCTTCAGCGCCTGCTTGGACTTGATCGTGCCGTAGGTGACGATCTGCGCGACGCGCTCCGACCCGTACTTCTCGGTGACGTAGTCGATCACCTCGCCGCGGCGACGGTCGTCGAAGTCGACGTCGAAGTCGGGCATCGAGACGCGGTCCGGGTTGAGGAAGCGCTCGAAGATGAGCCCGTGCTCGAGGGGGTCGAGGTCGGTGATGCGCATGGCGTAGGCCACCATGGAGCCGGCGCCCGAGCCGCGGCCCGGACCGACTCGGATGCCGTTGTCCTTGGCCCAGTTGATGAAGTCGGCGACGACGAGGAAGTAGCCGGGGAATCCCATCTGCAGGATGATCCCGGTCTCGTACTCCGCCTGCTTGCGCACGCGGTCCGGGATGCCGTCCGGGTAGCGGTAGTGCAGCCCCTTCTCGACCTCCTTGATGAGCCAGCTGTCCTCGGTCTCCCCGTCGGGCACCGGGAAGCGCGGCATGTAGTTCGCCGAGGTGTTGAACTCCACCTCGCACCGCTCCGCGATCAGGAGGGTGTTGTCGCACGCCTCCGGGTGGTCGCGGAAGAGCTGACGCATCTCGGCGGCGGTCTTGATGTAGTAGCCGTCCCCGTCGAACTTGAAGCGGTTCGGGTCGTCGAGGGTCGATCCGGACTGCACGCACAGGAGCGCCTCGTGCGCATCGGCCTCGTGCTGGTGCGTGTAGTGCGAGTCGTTCGTCGCGACCAGCGGGATGTCGAGGTCCTTTGCGAGACGGATGAGATCGGTCATGACGCGGCGCTCGATCGAGAGCCCGTGGTCCATGATCTCGGCGAAGTAGTTCTCCTTGCCGAAGATGTCCTGGAACTCGGCCGCCGCCGCCCGCGCCGCGTCGTACTGTCCGAGCCGCAGGCGCGTCTGCACCTCGCCGGAGGGGCACCCGGTCGTGGCGATGAGGCCCTTGCCGTAGGTCTGCAGCAGCTCGCGGTCCATGCGCGGCTTGAAGTAGTACCCCTCCATGCTCGAGAGCGAGCTGAGCCGGAAGAGGTTGTGCATTCCGGCCGTGTCCTGGCTCCACATCGTCATGTGGGTGTAGGCACCGGAGCCGGAGACGTCGTCGCTCTTCTGGTCCGGGGAGCCCCAGGCCACGCGCGACTTGTCGCTGCGGTGGGTCCCGGGCGTCACGTACGCCTCGAGCCCGATGATGGGCTTGATTCCCGAGGCCTGCGCCGCCTTGTAGAACTCGAATGCGGCGAAGGTGTTGCCGTGGTCGGTGACGGCGATGGCGGGCATCCCGTACTCGGCCGCCGCCTGTGTCATCGCACTGATCTTCGCGGCTCCGTCGAGCATCGAGTACTCACTGTGAACATGCAGGTGTACGAAGGAGTCGGCTGCCACCCGACCAGGGTACGCGCCGCCATCCCCCTGCGGACGCGTCGCACGCCGCGTGGACTACCGTGGCGCCATGGCCACCCCCGATTTCATCCTGGAACTGCGCCGCATGGTCGGCACGCATCCCCTGACGCTGACGGGCGTCACCGCGGTGATCGTCCGCGGCGACGAGATCCTGCTGGGACGACGCAGCGACAACGGCGCGCTGACGCCCGTCACCGGCATCGTGGATCCCCATGAGGAGCCGGCGGACGCGGCGCGGCGCGAGGCCCTCGAGGAGGCCGGCGTCGCGATCCGCGTCGACCGTCTCGCCTGGGTGCACCAGATCCCGCGGGTGACCTACGCCAACGGCGACCAGACCGACTATCTCGACCTCACGTTCCGGTGCAGCTGGCTCTCCGGCGAGCCCTATCCGGCGGACGGCGAGATGACCGAGGTCGGCTGGTACCCGCTCGCCGATCTGTCGCTCGTGGACGACGAGATGCGCGCCCGCATCCTCTCCGCGCTCGGGGAGGCGGGGCCCGCCCGTTTCGAAGGCGGTCGCTGAGGGGACCGGCCGCGGGCGGCTCAGTCGCCGCGCAACACCTCGAGCGCGTGCTGCAGGTCCGGCGCGTACGGCGAGGTGAAGCTCACCCGCTCACCCGTGCCCGGATGCGTGAAGGACAGCTCGTGCGCGTGCAGCCACTGTCGGGAGAGCCCGAGCCGCGCCGACAGGGTCGGGTCGGCGCCGTACAACGGGTCGCCGACGCAGGGATGCCGGTGCGCGGCCATGTGCACGCGGATCTGGTGCGTGCGACCGGTCTCCAGGTGGATCTCCAGCAGCGACGCGCCCGGGAACGCCTCGAGCGTCTCGTAGTGCGTGATCGAGTCCTTGCCATCGGGCACGACGGCGAACTTCCACGAATGCGAGGGATGCCGTCCGATCGGCGCGTCGATCGTGCCGGCGAGCGGATCCGGGTGCCCCTGCACGACGGCGTGGTAGATCTTGTCGACCTCCCGCTCCTTGAACGCCCGCTTGAGCGCCGTGTAGGCGCGTTCGCTGGCGGCCACGACCATGAGCCCGCTCGTGCCGACGTCGAGGCGGTGCACGACGCCCTGCCGCTCGGCGGCGCCGGTCGTCGCGATCCGGAAGCCCCCGGCTGCCAGCGCTCCGAGGACCGTGGGCCCCTCCCAGCCCACCGAGGGGTGGGCTGCGACGCCCGCGGGCTTGTCCACGACCACGATGTCGTCGTCGTGGTAGACGACACCGAGGTCGGGCACGGCCATCGGGACGATCTCGGGCTCGCGACGCGGCTGCCAGGACACATCGAGCCAGCCGCCGGCGCGCAGGCGGTCGGACCGCCCCATCACCCGGCCGTCCATCTCGACGCCTCCGGCGTCCGCCACCTCCGCCGCGAACGTCCGCGAGAAGCCGAGCATCTTGGCCAGGGCCGCGTCGACGCGCACGCCGTCGAGGCCGTCCGGGACGGGGACGGAACGCGATTCCATGCTCAGTCCCTGGGCGCCGCGTCGTCGGCCGGCGCGACGACGGCGTCCGGCTCCGCCCGCTTCTCGCGCGTGCCGTCCAGCCGGCGTCCGGTGAGGACCAGGACGGCGATCGAGATCATCATGGTGACGATGAAGCAGTCGGCGACGTTGTAGATCGCCGGAGTGGTCCAGAACCACATCCACGGCGTCGAGACGAAGTCCACGACGTGCCCGACGCCGAAACCCGGCTCACGGAACAGCCGGTCGCCGAGGTTGCCCGCGACGCCGCCCAGGAGAAGGCCCAGCACCACCGCCCAGGCACGCGAGCGGACCCGCGTCGCGGTGACCACGATCACGATCGCGACGGCGGCCAGCGCGATCGTGAAGATCCAGGTGAACCCCGCACCGAAGGAGAAGGCCGCTCCCGAGTTGCGGATGAGGTAGAGCCCGAAGGCATCGCCCAGAACGGGGACGAGCTCCTCCGGCGGCAGGAACGTGATCGCGAGATACTTCGTGAACTGGTCGACGGCCAGCACCGTCACCGCGAGGATCGCGATGAGGATGCCGGCCGTCGCGGGGCGAAGCGTGGGCCGTGCCGACACCTGCCGGGCCTAGAGCCCGATCGCCGACACGGGCGTGGAGCCCGAAGAGTTCGCGCTGCTGTCGAGCTCGCGAAGCTTGCCCTCGATGAGGTCGCGCAGCTGCGAGCGGTAGTCGCGCTCGAACTGGCGGAGCTCCGTGATGCGTCCCTCGAGGTTGACGCGCTCCTTCTCGAGACGCGCGATCTCGTCGCGTCCCTTGGCCTCGGCCTCGGCGAGGATCGACGCCGCCTGCGACTTCGCCTCGGAGATGAGCTGGTCGCGCTGCGCCTTGCCCTCTGCGACGTGCTCGTCGTGCAGACGCTGCGCCAGCTCGATGATGCCCGCGGTCGCGGCGGTGCCGCTCTCGGCGGCGGGAGCCGGAACGGGGGCGGGCGCCGGTGCCTCGACGACCTTCTCCTCGACGACCTCGGCCTGGGGCGCGGCGGCCTCGCCGGACTCGTACGCGGCCAGCTTCGCCTTCAGCTCCTCGTTCTCGGCGATCGTCTTGCGCCATTCGACGACGATCTCGTCGAGGAAGTCGTCGACCTCATCGGGGTCGAAGCCTTCCTTGAACCGGACGTGCTGGAACTGCTTGGTGACGACGTCATCCGGAGTCAATGCCATGGTGTTCCTCGTTTCAGGCGTACGGCGGGGCCGGGGGGTTGGTGCCCGCAGTGCGGACCGATTGAATCCAGCATAGTCCGGGCGTCACAGGGTGTCGAAGCTCACACACTGCCGAGCACCCGAGTCACAGAAAGCAACATGAAACACAGCAGCACCGTCAGCGCGAAGGCGAAATCGATCGCGACGGGACCGATGCGAAGCGGAGGGATGACACGCCGGAACAGCCTGATGGGCGGGTCGGTGACCGTGAAGACGAGCTCCGCGGCCACGAGACCCGCGCCCTTGGGCCGCCATTCCCGGTTGAAGACCGGGATGTACTCGAGGACGAGCCGGACGAGCAGCAGAAGCAGGTAGATCAGGAGAAGGGTGTTCGCGATCTGGGCGACGAGGCGGACGACCTCCACGGGCTGCTACTGCTGGGGGAAGCCCGCGGCTTCCGGGTCCGCCTGTGCCACGGCTCCGTCACCGGAGACGGCGACGTTCTCGGGCGAGAGCAGGAACACCTTGCTGGTGACCCGCTCGATGCGCCCGTAGAGCCCGAGCGAGAGACCGCTCGCGAAGTCGATGAGACGGCGGGCATCGGCATCGCTCATCTGCGAGAGATTGATGATGACGGGGATGCCGTCGCGGAAGTTCTCGGCGATCACCTGGGCGTCGCGGTACTGCTTGGGGTGCACCGTGAGGATCTCCGACACGGGGCCCACGGCGGGCTGGCGCACGACGGCAGGGCGGTGCAGCGGCGTGACGGGCGCCGCGGGCTTCTCGACCTGCTCGCTCTTTCGCACGGGGCGGGCCTGCGCCTGCTCCTCGTAGGCCTCCTCCTCGTCGGCGAGTCCGAGGTAGACCATGGTCTTCTTCAGCGGGTTCGACATCGCATCCTCCGTTTGCTCGTCTGTCAGAGAGGCTATCCGTGCAGGGGCCTCGGCCCCGTGATTGCCGAGCCGATGCGCAGGTGTGTCGCGCCTGCGGCGATCGCCTCGACGAAGTCGCCGGTCATGCCGGCGGAGATCCAGTCCGCCGTCGGCGCGCTGACGCGCAGCCGCTCGGAGCACTCGTGCAGCCGGGCGAAAGCGCGCGCCGGGTCCTCGCCGAGCGGGGCGACGGCCATCACGCCGCGCAGCCGTAGGGAGGGGCAGGCCGCCTGCACATGGTCGGCCAGCCGTTCGAGGCCGTCCGGCGCCACGCCGCCGCGACCCGCATCCGCCGTGAGGGCGACCTGCAGCAGCACGTCGAGCACGGGAGCCTCCGGCTCCGCGGCGCGATGGAGCGCATCCGCGAGACGATCACGGTCGACCGAGTGCACGACCGCCGCCGCCTCGCGGATCGCCCGCGCCTTGTTGGTCTGGGCCTGCCCGATGAAGTGCCACTCGAGATCCGGCAGCGCACGGAGCTCCGCGGCCTTCGCACTCAGCTCCTGCTGCCGGTTCTCCCCCACGCTGCGCACGCCGAGGCGATGCAGCTCCGCGACGAGGGAGGCCGGATGGAACTTCGTCACGACGATCCTCGTGAGCTCCGCGGGCGCACGCCCGGCGGCCCGCGCCGCCTCGGCGATCCGCGCGTCGACCGCGGCCAGGCGCGCGGCCAGGTCGTCGGCCACGGCGGGTTACTTCAGGAAGTCGGGGATGTCGAGGTCGTCATCGCCGAACGCGGAGTCGTAGGACGCCGGCTCGGAGAGCCCGGCGGCGACCGGCACGGCGACGGCGGGCGTCTCGACGGGCGCCTCCCCCGCTGCTTCCTTCTTCTCCTCGACGGCCACGGGTGCCGTGGCCGGGCGCACCGCTGTGACCGGCTCGATGCGCGGCGAGGGCTCGCCGCCGTCGAAGCCCGCGGCGATGACGGTGACGCGCACCTCGTCGCCGAGCGTGTCGTCGATCACCGTTCCGAAGATGATGTTCGCCTCCGGGTGCGCGGCCTCCTTGACCAGCTGCGCGGCGTCGTTGATCTCGAAGATTCCGAGGTTGGAGCCGCCCTGGATCGACAGCAGCACCCCGTGCGCGCCCTCGATAGAGGCCTCGAGCAGCGGGGACTCGACCGCGAGCTCCGCGGCCTTGATGGCGCGGTCGGCGCCCCGCGAGGAGCCGATGCCCATCAGCGCGGAGCCGGCGCCCTGCATGACCGACTTGACGTCGGCGAAGTCGAGGTTGATCAGACCGGGGGTCGTGATGAGGTCGGTGATGCCCTGCACACCGGCCAGCAGGACCTGGTCGGCCGTGGCGAACGCCTCGATCATCGAGATCCCGCGATCGCTGATCTCGAGCAGGCGGTCGTTGGGAACGACGATGAGGGTGTCGACCTCTTCCTTGAGCTTGGCGACACCCGCCTCCGCCTGGCTCTGACGGCGGCGGCCCTCGAAGGAGAACGGCTTCGTGACGACGCCGATCGTGAGCGCGCCGATCGACTTCGCGATGCGCGCGACCACCGGCGCACCGCCCGTGCCCGTGCCGCCGCCCTCGCCCGCGGTCACGAAGACCATGTCGGCCCCGGCGAGGGCTTCCTCGATCTCCTCCGCGTGATCCTCCGCGGCGCGACGGCCGACCTCGGGATCGGCGCCCGCGCCGAGCCCGCGCGTGAGCTCGCGGCCGACATCCAGCTTCACGTCGGCGTCGCTCATCAGCAACGCCTGGGCGTCGGTGTTGACGGCGATGAACTCCACGCCGCGAAGGCCGAGCTCGATCATGCGGTTGACGGCGTTGACGCCGCCCCCCGCCGACGCCCACGACCTTGATCACCGCGAGGTAGTTCTGGTTCTGGCTCATGCCGGCCTCCGTCTTCGTCCCGAACCGCTCTGCCGCATCCGCCTCAACTTTCACCTTTTACTGTAAGGTTAAAGTTATACTCGGTATGCAATTCCTGGATCGAAAGTACGGTCCACGAGCCCGCGCGCCGGGATGCGCGCGGCGTGTCGCGCAGAACGTCCTCGGATCCGCGTGTCAGCGGATGACGACGGCGTCCGGCGACGACACGTCGTAGGAGGCGGCGCCGGGACGGGCGGCCATGCTCTTCTGCAGCACGAGCGACTTGAGGGCCGAGCGGTCCGCGCTCCCCCACACGACCTTCGTGCCGCCGAGCGTGAGCGTGACGTCGTCCGGCGTCGAGGCCGACACGGCCGTCACCGTGGCCCGCAGTTCGGCCGGCAAGGCGCGCATGACCCTTCCGACGGCGGCGAACGAGGGCGAGCCCACGCCGCCGTCGACGCTGAGCTGCGGATAGCCGGCGGGCGCCGTCGCCGTGGTCGAGAGCGCGACTCCCGCGGCGTCGACGAGGGTGTACCCGGCCGCCGAGGGGAGCACGCCGATCGGGGTGCGTTCGACGATGCGCACGACGAGCTCGTGCGGCGGCACGGCCTCGAGCGTGTAGGACTCCACGAGCGGGAAGGCGACCATCGCGGCCTTCACTGCCGACTCGTCGACCGCGGCGAGCGGCGTGCCCAGCTGTCCCTCGAGCGCGCTCTCCACGGACGCGGGGTCCAGCTGGGACGTGCCGACGACCTGGATCTGCTCGACCGCGAACAGCGGGCTGTACGCCGCGCCCACCGTGACCAGCACGAGCAGGACGAGCGAGGCCACGACTCCGAGCCAGATGCGCCGCCGTCGCCGGCTGCGGGCCGTGAAGCGGCGCACCTCCGCCCGCAGGGCGCGGCGCCGGGCCCGCGACGCACGCCACAGGTCGCCCAGGCCGAGCTGCCGCTCGCCGTCGGTGCGTTCGTCCGGCCCGGCGGCGACCGGGTCGGCGAGCGTCAGCAGGGGTGCGATCGGTGCGGTCTCCTGCTCGTCGGCGACCGATGGCTCCGGCGTCCGGGGCGTGATCGGGCGATCCGGGACCCGGGACGGGGGCGGAACGGAGGCGCGCGGCTCCTCTCCCCCCGGCGGGGGCGGCAGCGGCGTCGGGCGACGCACGGTCAGCCGTTCGCGGCGGCGGGGCGGTCGAGCGCCTCGAGCACCTGCGGGATGAGCCGGTAGACGTCGCCGCATCCGAGGGTGATGACGAAGTCGCCCGGCTGGGCGATGCGTGCCGTGTAGTCGGCCGCCTCCTGCCAGTCGGGCACGAACCGCACCCGCGCCGGGTCGGCGAACGCATCGCTCACGAGCGCGCCCGTGACGCCCGGAACCGGGTCCTCACGAGCGCCGTAGACGTCCAGGACGACGGTCTGGTCGGCGAGACGCTCGAGCACCTCGGCGAACTGGGGCGACATGAGCTGCGTACGCGAGTAGGTGTGCGGCTGGTGGATCGCGATGAGACGTCCGTCGCCGATGACCGTCCTCGCCGCCGAGAGCGCGGCCTCCACCTCGGTCGGGTGGTGGGCGTAGTCGTCGTAGACGCTCACGCCCCGCACGGTCCCGTGCAGCTCGAACCTGCGCACCGTGCCGGCGAATCCCTCCAGCGCCGCGGCCGCCGCGCCGAGCGGATGGCCGAGCGCTCGGAGCACCGCGACCGCCCCGGCGGCGTTGATCGCGTTGTGGACGCCGGGCACGCCCAGGCGGACACGGGCGGACTCGCCGCCGGCGGAGACTCTGAAGGCCACCGGACCGTCCGTGTCGATCTCGTCCAGTCGCACGTCGGCGTCGGCGGCCGTCCCGAACGTCGTGACGCGCCGGTGCGTCAGGGCGGCGGCCACGCGCTGGGCGCCGGGGTCGTCGGCGGAGATCACGACCGCCTCGCTCGCCGCATCCGCGAACCGGACGAAGCCGTCGAAGAACGCCTCGCGCGTGCCCCAGTGGTCGAGGTGGTCGGGGTCGACGTTCGTGATCAGCGCGACCGAGGTGTCGTAGAGGAGGAAGGTGCCGTCCGACTCGTCGGCCTCGATGACGAAGAGCGGATCGGCGCCGCCGGCGCTCGAGACGCCCAGGCCCGCCACGACGCCCCCGTTCACGAAGCTCGGATCGGCGCCGAGCCGCTGCAGGGCCGTCGCGATCATGCCGGTCGAGGTCGTCTTGCCGTGCGCACCCGCGACCGCGACGAGACGGCGGCCGCCGATGAGCCAGTGCAGCGCCTGCGAACGGTGGATGACGTGCAGCCCCCGCTCCTTCGCCGCGAGGAACTCCGGGTTCTCCGGCCAGATCGCGCCGGTGTGCACGACCGTGTCCGCGTCGTCGGGCAGGTGCGCCGCGTCGTGCCCGACGAACACCTGCGCGCCCCGCGCGGCGAGATCCCGGAGCGCCGCGGAGTCGGAGCGGTCCGAGCCGGACACGCGGATGCCGCGATCGAGGAACATGCGCGCGAGCCCGGACATCCCGGAGCCGCCGATGCCGATGAAGTGCGCGGCCCCGATGCGCTCGGGGATGGGGAGGGTGAGATCGGGTCGGATCATGGCCCGACAAGTCTAGGTTCGCGCGGCTCGGAGTGAGCCGCGGGCACGCCCGGCGCGGACGAAACGCCTCAGCGTCCGGCGAGGGCGTCGTCGATGAGGGCGACGACGTCCTCGGCGCCCGTGCGGGATCCGACGACGGCCGCGGCGCGGCGCATCGCAGCCAGGCGCGGCGCATCCGCCAGCAGCGGCACGACCTCCGCCCTCACCCGGTCCGGTGTCAGCTCGGCGTCCGCGATGAGCAGGGCCGCGCCGGCCTCGACGGCCGAACGCGCGTTGAGCGCCTGCTCGCCGTTGCCGACCGCGTACGGCACGTACACGGCGGGGATGCCGAGCGCACTGATCTCGGACACCGTCGCCGCACCGGAGCGCGAGACGATGACGTCGGCGATCGCGAAGGCGAGGTCCATCCTGTCCTCGTACGGGCGCACGACGTATCCCGCGACCCCGGGATCGGCACCCGTCCAGCGGGCACCCGTGAGGTGCACGAGCTGATAACCGGCTGCGAGCACGCCCCGGAAGGACCCCGTGAACGCCTCGTTCAGGCGCTGCGCGCCGAGCGAGCCGCCGAAGACGAGCAGGGTGGGCCGATCCGGGTCCAGCCCGTAGTGCGCAGCCGCGTCGGCGCGCAGCGCCGCGGGGTCCAGGTCGACGATCTCGCGGCGCAGCGGCATCCCGACCACTCGCGCTCCCCGCAGCGGCGTGCCCGCGAAAGCCACCCCCACGGCCGCCGCGCGGCGGGCACCGAGAACGTTGGCCATGCCGGGCCGCGCGTTCGCCTCGTGCACGACGACGGGGACGTGCTCGCGGCGCGCCGCGAGGTACGCGGGGGCGGCGGCGTACCCGCCGAAGCCCACGACCACGTCGACGCGGTGCTCGCGCAGCTGGGCGCGGACGCCCGCGACCGCGCGGCGCAGCCGCCACGGGAAGGCCAGCGCCGCCCTGTCCGGCCGCCGCGGGAAGGGCACCTTGTCGACGAAGAGGAGCTCGTAGCCGCGCTGGGGCACGAGTCTGGCCTCGAGCCCCTCGCGTGTGCCGAGCACGAGGACGACGGCGTCGGGATCGCGTGCGCGCAGCGCGTCGGCGACGGCCAACAGCGGATTGACGTGGCCCGCGGTCCCGCCGCCGGCCAGGAGGTAGGTGGTCACCGCGCGACCGCCCGCGCGCGCGGCGGCAGATCCCGCGCGAATGCGAGGATGACTCCGCACGCCACGAGCACCGAGACCAGCGAGGTCCCTCCCTGCGAGACGAAGGGCAAGGGGACGCCGAGGACGGGGAAGACGCGCAGGACCACCGCGATGTTGATCGCGGCCTGGCCGATGATCCAGGTCACGACGGCGCCCGTCACGATGCGGGCGAAGGGGTCCTGTGTGCGACGGATGACGTGGAACATCCCGACGGCCATCAGCACGAACAGCCCGATCATGACGAGGCATCCGATGAGCCCCAGCTCCTCGCCGACGATCGCGAAGATGTAGTCGTTGGCGGCCGCGGGCAGCCAGCTGTACTTCTGCTTCGAGTTGCCGAGCCCCAGCCCGAAGACCCCTCCGGCCGACAGTCCCCAGATCCCGTGCAGCGACTGGTAGCACATGTCGCGGTAGCAGGCCGCCGTGTCGGTGTCGAGGAAGCTCAGGATGCGCCGCATCCGGTTGGGGTTCGTGACGGCCGCGACAGCGACGGCGGCCGCCATCCCCAGCAGGGGCAGGATGAAGATCCGCAGCCGCACCCCGGAGAAGAAGAGCGCACCGAGGAAGACGAGCACGAGCATCATGGTCGTTCCCAGGTCGCCGCCCTTGAGCACGAGGCCCATGGCGAGGATCGCGACCGGTATGACCGGGATGTAGACGTGCTTCCAGCGGCGAAGGAGCGGCCCCTTCCGCGCGAGGATGGTGCCCATCCAGATCGCGAGCGCCAGCTTGATGAACTCGCTGGGCTGGGCCTGGATGCCGCCGATGTGGATCCAGTTGGTGTTGCCGTAGTCGGTGACGCCGAGGCCCGGCACGAACACGAGCAGCTGCCCGCACAGCGCGGCGATCAGCAGCGGCCACGCGATCCGCTTCCAGAACCGCGTGGGCACGCGGGAGACGATGAGCATGAGCGGGATGCCGATCGCGGCGTAGATCGCCTGCTTGATCGCATCGTCGTAGGGGCCGCCACCGGCTTCGACCGAGGTCGCGCTCGTGGCGGAGAGGATCATCACGATCCCGAAGCCCGTCAGGATCAGCGCCGACGAGAGGATGAAGATGAACTCCGGCGGAACCGGTGCGAACACCCGGCCGAGACGGATGCGGGCGGCCAGTCCGCCGCGGGGTGCCGGCTCAGCGGCCGGGGACTGCCGGGGAGGACGGATCGTGGTCGTCATCCTCATCCTCTCCGAATCTCGCCCGCACCGCCTCCGCGAATCGTCGACCGCGGTCACCGTAGGAGGCGAACTGGTCGAAGGACGCCGCCGCCGGTGCCAGGAGCACGACGTCGCCATCCGCCGCCAGCGAGATCGCCGCTTCGACGACCGCCGCCATGATGTCCTCAGTCTGGGTGTGATCCACTTCGACCAGCGGCACCGTCGGCGCGTGTCGCGCGAACGCCGCCGTGATGGGGTCGCGATCGACTCCGATCACGATCGCGGCCTTCGCGCCCTGGCCGCGTCCTGCGACGAGCTCCGAGATGTCGACGCCCTTCAGAAGGCCGCCGAGGACCCACACGGCGCCGGGGAACGCCGCGAGCGAGGACGCCGCGGCGTGCGGGTTGGTGGCTTTGGAGTCGTCGATCCACGTGATGCCGCCCGCGCGCGCCACGATCTCGATCCGGTGCGGGTCGAGGCGGAACGCGCGCAGCGCCGAGCGGATCGCGGCGGGCTCGACGCCGGCGGCGCGCGCGAGTGCGCTGGCCGCGAGGACGTTGGCCACGACGTGCGGCGCGGCGAGCCCCGCCTCCGCCAGCTCCTCGAGCGTCGTGAGCTCCAGCGCCGACGTCCGGCGTTCCGCGAGGAACGCCCGGTCCACGAGGATGCCCTCGACGATCCCGAGGTCGCTCGGCCCCGGGACGTCGAGGCCGAACCCGATCGCGCGGGCGCCGTCGACGACGTCGGCGTCCTCCACCATCCGGCGGGTCGCCTCGTCGGCACGGTTGTAGACGCACGCGACCCGCGTGTGACGGTAGACGACGGCCTTCGCGTCCCGGTACGCCTCGAAGGAGCCGTGCCATTCGAGGTGGTCGTCGGCGAGGTTGAGGCACACGCTCGCGAGCGGCGAGAGCGGATCGGGTCCCGTCTGGAGGCCGAGGTACCAGAGCTGGTGGCTGGAGAGCTCGACCACCAGGACGTCGAAGCCACCGGGGTCGCGCACGGCATCCAGCACGGGCACCCCGATGTTGCCGCACGGCGCGGCGCGGAGTCCGCCCTCGCGGAGCATCGTCGCGGCCATCCGCGTCGTGGTCGTCTTGCCGTTGGTGCCGGTCACGAGAACCCAGTCCGCGGGCGTCCCATCCGAGCGCAGGACCTTGTCGCGCACGCGCCAGGCCAGCTCGATGTCGCCCCACAGCGGGATGCCGGCATCCCGCGTCCAGGCGATGACGGGGTGGTGCGGCGGGAAGCCGGGCGAGGCGATCACGATCTCGGGCCGGTGGTCGAGCAGAGCCGCGGGCGGCGCGTCGAGCGGTCCGGTGTCCACGCGCGCACCGATCACCGGCAGCAGCCGGGCGTACTCCTCGTCGATGGACTCGGTGACCACGAGCACGTCGGCGCCGAGCTCGGTCAGCGTGTCGGCCACCGCGAAGCCGGTCACGCCCGAGCCGAGGACGGCGATGCGGACGCCCTTCCAGTCGGCGTGCCAGCTGGTGAGCGCGTCGATCCGCTCGCTCATGCCCGCACGAGCCATTCCACGTACAGCAGCCCGACGCCGCTGAGCGCGAGGAGTCCCGCGATGAGCCACATCCGCACCACGATCGTGATCTCGCTCCAGCCGCGCATCTCGAGGTGGTGGTGCAGCGGACTCATGAGGAACAGCCGTTTCCCGCGCGTGAGCTTGAAGTAGAAACGCTGCAGGATGACCGAGCCGGAGGCGATGACGTACACGCCGCCGATGACGGCGAGCAGGATCTCGGTGCGGGTGAGGATCGCGAGCGCCGCGATCACGCCGCCGATCGCCATCGACCCGACGTCCCCCATGAACACCTGCGCCTTGGGCGCGTTCCACCACAGGAACCCGACGAGCGCGCCGATGAAGGACGCGGCGATGATCGCGAGGTCGAAGGGGTCGCGGGTCTGGTAGCACGCGGCCTGCAGCCCGCGCTCGAGCGCGTCGAGGTCGCACGGCTGCTTGAACTGCCAGAACGCGATGAGCGCGAGCGCGCTCGTGACGAAGATCGCCGAGCCCGCCGCCAGTCCGTCGAGCCCGTCCGAGACGTTCACCGAGTTGGACGCGGCGACGCCGATGAGCGAGAGCCACACGAGGTAGAGGATCCAGCCGATCACGAGCCCGAACGCCATGAACGACAGGGCGGGGATGTCGCGGAACACCGATACGTATGCGCTCGCAGGGGTCTGGCCGTCGCCGTTGGGGAAGTTCAGCGCGACGACGCCGAAGACCACGACCACGACGACCTGGCCGCCGACCTTGCGCCAGCCGGAGAGGCCGAGGCTGTTCTGCCTGCGGACCTTCATGAAGTCGTCGATGAAGCCGACGATCCCGAAGCCGAGCATCATCCAGATCACCAGGAGCCCGGAGATCGTCGGCGGGTTGTTGCCGGCGTAGGTCCCTACGAAGTAGCCGACGAGGGAACCCGCGATGAAGATCGTGCCACCCATCGTGGGGGTGCCGCGCTTGGCCGCATGGCTCGGATTGTGGTCGTCCTCGGGCGTGCGGATGACCTGTCCCCAGCCCCAGGCGCGGAACAGGCGCAGGAACACCGGGGTGAGGAAGAGCGTGAAGGCCAGCGAGATCGCCGCTGCGGTCAGGAGGGATCTCACGAGAACGATTCTCCCAGACGGTCGCCGAGGAACCTCAGACCCGCGGAGTTCGACGACTTCACGAGCACGCGGTCGCCGTCGCGCAGCTCGCCGAGAAGGTACTCGAACGCCTCGTCGGCGGTGGCGAAGAAGACCGCCTCATCGCTCCATGATCCCTCCGCGATGGCCGCGAGGTACATGCGGCGGGCCTCCGCGCCGATCACGACGATGCGCGGGATCCGCAGCCGGACGGCGAGCTCGCCGATGCGGTCGTGCTCCTCGCCGGCCTGTTCGCCGAGCTCGCTCATCGCCCCGAGCACGGCGACGGCGCGCTCGCCCGGCGCCGTGATCTGCGCGAGGGTGCGCAGGGCGGCCGCCATCGAGTCGGGGCTCGCGTTGTAGGCGTCGTTGATGATGCGCACCCGGTCGGAGCCGAGCGGCTGCATGCGCCAGCGCTCCGCGATCTCCACGGTCTCCAGGGCCGCGACGCAGTCGGCAGGCTCGACACCGAGCGCGGTCGCCGCCGCGACGGCGGCGAGGGCGTTCATGACGTGGTGGGCGCCCAGCACCCGCAGGTTCACGGGCATCGACGCGCCGTCGACCGTGAGCACGAACCGGGTGCCGGATGCGGAGACCTCGACGTCGTGGGCTCGCACGGCGGCGTCGGCGTCCAGGCCGAACCAGCGCACCTCGACGCCGCGATCGGCGGCGATCGGCGCCATCCGGCGCACACGCGGATCGTCCGCGTTGAGCACCGCGA
This sequence comes from Microbacterium sp. SORGH_AS_0888, assembly GCF_030818905.1. NCBI lineage: Bacteria > Bacillati > Actinomycetota > Actinomycetes > Micrococcales > Microbacteriaceae > Microbacterium > Microbacterium sp. SORGH_AS_0888. The sequence goes on from NZ_JAUTAZ010000001.1 coordinate 1,035,288, forward strand.
GCCCGCCAGGGCGCACGGCCTGCACGAGCTCGGACTTCGCGCGGAAGGTCTCCTCGATGCCGCCGAAGCCGCCGGCGTGCGCGAGCCCGACCATGAGGACGATCCCGATGTCGGGGGTCACGAGCCCCGCGAGGCGTGCGATCTCACCGGGACCGCTCGCGCCGAACTCGCTCACGAGGAACCGCGTGGCGGGACCGACACGCAGCATCGTGAGGGGCGCTCCGACCTCGTTGTTGAACGAGGCCCGGGGGGCGACGGTCTCGCCGGCGCCCGCCATGATCCGCGCCAGCAGGTTCTTCGTCGTCGTCTTGCCGTTGGAGCCGGTGATCCCGACGACCCGGAGCCGTCCCGTCGCACGGACCTCCGCGACGACCGCGCGGGCGAGGTCGGCGAGGGCGGCGACGACGTCCGGGACGACGATCTGCGTGACGGGCGTGTCGACGGGCCGCTCGACGATCGCGAGGACGGCGCCCGCGGCGACCGCCGCCGGGACGAACAGGTGCCCGTCGGTCTCCGCGCCGGGCTTGGCGACGAAGACGCCGCCGGGGACCATCTGACGGGAATCGGTGTCGACGGGGCCGTCGACGATCGTGTCGGGGGTGTCCGCCCCCGAGAGGCGGAGTTCTCCGCCGACGATATGGGCGATGCGATGCAGGGGGAAAGGAGTCATGTGAGAGGGGGCGCGCTCAGCCTGTCTGCGGCAGCACGACCGGCTGGGTCGTGGACGGCGGGACCCGGAAGGTCTTGAGCACCTGGGTCATCGCCTTCTGGAAGGCGGGCGCGTTGGCCGCAGACGAGCGTACCGCAGTCGGCTCGTCGAGCGTGACGGCCACGAGGTACTGCGGGTCGTCGGCGGGGGCGAACCCGATGAGCGAGGTGTAGTAGACGTCGCTCTTGTAGTGGCCGTTGCCGTCGGTCTTCTGCCCCGTCCCGGTCTTCAGCCCGATGCGGTAGCCGGGGATCTTCACCTGGTCGGCGACGGAGCCCTGCAGCGCGACGTTCTCGAGGATCTCGCGCATCTGCGCGGAGGTGTCCGGGCTGACGACCTGCGTCGTGGCCGGGGCGGGCGGCGTGTCGACCGTGCCGTCGGGGTGCGTGCACGACTCGACGAGCGACAGCGGCACCTTCTGGCCGTTGTTGACGATGCCGACGTACGCGTCCATCAGCTCCGGGATGGTCGTGGTCAGACCCTGACCGTAGGAGGTGTCGTAGAGCATCTGGTTGTTCCACTGGTCGGGCGGGTAGACCAGGCCCTTCGCCTCGCCGAGGAAGTTCACCGCGCTGCCGGAGCCGATGCCGAACCGCTGGAGATAGTCGTATCGGGTCTGCGGGCTGACGCGCTCGCTGAAGACCGAGGCGCCCACGTTCGACGAGTTGATCAGCACGCCGGCGAGCGTGTAGTTCTCGGTCGGGTGCATGTCGGCGTCGATCACACGGGCACCGTTGTCGAAGGACTTGGCCGCGGGGACCTCGGCGGTCGAGGTGGGCGACTGTCCCGCCGCGTCGATGAGGGTCGACGCGGTGATCGCCTTGAAGGTCGACCCGGGCTCGAACGTGCTGTTGAAGATCCGGCTGTAGAGGTAGGAGCCGGGGGCGTTGATGTTGTTCGGGTCGACCGTCGGGTACTCGGCGGCGGCGCGGATCTTGCCGGTCTTGACCTCGACGACCGTGATGGTCCCGTAGTTCGCGCCCATGTCCTGCACACTCTGAGCGACCAGCTGCTGCAGGTACCACTGCAGATCGCTGTTGATCGTGAGCTTCAAGGTGCCGCCGTCGACGGCGGGCTTCTCCGTCTCGGTGCCCGGGATGATGTTGCCGTCCATGCCCTGCTCGTAGGTGACGCTGCCGGCGGTCGGCGAGAGGCACTGGTTCTGCGCGTCCTCGAGTCCGGCGAGCGGATTGCCGTCGCTGCCGACGAAGCCGACGAGATTGCCGGCGACGGCGCCCGCCGGGTAGGCGCGCGCCGGATTCGCACGGAACGCGAGGAAGGGGAGGTTCAGGTTCTTGAGGGCGACGTACTTCGCGGTCGAGAGCCCGGTCGCGAGGGGCGCGTACTGCGAGCCCGGATCCTTGGCGAGCGCATCGGAGACGAGCTTCTGGATGTCGTCCGGGTTCTGTCCGGTGATCGCACCGATCTGGCCCGCGGCGGTCGGCCAGTCGACGGTCGTGGTCGTGCCGTCGGCGCCGATCCGCTTCACGGGACCGACCGTGCTCGGATCCAGCTGGGCGTCGTAGGTGAGGATGCTGTCTGCCAGCACCGTGCCGTTCTCGTCCACGATGGACCCGCGCGTGCCGTCGATCGGCTTGCTGACGCCGATCCCCATCGACAGCGACTGGGCGATGTTCGCATCCGCGTTCACGACCTGGATGTCGACGAGCCTGACGACGAACGCGATGACGATCGCCAGGACGACGCCGAGCGCGACGACGGTCCGGCGGCGGGGGGTACGGGTGCTTCTGGTCGTCATGCTCTCAATGGGTGGCCGGTGTCGGCAGGCCTTCGGTCAGCGTCGGGGGTGTCACGGTCTCTGGGGCGGTCGGCGGCGTGGACGTCGCGGGCTTCTCGACGCCCGTGATGGTCGCATCCGGCGCGGTGACCAGGGGGGTCTGGGCGATGAGGTTGTTGCCCACGAGCCCCCGGTGGAGCGCGTCGACCGACGACGCGGGCGCGGCGGGCTGCTGCGCGCCGAGGATCGCGCCGTCGCTGAGCCGCAGATAGCTCGGCGACTCGTCGATCACCATGCCGAGGGCGGTCGCGTTCGCGGCGAGGTACTGGGGCGAGCTGAGCCCCGTGATGTCGTCGGCCAGGATCTGCTTCTGCCAGGTGAGCTCGGTCTGCTGCTGGGTCAGCGCGGAGATCTCGAACGAGCTCTGCGTCGACAGAACCGACAGCAGCATCTGCGCGCCCACGATCGCGAGGGCGCCCGTGAGAGCGAGGATGCCGTAGGCCAGACGCGGACGTCGGCGGCGCGTCGGCGCGGGCACCGGGGTGAGGATGCGGCGCGGGATGTCCGCGCCGACCTCCTCGGGTCGACGTCCGGGGGCGCGGAGCACGCCGGTCGCGGCGCTCATGCGGCCTCCCTGATCCGCTCGGCGGCGCGCAGGCGCACCGGCGTCGCGCGCGGGTTGCGCGCACGTTCCTCCTCGGAGGCGAGCTCCGCCCCCTTCACGAGCAGGCGGAACCGCGGCGCGTGCTCCGGGAGCTCCACGGGCAGGCCCGCGGGCGCGGTCGACGCGGACGCGGCCTGCAGCACTCGCTTGACCAGCCGGTCCTCGAGCGACTGGTAGGACATCACGACGATGCGCCCACCCACGCGCAACAGGTCGAGTGCGGCGGGAACGGCGCGCTCGAGGACGGCCAGCTCGCCGTTGACCTCGATGCGCAGTGCCTGGAAGACCCGCTTGGCCGGGTGCCCGGCGTGCGAGAGCGCCGCGGGGGTCGCGGCATCCAGGATCTCCACGAGTCGCGCCGACCGGTCGATCGGCGCCTGCGCGCGCGCCGCGACGATGGCTCGGGCATAGCGCCCGGCGAGCTTCTCCTCGCCGTATCGCTCGAAGATGCGGCGCAGGTCGCCCTCGCCATAGGTTGCGAGGACGTCGGCGGCGGTGGTCCCCGTCGTCTGGTCCATGCGCATGTCCAGCGGCGCGTCGCGTGCGTACGCGAACCCTCGGTCGGCCTCGTCCAGCTGCAACGAGGAGACGCCGAGATCGAACAGCACGCCGTCGACGCGCTGGAGGCCGGCACCGGCGACCGCCTCGGCGATCCCGTCGTAGACCGTGTGCACGAACGTCACGCGGTCGCCGAACGGGGCGAGGCGCCGGCCGGCGACACGCAGCGCGTCGGTGTCGCGGTCGAGGCCGATCACGTGGAGTCCCGGGAAGCGCTCGAGGAGCGCCTCGGTGTGCCCGCCCATGCCGAGCGTCGCGTCGACGACGACCGCGCCGGGCACGGAGGCCGCCGGGGCGAGCAGCTCGACGCAGCGTTCGAGCAGGACGGGGGTGTGGATGTCGCGGAGGCTCATGGTCTCGAGGGCCGCTCCCTCGGCTCCGATCCCCCTCCGCTCGTCGACCTGGCGCCGGGGAAGTGCGTCAGGGCGTGAGCGGCGGGGAGTCGCAGCCGAGGGCTCAGAACAGGCCCGGGATCACCTCCTGCTCCATGTCGGAATAGATCTCTTCGTTGCTGGCGGCGTAGGCGTTCCACGCCTCCGCGTTCCAGATCTCGGCGTGCGCTCCGACGCCCGTGAGCACGAGCTCACGCTCGAGTCCCGCGTAGGCGCGCAGTGCCGGCGGGATGGTGACGCGGTTCTGGCCGTCGGGGGTCTCGGCGCTCGCGCCGGAGAGGAACATGCGCAGGAAGTCCCGCGCCTGCTTGTTGGTCAGCGGCGCCTCACGGATGCGGTCGTGGACGCGCTCGAACTCGCTCGTGCTGAACACGTAGAGACAGCGCTCCTGGCCCCGCGTGATCACGATGCCGTCTCCGAGATCGTCGCGGAACTTGGCCGGGAGGATGAGCCGGCCCTTGTCGTCGAGCTTGGGGGTGTGGGTGCCGAGCAGCATCCGAACATCACCACCCTCCTTCGTCCGGCCACGAGGTGGCTCCACCATACTCCACGTTCCTCCACATCACTACCCTCACGCTCCACCAGAGCACGATCTGCCCCCACGAGCGCCGTGCGCGCGCACGAAAAAGGCGCCGACCCGGGGGTCGGCGCCTTTCAGCGGGGTGGTGCGGGAGACTCAGCGGCCTTCTTGGCGGCGGTCCCATCGGTCGTTCATACGGTCCATGAACGAGGCCCCGGACGGCTTGGCCGCGCGCGGCGCGTGGGCGACGCTGCTGCGGAGGTGGCGGGAGGGGGTGAGGGCGAACACGACGCCGCCCAGCATCACGACGAACCCGACGACGCCCACGACGATGATCTGCGACGAGAGGCCGAAGACGAGCACGCCCAGTCCGGCGAGGACGAGCAGGGAGCCGATGACGATGTTGCGGTAACTGAGCGCGCGCGTTCCGCCGTCCGCCTTGACGACGTCTGCGTCGTTGCCCATGAGATGGCGTTCCATCTCATCGAGCAGACGCTGCTCTTGTTCGGAGAGTGGCATGCATCCCCCTCGGATGATGATCGTGCCCAGATTCTACGCGGGGCCTCGGGAACTAGGCTAGGCCCGTGTCGAGCTCCCCGGATCCGATCGAGGCGGTTTCCCAGCGTCTGAGTACCTTCTTCGCCGCTCAGCGTCAGGAGACGGAGTCGTGGGGACCCGAGGCGGCCGCGCTGCTGGAGGTCGCCGCATCCACCGTCGCCGGCGGCAAGCGGCTGCGCGCGCGCTTCTGCCTGACGGGCTGGGAGGCCGTGGCCGAGACGCACGGCGACCTCTCCTCTCCGCCCGAGGCGGTCGTCTCCGCCGCCGCCGCGCTCGAGGTCTTCCACGCCGCCGCGCTCGTGCACGACGACATCATCGACAACTCCGACACCCGGCGAGGACGCCCCGCCGCCCACCGGCAGCTCGAGGGCGCGCACCGCGATGCGCGCTGGCACGGCGACGCCGCCGCCTTCGGCCGTTCCGCCGGCGTGCTGCTGGGCGACCTGCTCGTGGCGTGGAGCGACGACCTGCTCGAGTCGGGGCTCGCGCACGCCGGAGCCTGCGCCCCCGACGCGCGCCGCCAGTACGCGATCATGCGGCGCGATGTCACGGTCGGGCAGTTCCTCGACATCGCGGAGGAGTCCGCCTTCGCCGTCTCCCCCGACGAGGAGCACGCCGAGCGGGCGCTGCGGGTGGCATCGCTGAAGTCGGCGCGTTACAGCGTCGAGCAGCCCCTCCTCATCGGTGCCGCGCTCGCCGGCGCGGACGAGGGCCAGCGCGCGGCGCTCAGCGGGTTCGGACATCCCATCGGCATGGCCTTCCAGCTGCGCGACGACGTCCTCGGCGTCTTCGGCGACGAGCGCGAGACCGGCAAGCCCTCCGGAGACGACCTGCGCGAGGGCAAGCGCACGGTTCTGATCGCCTACGCCCGCCAGGGCGTCCCCGCCGCAGTACGTCGGACGATGGACGAGCTGCTGGGCGATCCCGCCCTCGACGCCGAGCAGATCGGCTCGCTGCAGCGGACCCTGGTCGAGTCGGGCGCCGTCGACCGGGTCGAGCGGCTCATCGCCGACTACGCGCGAACCGCCGACCGCGCTCTCGCGGGAGCCGACCTCGGCACCCGCGCCGTCGGGCGGCTCCGCGACCTCGCGCGCGCCGCGACCGAACGCCGATCCTGATCAGGCGAGCGTCCTCGCCACGCGGCGCACCTCGCTCTTCCGGCCGGCACGCAGCGCCGCGAGCGGGGGCTGCCCGATCGTGTCGTCCACCGCGAAGAGCCAGTCGATCGCCTCGTCGTCGCTGAGGCCCGCGTCGCGCAGCGCGAAGACCGTGCCGCGAAGCGAGGCGAGCGGACGGCCCGACACGATGAACGCCGCCGGGACCGCGAACACGCCGGTGCGCCGCGAGCCGATCAGCTGCGCGTCGTCGAGCATTCTCCGCACGCGTCCGAGCGGTTCGTCCAGCACCGACACCAGGTCGGGAAGGGTCAGCCAGGCGGTGTCGAGGGGTTCGGTCGTCTCTGCCACACAGCAACTATCGCACCGGATGCGGCCTCGCGCCGCCGCGTGAGGCCGCGGACCGGCTCCGCACGGGGGGCGAGCCGTTCCGCGGCCTCACGGGCATGCCTCCGTAGACTCTCACCGTGAACACGAGCCAGCGCGCGGATCCGCTGATCGGCCGACTGGTCGACGGGCGCTACCGCGTGCGCGCCCGGATCGCCCGCGGCGGCATGGCCACCGTGTACGTCGCGACCGATCTGCGACTGGAGCGCCGCGTCGCGCTGAAGGTCATGCACGGTCACCTCAGCGACGACAGCGTGTTCCAGAGCCGATTCATCCAGGAGGCCCGTGCGGCCGCACGTCTGGCCGATCCGCACGTGGTGAACGTGTTCGACCAGGGCCAGGACGAGGACATGGCGTACCTCGTGATGGAGTATCTGCCGGGCATGACGCTGCGCGACCTCATGCGGGAGCAGCGGCGCCTGAGCGTGCCGCAGACGATCACCATCATGGATGCGATCCTGTCGGGTCTCGCGGCCGCCCACCGCGCCGGGATCGTCCATCGCGACGTCAAGCCCGAGAACGTGCTGCTCGCCGAGGACGGCCGCATCAAGATCGGCGACTTCGGCCTCGCCCGCGCCACGACCGCGAACACGGCGAGCGGCCAGATGCTGCTCGGCACGATCGCCTATCTCGCTCCCGAGCTCGTGACGCGCGGGACCGCCGACGCACGCAGCGACATCTACGCGCTCGGGATCATGCTCTACGAGATGCTCACGGGCGAGCAGCCGTACAAGGGCGAGCAGCCCATGCAGATCGCCTATCAGCACGCGACCGACTCGGTGCCACGCCCGAGCGCGAAGAACCCGGGTGTGCCGGATCAGCTCGACGAGCTCGTCCTGTGGGCCACGGAGCGCTCCCCCGACGGGCGTCCCGCCGACGCCGACGAGATGCTGCGCCGCCTCCGGGACATCGAGGCCGAGCTCGGCATCGCACCGCAGGTCGCGCGGACCCTCGCGGTCGGGACGGCCGTGGAGCGCGCCGGTCTCGACTCGGGCGAGGTCACCAAGGCGATGCCGATGACCGTCACCGCCGGGATCCCGGTGGCCGCGGAGGCCGACAACGCGGCCCTGCTGCGACGCGGGTCGCGTCGTCGCGCCGCCCGGGGCGGGTGGCTGCTCGTGCTCGTGCTGCTGCTCGCGGCGGCGGCGGGCGCGGGCGGCTGGTGGTTCGGGTCCGGACCCGGTTCCCTGATCTCCGTGCCGGCGGTGTCCGACCTGCCCTACGACGAGGCGGCGGGGGTCGTGACCGCGCAGGGGCTGCAGGTCGAGCGCGGCGAGGAGTACGCGCTCGACGTCGCGAGCGGGCTCGTGATCCGCAGCGAGCCGGATGCCGGCAGCCGGGTCGACAAGGCCTCGACCGTACGGCTCGTGGTCTCCATCGGCCCGCAGCCGCACGATCTCCCCGCACTGGGCGGGATGTCGCTCTCCGAGGCCCGGAACGCCCTCTCCGCGGCCGTGGTCACCTTCGGCGACGCTGCCAAGGAGTTCTCGGATGCGCCGGCGGACACCGTCCTCTCGGCGACCGTGACCCCGCGCGGCGGCGGCGACGCCGTCGACTGCACGAAGGGCTGCACGGTCCACGAGGGAGACACCGCCGCGCTGACCGCCTCGCTCGGCCCGCTGCCGGACGTGACAGGCAAGAGCGTCGCGGACGCATCCACGATCCTCAGCGGCGTCGGCATGAAGGTGCAGTCCTCCGAGGAGTACAGCGACAGCGTCGACAGCGGCAGGGTCATCGGCATCGGCGACCGCGACGGCGGCGGAAACTGGCGACCGGGCGACACCGTGACCCTGCGCGTCTCGAAGGGACCGCAGCTGTTCCCGGTGCCGAACGTGGTCGGCATGACGCGCGATCGAGCCAAGCAGCAGCTCGAGATCGCCGGCTTCGAGGTGACCTACAACGCGAGCTGGAACCTGTTCCCGGACTCCGTGACCTCGGTGACGGCGCAGAACCCCGCCGCGAACAGCCAGCGCGCCAAGGGGACGACCGTGACGCTGTCGATCAGCGGCTCGTTCTGATCCCCCGCTCCCGCGGTCGCAGAAACGCGCGGAGGTCGCAGGTTTCTCGAGGAATCCTGCGACCTCCGCGCGTTCATGCGCCGATGGCGGCTCAGAGCCGCTCGAGCTCCTCGGCGACGAGGAAGGCGAGCTCGAGGCTCTGCATGTGGTTGAGGCGCGGGTCGCACAGGCTCTCGTAGCGCGTCGCGAGGGTCGCCTCGTCGATGTGCTCCGACCCGCCCAGGCACTCCGTGACGTCGTCGCCCGTGAGCTCCACGTGGATGCCGCCGGGGAACGTGCCGACGGCGCGATGCGCCTCGAAGAAGCCGCGGACCTCGTCCACGACGTCGTCGAAGCGTCGCGTCTTGTAGCCGTTCTGCGAGGTGATGCCGTTGCCGTGCATGGGGTCGGTGACCCACAGCGGGGTGGCTCCCGCATCCTTCACGGCCTCCAGCAGCGGCGGCAGCGCGTCGCGGATCTTGCCCGCGCCCATCCGCGTGATGAACGTGAGCCGGCCGGGCTCCCGCTCCGGGTCGAGCTTGTCGATGAGGGCGAGCGCCGTCTCGGGCGTCGTGGCGGGCCCGAGCTTCACGCCGATGGGGTTGCGGATCTTCGAGAAGTAGTCGACGTGCGCACCGTCGAGCTCGCGCGTGCGCTCGCCGATCCACAGGAAGTGCCCCGAGGTGTTGTACGGCGTTCCCGTGCGCGAGTCGATCCGCGTCATGGGTCGCTCGTAGTCCATCAGCAGACCCTCGTGGCCCGTGTAGAACTCGACGCGGCGGAGCTCGTCGAAGTCGGCGCCGGCCGCCTCCATGAACTTGATCGCCCGGTCGATCTCGGTCGCGAGGCGCTCGTAGCGCTGATTCGCGGGGTTCGCCGCGAAGCCCTTGTTCCAGCTGTGGACCTCGCGGAGGTCGGCGAAGCCGCCCTGCGTGAACGCGCGGATGAGGTTCAGCGTCGAGGCCGAGGTGTGGTACGCCTTCAGCAGGCGCGCCGGATCGGCGCGTCGGGAGGCCTCCGTGAAGTCGTAGCCGTTGACGATGTCGCCGCGGTAGGGCGGGAAGCGTGACATCACCGCGGGTCTCGGTGTCGCTGGAGCGCGGCTTGGCGAACTGCCCCGCCATGCGCCCCATCTTGACGACGGGCATCGACGCGCCGTACGTGAGCACGACGGCCATCTGCAGGACCGTCTTGATGCGGTTGCGGATCTGCTCCGCCGTCGCGCCCGCGAAGGTCTCGGCGCAGTCGCCGCCCTGGAGCAGGAAGGCGCGTCCGGCGGCGGCGGCGGCGAGCCGGTCGCGGAGGATGTCGACTTCGCCGGCGAACACCAGCGGAGGAAGCGTGGCGAGCTCGGCGGAGACCGCGGCGACGGCGCCGGGGTCCGACCACTGGGGCTGCTGCTTGATCGGGAGGGCACGCCAGTCGTCGAGCGTGTCGGGCAGGGAGTGCATCGGATCAGTCTAGTGGCGCGGCGGCGTCGGCCGGTGCCGCGAGACGGTCCTTCACGCTGGACGCGTAGACGTCGTCGTAGCGCTGCGCGCCCAGACGCTGCAGCGCGACCATGATCTCGTCCGTGACCGATCGCAGGACGTAGCGGTCGCCCTCGAACCCTTCGAAGCGGGAGAAGTCGAGCGGCTCGCCGATGATCATCCCGACACGTCCGATGCGCGGGATCGTGCGCCCGATCGGCATGACCTGGTCGGTGTCGACCATCACGACGGGGATGACGGGGACCTTCGCCTCCAGCGCCATCCGGGCAAGGCCCGTGCGACCGCGGTACAGGCGGCCGTCGGGACTGCGCGTGCCCTCCGGGTAGATGCCCAGCAGGTCACCGCGGCCGAGCACCTGAAGCCCCGTGTTGAGAGCGGCCTCGGATGCCTGGCCTCCGGAGCGGTCGATCGGGATCTGTCCCGTCGCCTTCATGAACATGCGCGTCGCCCAGCCTTTGAGGCCCGTCCCGGTGAAGTAGTCGCTCTTGGCGAGGAACGCCATCGGCCGGTCGATCATGAGCGGCAGGAAGATCGAGTCGGACACCGACAGATGGTTGCTCGCGAGGATCGCCGCCCCCGAGGCGGGCACGTTCCGCCGGCCGACGATCCACGGCCGGAAGGTGGCCTTGAGCAGCGGCCCGACGAGCACGTACTTCATCAGCCAGTAGAACATGGTGCTCAGTCTTGCGGAGCGAGGGCCCGGCGCGCGAGATCCGCCGCGCCGATCACGCCCGCGTCGTTGGTCAGTCGCGCGACCGCGAAGTCCGCGACGGGACGGGATCCGTACGCCGGCATCGCGGCGGCGAACGCCTCCCGCATGGGCGCGAGCAGCACGTCCCCCAGCTGCGAGACTCCCCCGCCGATCACGAACCGCTCCGGGTCCAGCACGGCGGCCAGGCTCCCGCACGCGGTCCCGACGGCGGTGGCGACGCGGTGCAGCGCCTCCCGCGCTCCCGGATCGGATGCCGCGACGAGCCGCGAGATCTCCTCGCCCGGGATGTGGCCGAGCTTGTCCCGCACGGCACGCAGTCCCGCCCCGATGCCGAAGGCCGCATCCCGCGCGATCTCCTCGGCCTCGTGCTGCAGCGCCCGGCCGGAGCCGTAGACCTCGAGACAGCCGCGTCGGCCGCAGCCGCAGGTGCGTCCATCGGGGATCAGCCGCACGTGCCCGAGCTCGGCGCCGATCCCGTGGCCGCCGCGGAAGAGCTCGCCGTCGATCACGACCGCACCGCCGACACCGGTGCCCAGGGTGAGCATGACGACATCGCTGAGCTCCTCGCCGGCGCCGAAGCGGTACTCCGCCCAGCCGGCCGCGTTGGCGTCGTTCTCGACGACGATCCGCACCCCCGTCAGCGCCTGCAGCTTGTCGCGCAGCGGCTCATCGCGCCAGGCGATGTTCGGCGCGAAGTAGACGGTCGAACGGTCGCGGTCGATGAAGCCGGCGGCTGCGACGCCGGCCACGGCCTCCTCGCCGTCGGCCAGCTCGGTGATCATGTCGGCCACGACAGTCTGGATGCCCGACACCGATGCCGGAGTCGCCACCCGCGCACGCCGGACGATCTGACCGGAGGGGTCGACGACACCCCCTGCGATCTTGGTGCCGCCGATGTCGATACCCACTGCCCGCACGCTTCGTCCCTCCGTCGTTCGGCCTCCAACAGCGTAGTGCGCACGCCCCGCACCGCAGACGCGCGCACCGGACGGCATCCGGAACACCGCATCACAGTGGGACTGAGTCTCACGTGTGAGTAGACTCAAGTCTCACGAAGTGCACCGGTATCGAAGGAGCTGCCGCCCATGACCGTCGTAAAGTTCGACATCCCCGCGATCGTTCCCGCGGCCCCGAACGACAACATCACCGATCTGCTCGAGCAGCGGGTCGCCGCGACGCCCGACCGCGCGCTGTTCGCCGTCCCGGACGGCGACCGCTGGCGCGACATCACCGCAGCCGAGTTCCGCCGCCAGGTGCAGGTGCTCGCGAAGGGGTTCGTGGCAGCGGGCATCCAGCCCGGCGAGAAGGTCGGCTTCCTCGCCCGCACGACCTACGACTGGACACTGGTCGACTTCGCGCTCTTCTACGCCGGGGCCGTGATGGTCCCGATCTACGAGACGAGCTCGCCGAGCCAGATCGAGTGGATCCTGTCGGACTCGGGCGCGATCGCGTGCCTCGTCGAGAGCGCCGAGCACGCCGCGCGTCTCGAGGAGGTGCGCGGGAAGCTGCCGATGATCCGCGAGAGCTGGCGGATGGATGCGGGCGACCTGGACCGGATCTCGGCCGCGGGCGCCGACATCCCTGACGAGGAGATCGAACGGCGCCGGAACCTCGCCGTGGGCGCCGACATCGCCACCCTGATCTACACCTCGGGCTCGACGGGACGGCCCAAGGGATGCGTGCTCACGCACAGCAACTTCGTCGAGCTCGCCCGCAACGCGGCGACCTCGCTGCGGGAGGTCGTCGAGACCCCGGGCGCCTCCACCGTGCTGTTCATCACGACGGCCCACGTGTTCGCGCGGTTCATCTCGATCCTCGACATCCATGCCGGGGTGAAGACCGGGCACCAGCCCGACACGCGCCACCTCGTCGAGGCGCTCGGGACCTTCAAGCCCACGTTCCTGCTCGCCGTCCCGCGCGTGTTCGAGAAGGTCTACAACTCCGCCGAGCAGAAGGCCGAGGCCGGCGGCAAGGGGAAGATCTTCCGCGCCGCGGTCGCCGCGGCGGTCGAGCACTCCCGACGGCTGCAGGACGGGGAGCGGATCCCGCTCGGCCTGAAGCTGAAGTTCGCGCTGTTCGACAAGCTCGTCTACGGCAAGCTGCGCGACGCGATGGGCGGCAACGTGGTCTACGCGATCTCGGGCTCGGCCCCGCTCGGCCCGCGTCTCGGACACTTCTTCCACAGCCTCGGCGTGACGATCCTGGAGGGCTACGGCCTGACCGAGACGACCGCTCCCGCGACCGTGAACCAGGCGCGCAAGGCCAAGATCGGGACGGTCGGGCCCGCGCTCCCGGGCGTCGGGGTGCGCACGGCCGAGGACGGCGAGATCGAGGTGCGCGGCATCAACGTCTTCAAGGAGTACTGGCGCAACCCGGAGGCGACCGCGGCGGCCTTCGACGGCGAGTGGTTCCGCACGGGCGACATCGGCTCGTTCGACTCCGAGGGGTTCCTCACCATCACGGGCCGCAAGAAGGAGATCATCGTCACGGCGGGCGGCAAGAACGTCGCCCCGGCGGCGCTCGAGGACCCGATCCGCGGGAACCCCATCGTGGGACAGGTCGTCGTGGTCGGCGATCAGAAGCCGTTCATCGCGGCGCTCGTGACCCTCGATCCCGAGATGCTGCCGGCGTGGCTGGAGAACAACGGGCTGCCCAAGGACATGAGGCTCGAGGACGCCGCGTCCCACCCGGCCGTCCGTGCCGAGGTGCAGCGAGCCGTCGATCGCGCGAACGAGGGCGTCTCCCGAGCCGAGTCGATCCGCAAGTTCACGATCCTGCCGACGGAGTGGACGGAGGCCAGTGGGCACCTGACTCCGAAGCTCTCGATCAAGCGGAACGTCATCCTGCACGACTTCGCGGACGAGATCGAGGAGATCTACAGCGAGCCGGCGAACACGACGAACGTCTCGCTGCCCTGAGGCCCGGTCCGCGAGGGCGGGCTCAGAACCAGTCGCTCTCGCGCACCTCTCGCAGGGCTGTGCGCCGGCGCTGCGCGTCGAGCCGGTCGAGGTAGAGGTGCCCGTCGAGGTGGTCGGTCTCGTGCTGCAGCGCCTGCGCGAGCAGTCCGTCCCCCTCCAGGACGACCGGTCGCCCGTCGAGGTCGATGCCCTCCACCCGCGCGTGCGGATGGCGCATGACCTCGTGCCAGAGCCCGGGGACCGAGAGACATCCCTCGCCCGTCAGCTCCGGCTCGCCCTCGACCGAGACGAGGACGGGATTGAGCACGTACCCGATGTCGCCGTCGATGTTGTAGCTGAAGGCGCGCAGGCCGACGCCGATCTGGGGGGCAGCGACGCCCGCGCGGCCCGGGAGCTCGACCGTGTCGAGCAGGTCGCGCACGAGTGCGCGCACCCCGTCGTCGATCTTCTCGATCGCCGCACTCGGGGACTTCAGCACGGGATCGCCGAACAGGCGGATGGGACGGACCGTCATGGCCTGCTCACGCTGCCGTCACGGTGCGGGGCGCCAGGCCCTCGACGACCGTCGCGGCGAGCTGACGGGCCGCCTCGCGCGTGGCGCCTTCGAGGTCGGCGAACGAGATCACGCCGCCGGTCGCGAGGAGCGCGTCGTACGGGATGCGCACGACGGCGCGTACTCGCGTGCGGAAGTGCTCCTCCACCTCGGTCGCGCGCACGAGGGGCACGCCGGGGCGGGAGGTGTTGAGCACGACGACCGCCTCACGGGCGAGCTCCCCGTAGCCGTTGGTCTCGAGCCACGTGAGCGTCTCGGACGCGAGCCGGGCCTCGTCCACGCTGAGGCCCGCCACGATGACGAGCCCGTCGGCCGCCGTGAGCGTCGCGTCCATGACGGAGTGGACGATTCCGGTGCCTGTGTCGGTGAGCACGATCGAGTAGTAGTGCGCGGCCAGCTCCGCGACGTCGCGGTAGTCGCTGTCGTTGAAGGCCTCCGACACCCGGGGATCGGCGTCGGAGGCGAGCACGTCCAGGCGCGTGCGGTCGCGCGCGACGACCGCCGACAGCTCGTTGAAGCCGTGCACCTGCGTGCGAGCACGGGAGAGGTCGCGGACGGTCTTGCCGCCCGCGGCGCCGATGCGGTCGGCGAGCGTGCCGCGATCCGGGTTGGCGTCGACGGCGATCACACGGTCCTCACGGGCGTCGGCGAGGGCCATGCCGAGAAGCGTCGTCACGGTCGTCTTGCCGACGCCGCCCTTGCGGGAGAGCACGGCCACGAACCGGGCGCCGCCGGAGAGCGGGGCGGCGATGCGCGCGTCGAGCGCCTTGCGCTCGCGGGCACGACGGCTGTCGCCGAGGTTGATGCGGCGGGCGCTCAACGTGTATACGAGGTGCGGCCAGAGCCCCGCGGGCTCGGCCTTGGGGAGGCGGCCCGTCTCGACGAGGCGATCGTGCGTGAGCAGGTCGGGGCTCTCACGGTCGGCCGTGCGCTCCCCCACGCGCTTGGCGGCCAGCGCGACCGTCGCGGTGTCGACGTGATGGCGACGGAGCGCGGGCACGGATGTCGACGCGGGCGCGGATGCGGCGGCGCCCGTCACCGTGACGGGATCCGCCTCGACGGGCGCGGCGTTCGTGACGGGGTCGGGTTCGGCCGGATGCGAGGCGGCGACGCGATCCTCGGCGCCGCGGTCGGCGACATCCCGCGCCTCGACCGACTCCGCGCGCGAGACGGGCTCGGACTCGGAGGCCTCGGCCTCGACGACGTTCGGCACCACGGCCGCGGCGGCGTCCGGCACGGGGGCGGCATCGGACTCGCGCGACGCGAGGGACGGCTCCTCCGGCTCGACCGTGACGGCCTCGACCGCGAGCGTCTCGACCGCACGGACGGTGACGGGAGCGGGGACGTCGTGCAGGGGCTCGGCCTCGGCGATGACGACGTCCTCGCCGTCCTCGGTCTCCGCGGCGATCGGGCACGGCAGGTCGTCCTCGACCAGGTCGTCGTCGGCGTGCTCGACCGGGAGCACGATGGAGACCTGAGCGGTCTGGGTTCCGAGGTCGATCGCGGCGGCATCGACGCTCGCGCTCGGCACGACCTCGAGGTCTTCGGGGTCGGGTTCGGGGCGATCAGGCATGCTGTGAGACTCCTATCAGGCGCCATCGCGCCCGGAACAGGCTAACCGGCGGGTCGGACGACGACCAAAAGGTCGCCGGCCTCCACCTGCGCCGTCGCCGGGATCGCCAGGCGCTCGACGACCCCGTCGACCGGGCTCGTGATGGCGGCCTCCATCTTCATCGCCTCGATCGAGGCGATCGCCTGGCCGGCCGCGACCGTCTCGCCGACCGCCGTCTTCAGGCTCACGACGCCCGAGAACGGCGCCGCGACCTGGCCGGGCCTGCTCGTGTCCGCCTTCTCTGTCGGACGCGCCTCGACCGTGATGCTGCGATCGCGCACGAAGACCGGTCGCAGCTGACCGTTCAGCGTCGTCATGACGGTGCGCATGCCCTTCTCGTCCGCCTCGCCGATCGCCTCGAGCCCGACGTAGAGCTGCACACCGGGGTCGATCTCGGCGACGTGCTCCTCACCCGGCTTCAGGCCGTACAGGTAGTCCGGCGTGCCGAGCTTGGAGAGGTCGCCGTAGGCCTCACGGGTGGCTTCGAACTCCTTCGCGGGTCCGGGGAACAGCAGACGGTTGAGCGTGCGCCGGCGTCCGTCGGCGTCGCCCGCGAGCGCGTCGCGCTCCTCGTCGCTGATCGGCTGCACCCCGATCGAGACCTCGCGACCGGCCAGCACGCGGGATCGGAACGGCTCCGGCCACCCGCCGGGAAGGTCACCGAGCTCGCCCGCCATGAACCGGACGACGGAGTCCGGGATGTCGTAGCTCTGCGGGTTCTGCTCGAAATCTGCCGGATCGGCGTCGGCGGCGACGAGGGCGAGCGCGAGGTCGCCCACGACCTTCGACGACGGCGTCACCTTGGGGATGCGGCCGAGGATGCGGTCGGCGGCCGCGTACATGTCCTCGATGCGCTCGAAGTCGTCGGCGAGCCCCAGTGCGATGGCCTGCTGACGCAGGTTCGAGAGCTGACCGCCCGGGATCTCGTGGTGGTACACGCGCCCGGTCGGGGCCGGGAGCCCGGACTCGAACGGACGGTAGAGCTGACGCACGCCCTCCCAGTAGGGCTCGAGGTCGCTGACCGCCTGCAGGTCCAGGCCCGTGTCGCGGTCGGTGTGCGCGAGCGCGGCCACGAGCGCCGAGAGCGAGGGCTGGCTCGTGGTTCCCGACAGCGGCGCGGCGGCGGCGTCGACCGCATCCGCGCCGGCGGCGGATGCGGCGAGGAGCGTCGCCAGCTGTCCGCCGGCGGTGTCGTGCGTGTGCACGTGCACCGGCAGATCGAAGCGCTCGCGCAGCGCCCGGACGAGCCGGGCGGCGGCGGCGGGACGCAGGAGGCCCGCCATGTCCTTCACGGCGAGCACGTGCGCGCCCGACGCGGCGATCTCGTCCGCCAGGCGCAGGTAGTAGTCGAGCGTGTAGAGCGTCTCGGCCGGGTCGAGCAGGTCGCCGGTGTAGCAGACCGCGACCTCGGCCAGCGTGGTGCCGGTCTCGAGCACGGAGTCGATCGCGGGTCGCATCTGCGAGACGTCGTTGAGCGCGTCGAAGATGCGGAAGACGTCCACTCCCGTGGCCGCCGCCTCCCGCACGAACGCATCCGTCACCTCGACCGGGCGCGGCGTGTAGCCCACCGTGTTGCGCCCGCGCAGCAGCATCTGGATCGGGATGTTCGGCATCGCCTCGCGCAGCGCCTCCAGCCGCTCCCACGGGTCCTCGGCGAGGAAGCGGAGGGCGACGTCGTAGGTCGCCCCGCCCCAGGCCTCGACCGAGAGGAGCTGGGGCGTCATGCGGGCCACGTGGGGCCCTACCCGCACGAGATCGCGCGTGCGCACCCGGGTCGCGAGCAGCGACTGATGAGCGTCTCGGTAGGTCGTCTCGGTGACCGCGAGCGCCGTCTGCTCGCGCAGCGCCCGCGCGAAGCCCGCGGGTCCGAGCTCCTGCAGGCGCTGGCGGGCCGCGGCGGGCGGCGGCGAGGACAGATCGATCGCGGGCAGCTTGCTGCCCGGCGACACCGACACCGGCTTCTCGCCGTAGGGGCGGTTGACCGTGACGTCGGCGAGCCAGTTCAGGAGCTTCGTCGCACGGTCGCGCGAGGGGTCGCGCCGGAGCAGCTCCGGGCGTTCGTCGATGAACGACGTGCTGAGGTCGCCGGCCGCGAAGGCCGGGTCGTCGAGCACCGCACGGAGGAAGGGGATGTTGGTGGACACGCCCCGGATGCGGAACTCCGCGAGGGCCCGCCGAGCTCGGGCGACGGCGGCGGGGAAATCACGACCGCGGCACGTGAGCTTCGCGAGCATCGAGTCGAAGTGCGGGCTGATCTGGGAGCCGGCGGCGGTGGTGCCGCCGTCGAGACGGATGCCGGCGCCGCCGGGAGAACGGTAGGTCGTGATCCGACCGGTGTCCGGGCGGAACCCCTGCGAGGGGTCCTCGGTCGTGATGCGGCACTGCAGCGCGGCGCCGCGCAGCTGGATGTCCTCCTGCCTGAGGCCGAGCTCCTCGAGCGTGGCTCCGGCGGCGATGCGCATCTGCGACTGGACGAGGTCGACATCCGTCACCTCCTCGGTGACGGTGTGCTCGACCTGGATGCGCGGGTTCATCTCGATGAAGACGACCTCGCCCGCGCGCGGTCCCGCCGTCTCGAGGAGGAACTCCACGGTTCCCGCGTTCTGGTATCCGATCGAGCGGGCGAAGGCGACGGCGTAGCGGTGCAGGTCGGCGCGCACCCGCGGGTCGAGGTTCGGCGCGGGCGCGATCTCGATCACCTTCTGGTGACGCCGCTGCACCGAGCAGTCGCGTTCGAACAGGTGCACCGTCTCCCCCGCGCCGTCCGCGAGGATCTGCACCTCGACGTGGCGCGGGCGCTGCACGGCCTGCTCGAGGAACACGCGGGCGTCGCCGAAGGCGCTGCCGGCCTCGCGCATCGCCTCGGCGATCGCGGGCGCGAGCTCGTCCTTCGTCTCGACGCGACGCATCCCCCGCCCGCCGCCGCCGGCGACGGCCTTGACGAAGATGGGGAAGCCGATCCCGTCGGACTGCGCGACGAGCGCGTCGACGTCGTCCGACGCCTCGGTCGAGCGCAACACGGGAACCCCGGCGGCGATCGCGTGCTGCTTCGCGGTGACCTTGTTGCCCGCCATCTCCAGCACGGACGCGGGTGGGCCGATGAAGACGATCCCGTTGGCGGCCGCCTTCTCGGCGAGCTCCGGGTTCTCGGAGAGGAAGCCGTAACCGGGGTAGATCGCGTCGGCGCCGGCCTCGAGCGCGACGCGGATGATCTCGTCGACGTCCAGATACGCGCGGACCGGGTGCCCGCGCTCGCCGATCTCGTAGGACTCGTCGGCCTTCTGCCGGTGCAGCGATCCGCGATCCTCCCACGGGAAGACGGCGACCGTGCGCGCCCCCACCTCGTAGGCCGCACGGAAGGCGCGGATCGCGATCTCACCGCGGTTGGCGACCAGGATCTTCTGGAACATGCAAGAACCTCGCATCCAGGGAAGGGATGTCGGACGTCCACGCCGACCGTTGCGCGGACCGAGTGTGCTCACAGCCTAGGGGAAGGTAACGTAGACGATCGTGCATGTCCTTTCCGTCAGCTCGCTCAAGGGCGGTGTCGGCAAGACGACCGTCACACTGGGTCTCGCCTCCGCCGCGTTCG
This sequence comes from Microbacterium sp. SORGH_AS_0888, assembly GCF_030818905.1. NCBI lineage: Bacteria > Bacillati > Actinomycetota > Actinomycetes > Micrococcales > Microbacteriaceae > Microbacterium > Microbacterium sp. SORGH_AS_0888. Next base: position 1,054,803 of record NZ_JAUTAZ010000001.1, read on the forward strand.
CCCGGGGTGTGCGGACTCTCGTCGTCGACCTCGACCCGCAGTCCGACGTGTCCACCGGCATGGACATCCAGGTCGCGGGGCGCCTGAACATCGCCGACGTGCTGGCCAACCCGAAGGAGAAGGTGGTCCGCCAGGCCATCACCTCCAGCGGCTGGACCAAGGTCCATCCCGGCACGATCGACGTGCTCATCGGCAGCCCGTCGGCCATCAACTTCGATGGGCCGCACCCGAGCGTCCGCGACGTGTGGAAGCTCGAGGAGGCCCTCGCGGGCGTCGAGGCCGACTACGACCTCGTGCTCATCGACTGCGCACCCTCCCTGAACGCGCTCACCCGCACCGCGTGGGCCGCGAGCGACCGCGTGGTCGTGGTCACCGAGCCGGGCCTGTTCTCGGTCGCCGCCGCCGACCGCGCACTGCGGGCGATCGAGGAGATCCGTCGCGGGCTCTCACCGCGGCTGCAGCCGCTGGGCATCGTCGTCAACCGCGTGCGACCGCAGTCGATCGAGCACCAGTTCCGTATCAAGGAGCTGCGCGACATGTTCGGGCCGCTCGTGCTCTCCCCCCAGCTGCCGGAGCGAACCTCGCTGCAGCAGGCCCAGGGAGCGGCCAAGCCGCTGCACATCTGGCCGGGCGAGTCGGCACAGGAGCTCGCGGGCGACTTCGACGCGCTGCTGGACCGCATCATGCGCATCGGCCGCATCCCGTCCCCCGAGGACACCCCCGCGTCCTGACGCGCCCCGTCATCCCCGTTCCTCCTTGCGAAGGCGCACGCGCATCACGAATACACATCCGATCAACGCGCTCGGATGTGGAGTCGGTGAGGGGATGTGGACTCGCGGGACGGTGACGCGGGTCAGGCCGTACGGCGCGCGCGGCGCGCTGCCAGCTCGTCGGCCTGATCGGGAGACTGCGGGTCGAAGTCCACGAGCGTCGACTCGACCTCGCGAAGCACCTTGCCGACGGCGATGCCGAAGACGCCCTGCCCGCGGCTCACGAGGTCGATGACCTCGTCGTTCGACGTGCACAGGTACACCGAGGCGCCATCGCTCATGAGCGTCGTGCCCGTCAGGTCACGGATGCCCGCGGCGCGCAGCTGCTCGACAGCGGTCCGGATCTGCTGCAGCGAGATGCCGGTGTCCAGCAGTCGCTTGACGAGCTTCAGGACGAGGATGTCGCGGAAGCCGTAGAGCCGCTGGGATCCCGAGCCGCTGGCACCGCGCACGGTCGGCTCGACGAGCTCCGTCCGGGCCCAGTAGTCGAGCTGGCGGTAGGTGATCCCCGCTGCGCGGGCGGCGACGGCCCCCCGGTATCCGACCTCGTCACTCATCTCGGGCAGACCGTCCGTGAAAAGGAGGTCGTCCGCGAAGCCCGAATCGCCTGCGGTCATACCGGGGCCCTCCTTTTCCACATGTTCCCCTCCACGCTAGAGGAGCACCCCAGACGGAGCAATGACATCCGCGCGCAGCACCCGGCGTGTCGCCGATTCATTCGAGACGGTCGAGCGCGGAGCGCACGAGCGCGTCCCGCACCTCGGCCAGCCGTCGCGCCAGTTCCGGCGCGACCTCCGCCGCACGCCCCCTGGACGCGCTGTCGGTGCGGCGCCGCAGGGGCATGAGCGCGGACTCCACCAGCGCCACGTCCCGTTCCGCGCTCTGACGCAGCGCGCGCAGATGACGCGGCTCGATGCCGTGCCGGTCGAGCGCGACGAGGGAGCGCAGCAGCGACAGCGCGCGCTCGTCGTAGCTGTCCGCGCCCGTGATGAGACCGAGACCGATCGCGTCGTTGAGCAGCTGGGGGGCGGCGCCGGCCTCGCGGAGCAGGTCGTCGCGTCGATAGCGGCGCTGCGGGGGCACGATCGAGGGGGGCACGGCGGTCGGCGTCGCGGGTGAGCGACCCGCGTCGAGGTCGTCGAGGTACTCGCGGATCACCTGCAGCGGCAGATAGTGGTCACGCTGGAGGGTGAGCGCCGCCCGCAGCCGCTCGACATCCGCCGAGGTGAACTTGCGGTACCCGGACTCGGTGCGCCGCGGGGTGACGATGCCCTGGACCTCGAGGAACCGCAGCTTGCTGGAGGTCAGCGAGGGGAACTCGGGCGAGAGCGACGCGAGCACCTGACCGATGCTCAGCAGCCCCTGCGCCGCCCCTCTGCCGCGCGCGGAGGCAGAGGCCATCAGGCGTCGGCCGCCAGGTCGGCGGGCGAGACGAAGAAGGTGAGGCGGAACTTGCCGATCCGGACCTCGGCACCGTTCGCGAGAGCGGAACGGTCGACGCGATCGCCGTTGACGTAGGTGCCGTTGAGGGACCGCTGATCCACGATCTCGAAAGACGTGCCCACGCGGGTGATCTCCGCGTGCCGGCGCGAGACGGTCACGTCGTCGAAGAAGATGTCGGCGTCGGGGTGGCGGCCCACCGTCGTGACGTCGGTGTCGAGCAGGTAGCGTGCGCCGGTGGTGGGGCCGGAACGGACGATCAGCAGTGCGGACCGCGTCGGCAGGGCCTCGATCGCCTCCATCTCGGCGTCGGTGAGCTCACTGCCGAACGGGACGAACGACAGGTCGGAATCATGTCCGAACGTCTGCGTCGTGTCGTGCCGCGGCTTCTCGCCGGCCCGACGGATGCCGTCATCGTGCTGCTGTTCCATGTCGTCCTCCCTCCGCATCCCAGCCTATCGGATGTGAACCGGGGGAACGATGTCGGTCCCCCGGCCGCGGGTCCCCATTGTTGCCTCATGTGTCATCCCGGATGCGGAGCGGACGCGGCCCGCGTAGCGTCGCCGTCATCCACCGACCCCAGGAGATCACCGTGTCCCGTCCGTTCCGTCCCGCCCGCCCCGTCGAGGAGCGATCGGCCGCGGAGTGCATGTGCCACGTGGGAGGTCCCTGCACCTCGTACCAGCCCGGACACGCCCTGCACCTCGTGCAGGCACGCCTCGCCGCCGCGACCCCGGGCGAGTGGGTCGACGGGTTCGTCGTGAACGCCGATCCGGATGCGGGCGTCCTCACCGTGCGCACGCTCGAGGGCGTCGTGACGACGTTCGAGAACGCCGCCGGCGCCGCGGCGTCCGTCGCCCGCGACGAGCCGGTCGCGGTGCACGCCCGCTACCGCGTGCTCGCCGTCGGCCGCCGCCGGTTCAACCTGCGTGAGATCGGCTGATCCGCCGCTCAGGCGGCCATCGACTCCTTGACGGCCATGCAGGCGTCCATGCACGCCTGACAGGCCTGTGCGCACATCTGGCACACGGCGTCGCCGGTGTGCTCCATGCACTCGTCCATGCACATCTGGCACATGGCGATGCAGGCGTCGAGCATCGCCATCATGACCGGCGGCGTCATGCCCTGCATGCGGAGCATCGACCGCATCATCGTGTGGCACATGTCGGCGCAGTTCATGCATGCGGGAGCGCACGACATCATCTCCATCGCGCACATCGTGCACGCCTGCTCGCAGGCGGCGCACGCATCCATGCAGGCCTGCATCATCGTCATGTCCATCGTGGCACCGCCGGGCATCGACATCATCTCGTCGGACATCACGCCCATCATCATCGCGTCCATGGTTCGCCTCCGGTCTCTCGTTCGTCCCGCGGGCGGGGCCGCCCGCACGCGCCCAGGCTATGCGTCTGAGTGTGCCCTCGGGAAGACCTGGTTAGGCTCGCATCGTGACCGCACACCCGACTCGCAGACTCCCCCGCTCGCTCGCCTGGATCGCCGCCGTCGCCCTGGCCGGCGCGGCCGTGCTGTTCGGCGCACAGCCCGCTTCCGCCCACGACACGCTGATCTCGACCGATCCGGCCGCGGGCTCGACCGTCCAGGCCCTGCCCGCGCAGGTGACGCTCGCCTTCAACGCCGTCGTGCTCGACGAGCCGGGCGGAACGATCGTCCAGGTGCAGGATGCCGCCGGCACCTCCCTCACGGCCGGCGATCCCGTGGTGTCGCAGAACACCGTGACGCAGCCGCTCAGCGGCACCGCGTCCGGCGAGGTCACCGTCACCTGGCGCGTGGTCTCGAGCGACGGCCACCCGGTCTCGGACTCGTTCTCGTTCACGGTCGCCGGCGCCGCCTCCCCCTCCGCGGCTCCTGCGACCCCGCCGGCCTCCTCGGCTCCGGCGCCGACCGCGACGACCGAGCCGACCGCCAGCGCGGCGCCGATCTCGGCCTCCGCCGGCGGCGGATCCGACGTCCTGCCGTGGGTCATCGGAGGCATCGTCGCGGCCGCTGCCATCATCGCCGTGATCGCGCTCATGGTCGCTCGCGCACGACAGGGAAAGGACACCGTCCGCAACCGCACCGAGGGACGCGACGATCTCGGCGGGCGATAGGCTTTGAGCATGCCTCACTACGACGTCGTCATCCTTGGCGCGGGCCCCGGCGGCTATGTCGCAGCAGTCCGCAGCGCGCAGCTCGGCCTCTCGGTCGCGATCATCGAAGAGAAGTACTGGGGCGGTGTCTGCCTGAACGTCGGCTGCATCCCCTCGAAGGCGCTGCTCAAGAACGCCGAGCTCGCCCACACCTTCGCGCACAAGGCGAAGATGTTCGGCATCGAGGGCTCCGTCACCTTCGACTACGGCGTCGCGTTCGACCGCAGCCGCGAGGTCGCCGACGGCCGCGTCAAGGGCATCCACTTCCTCATGAAGAAGAACAAGGTCACCGAGTACTCGGGACGAGGAACCTTCGTCGACGCGCACTCGATCGATGTCGCGAAGACCGACGGCACGACCGAGCGCGTCACCTTCGACAACGTCATCATCGCGACCGGGTCGACCGTGCGCCTGCTCCCCGGCGTCTCGCTCAGCGAGAACGTGGTGACCTACGAGGAGCAGATCCTCTCGCGCGAGCTCCCCTCCTCGATCGTCATCGTGGGGGCGGGCGCCATCGGCATGGAGTTCGCCTACGTCATGTCGAACTACGGCGTGAAGGTCACGATCATCGAGTTCCTGGACCGGGCGCTTCCCAATGAGGATGCCGACGTCTCCAAGGAGATCGCGAAGCAGTACAAGAACTACGGGATCGACATCCTGACCTCGACCAAGGTCGAGTCCGTCGTCGACAACGGGTCCTCCGTCACCGTGACCTACACCGGCAAGGACGGGGCCCGCGCCTCGATCGACGCCGACAAGGTGCTCATGTCGGTCGGGTTCGCGCCCAACGTCTCCGGGTACGGCCTCGAGAACACCGGCGTCAAGCTCACCGAGCGCGGCGCGATCGAGATCGACGACTTCATGCGCACGAACGTCGAGGGCGTCTACGCCATCGGCGACGTCACCGCGAAGCTGCAGCTCGCCCACGTGGCCGAGGCCCAGGCCGTGGTCGCGGCCGAGACCATCGGCGGCGCGGAGACCATGGCGCTCGGCGACTACCGCATGATGCCGCGTGCGACGTTCTGCTCGCCGCAGGTGGCCTCGTTCGGCCTCACCGAGGCGCAGGCGCGCGAGACGGGCCGCGAGATCAAGGTCGCGACCTTCCCCTTCATGGCCAACGGCAAGGCGCACGGTCTCGGCGAGCCCGTCGGCTTCGTCAAGCTCATCGCCGACGCCGAGCACCTCGAGCTCCTCGGCGGCCACATGATCGGCCCCGACGTCTCCGAGCTCCTCCCCGAGCTGACACTCGCCCAGAAGTGGGACCTGACGGCCCTGGAGCTCGCCCGCAACGTGCACACGCACCCGACGCTGTCGGAGGCGCTGCAGGAGGCGTTCCACGGCCTCGCCGGTCACATGATCAACTTCTGAGGCTCCCCGAACGATGAGAGGCGCGCCGCCCACGAGGGCGGCGCGCCTCTCATCGTCGGTCCGGGCAGGCTCAGAGGCCGAGGGTACGGGCGAGCTTCGAGTCGGACGCCGCGACACGACCGCCCGCGGCGGCGACGAGGCCGTCGACGGCCTCGAAGAACGCGGCCTGCCACTGCGGGTCGTCGGGAGCTGCCGGGCCGAGCTCGACCTCCCACTCGCGCCAGGAGGTGACCCGGCCGGTGCGCTCGGCGGTCGCGGTGACGTGATCGTCGACCATCTCGGCCACGACCGCGCCGTCGGCGTCGCGGAGCGCGTAGGCGATCCGGCGGTTGCGGATGCGGGCGAGCGGTGTGAACGGACCCGTCGCCGTGTCGGCGAGCAGGGCCGCGAGCTCTGCGGGGACGTCGTCGCCGTCGCCGAGCGGCCAGTGCCACTCGTGTCGACCCTCCACGCCGGAGACCTTGACGTGCCAGCCCTCATCCGGTCCGCCCGTGCGCCGACGGAGCGCGGTGCGCGCCCGCCCGAGGGCCAGGTCGTCGGTGTCGAGGTAGCGCGCGTCGAGCTCGCGCACCTCCGCCTCGTCGACCCGCGAGACGCCGGGCAGGACCGCCCAGTCCGGCAGCGCGACCGAATCGTCGACGTCGTAGCTGCGCTCGATCTCGACGCTGTGCGCCGGTTCGGCTCGGCTCACTCGTCGCGACCGTCGGGGTCGGGGTCGATGTCCTCCGTCGCCTCGACGTAGGCGAACGACGCCTCGGTCGGACCGTCGCCGGAACCCGTGTGGATGTCGTCGCCCTCCCGACGGTAGACGAGCTGCCCCTCGCCGTAGGGGACGATGTAGGCGTCGTCGACGGTGTCGTCGAGGGGGATCACCTGCCCGTCGAGCGGGCCTCCGGAAAGACGTGCGATAGCCATGGACCCAGCGTAGCGAGCGGTGCCGACACGGGTCCGGCCCTTTACAATCGGGCGGGTGAAGCCCTTCGTCCTGCTCGCGACCCGTGCCGAGGACGGTCCGGCCGACGAGGAGTACGAGCTGTTCCTGCGACACACGGGCCTGCGCGAGTCGGAGCTCCGCCGCATCCGGATGGAGGCCGGCCCGCTGCCGGACCTGGACCTCGACGGGCTCTCGGGCATCTTCGTCGGCGGCGGTCCTTTCAACGCCTCGGATCCCGAGGCGGCGAAGTCGCACGTGCAACGGCGCGTCGAGGCCGAGTTCGACGTCCTGCTGGATCGGGTCCTGGCGCGCGACTTCCCGTTCCTGGGCGCCTGCTACGGCGTGGGGACCGTGGGGGCGCACGAGGAGGCGGAGATCGACCGCACCTACGGGGAGCCGATCTCGATCGTGCCGGTCACCCTCACCGCCGACGGCCGCGCCGACCCCCTCTTCGCCGGGATGCCGGCCTCCTTCGCCGCGTTCGTCGGCCACAAGGAGGCGGTCCGGCGCCTGCCCTCGCACCTGACGCTCCTCGCCTCTTCCCCGACCTGCCCCGTCCAGGCGTTCCGCGCCGGGACGAACGTGTACGCGACGCAGTTCCACCCCGAGCTCGACGTGGACGGGATCACGACCCGCATCCACGCCTATGCCGGATTCGGCTACTTCGCCGCCGACGAGCTCGATCACACGCTCGCCGCTGTCCGGAGGACGTCCGTGACCGAGCCGTCGCGGATGCTCCGCACCTTCGTCGGACGCTACGCCCGCTGATCCCGGGCGGACTTGCGGGGCGCGGCCGCCGTGACACGCTCCTCGTGTTCCGCCTCCTGCGCCGCACGCAGCTCGTCCGCCGCCGCCTGGACGGCGGCCTCGGCGCGCCGCACGCGCCGCTGCGCGAACGTCGCCGCCCCGTACCGCTCGCGCACCCTGTCCTCGTGCTCCTCGGCGCCGGTGACGATGTAGGCGGCGGCGATGAGGATGACCTGTGCCGACAGGTTGAGCCACAGCAGCAGGGCGATGAGGGAGGCGAAGGTGGCCAGCAGCGGGTTGGCGGCGGCGCCGCCGACGAACAGGCCCGAGAGCCGCTGCAGGACCACCAGGCCCACGCCGCCCCAGAGCGCGCCCGTCCAGAGCGCCCGGGCCGGCGCCCGGACGCCGGCGAGAAAGCGGAACGCGACGACGATCGTCACGGTGTTCAGCGCGAGCATCACCACGAGCGTGGCGGCCTGCCCGGCAGCCTGCGCGATCCAGGAGTCCGACGAGAGGCCGAGCCAGCCCGTCACGGTCGCGATCGACAACGACGCGACGAAGCCGACGACGGCGGAGGCGACCAGGAGCGCACCGAGGATGACCGCCAGCAGGAGGTTGCGCAAGAGCACCCAGAGGAAGAACGTGTCGTCGTGCACCTTGCCCGCGATCGTGCGGAACGCGGCCCGCAGCGACCCGATGGCCCCGATGGCCGCGCCGACCAGACCGATGATCGAGACGATCCCGGCCGTGGCGAGCCCGCTCGAGGCGGCACCGAAGTCGATGACGTCACCGATGCCGGGGATCGTGCGCTGGATCGCCTCCTGCAAGGCCTCCAGCGCGTCGGGGTTCCCCGCCAGCCACAGCCCGGCGAACGAGAAGCCGAGCAGCACGGCCGCGAAGAGACTGAACAGCGCACGGTAGGTGACGCTGTCGGCGAGCGCCGGCCCGCGGCTCTCGCTGTAGCGCAGGAAGGCACGCACCGCCGTGCGCTGCAGGGCCCAGGCGATGATCCGCGGGATCGGGCCCGGACGCGCGCCGGAGGGGGCGGGGATGTCGCGCTCGCTCATGCGTTCACGCTAGCGCCGGTCGGCCCGCGGCACGGATGCGCTTGACAGCGGCGTGCACCGCGCTCAGGTCGGCAGCGCGTGCGAGGCGATGCCGATCCAGGCGCCCAGCAGCATCCAGGGCCCGAACGGGATGCGGGTGCGCCGGTCGCCGCGCCGGGTCGCGAGCACGACGAGCGAGAACATCCCGCCGACGAGGAATCCCGCGACCGCGCCGATCAGCAACGGATCCCAGCCGAGATAGGCGAGGAGGAGGCCGATGAGCCCGGCGAGAGTGACGTCTCCCCCGCCCAGTCCCCCCGGCTGCGCCAGCCGCAGCGCCAGGTAGAAGGCGAACAGGGCGAGCATGCCCCCGAGCGCCCGCAGGAACGCCCCGCCGTCGCCCCGGGCGACCGAGGCCGCTCCCAGCAGCAGCCAGGCGACCGGGTAGGAGGGCAGCACGATCGCATGCGGCAGCCGGTGGACGCGCAGGTCGATGAGGGCGAGCACGACGCTCACGACGGCGAAGGCCGCGTAGGCGACGAGCGTCGCGAGGTCCCCGACGTCCATGGTCAGCGCCCGTAGTGCGGAGCCAGGTCGTCCGGCTCGCCCCAGGGCTCGGGGGGCTGGTCCTCCCGCACCGCCGCGCGGAACCGCCCCCGCGGCCAGCTGGCGGCGAACGTCGGCACGACGCGCCACACCCGGCGGGCGAGCGCCCGCACCGAGGTGATCGGCCGCGCCGACACCGGCATCCGCAGATCCCTGTCCCATCGGACGCCGTCGGACGCGCGCAGATGGATGGTCAGGTCGAGGTCGTCGTGGACGCGGGCGTCGTCACGCCGGACCTCTGTGCGCACGCGTTCCCAGATCGCGGTCCGCATCGCGAAGTTCGACCCGAACACGAGCGGGATCCCCAGCCAGGCCTTGACCCAGAACCGGCCCCCGCCGATGTACCAGTGCGCGCCGAGGTACGCCCGCACGGGATCGACGTCGTAGAACTGTGCGCCGCCGGTGAGCACACCGAGCCCGGGGTCGGCGAGGAAGGCCCGCTCGATGCGCGCGATCCAGTCCGGGTGCGGCCGCGAATCGGCGTCGATCCGGGCGATCACGTCCGCGCGGTCACGGACCAGGTCGTAGCCGGTGGCCGCGGCCGGCCAGATCCCGACCCGCGGCTGCTCCGCCAGCTCGACCCCGTGTCGACGCGCGACGTCGGCGGAGTCGTCGGTGCTCGCGTTGTCGACCACCAGCACGAGATCCGCCGGCCGGGTCTGCGCCGCGAGCGCCGTCAGACAGGCATCGAGCATATGGGCGTCGTCACGACACGGGATGACGACCGCGATGCGGATCGGGCTCGGCACAGCCTCACCCTACCCGCGGCTGCGGGGACTCAGCCCGTGATGTACACAGGCGTTCCGAGCGGCAGCTGCGACAGCCGGGCGGTTGTCGCCGCATCCACGCGGATGCAGCCGTTGGAGATCGCCCCCGAGCGGTCGTCGTGATAGTGCAGCGCCGTGACCGCCACGGCGGCGCCGTCGAAGCCCGCAAGGGTGGGCGACTGGATGCCGAGGTAGATCAGCGGATTGCCGCGCGTGTAGCCGAAGGCGGGCACGACCGCGGTGTGCATGATGAACGTCCTCCCGAGCGGCGTCGGCGTGCCGTCCGCGCCGGAGCCGAAGTCGGTCGCCACCGTCTCCACCCCGGCAGGGGTCACGATCGCGATGGTGCGCGTCGAGAGATTGACCTCGACGTGCGCGTCGTTGCTCTGCACGACGACGTCCGCCGCGCGCAGCCACCCCGTGAGCTGGGCGGGGTTGCCCTCGGGAGGGGTCCCCTGCCGGCCGCTGAGCATGACACGGACCCAGTTGTCCTCGCGCCGGATGACGGGGACGGTCGTGCCGCCGAAGGTGAGAGCGGCCGGCAGCACGGCGACCGGCTTCCCGCCGGGCTCGGCGAACACCGGGATCGCGTCCGTCGCGGGGTGGGCCATGAGGCCGGTCGGGGCGCCGCGCGGATCGTCGTCGACCGGGAGCGCGGGGTTGACGGCGAACACATCGGCGGTCGGCAGGCCCGCGAGGTCGTACGCCGCCGTGTCGGCGGCGGGCCCGGTCGGGGTGGGCGCCGGCGTGGGCGAGGCGGCGACGGTCGGGGTCACCGTCGACGCGGGCGCCGCCACGGCCGGCGGAGCGCTGCGCGAGACTGCGACGCCGATGCCGAGCGCGCCCGCGGCGGCGACCACGATCGCGGCGGCGATGGCCAGCGGGACGACGCGGCGGCGTGCGCTCGAGACGGGAGGCATGCTTCCATGGTCGCCTCCGATCCCCCACCGTGCAATCCGATGCGGCGTGGCGGGCTCGCTCAGCCGGCGCGAGGACGGCGGATCGCCGCGGAGCCGACCGCGACGGCCGTGCCGATGAGGACCCCGATCACGGTGTCCAGCACGCGGTCCCGCAGCAGCTGGGCGGGATCGGCGGGCACCGCCAGCTCGATCATGAGCAGCGCGAGCGGGGTGATGAAGACCATCGCGATGCCGTAGTTGCGGCTGATGAAGAGCTCGGCACCCATCTGGCACAGGACGGCGACGGCGATGGTCGCGACCGGGGGCAGGTGGAGGGAGAGGAGCCCGGCCGCGACGAGGACGCCCGCGAGCGTGCCCGCGAGCCGCTGCACGCCCCGCGCGATGCGGGCGTTCACGTGCGGGCCGCCGAGCGCCGCGACGGCGGCGACCATCGCCCAGTACCAGTGCGTGCCGACGAAGGTGAGCCCCGCGATGCCCGCGAGCGCGGCGCCGACCCCCACGGTCGCCGCGACGACGGCGTCGACGGGTGCGGGACGCCGTTCCGCGGGCGCGAGGAGGACCCTCGGCCCGCGCCGGACCGCGGCGATCGTCGCCGTCACGAGCACGCTGAACACGGCGCCGGCGCCGCCGACCACGAGAACCTCGACGAAGCCGAGCGGGTCCGCCGGCAGGGTCGCCGTGGCCCCCGCCGCGAACACCGCGAACAGGGCCCCCGGCGGGTGCCAGCGCGCCGCCTGCGCGAGGGCGGTCACGGCAGCGGCGACGGCGGCCACCACGATGACGGAGACGATGGCGGGAACGCCGGACACGGCGAGCGCGGTGCCGATGAGCATGGCGGCGATCATCGTCCCGCCCGCGGCCAGCTGCATCCGGACCCTGTCCGCGTAACGGTCGAACCGACCGTAGAGCCCGGCGAACGCGCCGAAGGTCGCGTAGACGCTGAGGTCGAGCCGGCCGAGGGCCCACAGTGCGAGCAGCGGAACCGCGACGCTCACGGCGGCGCGGATCGCGACGCGGTGGTCACCGCGGTGGGGGGCGATGCGGACGGTTCCGGTCCAGATCCGCTGCAGTCGATCGCCCACCTCCCGATGGTAGCCCGGCTCCCTGCTCCCCCGGCCGCGCCCTCGTTCGCCGCGCGCGTGCGCCCCGCGCCCGGACGCCGGGTAGGCTCGCGGCATGCACTGGACGGATGAGGCGGCGGAGCAGCTCGAGAAGATCCTGCACGACCCGCTGGCGGACGCCGTGAGGGGCCAGGCCGAGGTCGTCTCCGTCTCCGCGCCGTCGGGCCGCGGCCGCTACCAGGAGGCGACGGTCGAGCTCGAGCTCTCCGCGCCGGGGCTGCCCGGAAGCCGGATCACGACGACCGGCGTGTTCGCCGTGAAGGCGTGGCCGACCGTCGGCTTCCGTGCGCCCGCCAGGGTCCCGCCCTCCGATCCGGCCTCGGCCGAGGTCGACTGGAGCGCGCTCGCCGGCTGAGCACGCGCCCGCGCTTCGCGCGCGGTGGACGCGGTCCCCCCCGGGCGTCTCGGCGCTAAGGTCGATGCCACCGGCGAAGGGGGCCTGGGGTGGAACGGGTGGACACGATCGTGGTCGGCGCCGGCGTGGCGGGGCTCGCCGCCGCTCGCGTGCTCGCCGGGGCGGGCCGGCGCGTGGCGGTGCTCGAGGCCCGTGACCGCGTGGGGGGACGGGTCTGGACCGTCCGCGACGGCGACGAGGCGACGGATCTCGGCGCCTCCTGGATCCACGGCGTCGCCGGCAGCCCGGTCGCCGCCGCCGCCGAGGCGCTCGGCATGCGCACGGTGGAGTTCACGGTCGGCGGCTACCAGCCCGACAGCCGCCCCATCGCCTACTACGGTCCGGACGCTGCGCGGCTGACGGATGCCGAGGCGCGGCGGTTCGCGGACGACATCCACGCCGTCGACGCCACGCTCGGCCCCGTCATCGCCCGCTCGCCGAGCCATGCCTCCTACCGCGACGTGACGGAGGAGGCGCTCGGCGCGCAGGGGTGGGACGCACAGCGCATCGAGCGGGTGCGCGAGTACCTGCAGCACCGCAGCGAGGAGCAGTACGGGGTAGCGATCGAGGACCTCGCCGCCCACGGTCTGGACGACGACGCGATCGACGGCGACGAGGTCGTGTTCCCGGACGGGTACGACGCGCTTCCCCGCGCGCTCGCCAGCGGACTCGACATCCGGCTCTCGACGCCCGTCTCGCACCTGCGGTGGTCGCCCGCGGGCGTCGAGGCGACGACGTCCGCGGGCGTCCTCTCTGCCGCGCACGCGATCGTGACGCTGCCGGTGGGCGTGTTGCGATCGGGGGACGTCGTGATCGAGCCGCCGCTGCCGGAGCCGGTCGCCGGAGCTCTCTCACGGCTCGAGATGAACGCCTTCGAGAAGGTGTTCCTGCGCTTCGACACGCGGTTCTGGGACGAGGACGTGTACGCGATCCGGCAACAGGGGCCGGCGGGGGCCTGGTGGCATTCCTGGTACGACCTCACGGCGCTGCACGGGACGCCCACGCTGCTGACCTTCGCGGCCGGTCCCGCGGCCAGGGCGGTGCGCGCCTGGTCGGACCGGCGCATCGCGGACGCGGTGCTCGCCCCGCTGCGCCGACTGTACGGCGAGCGGGTACCCGGTCCCCGGCGCGTGCACGTCACCCGTTGGCAGGACGATCCCTTCGCTCGCGGTTCCTACGCCTACATGACGCGGGGATCCACGACCGCGGACCACGACGACCTGGCGACCCCCGTCGGCGGGGTCCTCCACCTGGCGGGCGAGGCGACCTGGACGGACGATCCCGCGACCGTCACCGCCGCCCTGTGCTCGGGCCATCGCGCCGCATGCCGCGTGCTGGGCACGGCCCTCCCGATCCGACGGGTCTGGCGGGACGCCCCCGCGGCACCCTGAGCCGCGCGGGCGGACGTCCGGGGCCGACACGACCGGAGTAGGTTGTGAGGGTGACCTTACCCACGCCTCGTTTCACGCTCGAGCGGCACCCCCTCGACCTGCGATTCCGGTTCGCCCGACTTGTGGAGCGCGTGTCGCTGAGCCCCGACTACGTGCGACTCCGTGTCGGCGGCGGCGATCTGGAGGGGTTCGGCGCGGCGAGCGCGGACGACGACCACGTGCGGCTCTTCTTCCCCTCGGAGGACGTCGACACGGTCGACGCGATGCGCGCGCAGCCGAGCCGTGAGTTCACGCCGCTCGCGTGGGGCGGGTCCGGCGAGCGGGCGTGGCTCGACCTGGAGTTCGCGCTCCACGGCGACGACGGCGTCGCCGGCGTGTGGGCGGCCACCGCCCCGATCGGCGCACAGATCGGTGTCGGCGGGCCGCGGGGGACGATCGCGATCGATGGCGAGCCCGATGCCTGGTTCCTCGCCGCGGACGAGACCGCGATCGCACAGGTCCGCCGCTACTGCCGACGGATGTCGCCATCGAGCACGGGGCGCGTGCTCATCGAGGTGGCGGACGCCGCGCGCGAGCTCGCGATCGAGTCCCCCGTCCCGGTGGAGTTCGTGCACCGCGGCGCTGACGCGCCGGGCTCCGCCCTCATCCGCCGCCTCGAGGCGCTCGATGCCGTCGACCGACCCGGCGGGGACGTGTTCGTCTTCGTCGCCGCGGAGCAGTCGATCGTCAGGACGGGCAGGGCGCTCGCACTGGAGCGGTGGGGGCTCGACGCCGAGAAGGTCGTCATCAAGGGGTACTGGAAGTCGGAGGAGACCGGCGCGAGCTTCCACGCCGCGCACTGACGGCGCTCGCCCGGCCCCCGGCATCCGGGACCGGGCGAGCGCGCGTCTCAGCGCTGGGGCCGAGCGCGGCGGGCGAGCAGGAGCCCGCCCCCGACGAGGACGAGCAGCACGGCCCACGCCACGCCGGGTGCCGGGTCGGAGCCGCCGGTGACGGCCAGCTGGCGCCCGGAGACGGTGCTGACCGGCGCCTGGGTCGACGTCGACGTCACCTCGAACGCGGCCCATCCGACGAGCGTGCCGGAGGCGTCCTGGACGGCGACCCGGTGCGGCCCCGCGCCGATGCCCTGCGGCAGCGTGAGCGCGACCGTGCCGGTCGCGGACGACCGCGACCACCCGAGCGGCGTCGGCGACGAGTAGGCCGTGAGGTGGAACCAGGCGTCCGGCGCCAGGCCCGAGACCGTGAGGGTGCCGCCCGCGAATGCGGCGGTGATGCCGCCGCGCGGCAGACCGTCGAGCTGGGAACCCTCCGCGACCGGAGCGGCCGGGGCGCCGTCGGGCGCGGGAGTCGCCGTGCCCTCCCCGGGTCCCGGCCCGGTCGAGGGCTCGGGGCGAGGGATCGATCCGGTCAGGGTGACGGCGTCGCTCGTGGCGCTTCCGGCGCGGCTGGTCGCCCGTGCCCGAAGCGTCTGCGTGCCCGCCGCGACGTCCTCGACGCGCAGCACGGACGTCGTCGCCCCGGCGATGTCGATCCAGGTGTCGCCGACGAGCTGCTGCCAGGTCACCTCGGGGGCGGGGATGCCGTCCGCCGCGACCTCGAAGGTGGCGGCGCCGCCCGCGGCGACGGTGACCGGCACGGGCTGCGCGGTGATCAGGGGCGCGGAGTCGGCGAAGTGCTGCGCGCCGTCGGCCAGCGGGTCGGTCGCGCTGACGACCGCCCCCTCGCGCGAGGCGGCGACGGTGGTCGCGGCGAAGGACGCCGTGATCTGCCGGGGCGCCTTCTCCGGGTCCCTCGAGTTGCCCGTGGTCAGGAACCACCCGCGCAGGTCGTCGTCGAGGTAGTCCAGGAACGAGGCCGGGTAGCTGTGCGTGTAGGTGCGCGCATCGCCCAGCCCGGGCTTCACGTAGGGGCGGTCGGCCCACTCCGGCGTGCAGGCGAACCGGAACGTGCCGTCCGCGTCCGCCACCGGGGCGGCACCGGTGAACGTCGCGACGACCACGCGGCGCGCGCCTCCGCTGTCCTTGTTGCCCTGTGCGCCGCCCATGCCGCCGCCGTTGTTCCACGAGACCTCCGCCGTGAGCGTGCCGCGTCCCTCGCCGTCGATCGCCAGGTAGGGGTTCGTGAAGGTGAGATGGAGACCGTTCAGCCCGCCGTAGGGGCGATAGATCGCGCTGCCCTCCCAGACCGCCTGGAACTCCCCCGTGAGGGGGTCACGCCATCCGCTGCCGCCGTCGAAGACGAACCCGCGGTCCGCGAGACGGACGCCCGGGCCCGAGACTGCGCGCGCCCAGTCCCGGCCGTAGTCGTTGAGGTCGAAGGTCGCCTCGACGTTCGCGAGGCTCACCGCGCCCTCCGGAGCCGCGCCGACCACGGGCGCCGGCGCCGGCGCCACCGTCAGCAGAGCCGCCTCCGACGTCGTGGAGAGCCCGTTCGCCGTGAAGACGGCACGGAACCGGCTGCCGCTGTCGCCGAGCGTCGCGGGCAGCGACAGCGTCGTGGAGGAGCCCCCCGCCACCGCCGTCCAGGTCGTGCCGTCCGAGGACCGCTCCCAGGAGATCGCGGGCGCGGGGTCGCCACTGGCCGCGGCCTGGAAGGTCGCCGTGGTGCCGGCGACGGCGTGGGCCGGGGCGGGGTGCCGCGTGATGACCGGCGCGCCGTCGGACTGCGGCGGCGTGACGAGCGAGATGGTCTGCACCGGACCGGTCACGGATCCGAGCGCGCTGGTGAAGCGGGGCCGCCAGCTGGCACCGTATCCGCTCGAAGGGAGGGACACGGCGTACTCGCCCTGTCCGAACGTGCTCCAGGCGAGCGGCACCGGGACCTGCTCGGAGCGGAAGGAGGGGGCGACGCCGTCGAGCGGCGCGGGGAGCGCCGGCCGCTCGGCGACGACGTCCCCGGTGTCGGGGACGGCCGTCTCCCAGGTCGCGCCGCGCGCGGCCCAGTGGGCGCCGCCGTCGAGACTGTACTCCCACACTCCGTCGACGTCGCCGGACGCGTAGGCGGACATCGACCAGTCCATCGGATCGCCGACCCTCTCGGGTGACGAGATCGTCGCCTCCGCCGGGACCGGGGCGAGCAGATAGGCATCGGTGTAGCGATAGGTGGCGTCGCCGGCCGCCGCGATGAAGCTCGACGCGTGCTCGTACCACCTCCCGCTGGTGAGCGATCCCTCGACGATGCGGATCCCGTCGAACGACCGCGACGGGCGCTCGTCACCCTCCCCCACGGGGAAGCGACGGACCGTGTGGCCGTCGGCGGTGACGATCACGAGCTCGTCGAAGGCGTCCTTGACGTCGAGGGCACGCGGCGCGGCGTCGAGCGAGAGCGAGCGACGCACGATCGGCGCGCCGTCGGCATCCGTCTCGACGAGGACGACGTTCCCGGAGGCGTCGGCCAGCGCGACACGGGCGCCGTCGACGCGCACCCGCGCAGGCACGCCGACGCCCGGCAGATCCGTCGACCGCGCCGTGGCGGGGTCGTAGATCGAGACGACGTCGACGCCGCCCTCTCGGAAGGAGAAGAGGCTGCCGGTGTCGGGCGACATCGCGAACGTCCGCGTCCCGGCGCCGCGCAACGGCAGCGTCACGGCGCTGCGGACCGGGCGGAGCGCGTAGGAGATGCGCTGCGCCGAGTACGTGCCGTCGTCGGCGCGGTGAACCGCGAGCAACCCGCTGGAGGCGCCGTCGAGGAGGACCAGACGGGCGGGGTCGACGGCGGTCCCGGTGGGCTCGTCGACGGTCGCGCCCCGGAGCGAGTCCTGGCCGGTCGCGGTCACGCGCAGCAGCCGTGGCGCTCCCTCACGCGTTCCCCGGAGGAAGACCACGAGACGGCCGCCGTTGTCGTCGTCGTTGACCTGGGTGATCGCGACGACGGTGTCCAGCCGCCCCGTGAGGTCGAGTGCCGAGCGCACCTCGCCCGTCTCGGAGCCGACGACCTCGACGCGCACGCCGTTCGCGGGATCCACGACGGCCCGCAGACCGCTCCCGCCGAGGGCGAGCGGCCCCGTCCCGTCGCTGCGGGCGTAGGTGATCGTCGCGTTCGCGGAGACCGCGGAGCGCGCGAGGGGCGTCGTCTCGAAGACGGAGAGCGATGCGGGGGCAGTGGCTGCGTCCGCCGTCGCGGGAGCGGCGACGGAGGCGAGGAGCCCGACGATGCCGATCATGGCGAGCGGCAGACGTCGGGACGATGGAGCACGTGACACGGGAACCTCTCAGATGGGGAGGTTCTTAGGTTAGCCTAACCTTTCTCATGGCCCGCGACCTGCGTCAGTGCGAGGATGTTCCGAACGCGACGTCGATGAGCATCGCGGCCGCCGCCCGGGCCTGACTCGCCGCATCCGGGGTGCCGGCGATCGCCGCCGTCGTCTGCGCCCCTTCGGCGAGGATCGCGAGCTGGGGCGCCAGCGACTCCGGCCCCCCGGCGTCCCGTACGAGACCGGCGACGTATCGCTGGAAGTCGGACTTGTGCGCACGGACGACGCGTGCCACGTCCGCATTGGCGGCGCCGAGCTCGCCGAAGGCGTTGATGAATCCGCAGCCCCGGAAGTCGGCCTCGTCGAACCAGCCGGCGAGGTAGTCGTAGACGGCGAGCAGACGCTCACGCGCGTCCTCGATCCGCTCCACCGCGGTCGTCACGCCGTCCACCCACATGCGGTGGCGCTTCTCGAGCACCGCGACGATCAGATCGTCCTTGGAGGGGAACTCCTTGTACAGGGCGCGCAGCGAGACCCCCGCCGCGTCGCGCACGGCGTCCATCCCGACCTGGCCGATCCCCCTCCTGTAGTAGAGGGCGTCGGCAGCATCGACGATACGGAGGCGGAGGTCGGTCACGTCGACAGTCTACTTGACGCGAGAACGATCGTTCTCTAGAGTTCCCAAAGACGGTGAGAACGATCGTTCTCACCGCGTCGACACCCCACGAAAGGGAGACGATCATGTCCGGAAACCCGCACGCCCTCGCCCTCGAACCCGCTGCGCAGGAGTTCGTCGATGCGACCAGCGAGCCGCCCTTCCTCTATCAGCTGCCGCCCGCCGAGGGTCGGGCCGCGGTCGACCAGGTGCAGGACGCCCCGATCTTCCTGCCCGAGATCGACGAAGAGTGGATCGAGGTGCCCGGTGGCCCGAGCGGCTCGGTGCGGGTGCGGATCGTCCGCCCGCGCGGCGCCACCGGCGCACTGCCCGTCGTGCTCTACCTCCACGGTGCCGGGTGGGTGTTCGGCAACGCACACACGCACGACCGCCTCGTCCGCGACCTGGCGGTCGGGGTCGGCGCGGCCGTCGTCTTCCCCGAATACGATCGATCGCCCGAGGTGCGCTACCCGCACGCGATCGAGCAGGCATGGGCGACCGCACGGTGGATCGTCGATACGGGAGCATCGAAGGACCTGGATGCCGCCCGCGTCGCCGTGGCCGGCGACTCGGTGGGCGGCAACATGTCGGCCGCGCTGACCCTGCTCGCCAAGGAACGCGGGGGCCTCGACCTCGCCGCACAGGTCCTGTTCTACCCGGTGACGGACGCCGCCTTCGAGACCGAGTCCTACGACCGGTTCGCCGAAGGCTACTTCCTCTCGCGCGAGGGGATGCGGTGGTTCTGGGACCAGTACACGACGAGCGACGCCGACCGCGCTCAGATCACCGCCTCGCCCCTGCGAGCCAGCCTCGAGCAGCTCGCCGGCCTTCCGCAGGCGCTCGTGATCACCGCCGAGGCCGATGTGCTGCGCGATGAGGGCGAGGCGTATGCCGCCAAGCTGCGCCGCGCGGGCGTGCCGACGACCGCGGTGCGGTATCAGGGGATCGTGCACGACTTCGTGATGGTCAACGCACTGCACGACACGCAGGCGGCCAAGGCCGCCGTCGCTCAGGCGGTGGGCTTCCTCTCCGAGGCGCTGGCCTGAGCGACCCGTGCCGCCCCCGCGCCGTGCACCGGCCGAGGGCGGCACGCGGACCCGCCCTCGCCGACGGGCGACGCGCCACCGCTACGCGGGCGTCGAGCGGTCCCCCGCGAGCAGGAGCTGCGGCATCTGGGCGAAGGACCAGGACCCGCCGCCGTTCGGCGCGAAGCACCAGACCAGATCGAACCGATCGTCCGGCCATGCGTCGGGCGGGGCCGGGTCGACGGCGCCCAGGTGCGCGACGATCGCGGGAATCGCCTCGTGCTCCCACGAGACGAGCGTGGGCGAGGTGACGCGCCGCAGCCGCTCGGCGAGGTCCTTCTCCTGCCCCTTGGCCAGATCGGTCGCGAGCGTGACACCCAGTGCTGCGGCGAGCGGTGCCACGGTCTGCGCCGGCCGTCTGCTCGCGCCGGCCGGGTTCGCGGCGATGACGGCCGCGGGTCGCGAGAGCCCGGTGCGCACCGGCACGGGCCCCGCCGCCGTGCGCGGATCGAACAGGTCGACCAGCGCGCCCGCGCGCGTCCAGCCGGTGACGGTGAGCGAGTGGTCGTCCGCAGCGCCCGAGGGAAGCACTCCGAGCGTCCCACCGTCATCCGGCTTCTCGCCGTGGCGGATGAGCATGACCAGCGGCCCGGCGTTGCCCGGCGACGTCCCCTCGGCGGCGACGTCCGGCGATGTCCCCGATGCGCAGCCCGCCAGGAGCAGCCCCGCTGCCGCCGTGCCCGAGACGAGGAACGCGCGTCGTGTCTGCATCCGCCCACTGTGCGCGTCGCGGCTATGCGTTCACCGCGGGGCGGCCCCTCAGTGCAGCGAGGCGTCGGGCGCGCCGACCCGCCAGTCGTAGAACGGCACCTCGAGTCCGCCGCGGGTCGGCGCGCAGAGGAAGGGCCCCGCGGTCACGCCGCGCCGCGCGTCGAGGGGCAGCAGCCGCACGAGCTGCCAGGCCGCGTCCTCGACGCGCGCACGCACCGTGAGCGCGTCACCGGCCCAGCTCACGCGGAACGTCACACGCCGGTCGAGCCACTCCGGAGCCGGTGTCGCCGACCAGTCCGAGCGACCGTGCGTGACCACCGCGCCGATCGCCGGCACCCCGTCCGCGAACTCGATGCCCGCCTTGACCCAGTGCTCGTCGGACGCGCGGACGAAGATGCCCGCCTGGTCGAACTGCGTCGTCAACGGCGTGCCGAACTCGACCTCCATCGCGCTGTCGTGCTCGAAGGGGACCACGAGGGCGTGCTCGCTGTCGTGGACGAAGCCGTAGGCCGTGTGACGCCATGCATCGCTGCCTTCGACGGCGGTGACCAGGAGCGCGCCGTCGTGCGTCCTTCGGGTCGCGACGGGCGGATGCGTCCACGCGCCCGCTCGCCAGTCGATGCGCCGCGTCGCCTCTGAGTCACCGGTCCGAGCCATGGCTTCGACCGTACCGAGATGTGCGCCGCTTCACGACCCGCCGCGCAGGGACACGAGGACGGAGGCCGTGGCTCAGGGGCGGCGAGCGCGCGGCCGTGGCTCAGGGGCACGAGTAGAGCGTGAATCCGAGCGCCTGAGAGGATCCGCCGCGCGACCCGGCGTCGGCGTCGCGGCTGCGGACCCCGGCGCGGGCCGAGGACGCGGCATCCCCGTCGTCACGCACGGAGACCTGCTCGTGCGACGACTGGTCCGCGACCGGCCCCTCGCCCACGGGGGACTCCCAGGACTGCACGGTCGCGCACGCGTCGTCGTCGACGGCCTGGCGGACGGGGTCGTTCTGCGCGGCATGGTCCTTCACGACGACGAGATGGACCTCCCCGGAGGCGAGGAGCGAACGCACCTGCGCCTCCGTGAAGACCTCCGCCTGGCCCGAGTAGCCTCCGTCGGTGAGCACGTCCTGTCCGGTGGCATCGATGAGGGGAGCCGCCACGCTCCACGCATCGGTGATCAGCAGCGGAGCGCCGTCGGATCCGCCCCCGTGCGCGCGGACGTCCGTGAGCAGCTGGCTCATCGACGTCGACAGAGCCGAGTCGCCGCCCCACATCGCGGGTGCCGAGATCGTGAAGCCCGGGGTCTCCGATCCCGAGACCTCGCCGAAGCGCGCCGCCGCGCTGCGGACTCCGACCGAGGCGTCACCCCCCGAGCCGTCGCGCGCGGCATCGAGCACCTGCGCGCTGAAGAGCGCCGGCCCCGCCACGACGGCGATCAGCGCGGCTGCGGCGAGCGCGGGCGCCCCGCGACGAGAGGCCGGGACCGGCCCGCGCACGGCCGCGGCGACGGCAGCGAGGAGGCCGAGGGCGAACAGCACGTACATCGGCGCCGCGAGCGCGATCGGCATCTCCCCCGCGGCCGCGAGCACGGCGCCCCAGACCCCCTGCACCAGGATGAGGGCGGGGAGCACGCACCGCGCGGCGACGTGCGGGGAGCGTCGGAGCCGGAGCCCCTCGGCCGCCGCGAGTGCCGTGAGGAGCGTGAGCTGGACGCCGAGAGCCGCGAGATATGCCGTGTGCGGCATGCGCGCGGCCGAGAGCACGCCCGCGGCCGTCACGAGCCACACCGACAGCGTGACGACGCTCGCGAAGCCGACTCGATCGGCCGGGGTGCGCGCGGCCGCGGCCCGACGCGGCCACCACCGCCAGAGCCCGAGGGCGATCCCGGCGAGCGCTGCCGGGTACAGCCAGCCGATCTGCGTCGTGTACAGCGGATCGAGGAGCTTGACGAAGGAGTCCTGCGGGCCCGTGCCGTGGCCCGCGCCACCGCCCGCCTCCACGGCGCCGGCGACGGCGTTGGGCAGCAGACGGTCGATGCCGTTGTACCCGAAGACCATCGCGAAGACGTCGTCGTTCGTGGAGCCGTCGACGAAGGGTCGTGAGGATGCGGGGATGAGCTCCACGACCACCATCCAGGCGATCGAGGAGACCACCGCGGCACCGGTCACCGTCGCGGCGCGCCCGATCCTGCGGCCCCAGGGACAGCCGAGCGCGAGCAACGTGCCGAGGGCGAGCGCGGGCAGGAGGAACCAGGCCTGCATCATCTTGGCCTGGAATCCGATCCCCACGAACAGCCCGGCCAGCAGCAGCGGCCACCAGCGCGCCGTGAGAGCCGCGCGCTGCCACCACACGAGCGCGACGGCGAGCGACATCGTCAGCAGGCCGTCCTCCATCGGGTGCCCGAACATCGAGACGAAGATGGGCGTCGAGGCGGCGGCCGCCGCGGCGAGAAGCCCGCCCGCACGGCCGAGCCAGCGCAGGGCCACGAGCGAGCATGCCCAGACGGTGACGAGTCCTTCGACGACCTGCGGCAGCGCGAGAGCGGACGTCGAGTCGCCGAAGAGGCGGAGGCTGAGCGCCTGCGGCACCGCGAATCCGCTCAGCTTGTCCAGGGTCACGGTCGCGCCCGGGTCGAACGCTCCGAAGAAGAGCGCCTTCCACGACTCCGACATCGATCGGGCGGACGCCTCATAGAAGGCGAAGTCGCCGCCGCGGGCGAGGTTCCAGGACATGAGCACCATGGCGGCCAGGAGGATGGCGGCGAGCGTGAGGCGCGCCCACCAGGACTCGCGCCACCAGCGCGGAAGAGTCGCGTGTTCGGACACGACGGCGAACGTAGGGGCGCCCGCTCGGGGCTTTCCCTGTGCGAGCTATCCGCGGGATGTGAGCGACCAGGTCCGGCCCGAGGCACTCTCGGAGCGCGGCCGCCGGCTACACGGCGCGCGAGTGCGCGGAGGCGCGGACGATCTGTTCCGGCGTCGGCGTGACACCGGTGTAGCGGGCGAACTGGGACGCCGCCTGCAGAGCGATCACCTCGGCGCCCGTGATCACCTCGACCCCGGCGGCGCGGGCCGCGCGGATGAGCGGCGTCTCGGCCGGGAAGGCCACGACATCGAAGACCGTGCGCGCCGCGGCGACGTGCTCCGCGCCGAACGCGAGGACATCCGCATCCGGTCCGTCCATGCCCAGGGGCGTCACGTTCACGATGATCGCCGCACCCGGCGGGGGATCCTGCGGAACCCACCGGTAGCCGTACGCGGCGGCCAGCGCGCGACCGCTCTCCGCGTTGCGGGCGAGCACGGTGACGTCGGCGAAGCCGGCCCCGTGGAAGGCCGCGACGACGGCCTTGGCCATGCCGCCCGAGCCACGCACGAGGACGGCGGACGCCGGGTGGAGCGCGTGTCGGGCGATGAGCTCCGCGATGGCCTCGTAGTCGGTGTTCGAGGCGACGAGCCGACCGTCACGGTTGACGATCGTGTTGACGGAGCCGATCGCCGCAGCGGAGGGCTCGATCTCGTCGACGAGCGGGATCACGGCCTCCTTGAAGGGCATGGAGACGGAACAGCCCCGGATGCCGAGAGCTCGCACTCCCCCGATGGCGCCGGCGATGTCGGTCGTCGTGAACGCCTTGTAGACGAAGTCGAGGCCGAGCTCGGCGTAGAGGTAGTTGTGGAACCGGGTGCCGATGTTCGAGGGCCGGCCGGCCAGCGAGATGCACAGCGTGGTGTCCTTGCTCAGCTCGGGCATGTCGGACGCTCCCCTCCTGGTGGGTCTGCGCGGTTCGCGGCGACGGGGCCGTCGCGCCTTCACGATACCGTCGCCCGGGTCGCGGGGCGCCGCGGAACGCGACAGCGGGCGCCGCGCGAGCACAGAGGCTCGCGGGGCGCCCGCTGCGGTGGGTGTCAGACCAGCTGGATGTTGGCGGCCTGCATGCCCTTCGGGCCGCGCTCGGCGTCGAAGGAGACCTTCTGGTTCTCCTCGAGGCTGCGGTAGCCGCTGCTGTTGATCGCGCTGTAGTGCGCGAACACGTCGGCGGATCCGTCGTCGGGCGCGATGAAGCCGAAGCCCTTTTCGGAGTTGAACCATTTGACGGTGCCAGTGGCCATGACGTCATTCCTTCGTTGTCTGGGACCACGGACGTGATCCGGGAGGCCGCGACGACGTCGCCGTCGCGGAGTGTGGGAGGGCAGCGGACACGCGGTTCCGGCATCGGCGACGAGCGCGCGCGCCTCGTCGATCGAGGACGCCGCGGCGAGCAGCCGGCTGCGGGAATCGTGTGCGAGGAAGCGGCCCGCGTCCTCGGCGACGTAGCCGGCGAAGTCGCCGTCTCTCGTGCCGACGTGGACGTCGTGGGCGGCCTGCCGCCAGAGGAGGGGGGAAGAAGCTCGAAGAGCCGAGGGGGAAAAGATGAAAAACCAATCAAGAAGAGCACGTACCCGCGGACACGACGCACGCGGAGGAAGGAGATGAACGTCTGTCCGGAACGATCTCCGGACCCGAGAGCCGGTCTGGACGAGGTGTCCAGCAGAAACACGACTTCAACAACCTGACATCCACCATAGCGTACTCCGACGGCGGGGGCGAACGCCGCCACGCGGACGTGCTCGTGCGCGTGGCGCTCCCCCGATATCGTGACTGCCACACGTGCCGACGGCACGGAGCACGCATCGGAAGGTGGCCCATGGCGGTCCGTGTCGACCTCAACATCTCGCTCGACGGTTTCGTGACGACCACGGATCAGACCCCGGAGAACCCGTTCGGCGACGACTGGGGCCGACTCGTCTCGGCGTACGTCGGCACCCGCACGTTCCGCGAGCGGGTCCTGCACGACGACTCCGGCTCGGGGACGACGGGGGTCGACGACGCCTACGCGCAGGCCTACTTCGACGAGGTGGGCGCCGAGATCATGGGGGCGGGGATGTTCGGGCTCCACGATCACCCGGACGACCCCGACTGGCGCGGATGGTGGGGCGAGGAGCCGCCGTTCCACGTGCCGGTCTTCGTGCTGACGCACACGCCGCGCGCCTCGATCGAGATGGCCGACGGCACGACCTTCCACTTCCTCAGCGCCACTCCCCAGGAGGCCCTCGACCGCGCCCTCGAGGTCGCGGGAGGGAAGGACGTCCGGGTCGGCGGCGGGGCGACGGTCGTGCGCGATTTCCTCGCGGCAGGCCTGGTCGATCGTCTCCACGTGGGGATCGCGCCGATCCTCCTGGGTCGCGGCATCCGCCTCTGGGACGACCTGCGGGGCCTGGAGTCCGGCTACGAGGCCGCGACGGAGATCGCCGAGAGCGGCACGATCCATCTCACCTTCCGGCGGTGACCGGTCGCGCCCGCGGCCCGCGGGGGCTCAGGCTCCGGACGCGGCCCGTCGCGCGATCAGCTGCTCCCTGACCTCGCGTCGCAGCACCTTCCCCACGAGCGAGCGCGGCAGCTCGTCGAGGATCACGACGGTCCGCGGCACCTTGTACGCGGTGAGCGAGGCGCGGCAGAAGCCGCGCACGACATCCGGGGTCAGCGAGATGCCCGCGCGGACGACGACCGCCGCCGCCACCGACTCCGACCCGTCCTCACGCGGAAGGGCGACGACGGCGGCATCCTCGATGTCGGGATGCGAGCGCAACACCTCCTCGACCTCCGAGGGCGAGACGTTGAAGCCGCCCGTGATGATCAGCTCCTTGCGACGGTCGACCACCGTGACGAAGCCGTCGGGCGACACGGTGACGATGTCGCCGGTGCGCAGCCAGCCGTCGTCGAGCAGCGTCTCCGCCGTCTCGGCCGGGCGGTTCCAGTAGCCCGCGAACACCTGCGGCCCGCGCAGCAGGAGCTCGCCCGGCTCACCCGGCGGCAGGTCCCGGGCCGTGTCGTCTGGGTCGACGACACGGATCTCGGTGGAGGGGAACGGGACGCCGACCGTGCCGGCACGGCGGGTGGGTCCCATGGGGTTCCCGAGCGCCACGGGCGAGGTCTCCGTCATCCCGTACCCCTCGACGAGAAGCCCGCCGGTGACGTCCTCCCAGCGCCGGATCGTCGCCGCGGGAAGGCTCATGGCGCCCGAGATCGCGAAGCGGACCCGGGACAGGTCGAGCCCGCCGTCGACCGCCGCGCGCGCCAGACGGTCGTAGATCGGCGGCACCGCCGGGAGGAACGTCGTCGGATGCTTGGCGTTCGCCGCCGCGAACAGGTCGACGTCGAAGGTCGGCTGCAGCACGATGCGCGCCCCGATGCTGATCGCGAACGTGAGACAGAGCGTCAGACCGTACGCATGGAAGAGCGGAAGCACGGCGGCGAAGACCTCCTGGCCCTCCCGAAGGCCCGGCACCCACGCCCGCCCCTGCATCGCGTTCGCACGCAGATTGCGATGCGTGAGGATGGCGCCCTTCGGCGTTCCGGTGGTGCCGCTGGTGTACTGCAGCAGGGCGGTGTCCTCCAGCGTCGGCCCCGGCACCCGCCGGGAGAGGCGGCCGTGATCGAGGAGGCTCTGCCACCGCAGGGTCCGCCGGACCCGTGCGGAGGCCCTGAGCCTGTCGCGCGCGGCCCGTGCCGCGGGGAGCGGCAGCCGCAGCGCGAAACGCTTGCCGAACGGCATCGCCTCGGTCATGTCGACCGTGACGATCCGCCGGGGCCGCACCGCGGCCGGGAACCCCGCGACGGTCGCCGCGGACTTGTCCCAGACGATCGCCACCTGTGCGCCGTGGTCCTCGAACTGATGACGCAGCTCGGACGCCGTGTAGAGCGGGTTGTGCTCGACGACGATGGCGCCCAGCCGCAGCACCGCGTAGAAGGCGATGACGTGCTGCGGGCAGTTCGGCAGGACCAGGGCGACGCGGTCGCCGGCCCGGACACCGAGCCGGCGCAGCCCCTCCGCGGCGCGCGCGACCTGGTCGCCGAGCTCCCGGTAGGTGGTCGTCGCGCCGAAGAACACGAGCGCCGTGCGGCGTCCGTGGTGCGCGACGGCCTGTGCGAGCATGTCGGGCAGCGTCTGGGTCACCGGCTCGATCTCGTGGGGCACACCCTCCGCGTACGCGGAGAGCCAGGGACGTGAGGCATAGGAGGACATCGGCAGCAATGATGTCATCGCTCCCCGCCGAGCCGTCGCTGAACGCGCCATCCCCGCCTCGTTTGGCGCGTTCAGTGACGGCTCGGCGGCGGGGGCAGGGGACCGACGAGCCCCAGCTCGCGCAGCCTCGGCAGGACGACCTCGCACACCAGCTCCACCGATCGCCAGGAGCCGATCGGGAACGCGATGAATCCGTCGATCGCCTGGGCACGGGCACGTGCGGCGATGGATGCGACGGCATCGGCGGGCGTGCCGACGACCGACCAGTGCGGGCCGATCGCGCGGCGCCCCGGCTCGTACGTCTCACGCGCGATCTCGACGGCCTCCTCGCGCGTGTCGGCGAGGAGCAGGCTGAGCCCCGGGAGGAACAGCGGGATGCGGGAACGTCCCTCCTCCGCGGCCGCCGCCCGGATGGCCTCCCGCTGCGTGACGCTGTCGGCCGTCTCGACCGCGGCGCCGAACACGGCGTCCGCGCGACGCGCCGCGAGCGCGACCGTCGCGGCCCCGCCGCCGGCGACCAGCAGCGGAAGCGGCTCCCGCGTGCGCGCCGGCAGGGGCAGTGGGCCGGCGACGCGGAAGCTCTCGCCGACGTGGTCGATTCCGTGCACCTGATCGAGATCCACCAGCGTCCCGCTCTCGCGATCGGCGATGAGCGCGCCGTCCGGAAAGCTCGCGCGCAGCGCCTCGACCACGTCGATGAGCTCCGCCGCGCGGCGCCAGCGCGCGGCGGAGTCCGGCAGCCGCGCGACGGAGAACTGGTCGTCTCCGGATCGGGAGGTCACGACGTTCCACCCGACCCTGCCCGGTGCGAGATGCTCCAGCGACACGAGCTGCCGAGCGAGCGGATACGGCTCCGTGAAGGTCGCCGACACCGTCGTGATCAGGGTGATCCGGCTGGTGGCCCCCGCGAGCTGGGCCGCCTGCACGATCGGGTCGAGCCCCAGGTGCGCGGGGTCGTGGCCGATCGTCTCGCGCGGCAGCGTGAGGGCATCCGGGCGGAAGCAGAGGTCGAAGCCGGCCCGCTCGGCCCGGACGACGGCCTCGACGATCGGCGTCCCGGACAGAAGATGCTCGACGCGCGAGTCCGCACGACGCCACGCCGCTGCCCGCATCCAGGTGGGCGCGGCGGAGAAGCCCGTCACGAGGCTCATGCGATCGCCCCCTCCGCGGCAGGGGCCAGCGGCGCGATGGGGACGACCATCGGTGTTCCCGCCACGGGGTGGGGCACCACGAGCGCCTCCAGGCCGAAGGCGTCCGCGACGAGCCGCTCCGACATCACCTCCGCCGGCGGGCCGGCGTCGATGATGCGGCCTTCCCGCATGACGACGAGGTGATCGGCGTACCGACACGCCTGATCGAGGTCGTGCAGCACGAGCACGACGGTGCGCCCCTGTTCGCGGTTGAGCCGTCGGCACAGCTCGAGCACCTCGAGCTGGTGGACGACATCCAGGTAGGTCGTCGGCTCGTCCAGCAGCATCACGGGGGTCTGCTGCGCGAGGAGCATCGCGATCCAGGCGCGCTGGCGCTGGCCGCCGGACAGCTCGTCGATGGGCCGATCGGCGAGGCCGGCGACGCCCGTGGCGCGCAACGCGTCGTTCACCGCGTCCGCGTCGGCGGGCGACCACTGCTGCAGCAGCCGCTGATGCGGGTAGCGACCGCGGGCGACGAGCTCCGCCACCGTGACGCCGCCGGGAGCCGACGCCGCCTGCGGGAGGAAGCCGACCCGGCGCGCGAGCGCCTTCGGGGCGAGATCCCGGATGTCGTCCCCGCCGAGCAGGACCCGTCCCGATGACGGACTGAGGAGCCGGGCGAGACCGCGCAGCAACGTCGACTTGCCGCACGCGTTGGCGCCGAGGATCACGGTGATCCTCCCCTCCGGCAGAGTCACCGTGAGCCCGTCCACGATGACGCGGTCGGCGTAGCGCAGGCTGAGCCCCTCGGCCGCGAGCGAGTCGGACATCAACGCCATCCCCTTCCTTCGGCCGAGCCTCGGCTCGGCATGAGCAGCCACAACAGGTACACGCCGCCGATGACCCCCGTCATCCGCCCGATCGGCACGGCGAAGGTGACCGGCAGCACCTGCGTCACGACGTCGGCAGCGAGCAGCAGCACCGCTCCCATGGCCGCGGAGCTCACCGTCGGCGGTGCCGCGCTGCGCAGCAGCCGCCGCGCCAGCTGCGGGGCGGCGAGCGCGATGAAGGCGATGGGCCCGACCGCGGCCGTGGCGAGCGCTGCCAGCACCACGGCGCAGACGATGAGGACGAGCCGCGTGCGCTCCACCCGCACACCGAGCTGTTCGGCGGTGTCGTCGCCGAGCTCCATGAGGCCCGCGCGTCGCGACAGGATCAGCACGATCGGCAGCACGAGGCCGACCCCGGCGAGCACGGGCAGCGCATGGCCCCACTGGCGCGCGTCGAGCGAGCCGGAGAGCCACAGGTTGGCCTGGCTCGAGGCATCGATCGTGCCACGCACGAGCAGCAGACCGTTCACGGCCGAGGCGATGGCCCCGACACCGATTCCCACGAGGATCAGCTGGCGGCCCGGCAGTCCCCCGCCCCGGCGTGCGAGCAGCAGCACGATGCCGGCGGTCACCAGCCCGCCGAGGATCGTGCCGGCGGCGACCTGCGTCGGCGGCGCCCCGAAGAGCACGATCTGGATGAGGGCACCGGTTGCGGCGCCCGTGGTGAATCCGATCACGTCGGGCGAGCCGAGCGCGTTCCGGGCGAGGGATTGGAAGATCGCCCCCGAGATGCCGAGCGCCGCCCCCGCCCCGATCGCGCTCAGCACGCGCGGCAGGCGGATGCCCTGGATCACCCGCACGATCGTCGGGTCGTCCGACACGCCGAGGATGCCGGCCGGAACCTCGGAGAGAGGCACGGGAAAGGTCCCCACCGTGATCGCCGTCGCGCCGGCCGAGAGCGCCGCGAGAACGAGGACCGCGGTGACGATCGCCGTGCGCGGACGGACGAGGATGACCACGTTCCCGACACGGAGTGCGCGCCGAGCGCCCGGTGCGCGCTGGGCCGTGATCCCGGTCACAGCAGCGCCATCCGGCGCCGCCGCACGAGGGCGACGAAGAAGGGTCCCCCCAGGAGCGCCACCATGATGCCCACCCCCACCTCGCCCGGGGGCGCGACGACGCGTCCCAGCAGGTCGGCGATCAGCACGAGCGCCGCCCCCAGCGCCATCGCGACCGGCAGCATGCGTCCGTGACGGGAGCCGACGAGCAGGCGCGCCACGTGCGGCGCGGTCAGGCCGACGAAGGCGATGGGCCCCGCCGCCGCGGTCGCCGCGCCGGAGAGCACGACGACGGCGACCCCGGCCGCCGCCCAGACCGCCGCGGGACGCGCGCCCAGCGCGCGCGAGGTCTCGGTGCCGAGGGCTGCGGCATCGAGAGCACGCGACAGCAGCAACGACAGCACGACGCCCAGACCGATCAACGCCGCGGCGGCGGGAAGCACGTCCAGGTCGCGTCCCGCCAGCGACCCGACCGCCCAGGCCCGGTAACGGTCGAAGATCTGGTCGTCGCCGTTGACGATCACGATCTGCGCGACGGCGCCGAGCACGACCGAGAGAGTGGCTCCCGCCAGCACGAGCCGGACGGGGTCGGACCCTCGACGGACGCCGCCCAGAAGCATCACGAGCGTTCCGGCGATCGCCGCCCCCACCAGCGCCGCGCCGAAGTAGGCGACCGGCGTGACGATCCCGAACGCCGCGACCGCCACGGCGACCGCGACGGCCGCCCCGGCGCTCACCCCCAGCAGGCCCGGCTCGGCGATGGGGTTCCGGGTGAGCGACTGCATCACGACACCTGCGGCACCGAGCGCAGCGCCCACGAGCACGGCCAGCGCGGCGCGAGGCAGGCGACGGTTGAGCAGGAGCAGGTGGGCGTCATCGGTGGGATCGAACGCCGTGATCGCACGCCAGAGATCGAGCGGGCCGAGCATGCGGGTTCCGACGACCGAGCTGAGCACCACGAGCAGGACGATGCCGAGCGCGACGGCCACGGACACGACGAGCAGTCGCCGGCGGGCACGGGGCCGCGCCGGTGCGGGCGTCGCGGAAAGGGATGAGGGCGAGGAGGAGAGCGCAGTCATGAGGGGGTGGTCGCCGCCCTCCGCGAGCGGAGGGCGGCGAGAGGGTCAGGAGAACAGGTCCTTCACGTGCTCCACGATCTCGCGGGAGCTGTACGGGTCCATCCGGAACGAGTTCTTGCCGAGCCCGTACACCTGGCCGGCCGCGACCGAGGGCACATTGGCCAGCACCGGGTCGGTGGCGAACGCCTGCGCCTTCTCGTCGTCGACGGAGAGGATGAAGGTCGTGCGGCTCGTGAGCTTCAGCAGGTTCTCGTACGTCGCCCAGACGAAGTCGGACCGCTGCTGCGCCTGGGTATGCCACGACGGATCGGGGTCCTCGACACGGAAGCCGAGCGAGGCGAGCAGGTCGGCGTGCGGTCCGCCCGCGCGGGCGATCGGGTTGTCCTGCCCCGGTCCGTTGAACGAGATGACGTTGACCGTGCCCTCGGGCACCGTGATCGCCGAGGCCGTCTCGCGCACGACGGCGTCGAAGTCGTCCACGGCCTTCTTGGCCTGCGCCTCGAGCCCGGTGGCGTGGCCGAGCTCGACCGCGAGGTCCTGCCAGGTCTGCCCGCCGTAGTCGACGACGATCGTCGGGGCGATGGCGCTCAGGTCGCCCACGTTCCCGGTGAGGGCGTCACGTCCGCTGGTGGCCACGACGATCAGATCGGGGTCCTGCGCGATGACCGCTTCGAGGTTGAACTCGCCGACGCTCCACAGGTTGGCGACGCCTCGCTCGGTCGCGACATCGGCCCACTGGTCGAACCAGACGCCCCCGAGCTGCGACCCGCTCGCCACCACCGGGGCGTCGATCGCGAGCAGCGTGCCCGTCACCGAGACGGCGGTCGAGACGACGCGCTCGGGCTTCGCCGGGATCTCCGTCGTGGTGCCGTCGGCGTTGGTGAAGGTGCGGGGCCACGCCGCCTCATCCGACGAGCTCGACGCGGGGGCCGTGTCGGAGGCCGCTGTCGATGCGCACCCGCTCAGGGCGAGAGCGCTCGCGACGGCGAGCGTGATCAGTGCCGTGAGGCGACGGCGCAGTGGTCGCTGTGAGGACATGTTTCCTTCCCATCGCACCGCCGACCTGATCGACGGTGCCGTCATCCGCCGGGGGCGGGGCTGTGGCGCGGCATCTTCGACGCGGAGCATGGAGGCTCATCTAAAGGTTAGGATGCCCTTACCTCACTGGTTTCACCCGGATCGGCGAATCCTTGACCTCACTCCGCCTCCAGCCCGCAGCGATTCCCCCCGCATCCACCCGCACCGCCGTCGACACCACCGCTCCCACGCTGGTCTGGGTGCGAACGGGCACGGCCGAGGTCACGGTCGACGGCGTGCCGCAGCGACTCGCCTCGGGTCAGGCGCTGTGGCTTCCGGCGTCGCGCCACGTCGTCGTCCGCGGCGCAGCGGGCTCGAGCGTGCTGCCCGTGCGCGTGCGCGGCTCCGACCGCGATGCGGGACCGCTGGCGGTGACGAGGTTCGCGGTGGCGAGCGAGCAGGAGCCGCTGCTGCTCGCCGCCTTCGCCCGCAGTCTCGGCGTGCTCCACGGCGGCGGTGTCCGCGCCGCCGCGCTGCTGCACGGGCTGGGACAGCACCAGCACGGGATCGCGGCGCCCGCCCTGCCCCGCTCTCCCGATCTGCTCCGCGTCGCGGAGAGCCTGCTGGGCTCCCCGACGGCCTCGCCGTCCGACGTCGCCGGCGCCCAGGGACTCGGCGAGAGTGCGCTGACGCGACGTTTCCGTGTCGAGACGGGCTGGACGCCCCGGCGCTGGCAGACGCGCAGCGTGCTGGCGCGTGCGGCGGCACGCATCCGGGAGGAAGGCGGCGTCGCGGCCGGTCTGGCGGTGACGGGATACTCGGGACCACAGGCGTTCGCGCGGGCGTTCCGTCGAGAGTGGGGCATCTCGCCGAGCGAGCTGCTCGCCACGCGGTGCGCGGCCGTCGTGGCCGACCGGCGCGCCGCCGTTCTCGGTCCGCAGTGCACCGGCTATCACGTGGTGCTGTGGGTCGCCGCCGGATGTGCGACCCTGCAGATCGACGACACGGTCACCGCGGCGCACGCCGGGGACCTCGTCTGTCTCCCTGCCGGAGCGATCATCGGCTACCGCGCCGAGCCGGGGTCCGCGGTGGTGCCGCTGGGATGGCTGCCCGGCGGCACCGCGCTCCCGGCCGGCATCGTCGCTCACGCCGGTCCCGAGAGCACGGATGCGCTCATCCGGCTCGCGGCCTGGACCTACACCGGGCTCGGTCCGATCGGCGCCGGTGATCCTCGTCACACCCTGGAGGCGCTCCTCGGCGTCGGAGCGGCAGAGGGCCTGGCCCCGCACGTCGCCGACGCCGCGCACGCCGTCCTCGCGCAGCTCAGCAGCGATCCGGCCGACGATCGCACGACGTTCGAGCTCGCGCACGAGAACGCGCTCGAACCCGACGAGCTGCGCACCGCGATCGGCGCGCTCACCGGGACGACCCTGCCGGTCTGGCGGGCGCGCACGCGGATGGGCTGGGCGCGACGCCTTCTCCGCGACGGCGTGCCGACCACGCAGGTGGCACGACGGCTCGGGTTCGCCGACGCGGCCTCGTTCAGCCGCGCGTTCACGCGCGCCCACGGATGTCCGCCGTCGCGCTATCGCCAGCGCGAGCTGCGCGAGGCTCACCCGGAGTACGCGCGGACATCGTGACGCACGCCGATCGGGCCCCGGTCGACGGTGCCGTCGCCCGGCGGATGCGGCGGAGGCGTCCCTCGGCCGGCGCGACGCCTCGACGGACCGCGACGGCTGCGGCACACCGGGGCCTCGGTCTCGTCAGCGCGCGAGGGCACCCCCACGGCGGCCACCGCCGACGGGCAGGTTCCCCAGGCGTGCCGCGAGCACGGCGTTGCGTGCGCCGCGGTTGGCGGCCAGGACGAGCAGGATGACGCCGGCGCCGCCGATCGCCTTGGCGCCCAGCGCGGTCGCGCCGACGTCGAGCCCGATCCGCACGAGCAGCAGGACCACCCAGAGGGCCAGTCCCCACCAGCCGGTGCGGGACTCGAAGACGGCGCGCTCCCCACGGCGGCCCACGACGGGCGGATCGAGCGGCCGGAAATGCGCGAGCGAGCCCATCCACGCGCCGACCCCGAGGGAGAGCACGAGCTGGATCACCAGGACGGCGACGTCGAGCGCGCCGATCGCGACGCCGCCGTGCGCCAGGACGACCACTCCGATCACGGCCAGGACGAGGGGCGTGCGCCACATGCGCGAGGGCACGACCGGCCGCCAGGTGGTCTGACGGTACCCGAGCCAGCCGACGAGCAGGACGACGAGGACGATGTCTCCGAGGATGTCGAGGTTCATGGCTCGAGCCTCGTCCGGCGGGCGCAGCTCCGCCTCCCCCACCGGGGTGGAGATCGGGTGGAGATCGCGACGGGTCCGGATTTAACACGGCCGCAATCCCCGCAGGAACGTCAGCGAAACACGTCGAGCGTTTACTGATCGAAAGTGATGTTGGTCATACCAACAGCGTTGCGGAGCGAGGAGACGAACCGATGGATGCGGAACTCCTCGAGCCCGGACAGCGGATCGGGAGGATCACCGGGCTCGCCGCCACCGGGGATGTCGCCGACACGCTCACGTTCGCGGAGGGTCGCGTCGTCGACGCGACCTCCTTCCCCCACCCGATGGGCGAGACGGTCGACGCCTCGGGGTGGGTCGCCCTTCCACCGCTCGCCGACCTGCATGCCCACCTCGACAAGGGCTACACGTGGAGCGCCTTCGGTCAGCCGGAGGGCTCGCTCGACGACGCGATCACCTGCTGGATGGACCACGGCGCGAGCCACTCCTTCGCCGACATCAAAGCCGGTGCCCGCCGCCATCTGCTCGCAGCCCTGCACTCCGGGGTGACGGCCGTGCGTTCGCACGCCAACTACCACCTGGGCGATGACCCGCTGCGCGGCGTCCGGGCCCTCGTCGAGCTCCGGGAGGAGTTCGCCGGTCTCGTCGACCTGCAGATCGTCGCCAGCCCCGGCCCCTCCGACGGCCCCGATGACCTGGGACGCGCAGCCGTGATGCTCGGCATCGACCTGGTCGGCGGCTTCCCCCATCTCGCGGAGGACCCGAGCGCAGACCTGGAGCGGACGGCCGCCTTCGCGGAGGAGTTCGGGCTCGGCGTCGACCTCCACACCGACGAGACCCTCGATCCGGCCTCGCACGGCCTCGCGGACCTGGCGGCACGCACACGGCACTGGCCGGCGGAGGTCATCCGCTCCGCGGGACACTGCGTGAGCCTGTCCACCCAGGATGCCGCCACGCGCGCCCGCACGCTCGCCGCCGTGGCCGAGGCCGGCGTCTCGATCGTCACCAATCCGCTGACGAACCTCTACCTCCAGGGCTGGCAGCACCCGGTCGGCACGCCCCGGGGGATCCCGCCGCTGCGCGAGATCCTGGATGCCGGAATCGTCCTGGCCGCGGGCGGCGACAATGTGCAAGACCCGTTCAACCCCCTCGGCAACGCCGACATGGTCGACGTCGCGGCCGAGCTCGTCACCGCCGGCCACCTGACGCCCGCCGAGGCGTGGCACGTCAGCTCCGGCGGCGGTCGCGCCGCCTTCGGGCTGCCGCCGGCGCGCGGGCGGGTCGGCGAGGTCGCCGATGTCGTGCTCGTCCGGGCCGCTCACGCCGCCGAGGCGCTGGCCGAGCGGGCTCCGGATCGGATCGTCGTCCGTGACGGCCGGGTGATCGCCGTACGACGCCGCATCACCCGCAGCGTGCTCGACCGGCCACCGATGTCGGCCCCGTCCTCCGCGCCGACCTCCGAAGGAGCCCTGATATGAGCACGACCGCCGTCGACGGCAGCACCGAGCCCGTCGGGTCCGTGACGAGCGGGGCCGGCGCCGCCGTGGCCCCGACGCTGTCCTTCACGGACGTCGCCAAGGTCTTCGACACCGGCACCCGCGCGCTCGAGGAGGTGTCACTGGACGTCCGGCCGGGTGAGTTCGTCTCGGTCGTCGGTCCCTCGGGCTGCGGAAAGTCCACGCTGCTGCGTCTGGCCGCCGGACTCGACGGCGCGACCGAGGGCACGGTCGAGGTCCGCGCCGACACGACGAGCTTCGTCTTCCAGGAGGCGACGCTGCTGGAGTGGCGCACCGCCCAGCGCAACGTGGAGCTCGTCGGCGAGCTCGACGGGGTCGGCAGAGCCGAACGCCGTCGCCGCGCCTCCGAGGCGCTCGAGCTCGTGGGGCTCACGGGCTTCGAGAATCAGCATCCGCGTGCACTGTCGGGCGGCATGCGGATGCGCGTGTCGATCGCCCGTGCCCTGGTCGCGGAGCCGCAGCTCGCACTGTTCGACGAGCCGTTCGGGGCGCTCGACGAGATCACCCGGCTCAAGATGCAGACCGAGCTGCAGCGGCTGTTCCAGCTCAAGGGCTTCGCCGCCATGTTCATCACGCACTCGATCTCGGAGGCCGTCTACCTCTCGAGCCGGGTCGTCGTCATGAGCGGCCGTCCGGGACGCATCGTCGACGACATCGACCTGCCCTGGTCCTACCCCCGGTCCCCCGAGCTGCGCTACGAACCCGAGTTCGGGCGGATCGTCGGCCACCTCTCGCACGCCTTGGAGGCGCACTCGTGAGCCATGACCTCGTCCTCACCCCACCCGCCGCCCCGGAGGACCGACCGCTCGCGCCATCGACTCCGCACGCCGGCGGCGGGGCGCCGGCCGCGCCTCGGCCGCGGTCGCGTGGCGCCGCCGGCGTCGTTCGCGGCATCTGGTCGCGGACGATGCCGATCATCGCCGCCGTGATCGGGATCATCGCGATCTGGTACGCCGTGTCGTACCTCCTGCTGAGCGAGAGCCGCCGCTTCCTGCTGCCCCCTCCGCATCAGGTGCTGACCGAGACGGTGGGCAACGACAAGGTGATCGGTCCGATGATCGCCGCTCTCGGGCAGACGATCACCGTCGCCCTCATCGGGCTCGCGATCGCCGTCGTGATCGGCATGGGATGGGCGATCGTGATGTCGCAATGGCGCCTCGCCGAGAAGATCCTCTACCCCTACGCCGTCATCCTGCAGACGATCCCCATCCTCGCCCTGACCCCGCTCATCGGAATCTGGATGGGCTACGGGCTGCCGGCGCGCATCGTGGTGTGCGTCATCATCGCGGTGTTCCCGATGATCTCGAACACGCTGTTCGGGCTGCAGTCGGCGACCCCGGCGGCGCACGATCTGTTCACCCTGCAGAAGGCCGGCAAGTGGCAGCGGATGACCAAGCTCATGCTTCCCGCCGCCATCCCCTCGGTCTTCACGGGCCTGCGCCAGTCCGCGGGCCTCGCCGTGATCGGTGCGATCGTCGGCGACTTCTTCTTCCAGCAGGGCAGTCAGGGGATCGGCGGTCTGCTCCGGACCTACACGCTGCGCCTCAACATGGAGCCCCTCTTCCTCGCGATCATCTTCACGGCCCTCTTCGGCGTGATCGTCTTCTCCGTCTTCGCCGCCCTCGACCGCCTCATCGTCGGGCGCCTGTTCGGCGTCGCCGCCCGCTGACCGCCGCACGCCCGGCGCACGGCGCCGCCCCATCGCGTCTCCGACCCGCACGACCGTACGACCCGCACCACCCGCCCGTCCCCACCCGCCCGAAGCCCTCCAGGAGGACACCGTGTCACAGCCCACCCCGCTCCCCCGCCGCGCCACCGTGCGCGCCCTCGCGATCGGCGCCATCGCCGCATCCGTCATCGTGGTCGCCGGATGCTCCGGCGCCGACCCCGCGGCCCCGTCGTCGGCCGCCGCCGGCACGGCCGCCGAGAAGGGCGGACCCCTCGACCTCGCGAGCGTCTGCCCCGCGACGATCGTGATGCAGCAGGACTGGCAGCCCGAGTCGGAGCACGGCGCCATGTACAACCTCGTCGGCGACGGCTACACCGTCGACACCGACAAGAAGACCGTGACGGGGCCGCTCGTCGTGAACGGCACCGACACGGGGGTGAAGATCGAGGTCCGCTCCGGCGGTCCGGCGGTCAACTTCCAGCCGGTCCCCGCACTCATGTACCTCGACACCGACATCCTGATCGGCGCCGTCAACACGGACGCGGCGATCGTCGCGGACGCGGACCAGCCCACGGTCGCCGTGACGTCGCAGCTCACCTACAGCCCGCAGATCCTCATGTGGGACCCGGAGAGCCACAACGGTGCGACGACCATCAAGGAGGCGGCGGCGGGCGGCGACCCGGTCGTCACCTCGGGAGACGTCATCCCGAACCTGCTGCTGTCGCAGGGCGTCATCACCTCGTCCCAGATCGACACGAGCTACGAGGGCACCCCGCAGCGGTTCGTCTCCGACCCGAAGATCCTGCAGCAGGGCTTCGCGACCGCCGAGCCGTACATCTACGAGAACGAGATCTCGCAGTGGGGCAAGCCGGTCGGCTACCAGCTGCTGTCCGAGCTCGGCTACAACATCTACCCCGAGCCGCTGGCGGTGCGGAAGGCCGACGTGACCGACAAGGCGGACTGCCTGAAGAAGCTCGTCCCGATCATGCAGCAGTCGCAGATCGACTTCCTCAACGCCCCCGAGCACGGCAACGCCGTGATCCTCGACCTCGTCGAGAAGTACGACACCGGATGGACCTACTCGGAGGGCGTCGCCCAGTTCTCGGTCGAGCAGCAGAAGAAGCTGGGTCTGGTCACGAACGACACGGCGTCGGGCGTGTTCGGCCAGTTCGACCCTGAGCGCATGTCCGCGATCGTGAAGGACTTCACGCCCTTCCTCGTGACGGCCGGAAGCATCACGCAGGCGGCCGCGTCGGCGATCGATCCGTCCGCGCTCTACACGAACGAGTTCATCGACACCTCGATCAAGATGGGCTGACCCGGTCGCGTCGATGCCCCGCCTCCCGAGCTCGAGGGGGCGGGGCATCGACGAGCCCTCACCGCGAAAGGAAGCGCTGTGACGCTCGATCTGCGCCTGCGTGACGCATCGCGACGCTGCCCCAAGCGCATGGTCTACGGCCCGTGCGGCGGGGTGTCCGCACAGGGCGGATGCGAGATCCCCGACCTCCGGTGCTCGTTCGTCGACGACGGCGAGCTCCTGGACGGCCTCGCCTTCGCCCCCTCCGACGTCGCGGTGCCGGAGAGCGCCCGGGAGAGCGGCGACGCACTCGCCGTCGGGACGAGACGCCCGGCCTCCGCCGCCTTCGCCGCCCGCATCGGCGACGGTCCCATGATCACCGCCGACCTCCCGGTCCGTGGCACCGATCCGGGTCTGCTGACCGAGGCGGGCGTCCGGCTGGCCGGCCTCACGGCGGTCATCGCCGGCGAGCCGCCGGGCCTGCGCGACGCCCTCAGCCCGACGCACAAGGCACTCGTCCTCGTCGCGGCGGGAGCGACCGTCATCGCCGGCATGACGTGCCGCGACCGCAACCGGGTCGCGATCGAGGGCGAGCTCGCCGCCCTCGCCGATCTCGGAGTGGCCGGCGTCCTCGCCGTCACCGGCGACCATCCCGCATCCACCGCCCTTCCGCACGCGAGGCCGGTCTTCGACCTGGACTCGACGCGCGTCGCCGCTCTCGCCCGCCGCGCGGGTCTGTTCGTCGCCGTCGCCGAGCAGCCGGCCGCACCCCCGGTCGCCTACCGTCCGGCGCGGCTCGCCCTCAAGGCGCAGGCCGGGGCTGAGCTCGGCATCCTGAACCTCTGCGGCGACATCGAGGACATCGCACGCTTCGCGGCGGGGGTGGCACGGACGGCCGCGCCCCTCCCCATCAGCGTGTCGGTGCCGGTGCTCGCCTCGCGTGCCGCGACGCGCCGGCTCGGCACACTGCCCGGCGTGTCGTTGCCCGCCGACCTCATGGCGGCGGTGGCCTCAGCCGATGCCCATGACGCCGCGGAGTCCGGCGCGCGTGCCGCCGCGGAGTGGGCGCGGCGCGCTCTGGCCGTGCCCGGGGTGGTCGGGGTGCACCTGTCGGCCGTCGTCGACGACAGTGATCCGACGGGGATGTCGGCCGTGACGGCGATCGTCCGGACGAACACTCTGTTGCGCGAGCGGTTGCTCACCGATGCGGAGGCCAGGGAGCCGACGCGATGACGACACCGACCGTTCCGGACGCGGGCCGCACGCATCCGCCCGTGCGCCTGGCCGCATGCCCGAAAGCCATGGCCTACGGGCCGTGCGGCGGCGTGAACGCCGACGAGACGTGCGAGGTCGAGCCCGCGCCCTGCGTGTTCCTGCAGCGGGATCTGCCCGTGCGGTGGGACGGCGACGACCGCGCGGACCTCGACGAGATCACGACCGCATCCGGCCGGGAACTGCAGGCGATCGCCCGGCGGCGTCCGCTCGTGATGACGGGATTCCCCGTTCGTGCCCTGCATTCGGACGCCGTCGGTGCGACCGCCGCCGCGCTCTCGGGCAGCACGGATGCCGTGCTCTCCGGCGACGCCGGCCGCTCGCGCGTGCAGTTCCCGCCCTCCTACCGTGCCGCGCTCATCACCGCGACGGGGCTGCGCCTGTGGATGGGGTTCAACGCCCGCGACCGCAATCGCACCGCCCTGGACCGGGAGCTGGCGTCGCTCCAGGCCCTCGGCGTCGCCGGCGTCCACTGCGTGACCGGCGACCACACGCGAACCGGCGATCGTCCCGACGCGAGACCCGTGTTCGATCTCGAGTCGACCACGGTGCTCCCCCGCGCTCGCGCGCTCGGGCTGCTCACGTCGTTCGCGGAGTCGCCGGCGGCTCCTCCGATCGCCGAGCGCGGCGCCCGGGTCGCGCAGAAGCAGCGCGCCGGGGGCAGGATGTGCCTCACGCAGTATGCCGGGGATGCGGACGAGGTCGCCGCCTTCGTCGAGCTCTGCCGGGCGGCCGGAGCGAGCGCTCCCGTTCTGCCCGGAGTACCGCTCGTCGTCGACCGCGACGGCGCGGCGCTGCTCGCCTCGTTCCATGCCGCCAAGCTGCCCGTCGGCTTCATCGACCGCCTCTTCTCGGCGCGCGACATCCGCGCGGAGGGCATCCGGCGCGCGGTCGGGTACGGTCACGCACTGCTGGGCACGGGCCTGGTCGGGGGCGTCGTGATCGCGGGCGGCGCGCGACTGGGAGAGGAGGTCGCGTACGCCTCCGACCTCGCAACCGTGGCGCGCGAGCTCGGAGGCGGTTCGTGACGGGTCTCAGTGCGACCCCGGGCTGCCTTCCTTGACGGTCAGAACCCGCGTCGTCTCGCCCGGCTCGGTGCGCCAGCGATGGCGCACACCGCCCTGGTAGTACACGGCGTCGCCGACCTCGAGGGCCAGCTCCTCACCGTCGAGCACGACGACGAGGCGTCCCTCGAGCACGTAGACGAACTCCTCCTCGTCGTGGACCCACCACAGGTCCTCGGCGAAGGTTCCCGACATGACCATGGGCACGAACCGCGGATGGTCCCGCGCGAGCACGCGCACGGGGCTGCCGCCGGCGTCCAGTGGCGTCGCCTCGCTCGCCCGGAAGACGTGGAACGCGCCTGCGCTCCGGGGCGCGGCATCCGTGTCGTCTGTGAGCAGAGCCTGCTGCGTGGTGCCGAGCGCCTGGGCGACACGGAACAGCGAGGTCATGCTCATGCGCTCGAGCCCACGCTCGACCTGGCTGAGGAACGAGTGCGAGAGATCGGCCTCCGCGGCCATCTGCGTCAGCGTCATGCCTCGGCTCTGACGCAGCGCCCTGATGCGGGCTCCGAGCACGCGGGCCGCCGCTGCGGGACCGTCCTCGTCCGCGCGGCGCCGGGCTGACACACCCCGGCGCGAGGAGGCGGCTTCCGACATGAGTGAAGACTATGACACGATGCAGTCCGCCGTGGTGGAGGACCGTTGTGGTGCACGAGCCGGCGTGAGTAGCGTGGTGGCCGTGACGAGCGTCGATCGGGTCTCCGGAGCACATCCGAGGGAGACCGTCGCGATCGTCGGCCCCGGGGCGATCGGAACCACGATCGCGGCGGCGCTGCACGAAGCCGGTCGCACGCCGTTGCTGTGCGGGCGGTCGCGACGCGATCGCCTGGAGCTGATCGCGGGCGACGACGTGATCGTCGTTCCCGGCCCGGTGAACACGCATCCGGAGACCTCGGCCGCAGCAGTGGACGTCGTCTTCCTCGCGGTGAAGGCGACACAGCTCGAGGCGGCCGCGTCGTCCTGGCTGCCGGCGCTGTGCCGCCCCGGAACCGTCGTGTGCGTCCTGGAGAACGGGGTCGAGCAGACGTCGATGGTCGCCCCCCACCTGCCCGAGGGAACGGAGGCCATCGCTTCCGTCGTCTGGTTCCCCGCACAGGCGCGGGCCGACGGCACGGTGCTGCTGCGCGGCGAGCCGCGCCTGAGCGTCCCCGTGTCGGCCGCATCGCAGCGGGTCGTCGAGGCTCTCGGCGGGACGCGATGCCGGGCGGAGATCGCCCCGGACTTCCGCACCCTCGCGTGGCGGAAGCTCCTTCAGAACGCGGCAGCCGGATGGATGGCGCTGACCGGCCGCCGCGCCGGCATGTTCACCCGGAAGGACATCGCCGAGCTCACGCTCTCGTATCTGCGCGAGTGCCTGGCCGTCGCCCGCGCCGAGGGGGCCGAGCTGGACGACACCGTCCCCGCCGAGATCCTGGCGCTGTTCCAGGGCTTCCCGCCGGACATGAGCACCTCGATCCTCACGGACCGCGAAGCCGGCAGGCCGCTGGAGTGGGACATCCGCAACGGAGTGATCTCACGCCTCGGCCGGCGCCACGACATCCCCACCCCGATCAGCGATCTGGTCGTGGCGCTGCTCGCCGCGTCGAGCGACGGGCCGGGCTGACCGGATCACCCCGCGGCGGCCTCCGCGCGTCGGCGCGCGAACTCACGCGCCTCGGTGAACAGCTCGAGGTCGATCCCGACGTGCCGTCGCGCGAGATCGGCTGCAGCGTCGGGAGACGCGGACACGATCGCCTCGACGATCGCGTCGTGCTCGCGGGCCGCCCGCGACTCCATCCGCCGGTGGCTCTCGCGGTCGCCCCACGGATGCGCCGGAGCCGACAGCGAGAGGCGGCTCTCGTGTCCCAGGACGATGTCGCGGAGCGCGGCATTGTGGGCGGAGTCGATGATCGCGAGGTGGAGCAGGCTGTCCGCGCGTTGCTTCGCGTCGCCGGACTCGGCCGCGTGGAACGCCGCCAGCCGATCCCGCATCGCGACGATGTCGGCGTCCGTCCGCCGCTCCGCGGCCAGACGCGCGATCGAGGAGTGCAGAAGCGAGCTCGCCGTGCAGGCATCGACGATCTCGTCCCACCGCTCGGCGAACCACCGGTCGACGCCCACGACGACCGACGCCGGCCATTCCTCGGCCACGAACGTCCCGCCCGCACGCCCGCGGCGGCGTTCGATGAGCCCCCGCGCCGAGAGGTCGTCGAGCGCGGCGCGCACGGTGGTTCGACCGACGCCGAGCAGGGGCGAGAGATCTCGTTCGGGCGGGAGCCGCGTGCCGGGAAGGAACTCGCCGACCGCGACCGCGGTTATCAGTCGCTCTGTCACCCGCTCCACGAGGGATGCGTCGTCGGTGTCGGTCATGCGCTCCCCGTCATTTCTTTCATGTTAAATCCGACAAAAAGGTTTGCCAACGAACCTTTAAGAGGTTCACGATGACTGCATGCAACGCGAGATCACGGTTCCATTCGACGAAGGCTTCACCTGGGCCCGGCTGACGGAGCCCGCCGCCCCGACCGGGCGAGCGCCGCTGTTCATCCTGCACGGCGGCCCCGGAATGGCACACGACTACGTGGCGAACCTCTCAGCCCTCGCCGACATCACCGGCCGCACGGTGGTGCACTACGACCAGATCGGCTGCGGACGCAGCTCCCACCACCCCGACGCCCCCGTCTCCCGCTGGGTGCCGCAGCTGTTCGTCGACGAGTTCCACAGCCTGCGCACCGCGCTCGGAATCGACGAGTACCACGTGCTCGGACAGTCCTGGGGTGGAATGCTCGGCGCAGAGATCGCGGTGCGGCGACCCGCGGGGCTGCGGAGCCTGGAGATCTGCAACTCGCCCGCGTCCATGGCCCTCTGGCTCGCCGGCGCCGCACGGCTGCGTTCCGAGCTGCCCGCCGACGCGCGAGAAGCACTCGATCGTCACGAGGCCGACGGCACCATCGACCACCCCGACTACGTCGACGCCACTCGACAGTTCTACGAGCGACACGTGTGCCGCATCACCCCCATGCCGCAGGACTTCGTCGACAGCGAGACGCAGATGCTGGCCGATCCGACGGTCTACCACACGATGAACGGCCCCAACGAGTT
Source organism: Microbacterium sp. SORGH_AS_0888 (assembly GCF_030818905.1). Taxonomy (NCBI): domain Bacteria; kingdom Bacillati; phylum Actinomycetota; class Actinomycetes; order Micrococcales; family Microbacteriaceae; genus Microbacterium; species Microbacterium sp. SORGH_AS_0888. Next base: position 1,099,446 of record NZ_JAUTAZ010000001.1, read on the forward strand.
CCATGTCGTCGGAACCGGTCGTGACTGGACGATCATCGACCGCCTGCCGCAGGTCGCCGTGCCCGCTCTCGTCGTCGCGGGCGAGTTCGACGAGGCGACGCCCGAGACCTGGCAGCCGTTCGTCGACCACATCCCCGGCGCCCGCTCGCACGTCTTCCCCGGCGCCAGCCACTGCACGCATCTCGAGATGCCCGAGGAGTTCTTCGCCGTGATCGCCGACTTCCTCGCCCCGCTGCCCTGATCCGCTCCGCCAACGCCCGCCCCGCTCCACCTCACCCGAACAGGAGTCCCATGTCGAACGACGCTCCCGAGACCCAGCAGCAGCTGGAGTCCTTCGGCTACAAGCAAGAGCTCAAGCGCTCCATGTCCACCCTCGACCTCGTCGTGTACGGCCTCGTCTTCATGGTGCCCATCGCGCCGTGGGCGATCTTCGGCGTCGTCTACAACGCCGCCTCCGGGATGGTGCCGCTGGTCTACCTGGTCGGCGTGGTCGCGATGATCTTCACCGCCCTCGCCTACGCCCAGATGTCCAAGGCCTTCCCGATCGCCGGGTCGGTGTTCTCCTATGTCGGTCGCGGCATCCATCCCACGGTCGGCTTCTTCGCCGGGTGGGCGATCCTGCTCGACTACCTGCTCGTCCCGACTCTGCTGTATGTCTTCGCGGCGTCGTCGATGGCGGGCATCTTCCCGGACGTGCCGCAGTGGATCTGGGCGGTGGCCTTCGTCATCGTCAACACCGCCATCAACGTCGCCGGCATCGGCTCGATCAAGCTGGCAAACCGCGTCATGCTCGTGGTGCAGCTGGCGTTCATCGTGATCTTCGTCGCGATCGCCATGATCGCGCTCGGCGCCGGCACCGTCCCCGGTGCCGAGTTCACGATGGCTCCGCTGTGGGATGCCGGCAAGGTCGATCCCGCTCTCATCGCCACGGCGCTCTCGATCGCGGTTCTGAGCTTCCTCGGTTTCGACGGCATCTCGACGATGGCCGAGGAGTCCACCGGCACGCGCACCTCGGGGGGCAGGGCGATGATCATCGCGCTGCTCGTCGTCGCCGTCCTCTTCATCGTCCAGACGTGGTTCGCCAGCGCGCTCGCGGCCGGCACCGTGTCGTTCTCGGACGACGACGTGAACAACGCGTTCTTCCTGCTGGTCGCCCAGGCCGCCGGCAGCGGGTGGGCCACCGCCTTCCTCGCCGTCAACGTCATCGCGGTCGGAATCGCCAACGCCGTCGCCGCTCAGGCGGCGACCTCGCGCCTGCTGTACTCGATGAGTCGCGACAGGCGCCTCCCCGCATTCCTGTCGAAGGTGAACGCCCGTCAGGTGCCGCTCGCGGCCATCCTCCTGGTCAGCGGCATCTCGCTGGTGCTCGTGCTGTTCTTCGTCGGACAGATCGCGGTCATCTCGTCATTGGTGAACTTCGGCGCCCTGCTCGGTTTCCTCCTGCTGCACGTCTCGGTGGCGGTGTACTACCTCGGCAAGAAGCGATCGAAGAACTATCTGCTGCACCTGGTGGTGCCTGCGATCGGATTCGTCATCATCGGCTATGTGCTGCTCAACGCCGACGTCGCGGCGAAGATCGGCGGCATCGTCTGGCTCGTGATCGGCGGGGTGGTCTATCTGTTCTTCGCCCGCAAGTACGGCGTGAGCCCCGCGCCCGCTCCCGAGCACGCGGCCTCGGTGGCGGGCGAAGGCGGCGCGGAGGTCGATGCACGGTGAGGATCGACCACCGCCTCGGCAAAGAGCACGGCCGCGCGGGCCACGACGCCCGAGTCCCCCCGGTCCTGCGCATCGCGCCGGGCACCGGTGAGACCATCGCGTTCCAGACGGATGACGCGGTCTATCGCGAGCTCCACACGCACGGCAGCCTGGCGGCCCTGTCGGCCCCGATGAACCCTGTCACAGGGCCCGTGTACGTCGAGGGTGCACGGCCGGGCGACGCGCTGGCGGTGACGATCCACCAGATCCGGCTGACCGACACCGGGTGGGCGATGAGCCTGCCCGGTGTCGGGGCGCTCCGCGACCGGATGCCGGACCAGGTCGTCACCCGCCGCATCCCGATCGATGCGGCCGGTGTGCATCTCACGGAGTCGCTCGCGGTGCCGGCTCGCCCCATGGTCGGCTGCATCGGGACCGCGCCGGCGTCGGGCACCGCCTCGACCGTCATGCCCGCACACGCGATCGGCGGCAACATGGACGTCCCCGACATCGCTCCCGGGGCCACCGTGCTGCTGCCGGTCGAGGTCGAGGGCGCCCTGCTCGCGATCGGCGACGTGCACGCGATCATGGCTCGGGGCGAGTCCTCGTTCGTCGCGATCGAGGCCGAGGGCACCGTCGTCGTGAGCGTCGACGTGGTGTCGTCGCTGCGGCTGCGTGCGCCACGGATCCGAACGGCCGAGGAGTGGATCTTCGTCGGCCTCGGCGCCACCGTTCAGGAGAGCGTGCAGCGAGGGTACGAGGACGCGTTCGACGCGTTCGTCGCGAGCGGATGGGAGACCATGGACGCGTACACGGTCATGAGCGCGCTCGCCCATTCCGAGCTCGGCGGCCCGACCGGCGCGTGCGAGCCCGACCCATTGCATCCGTTCGATGCCGTGGGAGCGGTCACTCTGCACCGCGTCCCTCGCGACCTGCTGTGGGATGGGGCCACCGCGGACATCCCCTGAGCACGCGGCAGCGGTGCGCGAGGGGCCGGAGCCGTCCGACGGGAACGCGCCCGATCGTCCCGGTGGACGGCGCGCAGACCCCTGCGCGATCGGAGCCGATGAGGAGCGTGCGGCCCGAGGTGAGCGCCCGGTGACGCCCTGCACGATCTCTAGCGTGCCGAGCGGAGACTGCGCGCCCGCCATCGACCGTCACTGCGGTCGACGACGATGGGGTGCTCGAAAGCCCGGCTGACGAGCTCCGTGGTGAGCGTGTCAGCGACCGGACCGGCGGCGACGACGGAGCCGTGGGCGAGCAGGAGCGCGTGGCTCGCGGCTTCGGGGATCTCCTCGAGGTGGTGGGTCACGAGGACGGACGCGAGATCAGGACGGCTCGCGGCGAGGTGGTCGAAGGTCTCGAGCAGCTGTTCCCGGGCTGCGACATCCAGGCCGGTCGACGGCTCGTCGAGCAGCAGCAGCGCGGGCTCGCCCATGAGCGCGCGGGCGATCAGCGCGCGCCCCCGTTCCCCCTGCGACAGCGTCGGCCACGTGCACTCGGCCTTGTCGCCGAGGCCGAGGAGCTCGATCAGCTCCGCGGCGCGGCACCGAGCGACCTCATCCGGCTCCCACCGCATCATGAGCTCGGTCGTGCCGGTGATGCCGGTCAGCACGACCTCGGTGATGGTGAGCGGAGAATCGAGCGGATGCCGGGGGTTCACGTGGCCGATACGTCGGCGAAGCGCCAACAGCTCGACCCGGCCGATCCGCTGCCCGAGCAGGTCGACCGTGCCGCTGGTCGGAAAGGTCTGCGCGCCCACGAACCGGAGGATCGTGCTCTTCCCCGCCCCGTTCGGGCCGATCAGCACCCAGTGCTCGCCGGGCAGGATCCGCAGCGACACGCGGTCGAGGATGTTGCGGTCGCCCCGGCGGAAGGTCACGTCCTCGAGCACGACGACGGGATCGGCGCTCACGCGAATCCCGCCTTCAGCGCGGCCAGGTGTGCGCGGCTCGCCCGCGTCGCGTCCTCCGGCCGACGATCGAGGATCGCCGCCACGATCGCCGCGTGGGCGTCGTGGTCGGCGTCCTCATCGGCGACGGGGCGGATGCGGAGCATGTCGACCATCGCGCGACGGACCCGCGGGACGAACCCGTCGAACAGCTCGGTGAGGACCTCGTTGTGCGCGGCGACGACGATCGTCCGGTGCAGCACCATGTCGGCGTCCACGTGCTCCTCCACGCTCTGGCCCGGCGCCGTGCGGGTCTGGAGCGCCCGCCGGATCGCGCGCAGGTCGGCGGGGGTGCGACGCTCCGCGGCGAGCCCGGCCGCCTCGACCTCGATGGCGGTGCGCGCCTCGATCACCGTCACGATGTCCGCACGGCGGAGCACATGGTCCCAGTCCTCGGGGACATCGAGGGCCGTCACATAGACACCCGAGCCCTGCCGCGAGTCGAGGATGCCGCGGCCCGCGAGCTGGCGGATCGCCTCCCGCACGGTCGAACGCCCCACGCCGAGCTGCGGCGCGAGCGTCGTCTCACCGGGAAGCTTCGACCCGAGCGTCCACTCCCCCGCCCGGATGCGGTCGAGCAGCACCTCGGCCGCCTGATCGGCGAGCGGCACACGTCTGAGCTGAGTCATCGACGTCTCCTCTACTTGTCTGCGGACTTATGTTACAGTTCGTACGTGTCCACCCTCGCACTCCTCCTTCTTCGCCGCCACGGCGGGGCATAGCCGGACCGGCTCCCCGTCGTGGAGCCCAACGCTGCGCCGGTCACCTCCCGTACCGCACTGAAGGAACCGACGACATGGACACGACCACCCCCGCCTGGAACCGGCAGCGCCCCTCCGGCATGCCCTCGCACCGCTACGCCGACGTCTACTCACGCGTGGACATCCCCCTCACCGACGCCGAGCGACGGTGGCCGACCCGCCGGATCAGCCAGGCGCCGCTGTGGGTCCCGGTCGATCTGCGCGACGGCAATCAGGCTCTCGCCGAGCCCATGGACCCCGCCCGCAAGCGCCGGTTCTTCGAGCTCATGGTACGGATGGGGTACACCGAGATCGAAGTCGGCTACCCGTCCGCTTCCCAGACCGACTACGACTTCGTCCGGCTCATCGCGGCCGGCGGCCTCGCCCCCGACGACGTCACGATCGTCGTGTTCACCCCGGCACGTCGAGACCTGATCGAACGGACCGTTGAGTCGATCCGCGGCATCCCCAACGACGTCGTCATCCACCTGTACACGGCCACCGCGCCGACCTGGCGCGACACCGTGCTGGGCAAGGACCGCACAGAGCTGCGCGAGCTGATCCTGGCGGGCGGGCGGGACGTGTGGGAGCTGGCGGGCGACCTGCCGAACGTCCGGTTCGAGTTCTCGCCCGAGGTCTTCACCCTGACCGAGCCCGACTACGCCCTCGAGATCTGCGACGCGATGACCGAGCTGTGGGAGGCGCGCCCCGACCGTCCCGTCATCCTCAACCTGCCCGCCACGGTCGAGGTCGCCACGCCGAACGTCTACGCCGACCAGATCGAGTACATGCACACCCGACTCGCTCGCCGGGATGCGGTCATCCTCTCCGTGCACCCGCACAACGACCGCGGCACGGGTGTCGCGTGTGCCGAGCTGGCGGTCCTGGCCGGCGCCCAGCGCGTGGAGGGCTGCATCTTCGGGAACGGCGAGCGTACCGGCAACGTCGACCTCGCGACGCTCGCCCTGAACCTGCACGCGCAGGGCGTGGACCCGATGATCGACTTCTCGGACATCGACGCCATCCGCCGCACGGTCGAGCACTGCAACCGCATCGAGATCCACCCTCGCCACCCCTACGTGGGAGATCTCGTGCACACCGCGTTCAGCGGCACCCACCAGGACGCCATCAAGAAGGGCTTCGCCGAACATCGGGCGCGCGCCGCCGCCACAGGTCGGCCCGAGCGGGAGATCGACTGGCGTGTCCCCTATCTCCCGATCGACCCCGCCGACATCGGGCGCACCTACGACGCCGTCATCCGCGTCAACTCGCAGTCCGGGAAGGGCGGCATCGCGTACCTGCTCGGCGCCGAGTACGGCATCGAGCTGCCCCGGCGCCTGCAGATCGACCTCTCCCGCCGCGTGCAGCACCACACCGATGCGACCGGCGACGAGGTCACCGCTGACGAGATCTGGGCGATCTTCACCGCCGGCTATCTGACCGAGTCCGCCGACGGCGCTGTCCGCCTAGCGGCGCTGCGTGTCGACGAGGCTGCCGCCCTCACGGAGGTCACGGTCGTCGTCGACGGCGTTGAACACCACCGCGCGCACGAGGGAACGGGGCCGGTCGACGCGATCGTCCGCACGCTCGCCGAGGTCGGAATCGAACTGGAGATCCTGTCACTGCATCAGAGTTCGATGCGTTCCGGGGCGGATGCCGATGCCCTCACCCTCGTCGAGTACCGCTCCTCCGACGGCCCTGCATGGACCGCCGGACGCGACGGCTCGACGCTGAGCGCGACCGTCGACGCGGTCGTACGCGCCGCGAACGCCGTGGCCGCCGCGCAGCCCTCGGCGCAGCGGGTCTCCGCCGCCATCACGACGGCGCCGCGGCGAGGAGCCGATCGATCTCGGCGGTGAGCGTCTCGCGCGGGAGATGGTGCCCGCCCCGCACGACGGCGGCGATCGCGGCGAGATTGTCGACGTGCTGCAGCGGATCGGCATCGAGCAGGACCAGATCGGCGTCCATCCCCTCGGCGACGGCGCCCATGCGATCGGCGCGCCCGAGGAACTCCGCAGGAAGCGTCGTGGCCGCCCGCAAGATGTCGAGCGGCGCGATCCCTGCCGCTGCGAGCTCGCGGAACTCGGACTGCAGATCCTGCCCCGGATTGCCTCCGGGACCGTCGGTCCCCGACAGGAGGGGGACGCCGGCATCGTGCATCCGCTTCACCATCATCAGGGTCATCTCGTAGTACTGGTGATAGGTCTCCCGCGTCGAGGCGGGCAACGCCATGAACCTCTCGCGCGCCTCGAGGAAGTCCGCACGTGCCCGCGGAGACATCATCCTCATCCACGGATGGTCCGCGTAGGCGGGATCGTCGACGCGATACTCGGTGCGCAGCCGTACCAGGGTCGGCGTCTGCCACGTGCGGTTCGTCGCGAACACCTCCACCAGCCGGTCCGCGGCATCCTCGTCGAACGAGTCCAACGCGCGCTGCAGGATCGTCACGAGCTCCGCCGAGTTGGACAGAGCCGGATTGATCAAGGTCTTCGCGATGGCCTTCGCCGCCAGCTCACTGGAGAAGATCTTCTGGGCGAAGGGCACATACCCGAGCCAGTTCGGGAAAGGTCCCGAGGTGTCCTCCTCGCGGCGCAGCACGACCCGCTCTGCAGAGGTCTCGATCCAGAGGTTGCTGCTCGTGCCGAGGTGCTCCAGGGAGTCGAAGCCGGCTTCCGACGCCTCTCGCGGGCTCACCGAGGGCGGCAGATGCCCCGCCACCCGCAGGCCGTTGCGGTGCGCCCAGTCCACCGCCTCGAAGAACACCTCGCGCTCGACCTGGATCAGCTTGATGAAGTCGGCACCGAGCTCGCGTTGACGGCTGATCTCCTTCCGGGCGCGGCGGGCATCGGGCGCGTTGAAGGGCATCAGGAGCGCGCCCGGAAGGGCGAGCAGCCCGGGGGCGCCGTCCCCGAGGCCCAGCCGGTTCTCGGCGCGACGACGCAGCATCGTCTTCGAGCCCGCCATCTGGCGCATGCCGGTCGTCCCCTCCGCGAGCATCGTGGCGAGGAACAGGCTCGACCGCTTCTCCTGCAGCACGTGCGTATGCATGTTGATGTACCCGGGCACGATGTAGCGACCGCGCCCGTCGATCACGCGCACGCCCGCGACGGCGGACGTCTCGGCCGTCGGGATCACCTGCGCGATCCGGCCCTCGCGCATCAGCACGGACGTGCCGGGCCGGATGCTGCCGTCCCGGGGATCGATCACGGTCACCTCGTCGATCCGCAGGGGCGGGGCCGGCGTCATCGTGGATCGGGGCGGCTCTGCCATGGACCTCCCCTTCCTCGTCGGGGCTACGCTATCTGAATACAACCCATCTGGGAAGTATTCAGTTCCACGCCGTCGGCATCCGGGTCCGCGGGTAGGCTCGGGCGGGCATGAGGAGGCGATGTGTCCGGGGCACGATCGGCGGGCTACCTGCGGGGACGGCGGACGCGGGAGGCGATCCTGGACGCGGCTTTCTCGCACTTCGCGGCCCACGGCTACCACGGCGCCTCCTTGCGGGACATGGCGGCCGAGTCCGGGGTGTCGCATCCCGGTCTCCGGCACCATTTCGCCACCAAGGACGAGCTGCTCCTCGCAGTGCTGCAGCGCCGCGAGGAGCGCAGCCGCGCGCGCGTCTCCGCCCAGCTCGAGCGCGGCGAGTCCCCGCGCGAACGCATCCTGGGCGTGGCGGCGTTCAACACCGCCGAGCCCGGCCTCATCCAGCTCTTCGCCCGCCTCTCGGTCGAGGCAGCCGATCCGGCCCACCCCGCCCACGAGTACTTCCGGGCCCGGTACGAACGCACCCGGCGCATCGTCGCGTCCTGGCTGGAGGAGGACGGCGTGGCGCGGAGCCGCGCCGACAGCGTCGCGACCACCCTGCTCGCGACACAGGACGGGCTGCAGGTCCAGTGGCTGCTCACACCGGGGAGCATCGACATCCGCGGGCGACTGAGCGAGGTCTACGACGTCCTGGTGGAGCACGCGCGGAGCTCGGCCGACTGACGCACCGAGGACCGGCCGCCGATCACGCGCCCCCGGGATCCTCCGCGCTCAGCTCCCGACCGAAGCAGACGGAGTTGTCCGAACCCGCATAGGAGCCGAAGAGCGGGATCGGGCCGTACCCCTCCCGCTGATAGAAGCGGATCGCGTCGGGCTGAGCGGTGCCGGTCTCGAGGACGAGGCGGCGCGCGCCGAGGCGGCGCGCCTCGCTCTCGAGCGCACGGAGCACCGCCGCCGCCACACCGCTCCCGCGCGCGGACGGCACGGTGTACATGCGCTTGATCTCGACCACGCCGGCACCGAGCACCGCGTCCGGAAGCGGACGCAGCCCGCCGCAGGCGATCGCGGAGCCGTCCGCATCTCTCGCGACGAGGAACACCGGGACCTCGGCGGCCGACGGTGGGACACCCGGCTCGTGATCGCTCGTGCCGTAGCGCGCATCGAGCTCCTTCCGCTGCGCACGCCGAAGCGAGTCCGCATCCGGGTCGTCGAACGGGGTAGGGGTGATGGTCCAGCGCATGTCGATCCGTAACGCTACCCGTCGTCCCGCCGCGAGCTCGCCGAGGCGCGTCGAACTCCCGTCGATACGCGTCAGGAGAACGTCTTCAGGTTCTTCTCGATCGCGTCGAACGCTCCGAGCGCGTCGGAGCACGAACCGAGGAGGACGTCGGAGGTGCCGACCTCGTGCCCGGCGGCGACGGCGGGCAGATCCTGGTAGCTCTTCAGCGCGAACAGCTCGTCGATGTTGCTCGCCGGCGTGCCGTCGTTGTTCGTGTAATAGATCAGTGCGTCGGCGTCGGCCAGCAGATCGGTCATCTCGCACGAGACCGACTGGTTCTGACCGGCCGCCATGCCGGCGGTGGCGGCGGCGGACCTCGCACCGAGCTGAGTCAGGATCGCCCCGACCGGCAAGAGCGGGCGGACGAGTCGCCGACCGGGGCGAAGGCCGTCCGAGATCTCCCGCGCCGACGGCGCTCGTTTCCTTGCCGTGAAGCCTGCGCCATCCTGGCTGCGACGCAGGACCTGTTGGCGGATCACGGCTACGCCGGCACCACCATCGAGGCGGCGGCCCGCCGCGCACGATGCGGCAAGTCGGCGATACACCGCAGACGGACGACCAACGCCGACCTGGTCGTCGCGGCAGTGTCCGCCGTCCAACGGCGTATCGATCCCCCCGACACCGGCGACCTCCGCGAAGACCTCCTCACCGTGTCCCTGCACCTCTCCGAGACGGGCGACCGGGCAAGCCTGCTCCTCGCCCGCGTGCTCAGCGAGATCGCACACGACCGCGAACTGCAGGAGGCCGCCAAGGAGACCATGGGCGGGCCGCGCCGCCGCCAACGCGGCGCGCCGGTCCCCGGTCAGCGCCCGAGACGGCGAGGCGGCGGCGACCTCGGCTGCCTTCCGGACCCGGGCGTCCTCGGCCCGGCGACCTCAGTGGTCCCGGTCCTCGATCCGTCGTCTCACTCCGTCGATGACGAGATCGACCTTCTCGATCCACCAGGTGCTCGGGACGCCGGGTTCACCCATGGCGTCGCGGAGGGCGTCGACGTACTCCGACGCCACGGCACCGCGCCCCGTGACGGGTCCTGCCGCCTCGATCGCGGCGAGCGTACGCTCGCGAAGGGTGCGCTCGCCGTCCACCCGACGGTCGAGCGCAGCCACGGTCAGATAGGAGTCGGCGGTCATGTCCCCGATCGTGTCGACGACGAGCGCGGCCTCCCTGACCGGGATCCCGAGCCGCCGATGGAGATACTCGACCACGCGATAGGCCTGGGATGCGAGGCTCTCCGGTGCGGACATCGCACCGCGAAGACGCTGGGCGAGCCCCGGCGTCGACGAGAACATCGTCCACATGGTGTGCGCGCACTCCCGCAGGTACTGCGCCCAGTCATCGCCCGGCTCCGGCCAGACCGCACGGTCGACGGCGACCTCGACCGCCGCGTCGAGCATCTCCTCACGGTTCGCGATGTACCGGTAGAGCGTGGACTGGTCGACGCCGAGCCGATGGGCCACCGCCGAGGTCGTGGCCCGATCGAGCCCGAGCTCCAGCACGGCGTCCAGAATCGCCGTGCGAGAGGTGAGCGGCGGTCGTCCGCGACGAGGTGAGGTCGACATCCGATTCATCGTACGTCGCAGCCGCGGGACGGACGGCGCCATCCAACGATTAAGCCAAGGCTACAGGTTCGAAAACGCGAGCGGTGACGCCTGTCTACCGACGACCCGAACGAGGAGTTCACGTATGCCCCACCGCAAGAAGTTGTCCGCGGACGTCCTGGTGGTGGGTGCTGGGCCCTCCGGGCTCTCTCTTGCCACAGAGTTGGAGCTCCGTGGCATTTCTGTCGTGCTCGTGGACCGTGAGCATCGTGCGACCCCCGAATCCCGGGCCTTGGGTCTGACGATCGGCACCCTGGAGTATCTGCTCTCCCGAGGCCAGATCGGCAGGTTTGGAGAGCTTCGAGGGCGCGACCAGGTGCACTTCGCCGGATTCCCACTCTCAACGGCCGCGATCCCATCTGATCTCTCGCCCGCGATCGAGGTCCCTCAGTTCCGCACCGAGGAGATCCTGACAGCGTGGTTGGAGGAAGCCGGCGGTTCGATCACTCGAGGCCAGGAGCTCATCGACTTTTCACAGAACGATGACGGCGTAGTGAGCCTGCTGGCCGACGACGATGAGGTTCGGACGGAAGTGAAGTCGAAGTTCATCGTGGGGTGCGACGGTTCAAAGAGCACCGTCCGTTCGATCGCAGGCCTCGATTTCGAGATCTCGAAGCCCTCCGTACAAATGCTGCTTGGCGACTTCCTCGACAGCGACCTCTCCGACAACCCGTTCGGCAAGAGGAACGAGCGCGGCATGGTCATGTCGGGACCGATCGGTAACGGCGCGGTACGAGTCATCGTCGCGGAGTTCGGTGCTCCTCTTCTTGAACGTGGACAGACGCTCGAAGGAGAAGAGATCGCGGACGCCTACGAACGCGTGCTCGGTGAGAGGTTCACCTGGAAGGCCCTTCACTGGGGCAGCTCCTTCACCGACTCGTCGGGTCTGGCCGAGTCGCTTGTTGACCGACGCGCGATCCTCATCGGCGACGCCGCACACATTCACCTTCCTGCGGGAGGTCAGGGGATGAACGTGTCCATCCTGGATGCGGCGGGGCTTGGCTGGCGGCTCGCCCAGGCCGTTCGTCATGACTCGCCAGATCTCCTAAGTACGTTCGATGACGAGAGGTCGGCTGCGGCGCGCGCTCTCATCACGAACACGCAGGCTCAAGGGCAGCTCTTCCTGCGTGGCGCCGAAGTGGACTCGCTACGAGGGGTGTTCGCGACACTGCTCGATGAGCCTCGCAGTGCCGCGAAACTCGCGCGGGCGGTGAGCAGCATCGACGTCAAGTATGCCTTCGATTACGCGGAGGACGACGACGCGATTGGGTGGCAGGCGCTGTCGGGGAGCTTCCCCGCTGTGACGCGCGAGGAGAAAGCCTCCGGTCTGCAGAGGAACGGCGAATGGTTGTTCGTCTCGACCGATAGGCCCGATCCGGAGCAGAGCGCTCTGCTGACGGGTGCCGATGTCCGTTGTCTTGAGACGAGCGCCATCCTGCTCGAGACGGGACGAGGGCAACAGGATCGCCTCGCGGTCCTGTTGCGTCCCGACGGTGTCGTCGCATGGACCGATCGTACAAACGCTTCGATCGATGCGGTCCTTCGCCATTGGGCCATCGGAATCGATCACGACTAAGAAAGGAATCGCTCCATGCCGCTTCACACGTCTCTCATCGTCGCAAAACTGAACACGGATCGGCTCGACGAAATCGGAAACCTGTTCACCGAGTTCGACCGATCACACATGCCAGAACGAATGGGCACCGTGCGGCGGCAACTCTTCACTTTCCACGACCTCTACTTTCACCTGCAGGATTTCGAGACCGAAGACGGCACTGATCGCATCGAATCCGCAAAGACGGACCCGGCTTTCGTGCAGATCAGCAAGGATCTTCGCCAGTACTTCGAGCCCTATGACCCGAACTGGCAGAGCCCGAAGGACGCGATCGCGAACCGCTTTTACCACTGGGAGCGTTCTCGTGGGTGACCGGCTTGACGCGATCGTCACAGGCGTAGGCATCGTCGCACCTGGAGGGGCCACCCGGGAGAGCTTCTGGGAAAACACGCGCCGCGGCCAGCCTGCGACAAGGACAACCACGCTCTGCGATCCTTCTCCGTTCCGGTCAAAGATCGCTGGTGAGGTGGACTTCGACCCGATCGCCGGCGGACTCTCTTCAGAAGAGGCTGAGTTTCTCGATCGTGCTGCACAACTCCTCGTTACCGCGGCCGCCGAAGCGGTTGCGGACTCGAGCGGAGCTCTAGACGATGTGCGTCCTGAGCGAATCGGCGTCTACATCGGGTCAGCGGTGGGAGCAACGATGTCGATGGAGGAGATATACCGGCTCACGTCACGAGACGGTGAACTGATTGAGGTCGACGAGATCTTGGATCGTGACCTCTACCAGTACTTTGTCCCCAGCTCGTTCGTGGCGGAGATCGCCCGCCGGTTCGGGGCTCGTGGACCGGGAGAACTGATCTCGAACGGTTGCACCTCGGGTATCGACGCGCTTGCTCAAGCGATGGAGGCAGTGCGTCGAGGCGATGTCGACGTAGCGATCGCAGGAGCGACGGAAGCCCCGATCGCACCGATCACCTTCGCGTGTTTCGACTCCATCATGGCTACCTCCAATCTCAACGACACCCCCGAGTCGGCATCTCGGCCCTACGACGCCACGCGCGCGGGCTTCGTGCTGGCAGAAGGCGCCGCCGTGATGATCGTCGAAAGCCGTGAGCACGCAGAGCGTAGGACCGCGAGTACATACGCCACCATCTCCGGCTACGGTGCTCGAGCGAATGCCTTTCACATGACGGGCCTGAAGAACGACGGCACCGAGCTCGCGGAGGCTATCTCTGCCTCGCTCGCCTACGCCGGCATCGAACCTGATCAGATTGACTACGTCAACGCGCACGGCTCGGGTACCACCCAAAACGACATTCACGAGACAGAGGCGATAAAGAAGGCGCTGGGGGCGCGGGCCTACGACGTACCAGTCAGCTCACTGAAGTCAATGACGGGGCATTCTATGGGCTCAATCGGTGCGATCGAAGTGGCGGTATGTGTCCTCGCCATCCGGGACAGCTTTATCCCGCCGACCGCGAACCTCAATGAGATCGACCCTGTTCTCGACCTCGACTACGTGCCGAACGAGGGCCGCTCGGAGAAGGTCGATCGTGTGGTGTCGATTGCGAGCGGGTTCGGCGGGTTTCAGAGCGCACTCGTGATCGAAAGGGCTGAATATGCCGAGTGAATCGCACGCTTGGATCTCCGGAGTGGGCGTGGCAAGTCCTCATGGCAGCACCGTCACGAAACTGTGGCGGAGCGCGCTACGCGGTGACGTCACCATCAACGAGGTCAGTGCATTCGACGCATCGTCTTACCGTGCCTCGCTGGGGGGTGAGGTATCAGACTTTTCTCTCGAGGACGTGCCAGGGATGCTCCGTCCCCGTACCGACCGCTCCACCCAGCTGGCGCTCGTCGCTGCCCAGCGTGCCCTTGAGAGCGCGGCCGATGACTATCACCAAACGGACCCGTATCGCCGTTCCATCGTGACGGCAAACTCAGCCGGCGGGTATGCGTTCGGCGAGAAAGAGCTACGCCATCTCTACCAGAGGGGCCCTTCGTACGTAAGCACCGCCCAGTCTTACGCCTGGTTCTACGCGGTAAATACTGGGCAGCTTTCCATTCGATACGGCTTCAAGGGGAGGTGCTCGACGCTCGTCGCTGATTCGGCCGGCGGACTCGATGCGATCTGGGAGGGCGCGCGTCTGCTGCGTCAAGGCCAGGAAATCGTCCTCGCGGGAGCAATCGAGAGCTTCTTCTCGCCATTGGCGTGGGTATCCATGGAAAGTACGGGTCGGGTAAGTGAGCGGCGCAATCCCTCAGAGTCGTATCTTCCCTTCGACGAACGCGCAGGAGGATTCGTTCCAGCTGAAGGTGGCGCCTATCTCCTCCTAAGTCCAAATCGACCTGATGAGAAGGTCGGCAAAGCGCTTCGCATCAGCGGTCACGGTAAGACGATGACGGTTGACGAGCTAGGTTCGCAGGCGCTTGCTAGAGCGATCCGACTCGCGCTGGAAAGTGCGGAGCTGACGCCGCAAGACATCGATATCGTCTTCGCCGACGGAGCCGGAGTGAAGTCCGAAGACGATCAGGAGGCAGCGGCGATCACTGAGGTCTTTGGAGAACAGGGCGTCCCCGTAACCGCGCCGAAGACTGGCTTCGGTCGCGCCGGCTCGGGAGTGGGCGCTCTCGATTCCGTACTCGCGGCGCTCACATTGCGGTCCAAGACGATCCCTCCGACACCCGGGGTGTCCATCAAGAACGGAACAGGACTCGATCTCGTTACGGCTCGCAGGAAGCTACCATCTGCGCGTCATGCGCTTGTATTGGCGCGCGGAGTGCCGATATTCAATTCCGCGCTAGTCATCAGCGCGGAATAACCCGACATAACCCACCACAAGCAGGGAGAAGGAAGCAATGAGTACGAACATCGACATCAAGGACGTCTGGACCGCGCTGGTCGAAGGTTCGGGCACAGACGACGCGGACGCCCTCCTCACCGCACTCGAGACAAGGTCCTTCGACGAACTCGGGTACGACTCGCTGGCCGTCCTCGAGACGGGGCTGCGGCTGCGCCGCGACAGTGGTGCCGATGTCCCCGACACGCAGATCGCCAACGCCCAGACGGCCCAGGAGCTGATCAACCTGATCAACTCTCACCTCCCGGCGAAAACCGCCGAAGGGGCACAGCAGCAATGAGCATTCCCAACACGAGAGCGAAGGAAGAGCCCGCAAGAACTGCGGTCGTCACCGGCGGGACGAGCGGGATAGGACTGTCGATCGTTGAGCGACTGGCCACCTTGGGATACCGAATCTACTTCTGCGCACGATCGGCGGATGCTGTTCGTGACGTCCAGGAACGATTCCGAAAGGAGGGCGTCTCGATCGAAGGAACCACCGTCGACGTGTCCAACTCTTCAGAAGTGGACTCCTGGATCACATCGATCTCTGAACGAGAAACCATCATCGACGCTGTCATCAACAACGCCGGAACCAACGGTGGAGGTGAGCTGGGCAACATTAGCGATCAGGATTGGAACCGTATCCTGTCGACAAACCTCAACTCTGTCTTCTTTGTCACACGGGCCCTGTCCCGTGCGGATCTCATCCCCGACTTCGGGCGCATCGTCAACATCGCTTCCACTGCCGGCAAACAGGGGATCGCATATGCGACGCCATACTCGGCGTCAAAGCACGCGGTGATCGGCTTTACCAAGTCGCTCGCCAAAGAACTCGCTCCGCGTGGCGTCACCGTCAATGCGGTATGCCCCGGATATGTGGAAACCCCCATGGCTCAACGCGTTCGAGAGGGGTATGCCGAGCACTACAAGAAGACCGAGGCGGAGATCCTCGACACATTCTCGGCCAAGATCCCGCTGGGACGTTACAGCACGCCCGAGGAGGTCGCTGGTCTCGTGCTCTACCTACTGACTCGAGATGCGGCGTCGATCACTGGCCAAGCTCTGAACGTCTGCGGCGGCCTGGGCAACTACTGAACGGACAAACTCGAATGATCGAACGAGAAACCGCCCACGAGATTCGTGTCGAGGCCCGCGCTGAGCGTATCTACGACTTCCTCTCGGACGTAACTCGGTGGGCTGACATCTTTCCGCCGACCATATACGCCGAGCGAGTGGAATCGTCCGAGCGTCAGGAACTCATCCAGATCTGGGCGACGGCAAACGGCACCGTACGCACCTGGCGATCCCGCCGTACCTTCGAACCGGAGAAGCTGCGAATCACGTTTGCTCAGACGCAGTCCGCTGCGCCGGTGATCGAGATGTCGGGAACGTGGGAAATTCTCGCTGAGGGAGAAGGCACCTCAATTGTGAAACTCGGGCATGCCTTCACCGCGCACACGAAAGACGACGCCGACTTCATCGATGCAGCCGTAGACACGAACAGTCAAAAAGAGCTGGAATCTCTCCGAGAGTTCTTCGCGGTTCCGGAGGCTGAGTATCTACATGGACGTGTCGAGGAAGCGCTGCCGGTGTCAGCGTCGGCAGATGACGCGTTCGAGTTCCTTCTTCGAGCCGATCGATGGGCTGAGCGGATTCCGCATGTCGTCGATGCGACCCTGACGCGGTTCGACACCGGTGGGGAGCTACTCCGGCTCGTCACGCAGGCGAAGGATGGATCCACCCACGAGACCGCTTCGTATCGTGTGGTCTTGTCTGATTCGTCGATCGTGTACAAGCAGATAGAAACCCCTGGAGCGCTAGTCAGCCATCGTGGAGAGTGGCACGTCTTCGCGGAAGACGGCCAGACGTTCGTGAAGAGCGTGCATGAGTACGCGGTAACCCGGGCGACTGTGACGAATCTCCTCGGCCCGGAGGCCTCACTCGCCAAGGCCATCGAAATCGCCGGCACGAACCTTATGCACAACAGCACGCAGACGATCAAACTGATCGGCTCTACAACCGCGAAGGTCGCTGAGTGACGCAGACTCAAGCGCATGTCGACACTGAGGTGAGCGTGATCGGAGCGGGACCAGTCGGCTCCTTGCTCTCCGGGATACTCGCCCTCAACGACATCGACGTGTGCATCTTCGACGAGAGTGTCGACGTCCTCGAAGGTCCGCGTGCTATGGCTGTGAACGCCCGCGCGGCGCAGATCTTCGATGTTCTCGATCTCAAGGATGGTCTCCTTACGGCGTCGCCGTCCGCTTTCGGCCACTACGGGCGCCAGAAGGTGGATCTCGGTTGCGTTGACACTCCGTGGCCCGGAATGTGGCCGATTCTTCAACAGGCCCTTAACCAAGCGCTGATCGATTGGGCCCTCGAGGCGGGTGCACAACTCGTGCGCGGCACACGCTACCTGTCGTCGCGCATGCGCCCTGACGGCATGGTCCACGCTGCCTTCAGCGGCAGCCTCATCAAGTCAAGCAGCTCCCGCATCTTGGTCGGGTGCGACGGTGAAGACAGCGCGGTGCGCTTGTGGACGGGAATGGGGCAGACAGCGGTCGCCGGTGAGCGACGGTTCGTCACCGCGAATGTGCGTGCTGCAGACATGCCGACCTACAGGTTCGAGCCGTTTGCCGACGGGGCTGTGGTCAGCTCAGGACAGATCGAAGATCAGCTGCACCGGATCATGATGCATGTTCCCGCTGCGGCACCCGCTATAACTACTGCGCGCGACGTGGAGATTGCATGGGCCCAGACGACGGGGGCACCGCTCCAAGGGAAGGTCCTCTCGTGGGGGTTACAAACGGACCGCAGAGTTGTGTCGGATTCGTTCCGTGACGGCGAGGTCGTCCTCGCCGGCGACGCGGCTCACAGTCAGCTTCCCGTGGGTGGGTGCTCGCTCAATTACGGGATAGAGGACGCCTTCAACCTCGCCTGGAGGATCAAGCACACCATCGACACAGGCACGTCGCGATTGCTCGATGACTATGCTGCCGAACGCAAATTCGCAGCGCGGCGACTCCACGAACTGGTGAACACACAGGTGCAGGAGCTCTACGAGACTTATCTAATCGATCGTGGCTCGGCCGGTACGTCGTCGGCCACGGGAGTACAAGACCCAGCCGCGTTCCTCTCAGGTACTGACATCGACTATTCGTCGTGCGGGACGAATACCGAGAAACTGCTGTCGCCTGCCAGAGTCTCTCTTACTCACTCGCAGCTACTCGGACTTAAGGACGCGCAAAGGTCACTCCAGTACAGCCGCATCGGCTCAATTGATGGATCCTTCCGGGCTTCTCCGTCACTGCAGAAGCTGCGCAACATCGAGCAGCGTTCCGAACTCCATGGTCCGACTTCGGATCAGGACTTCCTTCTCGTGCGACCCGACGGGTACGTGCTGACCAATGCTTAGACACAGTCTAAAAAAAGGGAGGTGAATATGACGACGCACATCGCCATCGCCCCAGGCCATGCATCATCGATGAATGATGTAATGCGGCGACTTGAGCACTATATCAGTATCCCTAATCAGCGAAATTCCATCACGGCCCTCTCGCGCGATGCTGGCTTTGACCTGAAACGCGCTCTGGCCGCATACGGAAAGGCAGAGCCTCTAGCGAATCGCTTCGCACAGCCTCTTCAGTTCCTTCTCGGCTATGCCGCTTGGACGTCGGTCAATGACCACCACAGGATTGTCGACGGCGTCGCTGGCCACAGCCTCGGCGAGTTTCTGGCCATCGCGATCGCCGGATCGGTGAGTTGGCCCGACAGCCTTCGGTTAGTTTCGCGCTGTGGCATGGTTATGGACGCCGTGCACCGGATCAGGCCGGGCGCGATGAGCGCCCTGCTCGGTTTCAACGTGACTGAGACATCGCAGCTGTGCGCAGACGCCCTTGGCGCTGTCCCGGGTGCGCTGGGGATCGCCAATGTCAACCTGGCCGATCAAATCGTCGTCAGTGGCGATCTCCGGTGCGTGGAGGAACTGGAACGACGCGCCCAGACCAGGGAGGGGAAGCGGGTCGTTCGTCTCGGTATCGCTGGGGCGGCACACTCGTCGATCTATGCCGGTCACGATCCGATGCACGCCACCTTACGGAGAATATCGATCGCGCATCCGAGGGTCCCACTGTATCTCTCCACACGCTCAGGACGCATTTCAGGCGCGGACGATGTCCGGCTGGCCCTCGCGGAAATCCTTACTCATCGCGTGGATTGGGTTCGAACTCTCGGATCCATCGCGGCTGAGCATTCCGACTTCTCACTGGAACTGATCTTCCCAGATCGAGGGATGACGAGCATTCTCAGACGCGCCGGTTATTCGAACCGAGCAGTCTGAGCAGCAACATACGAACGATAATTATTTGAAGGAGAGAAGCGTTGAGCGCCTCGGTACGACGTCCTATTGCATTCCTCTCTGGGGGTCAAGGTTCGCAATTTGTCGGGATGGGTATTGCGCAATTCGAGAATGACGTCGTGTTCCGGAGCACCGTGAAGGCTCTGCTTGCAGGACCACGGTTGGCTTCGATCCTCGATGCCTGGCTGGAGGGTTCGCAAGAGGCATTCACGCGGTCTGCCTACACGCAGCCGTTGCTGGTCGCGCTTGGCATCGCATCGGCGCGGTCCCTCGCATCCCGCGGGCTCTATCCGAGCGCCCTACTCGGGCACAGTGCAGGAGAGTTCTCGCTCGCTGTCTTTGCCGGCTTGATTGATGACGAGGCTACACGGGTTGTGCTTGCACGTCGATCCGAAATTCTGGATGAGGGCCCGAGTGGGTCGATGCGGGCCGTACGAAGTGACTCTGAAACAATTACCTCGCTGCTTCGAGAACACGGTCTTCGGGCATGGATAGCAGCAGAGAACTCCCCCACACAGTGCCTTGTCTCCGCGGAACTCGGCGTTCTAGAAAAACTTGCAGAAATAGCGCAAGCGCGATCGATCCTTACAGTTCCCGCGATGTCCGACATGCCGTTCCACTCGCCGCTTGTGAAGGAGAAGGCACTCCAGCTCGAAGAGTCACTAAGCACGGCCCGTCTATCCAGCCTGCGAGTCCCGATGGTCTCAGGTTCGACCGGGAGTTGGGTTTCTGACGCGCAGAGTGAACAGGCCAATTTCTGGGCCGAGCAACTGTGGCGGCCTGTGAAGTTCTGGTCGGCCCTGGACATGCTGCTCAACGACGACTGGATCATCGTCGATCTTGGTCCGGGCACAGGCCTCTCGGCGATCGCCGCGAGCCATCCGAAGGTGAGATCAGGGCAGTCCGAGGTCGTCTCACTTATGCCCACCAAAGGCGCCAACTCTTTCACTGACTGGGTCGAGAAGATCCAGTATGTCCAGAAGAATAGCCTGTAATGGGAATTCGCGACACCTCGGACTCGATGGAACGTTCAGCAGAACGCGCTTTGAAGACCGTCAAGAAATTCGTACTATATACACTCCCCAGTTGCCGTCAAGTTGCGCGCGACTTCAACCTGAAGTCTACCGATCTTCAGATTCTGCATCTCATTCATCTGAGAAGCTCACCCACAACGGCAGCCACGCTATGCTCCATGTCAGGCTTGCCCTCCAGCACCATGACTAGAATCCTCGATCGTCTTGAGGAACGCGGCTTCATCGTCCGCCTCGCGGCCTTGGAAGACCGGCGGCTTCGACTGATTTCGACAGTGCCCGAGCGTGTGGAATCAATCATCGCGCAATTCGCCCCGGCTAAGAACAAGATCGAAGAAGAACTCTCCCGCTGCTCGGAAGGAGAGCTCGATCGGCTCCGCGAATTTCTCGAAGGCGTTACTACGGTTCAGTTTCTACTGATGAATTATCGAGCGACGAGATCACAGCCAAAGGAGAGAATTCGATGAGAACTACCGAAGTGGTAATCGTCGGGGCCGGACCAAGCGGACTGATGCTAGCCCTCGATCTGATTAAGCAAGGCGTCAGATGCATGATCCTCGAGAAGCGAAACTCGATCGAATCTAATCTAACTCGTGCATTCTCAGTGCATGCACGTACGCTCGAGATCCTCCACACGCGTGGACTCGCCGACGCTATACGATCCAAAGGTCGACCAGTTAGCTCTATCCCTCTGCTGTGGGGCATGCATGTGCGCTTCGATCGCGTCGGGTCAATTTTTCCGGAGATGCTCGTCATTCCACAATTTGAGATCGAGAGAGTTCTACTCGAGCAGTTTCTAGCGCTTGGAGGTTCAATCACGTACAGCGCGGAGTTCCTCGGCATGGAACAGGCGACCGATTCGATATCGGTGCGCTTTCGGCATCGGGACCAAGAGGAGAGCATTCAGGCCGAGTATCTGGTCGGTGCAGACGGCCATCATAGCGGCGTGCGCCACACCCTGGGTATTGACTTTGTCGGCTCGTGCGTCTTACCGTCGGTCATCATCGCTGACGCCCGGCTATCGCGCCCCTCGTCCGAGCCCCTGTCGCTTGTCGCCAACGCAAAAGGTTTCGTCTTCATCGCGCCGTTCGGAGACGGCTACCACCGGGTGCTTGGTTGGGACGCCAGCCTAACGCCACATGACGATGACTCCCAGGACTTCGATCGGCTTGCCCTGATGGTCGCCAACATCCTCGGAGAAGACATTGGTATCAACGATCCGCGATGGATATCGCGCTTCAGTAGCCACGAGCGCGTCGCAACGACATACCGACGTGGCAATGCCTTCCTCATCGGGGACGCCGCACATGTCCACTCGCCCGCAGGCGGACTGGGGATGAACCTTGGCCTCCAAGATGCCGTCAACCTCGGCTGGAAAGTCGGCGCCGTTCTGCGCCGGGGGGCTCCGGTGGCGCTTCTCGACTCCTACGAGCGAGAGATGCGGCCACTGGGTCACCGAGCCGTCAAAGACTCTGGGCAGCTTATCCGCGAAGCGACAAGACGCAGTGGTATTTCGGCGTCCATTAAGGACACGCTGCTGGCCGGTGCGGCAAGGATCAGACCCTTGAAGGACCTGATAGAACGCGGGCTAGGACGATCGATTTCGGGAACGAACTCGGCAATGCTCTCTCGCTCGCTTCGACGATTCGCTCTCGACCGTCACGCAGGGACCTTCGCAAGTGAACTCATGAGCAACCGGGAGGTCCTTGAGGGCCTTCGCAAGTACAAGCACGTCCTGGTGGTGCCAGGCGGCTACTCCGTCCCCGGTAATCCGGAGTTGCACGAGCGTTCCGTCAGAGTCGAGATCGATCACGGATTCCGAGGTGATCATCCTCGTCTTCTTCGACCCGACGGATATATCGATGACTGGAGGCTTTGACGCGGTGCGCCCACCTCAGACATGGGTGTCTTCCACCGGGCTCCTGGCAGTGTCGTGGAGTAACGACGCAGTACATGATCTTGATGGCTCCCCCGCCACCAACCACGCAATCACCACGACGATGTCGTCTCATCGCGCTGCCGAGTTCGCCATCGGCCGGGTCTGTGCACGCACGGCAATCCAGACGCTAGGGGGCCGCCACGAGAACCTCGAGCGTCTGCCCGACGGATCCGTCGCGTGGCCAAATGGCTGGACCGGGAGCATTACTCATACGCGACGAGTGGTCATCGCCTGCGTAGCGAGAACCACACTGCTGCACGGCATCGGCGTGGACCTCGAACCGAACCTTCCGCTTCCGGAAGCATCCTCCCTTGCGCTGGCGAAGGACTGCTTCGTCGGACCAGCCGCAGAACTGCAGGCTGAGGGATCGCGCGTGGGATTTTCGGCACGCGAAGCCGCATTCAAAGCACTGAGCTCCATCCAGCGTTTGGTGCCTATCCTCTCTATGACAGTCACAGTAATGATGGAGACGCAAGACGGTGGCCAATTCGTCGTCTCCATACCAGGGGCCTCGGTCGACCACGTCGAAGGAAGATGGTGGCTTGTCGCCGAGAGCTTCCTTTTGACGGCTGCTATCGTGCGCGAACGAGATGTCAGCCCCTACTCGTCGTCGGACGAGGGAGCTCCCGGGTCCAGCCTGTAGAAGGAGCTCACCGCCTCAAGGTATCGAGCAACTGCATCGAGCTCTTCCACGGAGAAGGTTGAGCTGAGCTCGTCGAACTTGTCGGTCGTTGGGCCGTAGAAGTGATGCAGGGGAGCGATGTTCTCCTCGACCAGTTCCAGGACAGTCCGACGCCGATCGGTTGGATCAGATGTCCGCCGGACGTAACCAGCAGATTCAAGCCGATCGATGAGCTTTGTCACAGTGCTCGTTGGCATCGCCGTAACATCGCTGATCTGACGGGGCGTCCGCACGTCCGAACGCATGACTAAGAGATGTAGAGTCTGAAGATCTGTCACGAGCAGACCGTACTTGCGAGCAACACGTTCGTTGCCCAATATGGCTGTCACTAGCTGTTCTTGTAGTGCAACGCGAACTCTTACAACTTGATCTCTCGTCATGTGTCGCCACACTCCCTAATCACCCTCGACGGGACAATCCACATGGTGTATTATCCCGATCTTACCAGGCCGCGTCGCAGCAGCTTGCGAGGCGCGTCTCCCCAGGGCCAGATGATGGTGGCGATGATGCCCTGGGCAGCTCGCCAGGGGTGGGTCGGCTCCACGTCGTCGAAGTGGACCAGATCAGCTCGCGCGACACGACGTACAAGGGCGCAGGAAGCGAGCGGGACCAGCAACAGCCCCAGCAGAAGGCCGATCGGGATCCCGAGAAGAATCTGCGAACCTGCGCCCCAAGCAGCCTGGATAGGCAAACCCATGCCGGCGAAGCCGAGGTTGTGAAGGACGAAGACCAGATACGCGGTAACGGCAACGAGTGCCACCCGATTGAGCTGGGAAGTCGAGCGAACGCGAGCAGTGGAGAGTACCGCTAGCGCACCGATGGTTGTCGAGAACGCCGCAAAGGACAGCTGGATCGCGATACCCGGAAGGATGCTCTCGCCGTGAGTCACGACCCCGCCAAGCAACAGCCCTTCAGAAAGCACGAAGCACACGACCCTCGTACGTAGATATGTCGTCGAGTTCGAGGGCCAGAACGCTAGAGCGAGACACCCGATCACTCCAGTGATCCACGCCCCAGGTGTCGCCCCTTCGAGCGTTTGCGATGTTGTGACAGTGCCGACCGTCCAGGCAACGCCGAGGAGCGCGGCAGGATGGAGGAGGACGAAGAAGATCGCCGACAGCCCAAGTGTCCTCGGTACGACCTGTCCGCCAGCCAGCCCCCGGTCGCGACGGCGAATCATGTTCGCCCCGTCGACGCGGCCGAACGTTTAGTTGGCAACATAGACATGTTTCCTCCCGAGGTCGCCGCGCTCAGCGATGTCGATCAGCGCAGCGGCCATATCGGTCGCCGTGATAGCCCAGCCACGCGCCAGTGGGCCGTCAGCACTCAGTCGGTAGTCGCCTTTGCCCTCCTTTGGCCGGATGCGCGGGGCACGAATCGCCGTCCACTGCACATCGCTCTCCCACAGAACGACATCCATACGACGCATGTCGTCGTACGTCGCGCCTATGAAGTGCTGCAGCAGAGGAAGGACGACCCAAAGCTTAAACAGACCTTGATGTGCCCAATGCTCAGCTACCTCTGAAGAGATCACCACAAGCCTCGTTACACCATGAGCCCGCATGCCTTCGATCAGATTCTTGGTGCCTGCGGAGTAGAGCTTCGTGGGGGACTTCGAAGCACCTATACCAACAGTGCTAATGACTGCATCCACGCCGGCTACAAGAGGCTCGACGTCACGCGCGTTTAGGATGTCGACCGCAACCTTGGTGAGGGCTGGATGGTCCATCGTTAGCGTCGTCGTCTTGCGGGCAATCGCCACCACATCGTGCCCTCGATCAAGCGCCTGTTGCACAACTTGCTGACCCACGGAGCCCGTTGCTCCCGGTACCAAAATACGCATCGTTTCCTCCTCCGCAGCGTCCGCACGACCGGTTTAGTCCCGCACTCGGATATTCCACCTTCGGGACTAAGATTAGCATGCGACTCCAGTCCCGTGGAGGACTGGCCAGTCCCTGTCAAGATCGTGGTGTGGAATATCGCGGGGTGGGTGCAGCGATCGGTGTCGCTTCCATTGGCGTGGCACTTCGAGATCGCACGTTTGATCACGCGTTGCCGGGTCGGGGTGCGGCGGCGCGAAGCAGGTCACGGATCACGACGGTGCCAGTTTGGCCGTCGAGGTCGATTCCCCCCTGCGCGGGTTCGATCTGAACCGGATCTGGTGCGGCATCGTCGCCCTGGCCACCGACCTGTCAGCGTGGGCCACACTCCGCGCCCACCCGCAGCACGAGGCGTGCCAGCGGGAGCTCAAGCACCTCCGGCACCGGGCTCTTCGCGTTCCCTGCAGCCCTCGCCCGACACGGCCGACGCGCGATCCTGTACCTCTCCCACCGACCTCGATGGGCAGGGACCATGTTCGCCGCGATCGACAGATCAACCCGCCTCGGCGGACCGACGAAAAAACAAGGCTAGCTCGACAGACAAGCATCCTCAGTTCCCGACAAGAACCTAGTGACGAGGCTGATCGGATCACGGCCGGTCAGCTACCTCGCTGCGATGTCGATGACGAGCTTGCCACGAACGTGGCCGGTGGCCAGTTCTGTGAACGCCTCGCGTACCGCCGCGATCTCGAAGGGATACGCGCGCGCTATCGCCGTCTTGACGGCACCGCTCGCTACCAGGGCAGCGACTTCCTCGAGATCGCCGGGCTGCGCGTGCCGTGAGCCCGTGAACCGGGCACCGCGGAGGATCGCTTTCGGGGAGGGCACGAGGGTTCCGATGGTGGAGCCGCGGAGCCCGAGCGAGAAACCGAGCTTGACATACTCTCCGCCGTAGCAGTCGAGTATCTTCGTGACGGGGCCGGGGGCCGCTGCGAGGACTCGATCCTTCACGCCTGCGCCGTGGGCCACGGGGATGACCCCGAGTGAGCGCAGGAAGTCGGCGTTGCTTTCGCCTGCGATGCCGATGACCGTAGCGCCGCGGTGAGTCGCGAGTTGCACGGCAAGCGACCCGACACCGCCCGCCGCAGCACTGATTACGACGACGTCGCCACTCCGGACATCGATTTCGCGGAGGGCCCCACAGGCCGTCTGAGCGCTGACGCCGAGCGTCGCGGCGCTCTCGATGCTGAGAGACTCGGGCTTGTGGACAACGTCATCGACGGGGGCAATCAGGCTCTCTGCGAGTGAGCCGCGCTTGGTCTTTGCACCTGGGGCACCTCGCAAGGTGCCGAGGACCACGTCGCCGACGGCGAAGTCGTTGACCTGGCTTCCGACTGCGTCGATGGTCCCTACGAAGTCGTGCCCGACTCGTTTGGGGAATTTCGGCGAGAACCACTCTGCGGGCTTGGAGAGTGCGGCGACGAAGCCGACCACTCGCACAGGCGGAGCGCCGTGAAAGACCTTCTCATCCATCGGGTTGAGTCCGGCTGCCTCGACCCTGATCCGCACCTCGCCGAGTCCGGGCTCTTCGGCGGTTGTGTCGACCATCTCCAGCACCTCAGTACCGCCGAACCGGCGGTACTGGATTACTCTGCTCATCGCATCTCCTCATCATCCGGTCTGTGCACTCGCGCGGACGAACCGACACTTCCTGATCACACATGTACTATGAGAACCATAGTAAACGAGGTGGCATGTACAAGACGACCCCCGGCGGGAACCCGACGGTCGAGCAGGCGGTGCTGGCCTTGCGGCGGCTCAACAGTGCATTGACCGTGAGTAACCGTGTCGTCGGAGCACGGCTCGACATCCGAGACGGGGACCTCGCCGTGCTGGACTCGTTGCATCAGGATGGGCCGCAGACACCCACCGAGCTAGCGCGCCGCACGTGGACCCATATCGCAACCATGACCGGCATACTGACTCGCCTTGAACGCGCCGGATGGGTCGAGCGACACCGCAACGAGAACGACGGCCGCTCGGCACGTATCCACGCGACCGGCGTCGACCGTCTGGGCAACACATACGCGAGGGTAAACGAGCGCCTCGCTGGCCTCCTGGCCTCCTGGACGCCCGATCAGCTGGACGCACTCACCCGGTTCCTTTCGGAGGCAAGTGGCGTAATCGTGGCATCCTCAGAAGAGATCGATCGAGAGTCACACGACATTGACCCAGGCTCACCCTCCGACTCGACGATGACTTCATAAGCATCGAGATCCGCACGGCTGCCGTATTCGGAGCCAACGGTCCCACCGAAAGAGCAGCTGCTCGGGCAAGGGGGCAGTTCCAGCGCCATCACGCGGGGCCCCGGGTGATGCTGACCCTAGCGTAGAAGTCGAACGACCGCCGCCAGCAGAACGTGAGCGTCGGCCTCCGGCTCCAAGGTCTGACGTACCGTCGCGCCCTGGAAAAGGAGCATGATCGTTTCGGTCGCGTCGGCAGCGAGCCGCTGTACGTCACCATCCTGGGTCGCGGCCCACGGAAGCAGCGCCTCGTGGAGGAGCTCCCGCACCTGCGCGATCTTGTCGCGGGCGAGCCCGGCAAGCAACGGGTCATGGGGCGCTTCGGCCCAGATCTGGACGAGCATCTCAGTCACGCCGGCTCCGGCCATCTCGTCGTAGAGACGGACGAGGATCTCAGCCGGCGTCGGCGCGGCGCCCTCGCGCGTCATCGCGGCGAGCGAGGCCCGACGCGCCTCGAGCAGCGACTCGGAAGTGAACCGGGTGAGCTCTGCTTTGCCTGGGAAGTGCGAGTAGATCGACCCGGCCGAGAGTCCCGACTCGGTGATGATGTCGGCCATCGAGGTGCCGGCGAAGCCGTTGCGCGCGAAACAGCGTCGAGCTGCGTCCGCGATCTGCGACATCCGATCATGACGCGTGGCTTCCGTGAGTCGGGGCATACAAGAAGAATATCCGCTCTGCTAACATGCCCCAAGAGAATAATCATTCTGTTTGGAGCTGTTCATGTCCTCTGCTCGTCCGCACACCCGATGGGCGCTCGCGATCGGCTTCGGCGTTGTCGGAGCCCTCGTCGTGACACTCGTCGTACTCGCCTTCCTCTGGCCAACCAAGACCGCCAAGGCCCACGACATCCCGATCGGCATCACCGGGCCGACGCCAGCTGTATCGGCGATCGAGCAGGCGCTGGACGAGAACGCGGACGGCGTGTTCGCTTTCGTCGACGCGTCCGACCGGGATGGTGCCATCTCCCAGATCCAGACACGCCAAACCTATGGCGCGATCGTGCTCTCATCAGGGGCGCCGGAGGTGCTCACGGCGCCGGCAGCGAGTACTACGGTTGCTCAGCTGCTCGGGGGCGTCGCTGCACGACTGCAGGCCCAGCTGACGCAGCAGGTCGCAACCGCAGGAGGCGATGCGAGCACCGTCTCGGTCGCCGTGACCCCTGTCGTGTCGTTGTCCGCCGATGACCCGAACGGCACAGGCCTCACAGCCGCGTCGTTCCCGCTGACGATGGGCGGGATGATCGGCGGCATCCTGATCTCGCTCCTCGTCGTAGGCGTCTTCCGGCGGCTCGTTGCACTTGCCGGCTTCGCGGTCGCCGCGGGGCTGTTGCTCTCTCTCGTGCTCCACACCTGGTTCGGCTACCTGCAGGGGGACTTCTGGGTCATTGCGCTGGCGATGGGTATGTCGGTGCTCGCAACATCGGCCTTCATCGTCGGCTGCACCTCGCTGATAGGCAACCCCGGCATTGGAATCGGCGCAGTGCTCACCATGCTCGTCGGCAACCCGCTCGCGGCCGCTGCCGTGCCATGGCAGTTCCTCGCCGCGCCCTGGGGAGCGATCGGCCAATTCTTCGTGCCCGGCGCGGCGAACACACTGCTGCGGACGCTCAGCTACTTCCCCGACGCCGACCCGTCCGGCCAGTGGTGGATCCTCGCCGGGTGGACGCTGGTCGGTCTCGTACTCGCGGTCAGCGGACATTTCCGCAGTGCCCCCAGTATGCATGTGCCGGATGCAACACTCGACGAGCCCGCCGAGAACCACGCAACAGCGTGAGGCCAATGACCACCATTCGCGCGGCTCAAATAAACTGAGCAATCGTAACGGGCTTCGATGTCCATCTCAGCCCATTGGGGGTGACGCTGCGAGTGCTCGACACTCACCCCTACAAGAAGCGGCGGCGTGTCCCACCGGCGGTGATGGACAGTGCGGAAGTCGATCCCGTCCGAGAACGTCGTGACCAGCAGTGGCGCGGGCTGTGACATCTGATCGAATAAATCCCGTTCCAGCGCTGATTGCCGGTCGTGTGTGGGAGAAGCCTGGCGCTGGAGGGCAACGTCTCGAAGTCGGCTGGCGCGATGGCAAGGACGCGGAAATCGCGCCTGGGTAGGAGCGGCCCAGGCGCGCTCGTACGGGCGCGCGTTCTGCTGGGCGGCCCCGTACCTGCTGGGTGATCCTGTTCGTCGCACACGAAGGCGGACAGGGCCCGAACAGCAGGGAGCCTCCGCCTATGTCCGATCCGTCATCGCCGACCCGTCGTCTGACCGAGCTTCCGGCGCCGGTGTTCACCCACGACCGCGCGACCCTCTACCTCGGGGACGCCGTCGAGTTCCTCCCGCTGCTGGCCGCGGGGAGCATCGACGCGCTGGTCACCGACCCGCCCTACGGGCTGAGCTTCAACGGGCACACGTGGGACGACGCATCCGGGTTCCGCGATTCGCTGCCGCACGTGGACACGAGCAGCATGAGTGCACCGGAGGTGTTCGAGGCGTGGTGCACGGCCTGGGCTGCAGGTGCACTGCACGCGCTGAAGCCCGGTGCACACGTTGCAGCGTTCGGTGGTGCACGCACGTGGCATCGCATGGTGCGTGGCATCGAGAATGCGGGGTTCGAGATCCGCGACCAGATCGCGTGGCTGCACACCACCGGGATGCCCAAGAGTATAGACCTCTCGCACGCGATCGATAAGCACCACGGCGCGCACCGCCCCGACCGCACCGTGCAGACCGATGACCGCGACGGCGTGCTGGGCGCGACTCGCACCGTCACTTCCAAGGGCACCCCGGTGACCGAGGACGCGCAGCGGTGGGAGGGATGGGGCACGGGACTGCGGCCGGCGTTCGAGCCGATCGTCATCGCCCGCAAACCCCCGGAGGGCAACACACTCCGAAACGTCCTCGCCCACGGCGTCGGCGGGATCAACATCGACCAGGCCCGGTTCGCCGATGACCGGTGGCCGATGAACGTCGCCCTCGACCCCGGGCAGGCTGACGCGCTGGATGTGCTGACGGGAACGTGGCAGGGCGAGTCGTTGTCGCGGAAGTTCCCGATCTTCCGGTTCGAGCACAAGCCCGACGCCCGCGAGCGGCCCCGCGCGTTCGGCATCTCGCATTCGACGGTGAAGCCGCTCGGACTGATGCGGTGGCTCGTCACCCTGCTCACCCCGCCCGGTGGTGTCGTGCTCGAGCCGTTCACCGGTTCGGGAACGACGGTCGAAGCGGCCCTCATGGCCGGATGCCGAGTGGTCGCCATCGAACGCGACAAGGACTACATCCCGCTCGTTGCCTCCCGGGTGGACCGCCAGATCTGAGCACGGCCACCAGCGGCCTGCGCGACCGCTCGGGCCGCTGGTGGCCGCTGGCAGTTACGTGTCGGCGCGTTCGCGTGTGTCGCTGGTCCAGTTCGGGTCATCGAAGTCCGAGCGCTCACCCCTGACCTGGGCCGACAGGTCATCGAGGACGTGTAGCTCGTCGGCGGTGAGGACGATCGATATGGCGGCGGCGTTCTCCGCGATGCGTTCGGGGCGGCGGGTTCCGGGGATGGGAACAACCGGCACGCCAAGCCGGTCGCCCGCTGCGTACAGCCAGGCCAGCGCGATCTGCGCGGGCGTCGCCTCGTGGTCGCCGGCGATCCCGGTCAGCGCTGCGACGACGGTCTGGTTGCCCGCGAAGGCATCGCCGGTGAACCGGGTGAGCCCTGCCCGCCAGTCACCGGCGAAGACAGCGGGATCGCTCAGGGCTCCTGTGAGGAAGCCTCGCCCCAGGGGTGAGTAGGGCACGAAGCCGATCCCGAGCCTGGCGGCTGTCGGTGCGACGGCGCGTTCGACGTCGCGGCTCCAGACCGACCATTCGCTCTGCACGGCCGTCATGGGATGGACCCGGTGCGCGGCCTCCAGTTCGTCGGCGGTCACCTCCGACAACCCCAGATGGCGGACCTTGCCAGCAGCCACTAGCTCGGCCATCGCGCCGACGGTGTCCTCGATCGGTACCGAGACCTCGCGACGGTGCAGGTAGTACAGGTCGATCGTGTCGATGCCGAGCCTGGTGAGGCTCGCGTCCACGGCCTCGCGCACGTATGCGGGGTCGTTGCGGGCGCGCATGGTCTTGTTCGCGATGGAGCCGGTGATGCCGAACTTGGTGGCGATCGTCATCTCCCCGCGGCGGGTCTTCGCGACCTCTCCGACGGTGCGTTCGCTGTCGCCGTCGCCGTAGATGTCGGCGGTGTCGATGAACGTGACCCCAAGGTCGAGAGCATGGTTCAGCGCGTCCAGGTTCTCTCCGTGCGTGCTGGCGCCGTACACACCGGTCAGGGCCATCGCGCCGAACCCGAGGCGGCTGACGGTCAGACCGTCGCCGAGAAGGGTCATCGGAACAGTCATCGTGGTTCTCCTTCTGTTGCGGTGAGGGGCTGCACGGCGGCGACTTCGGGCGAGACGGGGCGGCCGTCGCAGTCGAGGCCCGCACCGATCAGGTAGCGGTAGTGGGTCACCTTCTCTTCCAGGGAGACAAGGTGCTGATCGAGCTCCGCCTGCCGCCTGTGGATGCGATCGCGGTGGGCTTCGAGGATCGCCAGGCGTCGCCCGTGCGTCGCGGCGCCGCCGGTGACCAGGCGGGAGAACTCCCGCATCTCCTCCGTCGGCATCCCGCTCTCGCGGAGCTTGGCGAGCATC
Organism: Microbacterium sp. SORGH_AS_0888; assembly: GCF_030818905.1. NCBI lineage: Bacteria > Bacillati > Actinomycetota > Actinomycetes > Micrococcales > Microbacteriaceae > Microbacterium > Microbacterium sp. SORGH_AS_0888. The sequence goes on from NZ_JAUTAZ010000001.1 coordinate 1,131,172, forward strand.
TCCACCAGCGCCGCGTCCCTGCGCGTGTACTGGCGGCGGCGATCCGGTCCCCGGCGTACCGCGGGCAGCAGCCCTTCCCGCTCGTACCAGCGCAGGGTGTCCTGACTCAGCCCGCTCAGCCGCGCGACCTCTGCGATGCCGAGGCTCGCGTCCGTATCGTCCAGCACCTCGAATGCGACCTGTGTGCTCATGCGGCAACGCTATGTCCTGGAGTTCACTCCAACGCAAGCCCACCATCCGCCACTGCCGCCACATGTCCGGGCACGCGCGACGGGCTTTCGAATCGTTCCGCGGAGAAGAGACCATGCCGGTGACCTGCCGGTCAGATCTCGCCTCAAGACCTGCCCTATCCGCCTACCTATCGAGAGGCCCGGGCGGTTCCGCCCGGGCGATCTCGAAATGGGAGGACGAGCACAGATGGACATCGACCCTGCCAAGATCACCCAGGCACCACGAGCCGAAACGAACCGGGACGCAGGGCGGCCGCGGATGCTGTGTCTCGGGGTGGTCGTTTGGTCGGATGACCCGGATGTCGAACCGACCGTCCTCGCGCACGACAGCCCCGTGGTGGTCGCGCACGCTACGGCGCTGGCGATCCACGAGGTGCTTGAGGATTCGCCGGCCTATGTGGGCGCGTCGGAGTTCCTCGAGACGCACCGCGGTCCTCGGGACTGGCGCACCCCCGAGGACGTCGATGCCTGGCTTGAAGCGCTTCGGGAGGCGACCCCGCACCCGGCGTACTCGTTCCACCAGATCCCCGTCGGCGGCGGCAACGAGAAGGGAGACGACGCCGCTGCCTCCCTCCATCACGCGATGCAGGAGCGTGAACGCGCGCTCACCGCGGATGCTCCCGCCGGGCCGGGCGGTGCTCAGATGCCGCGCCCGGGCCTCACGCGATGACTGTCATGAGGACCCCGCCGGGTGAGAAGGCGACGATTCGACGCATATCTGCGACTCCAGCGCGCATCTTCCTCGAGATCCCTTCGCGTGCACGCGTCCTGCGGGTAACTCAGGTTCCGACCGCTCATTACTGCCCGGGTCGCACGCCCGCACCGAGCCCTCCGCCCCGCGGCCGACGGCTCGCCCACTGATCAAAGGAGGTCACTACCATGCCTGATGACGAGACCGCGCCACCCCTGGGCTATACGCCCGAACCGCTCGAGCCGCGCCGCGTGGTGATCGAGTTCGACGTCCTCGCCCGCTCGGACGCCGAAGCGGAGCACATGGTTCAGGAGGTGCTGATCGCGGAGTTCGCCGGACTGCCGGATCAACTTCGCACGGACGGGGACCGTGTGTTCGGGGAGGACTTCGGCGACGACGTCTCCCACATCTTCTCCTGGGCCCCAGGCCCCGCCACCGCGCTGGGCGCGGGTGCGATGGGGGTGCCGTCGGTGGAGTGGGCGGCGCTTGAGGGGTCGGGGATCCCGGAGATCGTCGCCGGAATGTTTCCACCCGAACCCGCTGAGGCCGACTACCGGCGCCCGGACGGGACGGTGGACGTTGACAGGCTGGAGGATGCACGGGAGCAGTGGCGCGACGAATGCCTCGATCTCGCCGTGGCCGCCTCGCGCCTGCCAGAGGCGCTCAAGGGGATCGACCGTGCCGAGCGGGTACGCGCCGGGTTGATCGAATTGTTGGAGCGAGATCCGCTGCCGGTAGAGCCGAGGAAGGAGGATTACCTCGTGACGGTGTCCCCGAGCTATGAGGGCGAGTACGAGGACGCCCGTTACCGGTGGGACCACGTCCAGTGGGAAGCGGACTTCAAAGCCGCCGCTCTTCGCCATGAGACCGCCCTACGGGACCTCCTTACCGAGAACGGACAGCCGTCGTCTACCGTGGCAGAGTTCGGTGTCGTCGCGCCGGCCGATCTGCTCGCGATCCAGACGCTCCGCGAGCTCGTCGAACACGACACGACCGGCCCCAGTGCATCGCTGCTACCCGTTCCTGTGCAGGAGCAGCTGAAGGCCATGCTGTTCGCCGCCGACCCCGACGTGCGGGTTCCGGATCCGGATGACCCGGCGGGGCCGCCGATCTATGAAGGGCCCGCGTCGGACGCGCACGCATGGATCGACAGGGGTGTGTATGACGCGACCGGGCCGGACGGGCAGGGCGAGTTCCGGCTCGTCGTCGGACCCGTCCCTAATGGGCGCGAGCGGACGGCGTCGGCGGCGTTCCCGCCGGCGGAGCACGACAGCACGGTCGTGAACGAGATCGCCCGAATCCTCGAACAGCACACCGAGAACCACACCCCAGCCGAGGTGCTCGCGCAGATCAACCAGGCGATCCTCCACACAGGCCGTACCGGCATGCTGACCCCGCAACCTGTAGAGCCGCCGACGCTGCTCGAGCGCGGCGGACTGCTCAGCGAACTCCTCGCCGAACGGGAACGCCGACTCAGCCCCGAACCCGACGATCCGGACCGCCCCGCACCGGGCGGAAAACCACCTGGGCGCAGCTTCTGATCTGTCGACGTGGCGACGCGCGAGTTGACGATTTCTGGCATGTTCCAGACTTTTCCGCGCATCCTGCCAGGAATCGCTCGCGTTGGCAGGACGACGGCGGGTAGGGGTTGAGGTCTCTCGTCTCCCGAGAATGCTCGTGAGCCGGCAACACCCGACCCCGGTCGGTGGCATTGCTGCCGCACCTTCCAGGTGACACGGCGCACGAGCATCCCACCCCTCGTGCGCCGTGTCCCGGAAGGAGGTGCTGCTCGTGACCGTTCCCGACCCTACCGGCTGGAACCTGCCCACCACCCTTCCCGGTGCTCACCTCGATGCGGCGCTCGCCTACGCGGCGGCGGGTGTGTCGGTGTTCCCGTGCGCGCCGAGCGCGAAGACGCCACTGACGACGCGCGGGTTCCACGATGCGACGACAGATCCTCGGCGGATCCGGTCGTGGTGGTCATGGATGCCGGAGGCGAACATCGCCCTGCGCACCGGCACCCGCATCGATGTCGTCGACGTGGACGTGCACGGCGTCGGCAACGGGTTCCCGGTGCTGCGGACGCTGCAACGAGACGGGCTGATCGACGGGTGGGGCGCGGCGGTCCGCTCCCCGTCCGGCGGCCTGCACCTCTACTACCCGTCCGACCCGAACCGTCCACAAGGGTCGTGGTCGCGTGGACGGTCGCATGTGGACTTCCGTGGCACCGGCGGCTACATCATCGCCCCGCCTTCCACCATCACCGCCCCGGACGGCACGACCGCGGCATACGAGATGATCGCGCACGGGCGGCGCCCGAGACCGGTCGACGCCGACACGCTCCGCGACATCCTCACCCCAACGCCACCACCGGCCCCCCAGCGCCAGCTCCCGTCGGGCGGGGTGGACGAGCAGATCGCCGAGCGCCTCTCCGACTGGGTCGCACGGCTGGCGGAGGGCAACCGGAACGCCGGGTTGTTCTGGGCGGCGTGCCGCCTCGCCGAAGCCGGGCTCAGCGAAGACGAGACGACCGCCGCCCTCGAGACTGCGGCGCTGTCGACCGGGCTGGAGGTGCGGGAGACGCGCGGTACGATCCACTCCGCCCACCGCACCATTACCGGCAGCAACAGCGGCGGCGCCGTGTCCTCATCATCCGGACGGGCATCCGCAAGTCCGGAGGCCGGGCGATGACCTCCCTCGAACAGCACCCGCCCCAGCAGACCGTCGGCCGAGTATCCGGCGGGCCCGGCGGCGGGGTGACCCGTGGCGTGGTGACGCTCGCTGTCGCCGGGACGGTGCTGCTGGCGTTGGGGGCGTTCTGGCTGTCGTTCACGACCCTCCGGGATCTCGCCGTGCTCTCCGGGATCCCCGAGGGGCAAGCATGGGTGTGGCCGTTGATCGTCGACGGGGTGATCCTCGAGGCGACGATCAGCGTCGTCGCGCTGCGCAACTCCGCCCGCCCCGCGCGGCGATTCGCGTGGGTGCTGCTCGCCGCCGGCGCCGGAGTATCCGTCGCAGCGAACATCACCCACGCGATCGTCACCGCCCACACCCAGGTCCCGGCGCTCATCGCGTCGCTGGTCGCGTCCGTGCCCCCACTGGTGCTCCTGGCGATGACCCACCTCACCGTCGAACTCACCCGCAACAGCGCACAGCCATCCGAGGCGCCGAGAAGCCGCCCGGATGCCTTGCCGCCGCTCTCCAGCGGCGAAGGATACGAGCGGGATCGTGCCTGGCGCGCGGACGCGAGCACGGACACCCCGACCGCGCGCGCCGAGCCGCAGGATGAGCCCGGGCCGGTCGGGTCGGGGATGCCGCGTCGGCGGGAGCTGCGGGAGCGGGCGCGGGAGTTGCGTGCGCGGGGGTTGTCGCGTCGTGCGGTGGCGGCGGAGCTCGGGGTGCATCCGACGACGGTCGGCCGGTGGGAGCACGCACCTGACCGTCAACAGGACGGAGCAGACGATGACTGACCCCACCCCGCCAACGGCCCACCCAGCGGATCTGGACTCGCGCGACCCAGGCACCGACCGGCCTCTGGACGAGGACCGGGAGGCCGACACCAGCGAGCACACCCCGGAGGGTGATCCGGAGCGGGCGTCCCCGTTCGCGACCCGCGGCGACCCCAGCACCACGACCACCGCCGACGCTCCGGAGGGGCCGCAGCCTGCCGGGGTGCGGTGGGTGCGGCCGACCGACCTCGCAGCCCAGGCCGGCGCGGCCGTGCTCGCCCGGGGCGCAGCCGCGAACACGCAGCTACATGACGCCGTCGCCGACGGGCTGCGTGAGCTGCGCGCGAACCTCGCCGACCGGCTCGCCCACCGCCAGACGCACCTCGAACCGGAAGCTACGACGACGGGCCCGACGACGCGGGAGCGCCCGCTCGCCAGGACGGGGGTGAGCCGGTGACCTCTCACTGTCCTGGCCGCACCCGACTGCCAGAACACACCCGCACCCCGTAACCACAACCGCCGCCGGCTGCCTCACCGTCGCACCAGCCGGCACCACACGCAGACCCCCATCACCAGGGCCGGTCTGACGGTCCCGCTCGCCCTCTCGCAGCCCGCCCAGCTCGGTACGAGGCAGAGACGGGGTCGTGTCGGGACGGGTGTCGCACCTTCCAGATACCGACGGATTCTTCATCTTCAGGGAGTCACCATGAACCCGACACCATCGGGCCCGGATTTCACGACCAGCGAGGGCCTGCGCGCGCTGCTGCGGGAACTGAACGAGCACGACGCGTGGGCGACGAGCCCGGTCGCGGCTGAGCTGATGGCCTACGCCACCCGCAAGTACGCACCCCTCGCGAAGGCCTGGCACCGGGCCCCGGAGGACGCCGCCTACGAGGCGTTCATCGCGATGCGCAAGCGCACCACCACCAAGGCGGATGACCCGTGGGCGGCGATCACCCGCGCGGTCGCGCTCGGCATCGCCGCCGAAGTCCACGCCGACCGCAACATGACCAGCCAGGACAAGGCCCGCCGTCCCGAGAGGCGTCCCGACGAGGAACCGGTGCGCGCCGGGCACTACGAGGAGTTCTTCTACGACATCCACCCCCACACCCCGCCCCTCGCCGATGCGGCGGATGGGGATCATTCGGTGGATCGGGTGATCCGCGCGACGTGCGTGTTCCTCGTCCTGACCGACTGGCCTGCCCGTCCCGTCGAGCAGGCCGTGGAGTACATCGCCCACCGCGCCACCGGCCTGTCCTCCGGCGATTCCGCCGTCGACGTCGTCTCCCGCGACCTGCACATCGCCCTGCGCCTCGGATACACGCCCGAAGCCTGGGCAGCACTGGTGCGGCTCGTGGTCGGCACGAACACCGGCCGGCGCCGCACCGGGCAGTACGGACTGTTCGCCCGTGTGCTCCTCGGCGATGACGTCGCCGACCTGCTCCGCGACGATGACCTCGTTGCGGCGTCCCGCCGGAGCGCGCACGTACCTGACAAGTGGGAGCGAAACGGGGGTGTGTCATGAGCCGTGGGCATCTGGTGCTCGAGCACGCGATCGACCAGATCACCGAGGGCCACTCCTACCGCCGCGACCTCGGCGACCTGGAGGAGCTGACGGAGTCTGTCCGCCGGTTCGGGCTGCTCTCACCGATCGTGATCACCACCGGCAACGTCCTCATCTCCGGCAACCGGCGCCTGGCCGTCATGCGCACCCTCGGGCACCGCACCGTGCCCGTCTGGATCGTCCCCGGGGTCTCAGACAAGCTGTCGATGGTCCTCGCGATCCAAGACGAGAACACCCTCCACAAGATGCTCGCCCCACTCGAGCAAGCCGAGCTCTACGCAGAGCTGAAAGAGCTCTACGCGGAAGAGAACGCCCGCAAGCAGGAAGCCACCCAGTTCGGTGCGACCACACCGTCCGAGTCGCCGAGCGGGGGCGTGCCCCCGTCCCAGGGTTCGGGTGGGGGTAACGGTGGTGTCGATTCGACACCACCGTTACCCCCGAGAGGTGAGGGGCAGAAGACGCGGGTGCAGGCGGCGAAGGCCGTCACCGGGCGGGACTCGCACGGGATGCTCGACCAGGTCGTGGAACTGAAGCAGATCGCTGCCAGCGAGGCGGAGCACCCCGAGGTGCGGCAGGCGGCAGCCGAGGCGCTGCTGGAGTTGAACACGGACGGGAAGGTCAACGGCCGGTTCCTGCGGGTGAAGCTGCTGCAGGCGATCCACACGCTGCGCCGGTGGGCGACGCACCCGGATGAACCCGACCCCGTCCGTGCGGCGGCCACGTCAGAGCTCGCCCTGCTGGAAGGGCAGGAGCATCCGAAGGACGCGCTGAAGGAAGCCACCCGTGCGATCGGGTACCTCACCCAGCTGCGCGCAGACGTCGCAGCCGCAGCCGGGCCGGCCGGGTGGAAGGACGCGGATCCGCTGCTGCGGGAGAAGCACGCGATCCGCAAGCTCGTCGACCTGCTCCGCCGCGAGCACGGCTGGTGGGACCGCTACGACCCCGCCGACTTCGGGAAGTACGCCGACGACGAGCAGTGGGAGCTCGTCGAGACCTGCATCACCGAAGCCGCCCGATTCCTCGACCACGCCCGCACCGCCCGCGATCACGCCACTGCTCACCACGAGGTCGATGCTGAGGACGAGGACGCGGACGGTCCTGCTGACGGAGACTCCTCGGAGGGGGTGCCCGGTGCCGACGTATGAGGACCCGAAGCGGGATGCGGACGAGCTGGCCGAGACCGCGCGGGCGCTCGCATACGCCACCCGGTTCGTCGACACCCCGGCCGATACGTACGAGGTGCTCGGGGCGCTGCATCTGTCGTTTACCAGGCTGCAGCAGGGCCTCGTCCAGCTCGCCGCCTGGCACCAGTCGCACCGGGAGGACGCGGCGACCGACGATGGGGACCGCCACACCGGGAACACCCACACGACGAAGGCCGCAGCATGGCTCTCCGCGGCAGCCGCGGCCGTCGGGCAGGCCGCCGACACGGTGATGGCTGCGCAGGGCGAGAACGGGCACATCGCCTGGCGACCTGTCCGTTCGACCGTGCTGTCCGAAGTGCTTGAGGAACGCGCCGCTGCTCTCGACCCCGTCCCGAGCCGCAGTCCGCATGGCGTGGTGAGAGGCGTGGCGTGACGAGGTAGGACCGCGGGTCGACAGGGGTGGCGCACCTACCGGGTGTGCCACCCCTTGTCGTTCCCGGGAAGGAACCCTGTCATGTCGTCACCTCTCACCGATGACCGCCTGCGCCGGCGGCGCCGGCTGATCATCACCCTCACCGCGACCGGCCTGGTCGTCCTGACCTTCGCCGGCGTCGGCATCTACGGGTTCGTCGCCCGCCCCGACCAGACCCCGCCACCGGTCGCCACGAGCAGCACGCCCGTGACCCCGACCGTGAGCCCGAGCGCCCAGCCCACGGTCGGGGCGTTGCCGGGGCTGCCTGCGACGGATGACCCGCAGGAGTACGCGGGAGCGGTCGCGCATGCCCTGTTCGACTGGGACACCTTCACCCTTCACACCCCCGCCGACCACCGCGCCGTGCTCATCGACGACGCGGACCCGTCCGGCACCGAGACGCCCGGCCTGGTCACCGACCTCGACGGGTACGTCCCTTCGGTTGAGACGTGGCGGGATCTGTCCGAGTACCGCACCCGGCAGTCCCTCATGATCGATCGGATCTTCGTACCGGAGCAGTGGGACGAGGCGGTCGCGGCGGCGAACGGGCAGATCACGGACGGCACGATCGCGTACACGATCGAGGGCACCCGACACCGGGAAGGCGTCTGGTACGACGCCCCGGTCGCAAGCGACCACCCGGTCGTGTTCACCGTGTTCGTCGCGTGCGAGCCCGTGTTCGACCGGTGTCACCTGCTGCGCCTGTCCCAGCTCGACAACCCCCTCCGCTGAGAGGGGGTGTTGTCGTGAAGAAGCTCCTCGCCTTCGGGCTCGTTGGGCTCCTCCTCGCACCGGTGCTCGGGCTGCTCAGCGTCGGTGTGCTCATGAACCCTGCCATCACGAGCCAGGCGGCGTGTGTCGCGTCGGATGTGCAGCTCGGTCCGGTGCCGGACGAGCTCGAGGTCACCATCGCCGGCGGGCACACGTTCACGTTGAACAAGACGCAGCTCACCCACGCCGCCACCATCATCATCACCGGCGCCGCAACACCCGGGGTCGGGCGGGACGGGATCCTCATCGCCCTGATGGCGGCGCTGACGGAATCGACGCTACGGCAGCTGGCGAACACGGGCACCTACCCGGAGTCCGGGAACTACCCCAACGATGGCAACGGCTCCGACCACGACTCCTTAGGCCTGTTCCAGATGAGGCCGCAGTCTGGGTGGGGCACCGTCGCCGAGCTGATGGACCCGAGCTACCAGGCCGAGGCGTTCTATGGCGGACCCGACGGCCCGAACGGTGGTTCCCCGCGCGGCCTGCTCGACATCCCTGGCTGGGAACAGATGGGAAAAGGCGAAGCCGCGCAAGCCGTGGAAGTGTCGGCGTACCCGGACCGGTACAACAACTACGAGCCCGTCGCCCGCATCATCCTCGACACCCTCACCTCCAGCCCCGAAACGAACGGCGCAGACAGGGGGATCCCGGAGACGAGCCGCCTGGTGTTCCCGCTGCCGACAGGCAGTTACGTCCGCACCGACGGGTTCGGACCCCGCGTACACCCCATCACCGGCAAGGTCCGTCTACACGCGGGAGTGGATTGGGCAGCCCCGGACGGGACGGCGATCTTCGCCCTCGCAGACGGTGTCGTCACCTACGCGGGCATGGTCGGCGGCACGTCCGGGCAGATCACGATCGAGCACACCATCGACGGGCACCCGGTGGCGACGATCTACATCCATATGTGGGCGCACGGCATCCACGTCCAAGCCGGGGACCACGTGATCGCAGGTCAGCACATCGGTGACGTCGGCAGCAGCGGCCAATCCACCGGCCCTCACCTCCATTTCGAAGTCCATCCGGGCGGTGCCGACGACCCCGCGGTCGACCCAGAGGTGTGGCTCGCAGAGCACGACGTCGCCGGTATCGACGCTCCGACCGGTGGCAGGCCCTCCTGCACCATCTGACCGCCAGGGACGGACACGGGGCGGGTGGCGCACCTGACAGATGCCCGCCCGCCCCGCCGTTCGTCAGGAGCCCCACCCATGCATGTCCTTGCCACGCTGATCCAGGCCGAGAACGTCTACCCGGACCTCAGCGGCGTCGGCGGCAAGGAGACTCTATTATCCATCGTTGGGGCGCTGCTGACGTTCGTGCTGATCGTTGCCGTGCTGATGCTCATCGTCTCGGCGATCGTCTGGGCGGTCTCTTCCGACCACGGCAACTCCCACACCGCCGCGAAAAGCAAGGCAGGGCTGTTGGTCGCCGTCGGGGCTGCCGCCCTCGCAGGCGCCGGGGTCGCGTGGATGAACTTCCTTCTGAACCTCGGCGACACGCTCTAACGATCAGGCTCCGGCCTGGGTGTTCCGTGACGCGGCCGGTTCGGCGGATTACCGTGGAAGGACGGCGAGGAGGTGCAGGATGCAGCTGACCATTCAGGGTGGACGTCTCCTTCCGGAGTGGGTGCTGGAGTTTCTTGGCATGGGCAAGGGCCCCGCACTGCCGGCGTTTTTCTGCACCGACGCGTTCGGTCGGCACGTGACGATCATCGGCTTCGACGAGGACCTCTTCCACGAGATCAACGACGCCGACGACGACACGGTCGCCGGCGCAGCAGTGCCGGTGGAGAAGTTCCCCGTGTCCGTGATGGGGTGGCCCGAGGACTGGGCGAAGGACCACTCGCTGCGCGAGACGATCCGCATCGACCCGCGCGGCCTGCCGCCCGCTGAACAGGTCGAGCAGTACCTCGCTGACGGCACCGTGGACGGCGTCCCGTTCGAGGCGGTCGACCGTGACCTGTTCACCCGCATGGCCGACATCCTCCGCAACCGCGGCCACTGACGCCGCAGCGCCGGCAGACGCACCTGTCCAGGTGACCCCTCCCACTCCGGAGAGGGACCGCCTGTGAAGGAGCCTTGCATGTCTGCCGTCCTCGACACCCTCACCACCGCCTTCCCCGCCGCTGCCGGGCTGGTCTCCGCGGAGATCGACGTCACCCCGAACGACTCGGGCCTACCCGGGATCGCAGCTCTCCGCACCATCGTCGGGGCGGTGATGACGATCGGTCTTATCCTCTCTGTCCTCGCTCTGATCATCTCCGCCATCGTGTGGGGATTCGGCGCGAACAGCTCGAACCCGCACCTGGCCTCGCGCGGCAAGATCGGCGTGCTGATTTCCTGCGGTGCCGCGATCATCACCGGAGCGTCCGTGACGCTGATCAACTTCTTCTGGAACGTCGGCCAGACCGTCTCTTGACCACCACCTCGACCTCACGAAGGGAGGGGTGACGTGGCTGGCATCTGTGACGTCCCCATCATCAGCAACGTCTGCAACACCGTCGGCGAAGGCGCAGCCACCCTGATCAGCGCCCCGTTCGACTGGCTTGCCCAAGCCATTGGCGCGGCTGCGTCCTGGCTGTTCCAGGGCGTGTGGGCGCTGTTCGACACGACGACCCTCGTCGACCTGTCCGATCCGGGCTACATCGGGGTGTACAACGTGATCTTCGGGATCGGCATCTTCATCATGTTGATCTTCTTCTGCCTCCAGTTGATCATCGGCCTCATTCGCCGCGACCCCGGATCCCTCTCCCGCGCCGCCCTCGGACTCGCCAAGAGCGTGCTCGGGTCGTTCCTAGTGATCACGCTGACCGCGACGCTCCTCGAGGTCGTGGACCAGCTGACCATTGGGGTGATCCAGGCGACCGGGACGACTCTGGAGGAGATGGGCGGGAAGATCGGCGTCCTCATCGCTGGACTGACCGCGATCAACCTCACCGCTCCCGGGGCGGGAGCGATGATCACGATCTTCCTCAGCTTCCTCGCCATCTGCGCCGCAGCGATCGTGTGGTTCTCGCTGTTGATCCGCAAAGCCCTCATCTTGGTCGCGGTCGTGATGGCGCCCATCGCCTTAGCCGGTGGGTCGTGGGATGCGACCCGGGGCTGGTTCGGGAAATGGGCGTCGTTCGTGCTCGCCCTGATCTTCTCGAAGCTCGTGATCGTGATCGTGTTCCTCGTCGCGATTAACCAGGTCAACGCCCCCATCGACCTCGACCTGGCATCCATCGCGGACCCGGTCGCGGGCATCGTGCTGATGTTCGTCGCCGCGTTCGCGCCGTACATGGTCTACAAGTTCATCAGCTTCGTCGGCTTCGACCTGCACCACGTCATGTCCGCCGAACAGGAAGCCAAGCAGTCCATGAACCGACCCATGCCGCTGCCGACTAAACCCGACGGCGACGGCCCGAAGAAGATCCTCGACGGGGCCGGCGACGGCAATCCGCCAAGCGGGAGCAACGGCGGAGGCGGAAACCCTCCCCCGCCGCCTCCTGGTGGGCCGTCGCCTGCGTCTGCCGAGACGGCCGGCGCAGGAGCGAGCGAGACGGCGGCCGCTGGGAGCGGAGGCGCGGCCGGAGCTGCGGGTGGCGGAGCTGCCGCGGGCGGTGGCGGCGCGGCTGCGGGTGGTGCCGGAGCTGCGGCAGGCCCGGTCGGGCTCGCGGTCGTCGGTGGCGCAGCAGTCGTCAAGGGCGCTGCGGAGGCCGGCCCGAAGGCCGGGAACGCGATCGGCCGGGCCGCGGAGGGCCACGCGGACGCCGCCTCCGATGGACAGGCCCCGCCACCAAACACCCCCGGGAACCAGCCCGCCCGGCCGACACCGCCGAGCAGCCCGCCGCCGGCCGACGCCCCGCAGACTCCTCCGCCGGCGTCGACACCGCCGCCACCGTCTTCGTCACCGAAGCCGCATGGGGACGGTGGGGCGCCGAAGCCCCCGCCACCTCCGGAACCGAAGCCATAGGCCCAGAGCATCAGCCAGGAGAAGGGAGGTGATGACAAGTTCCGTCGGTGTGGGCGGCAGCACGAGATCGTGCTGCCGCCCACAGCCATTCCTGGGCGCGTACCTGACCGGCGACCACCGATCCTTCACCCGTCTTGGAGCTCCGTATGGCTACCGCATCCCCTGTGAACGAGTTCGAACTGTCCCCGGTGAAGTTCTCCCGCCTCACCAAGCGCGGGATCATCCTGGGCCTGTCACTGCCGCAGGTGATCGCGCTCGCTGTCGCGGTGGCAGTGTTCGTCGCCTCCCTCTACACCGGCGGCCCCGCCGCCCTCTACACCTCACCCGTCTGGGGCACCGCGCTCGCCCTCACCTGGGCAGGGGTCGGCGGGCGCAAGCTCGTCGAGTGGGTGCCGATCAGCCTGCACTGGGTGGCACGGTCGTCGCTCGGGCAGACCCGATACCGGCGCCGCATCGCCAAACCCCGACCCGCGGGGACGCTCGCACTCCCAGGGGATGCGGCGCCGCTTCGCCAGTACGAGGACCCCGACACCGGGGCGGTGATGGTCCACGACCCGCACGCGCAGACCCTGACCGTTCTGGTGGAGGTGACGCATCCGTCGTTCATCCTCCTCGACCCCGGTGAGCAGGAACGCCGTGTCCACGCCTGGGGCCGGGTGCTGTCCACCGCGTGCCGCTCCATCCGCATCGCCCGCCTCCAGGTCCTCGAACGCACCGTCCCCGACTCCGGACAAGGACTGGCGCAATGGTGGGCCGAGCAGGGCACCGACGACGACTCCTGGGTTGCCCGCACCTACCGAGAGCTCATCGACCGGGCAGGACCCACCGGGGAACGCCACATCTCCACGATCTCCCTCTCCCTCGACATGCGCGCAGCCACCCGGCCGATCCGCGCCGCCGGCGGCGGCCTCACAGGCGCAGCCGGAGTGCTACGGCAGGAGATGAACACCCTCACCACGGCGCTGCGCACCGCCGACCTCAAACCCAGCGCGTGGTACACGCCCGGGCAGCTCGCGATCATCCTCCGCTCCGCCTACGACCCCGCCATCGCCACCACCCTCGAACGCGCAGGCGACATCGGCAAAGACCTCGCCGCCGCAGGACCCGTCGCCGTCGAGGAAACGTGGGACGGGCTGCGGTCCGACTCCGCGCATCACGTGGTGCTGTGGATCAGCGAGTGGCCGCGGGCGCTGGTGTATCCGGGGTTCCTCGCCCCACTGCTGCTGAGCTCCGGGATCCGGCGGGCGTTCACGCTGCTGTGTGACCCGATCCGCTCCGACCAGGCCGCCCGCGACATCCGCAAGAAGAAGACGGAATACATCTCCGACGCCGCCCAGCGGCAGAAGGTCGGGCAGATCGAAGACGCCCAGCAGACCGCCGAATACCAGGACGTCCTCCAGCAGGAAGCCGACCTCACCACCGGCCACGGCGTCCTGCGATACACCGGCCTCATCGCCATCTCCGCACCCACCACGGAAGAGCTCGAGGCCGCGGTCGCCGCGATCGAACAAGCCGCGATCCAGGCCTCCTGCGAGACCAGGCGCCTCGTCGGGCAACAGGCCCAAGCGTTCGTCGCCGCCGCACTGCCACTGTGCCGCGGGATCTGAGCCGAGCGACCCGACAGCGGCTGATCGGCGTACCTGACGGATGTCCCACGTTCGTTCAGAGGAAGGCACCTGCGCATGGGAACCGACGGTTCGAAGAAGCAGCTCTATTCGACAGTGCTCGTCGAGGACGGCACGGAGAAACGCGCCCGCCGCGCGCGGGAACGCGCCGCCCGCCAGGTCGTCGCCCGCGATCACGCCACCCAGCGCCGGCAAGCCCGGGAGCGCGCGGATGCGGAGCGCGCGGAGGCCCGCTCGACCCTCTACCTGCCGCCCGGCGGGGAGCCGGGGAAGGCGGGGTTGAGGTCGTACCGGCCGTTCCGAGTGCCGGCGCATCAGGACACGTCGGCGGCGCTACGGGGCGCGTATCCGTTCCTCGCCGAAGGCGGCCTCGGCAGTCAGGGCGTGTTCATCGGCCAGGACATGTACTCCGGCGGCAGCTTCGTCTACGACCCGTGGCGGCTGTACCAGCGGGGCATCATCACCGCCCCGAACCTCGTCCTCGCCGGAATCGTCGGCTCCGGGAAATCCTCGCTCGCAAAGTCGCTCTACACGCGGTCGATTCCGTTCGGTCGGCGCGTCTACGTCCCCGGCGACCCGAAAGGCGAGCACACGCCCGTCGCCGAAGCCGTCGGCGGGAAGGCGATCGTCCTCGGCCACGGGCTCCGCAACCGCCTCAACCCCCTGGATGAGGGCTACCGGCCCGCAGGCCTCAGCGACGCCGAATGGGCATCCACCGTCGCCGCACGCCGCCGCGACCTCATCGGCGCCCTCGCCGAGACCGTGCTGGAACGTGCGCTGTCTCCGTTGGAGCACACGGTCATCGACATCGCCCTCCAAGCCGTGGTGTCGACGGCGTCGGTGCCGATCCTGCCGATGGTCGTCGACCGCATCCTCACCCCCGACCCGGGCGGGGACGAGCGTCTCGCCGAGGACGGGCGCCTGGTCGGTCACGCCCTCCGGCGCCTGGTTGCAGGTGACGTCGCGGGCCTGTTCGACGGGCCCAGCACGGTGTCATTCGATCCGTCGTTGCCGATGATCACTCTCGACCTGTCCCGCGTGGTGGAGAACTCCACGTTGATCTCGGTGTTGATGACGTGTTCGTCCGCGTGGATGGAATCCGCGCTCCTGGACCCGAACGGTGGGCAGCGGTGGGTCGTCTACGACGAGGCCTGGAGGCTCATGTCCCACCCGGCCCTGTTGCGGCGGATGGACGCGCATTGGCGGCTCGCCCGCCACTACGGGATCGCGAACCTGTTGATCTTCCACAAGCTCACCGACCTCGACAACGTCGGCGACCAGGGCTCGGCCATGCGCAGCCTCGCCAACTCGCTGTTGGCGAATGCCGAGTCGCGGATCATCTACCGGCAGGAGTCGGATCAGATCGGGACGACCGCGAAGATGCTGGGCCTGACCGGCACCGAGCAGAAGCTGCTGCCGACGCTCGGGACGGGGCAGGGGCTGTGGCGGATCAAGGAGTCCAGCTATGTGGTTCAGCACCAGCTGCATCCGGAGGAGTTGCGGGCCTTCGACACGACCCAGCGCATGGGCCAGATCCCGCGGAAAAACGCCGCAGAAGCCCCGAAATGGGGCCTGTGATGAGCGTACGTCTCATTCCCGTTTCGCACCAGGGATCCGGCTTGTCCTCGCCCCGGGAGATGGTCCCGTGGTGCTGAGTGAGGAGGAGTTGGCGCGGAACATGATGGCGCTCGATGACGGTCTGCACCGCATCGAGAAGCAGTTCGACGAGCACGTCGTGTTCTTCGACGAGGACCCGCTGACCTTCGGCGGCGGGCACTTCGTCCTCTACCCCGTGGACGGCTCGTCGCCTCGGTTCGCGATCGAGGAGCAGTATCCGCTCGGGGTCGACTGGTCCGATGAGGGTCGAGTACCGACGTCATGGACGTGGGTGGCCGAGGCGTATCTGCCCCAACCGGACGGCTCCTATATGTGGGTGCCGCACGGCGAAGGCGAGGTCGCCTCGGCCGACTATGCCATCCTTCTGCAGATCGCGGAAGGGTGGGCAGAAGCTCTCAGCGCAGCGCTCGAACGCGAACAATCGCTTGCCCCCGACCCAGTTCGTGTCGCTGACACGGCTTCGGCGACACGACCGCCGACGGATCGCTCTATGTGACGCGCCCCGGCGGGAGGGTGCGCATGTTCCGGGACGTCACATCAGTGCGTTCCAAAGTCCAATCGTCGCGAGCGCAACGGGCGCGAACAGCGCCACGACAAGGAACAGCGCGAAGAACATGAGCGATCCGAAGAACGCGCCGAGCCGCTGGTAAGGGAAACTGCTCGCCGCTCCCAGGGCGTACGCGACCTCGGCGATACCGAGGGCAATGAACATCATCGTCAGACTGCCCCCGAGTGCCGCGTATCCGACCAGTACGACGAATCGCAGCATGTCGTTGTTCGGGGCGATGTCGACCTCGACTGTCCTCGACAGCGCTCGCCCGTCGCGCCAGAACGCCGCCACGCTCGCGAGAGCAAGGATCGCACCAACGATGAGCGTTGTCGCCGCGATGAGTGGGGGTCTGCGGCTGCATCGATCACGGTGCCCAGCCAGGTGACGACGGGGTCCAGCAGACTCAGCTGCAGTTTCTCGATGAGCGTGTCTCGGAGTACGTCCTGCGGCGGATGGCCCGTCCACAGCACGGCCAGTGCCAGCAAGAGCACGGCCCACAACAGGAGCGTGATGAACCACTTCTTCTTCAGGATGTCGAGCACGCTATTCGCGGTCGTGTTCGCTTTCGTGATGAACTCGGTCGGATCCATCCCTCTCTTGTAACAGCGACTTCTGACGTCCCCACGGGTCCGGCCACTGAGGTGAGGCCTGCTCCGCTCCTGCCGCGTACCTGTGCAATATGGCTCGCAAGAACACCCCGCCCTGGAAGCACCGCACTAGCCGTGGACAAGATCAGCGACAGCGCGCAGTCCCGCCGGTTCTGCCGCAGATCGTTCTCAAGGCGGTCAGCGCCGACACGTTGATCGCGACCGTGAACGGCGACAGGATAAACGCCACCCCGATCGCCAGGACCGAGGTCCACACGGCGGTCACCGAGCTCGTCGCTCACCTCGGGGCACCGACACGCGTGGAGGTGCGAGAGCTGGACGGCACCGTCTACGCCGACATCCTCACCCCACCCGCCCAAGCTGCCGATGGGCGGGCAGCCAGCGAGCCCGACACGGCGCGGCGGGCGGCACCGGAGCTCGTGGAATTCGCCGGGGACGGGTACGTGGCCGGTGAGGACGTCGCGATCGCGGTGATTCTCCGGCACACGTCCGCCGACCACACCGGCCACGCCCGTGCCCTCCTCGACCGGGCAGAGCTCGCAGACGCGTCCGGCGAGCTGATCCTGCTCGGGCGGATCTCCGAGACGCTGTCGATCCACCGCACTGACTGAACAAGACACCGGCTCCGCGAGGCGCTGTCGGAGCGCGGTGTCGGGTGTCGCACCTGTTCTCCTGCCCCTCGCCATCACCGACGTGTGTGGGGCAGGAAGGCACTTCTGTCATGTTTGGTCCTGTGCAGGCGAAACCCGCGAACGACCTGTTCATCAACCTCGCCCTCGGCGCGATCGTCACAGCTGCCTGCTTCGCCGGTCTCCTGCGTGTTGCGGGGTCGGTGACGGCGTTCCTCGCCGGGCTCCCGCAGCCCACCGGCGGTGTCAGCTCCGGCATCGCCGTCCTCGCCTCACCCCTCGACCCCGGGGCCGCGTTGGGGGCGGCGGGGCTGAACGCGTTTCTGTACTGGCTCGTCGTCGCTGTCTTCCTCACCGCCCTCACCGCGGCGGGATTCTTCATCGCCCGCGCGATCCTCCGAGGCCGGGGCCGGGTCGATCCGCATCGGCTCGCCGGTACCGCAACCGGTGCGGAGGCCGCCGCGGTCGCGTCCCGGAAGGCGCTGGTGAAGAAGGCCGCGACCTTGCGGCCATCCCTCGCAGGCGAGAAGGCGCAGCCCGAGGACGTCGGATATCTGCTGGGGACGTCGAAGGGCGGGCAGGTGTGGGCGACGGTCGAGGACTCGATCCTCCTCATCGGGCCGCCCCGGTCGGGCAAGGGACTGCATGTGGTGATCAACGCGATCCTCGACGCGCCCGGGGCGGTAATCACGACCTCCACCCGGCCCGACAACCTCACCGCCACGCTCAAAGCCCGACAGAAGAAGGGTGAGGTGGCGGTGTTCGATCCGCAGCATCTCGCGCCAGGGCTGCCGGCAGGGATGCGGTGGTCGCCGGTGCGGGGCTGCCAGGACCCGCTGACGGCGATGATCCGCGCGAAAGGACTGGCGACCGCGACCGGGTTTGGCGGGGTGCAGGACGCCGGGTTCTGGGAAGGGAAGACCACCGCAGCGATCCAAGCGCTCCTGCACGCCGCGGCACTCGACGGGCGGGATGCGAAGACCCTCTACCAGTGGGCTCTCAATCCGACGCTCGCCGCCGACGCCGTCCGGATCCTCTCCTCCCACCCCGACGCCGCCGAAGGCTGGGCGGACAGCCTGGATGCGATGGTGCAGTCCGATCCGCGCACGAGGGACTCGATCTGGCAGGGCGTCTCCCTCGCCTTCGCGGCGCTGGCCGATCCCCGCGTCCTCGACGCCGTCTCACCCGCACAAGGTGAGGAGTTCGATCCGGAGACGTTCCTCCTCGGCAACGGCACCCTCTACCTCCTCGCCACGGGAGCGGGGGCCGGCGCATCGTCGGCGCTGGTGGCGGCGTTCATTGAAGACCTCGTCGAGACAGCCCGGAAGATCGCCGCCCGCTCCCCGGGCGCGCGGATGGACCCGCCGCTGCTGCTCGCCCTGGACGAGATCGGGAACCTCGCACCGTTGCCCAGCCTTCCGACGTTGATGGCCGAAGGCGGCGGCACCGGCATCACCTCGCTGCCCGTGCTGCAGTCTTTGGCGCAGGCGCGGGAGAAGTGGGGTGAGAACCAGGCGAACGCGATCTGGGACGCCTCCATCGTGAAGATCATCCTCGGCGGCGCCTCCAACTCCCGCGACCTCCAGGACCTGTCCACGCTGATCGGGGACAGGGATGAGACCACCGACTCCGTCACCACCGACGCGTACGGCGCGCACTCGAACCAGCGGTCGATCCGGCGAGTGCCGATCCTCCCGCCCGACGTGCTGCGCACCCTCCCGTTCGGCACCGGAGTCGTGATGCTCCGCACCGCACGCCCCATCATCACCCGCCTTCGCCCCTGGCCGGCCAGGCCCGACGCCGACGCCCTGAAGGCGCAGCGGGGCGAGATCGAGAAGGCCCTCCAGGCCGGCACGACGCCGGCGGCGGAGTGATCCGGGGTGGGCTTCGTACCTGTCGGTTAGCCCCGCCCCGCCGGGCGGGCGTGATCGACAAGGAGAGCAGTCATGGTGATCCGCACGAAGGAGTCCCTCTCGGGTTTCGTCGCTTCCGACCCGGAGCTGACGTTCACCAGCAAGGGCGATGCCCGCCTGTACCTGCGGGTCGGGCAGCCGCAGGTGAAGTTCGAAGACGACGGCACGTTCACGCAGCTGGACCCGACGTTCACGGACCTGGTGATGTTCCGCAAGTCCGCCGAACGCGCCCACGACCAGTTCCGCAAGGGCGACAACTTCATCGCCGAGGGCGAGACCCGCACCTACACCGGCCAGGACGGTGCCGAGCGCGAGCAGTTCGTCGCCTCCCGCATCGGGCACGACAACAACATCACCCGCTACAGCGTCGACCGCACCCCGCCCCAACGCGACGGCGCCGAACGCGAGACCCCGGGTCGGGAGACGGCCTCCCGGGAGCCGGCCGCGCAGGAGACAGCGCAGCAGGCGGTCGCGGCGCGGGAGGCGGCGCTGGAGCCCGACCCGGAGCCTTCCGCGAGCACGACCAGCGTGCAGCGCGAAGCCCTCACCCGATAAGCCGCGGGTGCGGCGACCAGCCCAACGCCTCCACCTGGCCGCCACACCCGCACCCTCCGACGCACCGAGTCCCGCACGGGCGCGGCCCTCGTTCTTCCTTTGACCCCATGGAGCTTCTGATGAGCGACACCCCGACTCCACCGCCAGCCGAGGACGAGCCGCCGGCCCCGCATCCGGGAACGATGCGTCCGGATGACCTGCCGCCGGAGATCGTGGCCGAGGCGAAGCGGATCGCGAAGGAACAGTTCACCTCGGAGATGACCCAGGTCCTGTCCGCCACGCCCCGGCCGATCAACTGGCGCACCCTCCCGCCTGGCGATCTCGAACGCGAGCTCCTCGAGCTGAACCAATGGGTCGACTGGCTCCGGCACACCTACGGGCTGCCCGCGCAGGTGGTCCCGCCGATGTGGCACCGGCACCCGGAGCTACTGTGGGAACTGTCCGCGCTGCGGCAGCACTGGCTGTTCTGCTTCGACCCCGCAGCCAAGGGCAACCAGGCACTCGCCTGGCACCACGACTTCGCCGTCGCACGCGAACGCCTCCGCGACTGGGTCACCATCTCCGGCACCCGCCTGGACCGGGACCGGCCCACACCCGTGGCCGCCTGGCCCGGCGGGGAAGCCGAGGGCTGGGTCGCGCCGGAGAGCACGGAGAAGCGAGTCATCGAACGCACCAAGGACTTCGTCGCCTTCGTCGAAGAACAGGTCACGTCACGGGTTGCCGAGCAGGACGCGACGATCCGGGAGATCGTGAACATCGACTGGAGCGAGCGACCATGAACGAACACGCCCCCGATAGCCTCGTCTCCCCGCTGCGGGATAGCCGGGAGGTAGCCGCGTTCTTGCGGGTGTCAGAGTCCACGCTGTCGCGATGGCGGGCCGAGCGGAAAGGTCCCCCGTTCATCCGGATCGGCGGTGTGACCCGGTATCGCATCGAACAGGTCGAACGATGGCTGAATTCCCTTGATGCCGATGAGCACGGCTGAACCGAGCGGTCCGCAGCCGGTGCCGCCGATCGGGGTGAAAGTCACCACCGATCTGGAACACCGCCCCTCCGGGATCCGCGCCCGTGCCCGCTGGATCGACCCACACACCAGGAAGCGAGTCACCCGCGCACTCGTCGTCCCCGATGAAGATGCCGCGGAAGAGTTCTTCACCGGGCTACGCGCGTCCGCGCGGCTCGGGATCGATACCCGCATCCCCCTCGCGGACTACGTCGAGATGATAGGTGACCGGTGGGCGCGCGGGCTGGATCCGACCTCCACCCTCGACGGCTACAAGGTTGGGCTGCGTCTGCGGGTGCTTCCCGCGCTCGGGCATCTGCCGCTATCCGACATCAGTGCGGGCATGATCGATCGCACCATCGACCAGTGGGAACTGCGCCACTCCGCATCGACGTTGAAGAACACGATCGCGCCGCTCGTGCGCGTGTTCGACGAAGCTGTCCGGGACGAGCTCATCGCCACCAACCCCGCCCGGCAACGCTCCCGCCGCAGCTTCGGGAAGTCCGCGCTGACCCTGGTCGAGAAAGACGCCTCGCCCAGGGCGCACGCGCTCCCGAACCTCCAGGCGCTGAACCAGCTCGCCGAACGTTGCGGGAGCGTGCACCAGTCATATTCCGATTTCGTCATGCTCTGCGCGCTCCTCGCCTCCCGCGGCTCGGAGGTCTCAGGCCTCCAAGTCGGAGACATCGACCACGACACCCGGATCGTCACGATCCGCAGGCAAACCTTCCCCGGCGCGGGAGGGCTCGTCACCAAGCAGACCAAGGGACGCGACATCCGCCGCGTCCCCGTCCTGGAACCCCTCGTCCCGATCCTCGAGCGCCTCACCACCGGCCGGGAGCCGGACGAGCGGCTCCTGACCGGGCCACGCGGCGGGGTGCTCACCACGGCGACCGTCCGCGACGCGACGAAATGGGACGACGTGGTCGCCGAGCTCGGACTGCCCAACCTCACCAGACACGGCCTCCGCCACACCGGAGCAACCTGGCTCGCCGACGCAGGAGTCCCCTTGCATGTGTTGCAAGGCATCCTCGGGCACAAGTCACTGGAGACCACGCGCGGATACCTCCACCCCGACCACCGGCACCTCGCCGATGCCGCAACACAGGCCAACGCGTTCCTCAACGCACAGACCGAAACCCCAGCCCAGGACGCGCCCTATGTGTCACGCCGCAGGCCGTCGCCGGGGCGGTAGAGGCGTGGAAAACGGGCTCCAGGTCCCGGCCAGGTCCCGGCTCTGGATAAGAGCCGCCGCCAGGGTTCCTCGGGGTGCACCGGCAAGGGGGCGCGGATGCTTCCATAAACCCTCCGAAAGCGGCCACAGGAACGACGAAGCCCCGACGAGAAATGGCTTCTCATCGGTGCTTTTCTGTCGGGATGACAGGATTTGAACCTGCGACCCCCTGACCCCCAGTCAGGTGCGCTACCAAGCTGCGCCACATCCCGTTGTTCACTTTTCAGGCTGAAACAGCCGCTAACCCACTTGACCCCCAGTCAAGTGCGCTACCAAGCTGCGCCACATCCCGGTCGAGCTGCCCGCACGCGGACAACTCCACTATCCTACCCGGTCCGAGCAGCCACGGCGAACGCGACCTCAGATGGCATGTTCGAAGCCGTTCCGGCGCCGTCGCACGACGGCATCCGCTTCCACCGCAGCGACGACGAGCACCAGCAGGACAGCGGCGACCGCGTACTCGGCGACCGGCAGCATCCCGGCGAACAGGATCAGCACCGCTCCGCCCAGCACGGCGACGGAGGCGGGCACGGACAGCGAACCGCGCAGCACGAGAAGCCACGTGAACACGAGGAACACCGCGACGGGGATCGTGAGCGCGAGGCCGGCGGCCTCGGCGTCCAGATGAGCAGTGCCCAGGATGTGGTCGACCTCGACCTCGACGCCCGCCGAGACGGCACCCGCCGCGGCGAAGACGAGGTAGTGCCCGTAGCCGAAGAAGAAGCCGGCCCGCGACGACGTCAGCCGTTCCGCGGGCTCTCGGGCGAAGTAGATCCACCACATCCCTGCGGCGACCACGAGCCCCGACACCGCCAGCCACACCAGCTCTCCGACGTGCTCGCCCTCGCCCACGGCCTCGAAGATCGCCGTCGCCGACGCCAGCAGGCTCTCGCCCAGCAGGATCAGCGTGAACAGACCGTACCGCTCCGCGATGTGGTGCGGGTGCCAGGGGGTCGCCCGGCGCGACTCCGCGATGACCGGCACCGCGATCTCGGCCACCATCAGCACGAAGAAGGTGATTAACTGCCACCGCGCGTCGAGCAGGTAGATCCGTGCGACCCACAGCACCTGCACGATCGTGATGCCGACCGCGAACGTCCACGCCGTCGCCCGGTACCCGGGGTCCGACACCGCCGCCCGCACCCACTGCGCGACCATCGCCAACCGCATAATGACGTAGCCCCACGTGACCCAGAAGAAGTCCTGCGAGACCATCGCATCGTGGATGCCCGCGGCGAGCACGAGCACACCGCCCATCTGCACGATCGTCACGATCCGATACGCCCAGTCGTCCGTGTCGAACGCGGACGCGAACCACGTGAAGTTCACCCAGGCCCACCAGATCGCGAAGAAGACCATGAGGTACGAGAGCACGCCGTCACCGATGTGCCCCTCGGCCAGCAGATGGTGGAGATTCACCGAGGCCTGCGACACCGCGACCACGAAGACGAGGTCGAAGAGCAGCTCGAGCGGGGTCGCGACGCGGCCGCGGGCGGAGTTGTCGCGGGCGCGCACGCGACGCAGCCCGAGGATGCCGAGGCTCGAAGTCATGCCGACGATTATGCCGAGCGCGGTAGCGTGAGCGAATGCGCATCGCCGGTTCGACCCCCGCACGGGGCCGCTGGTGGGGCTTCCTCCCCTACGCGACCCTCAGCGCCGTGCACGTGGGCGCCCTTGCGGTCGATGCGGAACCGCTCGCGTCATTCACGAAGCTCACCCTGATGCCGCTTCTCGCCCTCGCCCTCCTCTGGGCGGGCCGAGGAACGTCGTGGGGAACGCCCTTCGCCCTGCTGTTCGCCGCGCTCGCCTTCTCCTGGCTCGGCGACGGTGCGGCGACCTTCTTCCCGTTCGCCCCCACCGTCCCCGCGATGCTCCTCTGCTTCGGAGCGGCGCACATCTGTTACCTCGTGCTGTTCTCCCGCCGGCTCGCGCGACGCCGCTTGCCCCGCTGGAGCGCGGTCTACGCACTGTGGTGGATCGGGATGCTGCTGCTCCTCGGCCCTGCGCTGCTCCCCGCCGGCGGCGTCGGGCTCCTCGTCGGCGTCGCCGTCTACGGACTTCTCCTGGCGGCGACCGCCGCGACCGCCGCCCGCTGCACACCGGCGATCGCCCTCGGAGGCGCGCTGTTCCTGTGCTCGGACACCGTGCTGGCGTTCCGGCTCTTCACCCCCGACTCGATGCCGGGCTGGACCAGCCCGCTCGTCATGGTCGCGTACTGCCTGGGCCAGGGTCTGCTCGTCGCCGGCAGCGCCGCGCTGCTCGTCCACCGCCCGGAGGTCCCACGATGACGGATGCCGCGACCGCTGTCCGCGTCGATGTCTGGCTCTGGGCGATCCGCGTCTACAAGACTCGATCCGCCGCCACGACGGCCTGCCGCGCCGGGCACGTCCGTGTCGGCGGCGACCGCGCGAAGGCCGCGCAGCCGGTGCGGGTGGGAGACGAGCTGCGCGTGCGCATCCAGGGCTTCGACCGCATCCTCGTCGTCCGTCAGCTGCTGACCAAGCGGGTCGGCGCACCCGTGGCTGCGACCGCCTACGACGACCTCACCCCTCCGCCCCCGCCCCGGGAGCTGACGGCGTCCGTGCCGGTGCGCGACCGCGGCGCCGGCCGTCCCACCAAGCGCGAACGGCGCGACATCGACCGGCTCCGCGGTCGCGACTGAGCCGGGATCAGTGGGCGGCGGCCCTCTCGGTGACGCCGGCCGCGCGCGGGGGGCGCCGCACGAAGAACGAGAGCAGGAACGCGACGGACGCGACGATCGCCCCGGTGAGGAACGCGATGTGGACGCCGTGCGCCATCGCCTCGGTCGCTGCGGAACCGCTCTGTGCGGCGGATGCGGAACCCACCGCGAGCAGGGTCACGAACACCGCTGTGCCCGCCGCGCCCGCGACCTGCTGGAGCGTCGTGACCGTCGCACTGCCGTGGGAGTACAGCGAGACCGGCAGCGTTCCCAGCGCGGAGGTCATCAGCGGGGTGAGGACGAAGCCGAGACCGAGGCTCAACATCATGTGTGCGGCGATGACCCAGCCGATCGAGGTCGTCTGGTCGAACGTCGTCATGGCCCACAGACCGGCCGTCGCGACCGCGGCGCCGGGGATGACGAGGGGCCTCGGCCCGAACCGGTCGAACAGGGTGCCCACGAGCGGTGCTACCAGCCCCATCAGCGCCCCGCCTGGCAGGAGCATGAGCCCGACCGTGAGCGTGTCGAGTCCGAGCACCTGCTGCAGATACATCGGGAGCAGCACGAGCGTGCCGAACAGCGCGGCCATCATGACGACCACGAGCACGACGGCGATGCTGAACGAGGGCGAGCGGAAGGTCCGAAGGTCGAGCAGCGCCGAATCCGTGCGCTGCAGCAGCAGCTGACGCCACACGAACAGGGCGAGCGCGATCACACCGACGACCAGCGGGATGGCCGGCGGTATCGCCGCCTCGCCCGATGCCGCCTCACCGATCGAGCTCAGCCCGAACACGATCCCGCCGAAGCCGAACGCCGACAGCACGAGCGAGAGCACGTCCAGGCGAGCGTCGCGGGTCTCGGTGACGTTACGCACCCACAGCGCGCCGAGGATCAGCGCCACGATCGCGATCGGCAGCACGATCCAGAACATCCACCGCCAGTCGAGCACCGAAAGGATGAGACCCGACACGGTCGGACCGATCGCGGGCGCGACCGCGATCACGATGCTGATGACGCCCATCATGCGCCCGCGACGTTCGGGCGCGACCACGGTCAGCACGGTGGTCATGAGCAGCGGCATCATGATCGCCGTTCCCATCGCCTGCACGATCCTGCCCACAAGCAGCATCCCGAACCCGGGAGCGAGCGCGGCGATCAGCGTCCCGACCGCGAACAGCATCATCGCCGTGAGGTACAGGCTCCGCAGCGGGAAGCGCGAGAGGAGGAAGCCCGTCAGCGGAATGATGATCGCCATCGTCAGCAGGAACCCGGTGGTCAGCCACTGCGCCGTCGCGGCGCTGATCGACAGATCGACCATCAGCCGCGGCAGCGCCACGCTCATGATCGTCTCGTTCAAGATCACCACGAACGCCGAGACCACGAGCAGGGCGATAACCGGCCCGCTGCGCACAGCGGTGGGAACGGTGGAGGAGTGGGGAGAACGGGTGCCGAGGGACATCGAAGCCTTTCAAAGGACGCAGGGGCGCGAATGAGCCGCTTCCGCGCCCTGAAAGAATATGGCAGTTACTGCCACTTTGTCAATCTATGCAACAATGGCCGCATGTCCTCCCCCGCCGCCGCGCAGCCAGGCCTGCGAGAACGCCGACGCCGCGAGACCTACCTCGAGTTCTCCAACGCCGCGATGGACCTGTTCGAGCAGCACGGTGTCCACGGCACGACCGTCGACGACATCGCGCGACGCGCCGGCGCCTCACCCCGCACCTTCTTCCGCTACTTCGCCACGAAGGAGGAGGCGATCTTCGCGAGCGCCGACGAGTCCGAGGAGTTCGTCCGCGTCGCGATCGCGGCGATCCACGGCGGCGAGGACACGTTCCGCGCGATCGAGGCGCAGTGGATGCTGATGCTCGACGATTTCGACGACCGCCGCGACGAGCACACCCGCTTCCTGCGGATTCGCCGGCTCATCATCGGCGAGCCGACGCTCCTCGCCGTCGCGCTGCGCCGCGAAGCCGAGCAGATCGATCAGCTGACCGAGGCCGCGGCACAGGCGACGGATGCGGATCCCCTCACGCTCCGCGCGGGCATCGCCACGCTCGCCCTCGCCATCCGCCTCACCTTCGACGAGTGGTCCCGCTGCGCCGAGCTCGGCCTGAACACACCCGCTCGGACGATCTACGACGAGGTCCGGGCGGGCATCGCCGACCTCACCCGCCGTCTCGGCGCAGACCGCTGAGTCAGCATCAGCGCGGGCACGACGCGAACCGTCGGATGCCGGCATCCAACCCCGCACACACGACCGCCGTCACCGCGTAGACGAGGATGTCGCGCACATCGAAGCCCGTGCCGAGCACGAGCCGCACCGGCGGCGCCGCCGCGCTCCAGACTGCGGGAAGCCCCGTCAGCTGCAACAGCTCGACCGCGACACACCACGCAGCGGCCACGGCACCCGCGCCCCACACGGACCAGCGTGGCGCGAGCAGCACGACGAGCAGGTACACCAGCGCCGCGTACAGCGCGTCGCCCGCGACGTCGGTCGCCGCCGATGCCGGCCCCGCGTGCACCGCAAGCCCCGCGACGATCGCGACGACGGCGAGTGCCGCCGCGACGATCCTCCGGCGTGCGGACCGGCTCACTCCCCCGCGGCGAGCCAGGACGGACCCTGCGTGCGGGCACCGAGCGCCGCGACCCGCTCCCGCAGCTCCCGGTCGCTCGTCACGACCGTGACCTCGCGCCCGGCCTCCACGAGCCGCTGCGCCTCGGCGACGATCGCGTCGTCGCCGGAGGCCGGAGCCCGGACGACGGCGATGTCCGCGACGTCCTCGACCGCGCGCGCCTGGCCCTCCACGACCACCGTGACCTCGGGGAACCAGCGATCGGCGGCCAAGCCGAGCCGCTGCGCCGCCACGCCGTCGTCCACGAGAGCGCCCAGGCGCTCGAGCAGGCGAGCCGTCGCACCCGCCCGGTCACGCCACCAGCCGTCGGGCACGGAGCCGACGACGTTCGCGGCATCGACCACGACCGCCGGGCGTACCGACAGCAGCCCGCGCAGCATGGGCCAGGCCGCCCCGAAACCCGGATGCAGCGGATAGGAGTCGACCTCGTCCACCGGGACCCACGCCAGCTCTCGGCTCTCCGGGTCGCTGATGACCGGCTCGAACGGGGCCGCGACATCCGCGACGAGGGTCGAGTAGGTCCACACGGTCTCGTCGAGCACGCTCATGAAGCGCGGTCGCACGGCCCCGGCGGGAACCCCCGCCTCCTCGGCCGACTCGCGGAGCGCGCCATCCACGGCAGACTCGCCCTCGTGACGCGCACCGCCCGGGAGTCCCCACGTGTCGCCGAAGTGGCTCCACGCCACCCGGTGCTGCAGGAGCACGCCGCGCCGCGCATCGATCGCGAGCAGCCCCGCGGCACCGAAGCGCCCCCAGTACCGCGTCCCGTCGTCGGCCACGACCCACGCATCACCGGGATCGCGAGGCCCGTGCGGGCGGCGCGGCTCTCCGGGCTGCGGGGGCACGATCGTCACGCCCTCAGCTTTTCACACCGCGGGCGCACGTCGCTGCGCATCGTCACAGAAGCTCGCCGCCGCAGCGACCGGAGACACCCGGCCGTCAGCGCTTCTGGCGACGCTCCCGCACCCGCATGTTGACGACGATCGGCGAGCCCTCGAAGCCGTAGAGCTCGCGCAGCCGCCGCTGGATGAACCGGCGGTAGCCAGGGTCGAGGAATCCGGTCGTGAACAGCACGAAGGTCGGCGGACGGGTGCCCGCCTGCGTGCCGAACAGGATGCGGGGCTGCTTGCCGCCGCGGAGGGGATGCGGGTGCTCGGCGACCAGCTCGGCGAGGAACGCGTTGAACTTGCCGGTCGGGATCCGCTGGTCCCACGACTCGAGCGCCGTCTCCAGCGCCGGGACGAGCTTGTCGAGGTGACGGCCGGTGCGCGCGGAGATGTTCACCCGCGGCGCCCACGACACGTGCGCGAGGTCCTGCTCGATCTCCCGCTCGAGGTAGCGACGCCGGTCGATGCCCTCCATGTCGTCGTCGTTCAGCCGGTCCCATTTGTTGAACGCGAGCACGAGGGCCCGGCCGGACTCGAGCACCATGTCGATGATCCGCACGTCCTGCTCGCTGAGCGGCTGCGAGACATCCAGCACGACGACCGCGACCTCCGCCTTCTCGAGCGCGGCCGAGGTGCGCAGCGACGCATAGAAGTCGGCGCCCTGCTGCAGGTGCACGCGGCGGCGGATGCCGGCGGTGTCGACCAGGCGCCACAGCCTGCCGCCGAGCTCCACGATCTCGTCGACCGGGTCGCGGGTCGTGCCCGCGAGCTCGTTCACGACGACGCGCTCCTCGCCCGCCGCCTTGTTCAGCAGCGACGACTTGCCCACGTTCGGGCGACCGAGGATCGCGACCCGGCGCGGACCGCCGATCTCGTGCCCGGCGACCGCGGAGACCTCCGGCAGCACCTTCATGACCTCGTCGAGCAGGTCGGCGACACCGCGACCGTGGATGGCGGAGACCGCGTGCGGCTCCCCCAGCCCGAGGTTCCACAGCGCCGCCGCCTCCGGCTCCTGCCGGGCGTCGTCGATCTTGTTCGCGACCAGCAGCACGGGCTTGCCGCTGCGGCGGAGCAGGCGCACCACCTGCTCGTCGGTCGAGGTGGCCCCGACCATGGCGTCCACGACGAAGAGCACGACGTCGGCGAGATCGATCGCGATCTCGGCCTGTGCCGCGACCGACTTGTCGATGCCGCGCGCATCGGGCTCCCATCCGCCGGTGTCGACGAGCGAGAATCGGCGGTCCATCCACTCCGCCTTGTAGGTCACGCGATCGCGCGTGACGCCCGGGGTGTCCTCCACGACGGCCTCGCGGCGGCCGAGGATGCGGTTCACGAGCGCCGACTTGCCGACGTTCGGGCGCCCGACGATCGCGACGACCGGAAGCGCCGGCAGGTATTCGATGCCGTCGTCCGCGCCCGTGAGGCCCTCGAGCAGAGCGGCGTCGTCCGCATCCAGGTCGTAGTCGGCCAGGGAGGCGCGCAAGGCCTCCGCGCGCTGCTCGGCGAGGGTCTCATCGATCTCGGCGAGACGCTCGGCGAGCTGATCGGGCCCGCCTTCGTACTCCTCGTCACCGCTCATTGGTCATTCCTTTCCCTCACGACGGCGAGGACCGCGTCCACGGTCCCGTCGAAGTCGAGGTGGGTCGAGTCGACGACGATGACGCCGTCGGCGGCGGTCATGAACTCCGACACGGTGGCGTCGGAGGCATCACGCCGCTGCAGCGATGCGGCGACGGCCGCCGCATCCTGCGCCGTCGTCTCGGCGCTGCGCCGTGCGGCGCGCACCTCCTCGGCGGCGGTGAGAAGGATGCGCACGGGCGCATCCGGGGCGACGACGGTCGTGATGTCGCGTCCCTCGACCACGACCCCCGAACGCCCGGAGGTCTCGATCAGGTGCCGGAACAGCGCGGTGGCCGCCTGTCGCACCAGCGGGATCCGAGCGACGCCGCTGACGACGTCGGTCACCCGCGGCTCGCGGATCGCCTCGGTCACGGAGGTCTCCCCCACTCGCACCCAGAAGTCGTCGGGGTCGAGGGAGATCGTGTAGTCGAACGCGCCGAGCGCATCCACGACAGCCGTCGCGTCGGACGTGTCGAGCTCGCGGTCGAGCGCGAACCACGCGAGCGCACGGTAGGCGGCGCCGGTGTCGAGGTAGCCGTAACCGAGACGGCGGGCGACCTCTTTCGACACCGACGACTTGCCGCTGCCGGCGGGCCCGTCGATCGCGACGACGGTCGGTGTCGCTTCACTCATTGCTCATGCTCGCAATCCTCCAGCCCCGATCGGTCAGGCCCGCGATGGCGCGGCCCGCCGCGGCGGGGTCGACGCTGATCTCGGCCAGACCGAACTGCGCGCCGGGCGAGTGCTCCAGCCGCAGGTCCTCCACGTTGACGTCGAGCTCGCCGAGCTCGCCGAAGAGCCGGCCGAGCTGGCCGGCGCGGTCGTCGACCATGACGACGATCTGCTCGAACCGCCGGTTCTGGCCGTGCTTGCCGGGCAGCCGCTCGACGCCGCGGTTGCCCCGGCGGATCGTGTCGGCGATCGTCCGGCGCGCGCCGGCGGCTGCGGGGTCACGCAGCGCGTCGGCGACCGTGGCGAGATCCGCGGCGAGCGCATCCAGCACCTCGACCACCGGCGCGGCGTTCGCGTCGAGGATCTGCACCCACAGCTCCGGGGCGGAGGCCGCGATGCGCGTCGTGTCGCGGACGCCCTGTCCGGCCAGGCTGAGGGCGCCGTCGGGGGCGTCGACGAACCGGGCCGCGAGCAGGCTCGCGACCAGCTGCGGTGTGTGCGAGACCAGTGCCACGGAGCGGTCGTGCTCTTCGGGCCCCATCTCGATCGGAGTCGCACCGAGGTCGAGGGCGAGCCCCTCGACGCGGGCGAGGTCGGCCGCGCTGGTCTCCGAATCCCGGCACACGACCCACGGCCGTCCGACGAACAGGTCGGCGCGGGCAGCGATCGCGCCGCCCCGCTCTCGTCCCGCGAGCGGGTGCGAGCCGATGTAGCGATGGAGGTCGGCGCCGCGCTCGCGCAACGCGAGGTACGGCTCGAGCTTGACGCTCGCGACATCCGTCACGACGGCGTCGGGGGTGGTCCCGCAGCTCCCGCTCGACGACGTCGGCGACGACATCCGGGGGAACCGCGACCACGACGATGGCGGGCACGTCATCGGGACGCTCCGCGCGGCCGGCGCCGTAGTCGATCGCG
Organism: Microbacterium sp. SORGH_AS_0888; assembly: GCF_030818905.1. Classification (NCBI taxonomy): domain Bacteria; kingdom Bacillati; phylum Actinomycetota; class Actinomycetes; order Micrococcales; family Microbacteriaceae; genus Microbacterium; species Microbacterium sp. SORGH_AS_0888. The sequence goes on from NZ_JAUTAZ010000001.1 coordinate 1,162,592, forward strand.
AGCCGGAGCTGCGCGGGCGAGGTGTCGGCGAGCGCCACGTCGACGCCGAGCGCGGTCAACGCATGGCCGATGCTCGCGCCGAGCAGGCCCGCGCCGACCACGCGCACCGTCCCGGTGGTGCGGGCGGCTACGCGCTCATGCGCGATCGAGGGGTTGCTCACGGGGTCTCCTGGCCGGACGGCGGCTCGTCCGCCGCACGACGCGCGAGGGTCATCAGCGCGCCGCGTTCCACTGTAGTCAACTCCCTCGCCCTGCCCACCGGGAGCGTGCCCAGGTGCAGAGGGCCGAACTGCCGTCGGACGAGGTCGTGCACGGGGTGGCCGGTCTCGGCCATCATGCGACGGACGATGCGGTTGCGCCCGGAGTGCAGCGTCAGCTCCACCAGGCTGGAGTCCGCGTTCGCGTCGAGCAGTCTGGCCTTGTCCGCGGCGATGGGGCCGTCGTCGAGCTCGACGCCGCGGGTGAGACGCGCGATCGTCTGAGGGGCGACACGGCCGGCGACGCGCGCGATGTAGACCTTGGTCACGCCGAACGACGGGTGGGCGAGGACGTGCGCGAGACCGCCGTCGTTCGTGAGCACGAGCAGGCCGCTCGTGTCCGCGTCCAAGCGGCCGACGTTGAAGAGCCGTTCCTCCCAGTCGGCGGTGAAGCGGCGGAGGTCGGGGCGACCGTGCTCGTCGCGCATCGTGCTCACGACCCCGGTGGGCTTGTTGAGCATGACGTAGCGCTTGCTCGGGTCGAGCTGCACCGCGGTGCCGTCGACATCCACGAGGTCGTTCTCGGGGTCGATGCGGGAGCCCAGCTCCGTGACGGTCACGCCGTTCACGCGCACGCGACCCGCGACGATCATGTCCTCCGCGACACGCCGGGACGCGACCCCAGCGTTCGCGAGCACCTTCTGCAGCCGTACGCCCTCGGTCTCCACGCGCCGCTCCTCCGCTCCGCTCATCATCGCTCCTCTCCCCGCTCGCTCGCCTCATCCATGTCCCACTTTGGACCGCTGGGAGGTCCTGCCAGCGGTCCAAAGTGGGACACCGCCCGGCACGAAGTGGGACATGATGCGGGACGGGCAACGGATGCGGCGGGCACAGCGACGCTCATCGCACGAGCTCCTCGTCGAAGCCGTCGGAACCGTCGTCGAGCAGCGGCGAGATGTGCGGCAGCTCCTCGAGCGAGTTCAGCCCCAGGTGGCCGAGGAGAGCGTCCGTCGTGCCGTACAGGATCGCCCCCGTCTCGGGGTCCTGCCCGACCTCGGTGATGAGGCCGCGCGCGACGAGCGTGCGCACGACGGAGTCGACGTTGACGGCACGGATCGAGGCCACCTGCCCGCGGGTCACGGGCTGCTTGTAGGCGATGACGGCGAGCGTCTCGAGCGCCGCCTGCGACAGCCGCGACGGTGTCTGTCCCCCGATGAACGCGGCCACCAGGTCGTCGTAGTCGTCGCGCACGTAGATGCGCCAGCCGCCGCCGACCTCGCGCAGCTCGAACCCGCGTCGAGGACCGCCCGCCTCCCCGTCGTAGTCGGCCACCAGGGTCTCGATCGCCTGCCGCACGGCGGCGACCGGGGCCGCCACGGCCGTCGCGAGGCTCACGAGGCTCTGCGGCTCGTCGACGACGAACAGGATCGCCTCGAGCTGGCGGGCGAGGACGGGCACGGATGCGGTGGGCTCATCGGTCATAGTCGGCTCCCAGTGTCGCAAGGTTCTCATCGGACCACCGCTGCGCGCTCCACCGGAGAGTCAGCTCGCCCAGCGGCTCCAGCTGTTCGAACGAGAGCGCGGCGTGCCGGTACAGCTCGAGGATGGAGAGGAAGCGGGCGACCACCACGCCGGGCGCCGTCACTCCCGCGACGAGCTCCCGGAAGGTCAGCGTGCCACGATCTCGCAGCAGGGTCACCACGATCGCCGCCTGCTCGCGGATGCTCACGAGCGGCGCGTGCAGATGGTCGAGCCCGACGGAGGGGATCTCCTTGGGCGCGAGCGCCAGCATCGCGAGGGCCGCGAAGTCGTCGGGCGTCAGCGTCCACACGAGCTCCGGCGCCTGCTGCCGGTACTTCTCGTCGAGCCGCACGCTGCGCACGTGCCGCTTGCCCTCGCGGTCGAGGCAGCGGGCGAACCATGCCGAGACCTCCTTGAACGCGCGGTACTGCAGCAGGCGGGCGAACAGCAGGTCGCGGGCCTCGAGCACGGCGACCGACTCCGCGTCCACGAGCTCGCCCTGCGGCAGCAGGCCCACGATCTTCATGTCCAACAGCGTCGCGGCGACCACGAGGAACTCGGAGGCCTCATCGAGCTCCTGCTCCGGGCCGAGGCCGCGCAGATAGGAGATGAACTCGTCGGTGACGGTGCTGAGAGCGACCTCGGTGATGTCGAGCTCGTGTTTGGAGATGAGGCTCAGGAGCAGATCGAACGGCCCGTCGAACACGCCGAGCGACACTCGGAAGCCCGGCTCGACCGCATCCTGCCCCTCGGACGTCTCCGACGTCTCGTCAGGCGACGGCGCCACGGGCGACCAGCTCCCGCGCGAGTCGCAGGTAGGCCTGGGCCGCCGCGTGCTCGGGGGCGAACTCGGTGATCGGCATGCCCGAGACGGACGCGTCCGGGAACTTCACGGTACGGCCGATGACGGTCTCCAGCACATCGTCGCCGAACGCCTCGACGACCCGCTCGAGCACCTCGCGCGAGTGGAGGGTGCGGGCGTCGTACATGGTCGCGAGCAGACCGTCGAGGGTGATCGTGGGGTTCAGCCGATCGCGCACCTTGTCGATCGTCTCGATCAGCAGCGCGACACCGCGCAGCGCGAAGAACTCGCACTCGAGCGGGATGATGACGCCGTGACTCGCGGTGAGCGCGTTGACCGTCAGGAGCCCGAGCGAGGGCTGGCAGTCGATGAGGATGACGTCGTACTCGGCCGTGACCTGGCGCAGCACCCGCGAGAGGATCGTCTCGCGGGCGACCTCGTTGACCAGGTGCACCTCGGCGGCGGACAGGTCGATGTTCGCGGGCAGCACGTCGAGGCCCTCGACGGAGCTGTGCACGATCGCCTCGTGCGCGTCGCGCTTGGTGTCCAGCAGCAGGTCGTAGACCGTGGGCGCGTCGTGCGCCTGGATGCCCAGGCCTGCCGACAGCGCGCCCTGCGGGTCGAAATCGACCGCGAGGACCCGGCGGCCGTACTCGGCGAGGGATGCCGCGAGGTTGATGGTCGTGGTGGTCTTGCCCACCCCGCCCTTCTGGTTGCAGAGCGCGATGATCCGGGCCGGGCCGTGCGAGGCGAGCGCCGGAGGCGTCGGGAAGCCGTGGTAGGGGCGGCCCGTCTCGCCGAGGATGACACCATCCTTCTTCTTCGCCCGGGCACTGTTGTCCGCCACCGATACTCCCGCCATAGACATGCTCGGTCGATTCTAGTCGGGGCGAGCTTCTCCTCGCGGAGGCCCGCCGTTGTCCCCGGACCGGCGAGGACCGAGGCGGGCGACCGTCACGAGCCGTCGAGCGCGTCGGATCCGCCGCGGCGGGTCCGCTCGGCGACGAGGTCGACACGGTCGGCGACACGGACGTACGTCGTGCGGTCCCCCAGGGACTCCCGGACCGTGAAGACGCCGACGAAGTTGTAGTAGATGCCGCCGAACTGCTCGTCGACGGTGTGCGCGAACACGATCCAGCGGTCGCCAGGCCGCGGATCGTTGCGGCTGGGGCGGGACGGCCCGGCCCCCGCGTTCGCGCGCTTGTCGGTCTGGACGATCTCGGTGCCGTCGGCCGAGAGGACGTTCGACCAGAGGTCGTTGACGTAGAGCTTCGGCCACCAGAGGATCGTGTCCGCGCTGACCCGCCATACGGCCTTCATCTGATTCGGCCGGACCCCGAACAGCTCCCCGACGTCGGCCCGGGCTGTGCAGTTCCGTCCGGTCGCTCACATGGATCGTGCCGCGCTCCCGCCAGTGGGCGACACTGGCGCGACGGCCGAACGCGAACGGCTCGAAGGTCCCCGCCGCGGTCTTCGCCTGCTTCACGGCGGCAACGCGAGCGATGAGCGCGTCGATCTGTGCGTTGAACTGCGCCATCGTCTTGCCGGCGACGACGAGGCGCTCGGGTTCCGCCGGGGCGTCGATCATGGACGACTGGCGGGTGGCGAGAGCCTTGAGGACATCCTCGGTGCGGGCGCGGTCCGCGCGTGCCTGGTCCGCGCCGCCGTGGTACGGCTCGTCGATCTCCACGAACAGGTTGAACTGCGGGAAATACACGTCCATGAGCGCCCGGGTGCCGTCGGGCCGACGCACGAGCTGCTGGGTCACGACCTCGATCTCGGGGTCGTCGAGCAGATGGAAGATCCGAGAGGTGGCATACACCTCGTAGATCTTGTGCCCCGCCTTGCGGAGGCGGCCGGCCGCCCATGCCAGGTCGGCCGCCGGCGGCTCGCAGGGCGAGGGGTTGCCGCCGTCGACGCGGACGAGCGTGTGCAGCGGGTCAGAAGACATCGTCGGATCCTTTCGATGGGGATGTCGAGGAGGTCACGGGCAGTTGTCGGCGCTCATCCCCTCACACGAGGAATCCCGCGCCGCGAGAACCCTTCCGGCCCGGCCCCGCCGCCGAGTCCGGACGAATCCGGACGCCGTTCTCCCGGCAGATGCGCGCGACCGCGCATGCGGGGGTGCGCTATCGCGCCCGCGGGTGCGCCGTGGTGTAGACGTCGCGGAGCGCGTCCACGCTCACGTGGGTGTAGATCTGCGTCGTCGCGACCGAGGCATGCCCCAGGAGCTCCTGGACGACACGCACGTCGGCACCCCCCTGCAGCAGGTGCGTCGCGAACGAGTGCCGCAGGGTGTGCGGCGAGACGTGCGCGGTCAGCTCCGCCCGCTCGGCCGCCCGCTGGATGATGAGCCAGGCACTCTGCCGCGACAGCGGGGCGCCCCGCATCCCGAGGAACAGCCGTGGCGTGCCTCGACCGTTCGCCGCGAGCCCCGGGCGTGCCCGGGCGAGGTAGGCCGCCACCGCCGCCCGCGCATAGGAGCCGACCGGGACGATGCGCTCCTTCGACCCCTTGCCGCGCACGCGCAGCACATCGCCGTGGGCGAGGTCGTCGACATCCAGCTGCACGACCTCGCTCACACGGGCGCCCGTCGCATAGAGCAGCTCGAGCAGCGCGCGGTCGCGCAGCCCCGCGGCGTCCGCGACCGTGTCGGCGCCCGGTTCCGGACCGGCCGCGGCCAGCAGCCTCTCGACCTGATCGATCGTGAGCGCCTTCGGGAGCCGCTGCGGGAGCTTGGGCGGCCGCAGCTTCGCCGCGGGGTCGGTCTCGACGATCCCCTCCTGTGCGAGGAACCGGTGGAGCCCCCGCACCGACGACTGCAGTCGGGCGAGGCTCGACGCCGCCGGCAGGGGGACGGCCGAGGCCCGGTCCGCGGCGAAGGCGGCGACGAGCTCGGCGCTCACCGCCTCGATCTCGGCGACGCCGCGATCCGCGAGCCACCCGACGTAGCCCGCGAGGTCGCGCCGGTAGGCGGCGACCGTGTGGGCCGCGAGCCCCCGCTCGATCGTCACGTGCCGCAGATACACGTCCACGGCCCGGTCGAGACGCATCTCAGTCCTCGCGCCGCAGCCGTTCCGCCGCGGCGAGCACACCGACCGCGAGGATGCCGTTGTGCATGCGTCCCGCGAGCACGGCCTCCACCGCCTCGGACAGCGGCACCCACTCCATCCGGATGTCGGCCTCTTCCTCCTCGCGTGCGAACGTCTCGCCCACGGGGCGCAGATCCCGCGCGAGGAAGAGGTGGATGACCTCGTCGTTGCCGCCGGGCGTCGTGAAGATGCTGACGAGATCATCCCACCGCGAGGCCGCGAGGTCGGCCTCCTCGGCGAGCTCACGCTGCGCAGCCTGGACGGGACGCTCTCCCGGGACGTCGAGGAGACCGGCGGGCACCTCCCAGTTGCGGTGACGGATCGGGTGCCGATACTGCTGGATCAGCAGCACGCGCCCCTGCTCGTCCACCGCGACGACGGCGACCGCCCCCGGATGGTCGACGTAGTCGCGCACGATCTCCCCGTCGCCGTAGCGGACCGTGTCGCTGCGCACGTCCCAGACCCGGCCCGCGTACACGAGCTCGCTCGAGACGACCTCGGGCGTGAACGGCTCGTCGCGCAGCTCAGCCATTGTCGACGTCGAACAGCTCGCTCGCACGGTGCCGCGCGAGCGCCGCAGCGATCAGGCCCCGGAACAGCGGGTTCGCCTGGGTCGGACGCGAGCGAAGCTCGGGGTGGGCCTGGGTTGCGATGTAGTAGGGGTGGACGTCGCGGGGCAGCTCGACGTACTCGACGAGGCCGTGGTCGGGCGAGAGCCCCGAGAACCACATGCCGGCGTCCGCGATCCGGTCGCGGTAGTGGTTGTTGACCTCGTAGCGGTGACGGTGGCGTTCGCTCGCGCGGCTCGCGCCGTACACCTCGGCGGCCAGCGATCCCTCCGCGAGCTCCGCCTCGTACAGCCCCAGGCGCATGGTGCCGCCCATGTCGCCGTGGTCGATGATGTCGACCTGCTCCGCCATCGTCGCGATGACGGGGTGAGCCGTGTCGGGGTCGAACTCGCTGGAGGACGCGCCCTCGATGCCGGCGACGTTGCGCGCGTACTCGATGACCATGCACTGCAGGCCGAGGCAGATCCCGAGGGTCGGGATGCGCTGCTCGCGGGCGAAGCGCAGGGCCCCGAGCTTGCCCTCGATGCCACGGATGCCGAACCCGCCCGGGACGACGATGCCGTCGAGCGTGGCGAGCGCCTTCTCGGCGCCCTCCGGCGTCTCGCACAGATCGGACGCGATCCACCGCACCTGGACCTTGGTCTCCTGCGCGAAACCGCCGGCCTTCAGCGCCTCGGTGACCGAGAGGTACGCGTCCGGCAGGTCGATGTACTTGCCGACCAGGCCGATCGTCACCTCGTGCTTCGGGTTGTGCACGGCGTCGAGCACCTTGCTCCAGCGCGTCCAGTCGACCTCCGTGGCCTTGTCGGCGAGGCCGAGACGCCGCGCGATGTAGGCGTCGAGCCCCTGGTCGTTCAGGGTCGAGGGGATGTCGTAGATGCTCGGCAGGTCGACGGTGTTGACGACGCCCTCGACGTCGACGTCGCACATGAGCGCGATCTTGTTCCGATTGCTCTCGCTCACCGGGCGGTCGCTGCGGAGCACGAGCGCGTCCGGCTGGATGCCGACCTGGCGGAGGGCGGCGACGGAGTGCTGTGTGGGCTTGGTCTTCTGCTCGCCCGACGCGCCCATGAACGGCACGAGTGAGACGTGCACGAAGAACACGTTGTCGCGCCCGAGCTCGTGGCGCAGCTGGCGCGCGGCCTCGAGGAACGGCTGCGACTCGATGTCGCCGACGGTGCCGCCGACCTCGGTGATGATCACGTCGGGCTTCGGCGTCTCGTCGGCCTGCAGCCGCATCCGGCGCTTGATCTCGTCGGTGATGTGCGGGATCACCTGCACGGTGTCGCCGAGGTACTCGCCGCGGCGCTCGCGCGCGATGACCTGCGAGTAGATCTGTCCGGTCGTGACGTTCGCGGCCTGGCTCAGCTCGATGTCGAGGAAGCGCTCGTAGTGGCCGATGTCGAGATCGGTCTCGGCGCCGTCATCGGTGACGAACACCTCGCCGTGCTGGAAGGGGTTCATGGTGCCCGGGTCGACGTTCAGGTACGGGTCGAGCTTCTGCATGACGACGCGCAGTCCCCGTGCGGTGAGGAGGTTGCCGAGGCTCGCGGCCGTCAGGCCCTTCCCCAACGAGGAGACGACACCGCCGGTCACGAAGATGTGCTTGGTGGTGTCGTCTGAAGAGCTGCCGTGGGGACCTGATCCAGGAGAGTTCGTCACGGGCTTCCATCCTATCAGTGGGCGGGTCGGGCGAGCGCGAGCAGTTCACGGGCGTGTTCGAGCGCGACCTCGGAATCCGGCATCCCGGAGAGCAGACGGGCCATCTCGGCCTCGCGGTCGGCGCCGTCGAGTGTCTGCACACTGGAGGCGGTCACCGACCCGTCGTTCGCCTTGACGACGCGCAGGTGGTTGTCGGCGAACGCGGCGACCTGAGCGAGATGGGTGACGACGATGACCTGCGCGCTGCGGGCGAGGGTCGCCAGGCGCCGGCCGACCTCGATCGCCGCGGCACCGCCGATGCCCGCGTCGACCTCGTCGAACACGAACGTGGGAACGGGGTCGCCCGCGGCGATCACGACCTCGATCGCGAGCATGACGCGGCTGAGCTCGCCGCCGGACGCGCTCCGCGCCACCGGTCGTGGCTCCGCGCCCGGGTGCGGCGCGAGGAGGATCGCGACCTCGTCCCTCCCCGTCGCCGTGGCCGAGGTCGCGGTCACGGCGACCTCGACACGCGCATCCGGCAGCGCCAGGGCACGCAGCTCCTGCGTGACCGCGGTCGCAAGGCGTGCGGCGGCCTCGGTCCGAGCGGCCGTGAGCGCGGCGGCGGTCTCGTCCAGGACGGCCGCGGCGGCATCCCGCTCCTGTTCGAGCCGCTCGATGCGCGAGCCGTCGTCGTCGAGCTCGAGCAGACGCAGCCCGCCGTCGCGCGCGAGGTCGAGGGCCGCGTCGAGGCTGCCGTGTGCACGGACCAGCGCCGCCAGCACGGCTCGGCGCTCCTCGACCGCGGCCAGCTCGGCGGGACCGGCGTCGTCGAGATCGGCGAGGTAGCCGGCCACGGATGCCGCGAGCTCGGCGACGCGGTAGCCGAGCTCCTCGGCCTCGGCGGCGAACGTCGTGAGCGCCGGATCACCGCCGCGCTCGAGCGAGCGGCGGGCCTCCGCGAGGAGCGTGGCCGCGTCGGGGGCGTCGTCCTCGTTCGACAGCGCGTCATGGGCGGTCGCGGCGGCCATCCGCAGCTGCTCGAGGTTTCCGAGGCGCTCGGCGCGCAGGGCGAGCTCGGCGTCCTCTCCCGGCTGCGGGTCGGCGGCCTCGATCTCCGCGAGAGCCGCGCGCAGATCCGCCGCCTCGCGGGCGCGTTCGTCTCGGGTCCGCACGAGCTCCGAGAGCTCGACGTCGATCGACCGGGCGCGGTCGAAGGCGGCGGTGTAGGCGGCGAGGGCGTCCGCGACCGGGGCGCCCGCGAAACGGTCGAGCGCGTCGCGCTGGGCGGCGGCCGAGCGCAACCGCAGCTGGTCGGACTGACCGTGTACGACGATGAGGTGGTCGGCGAGATCCGCGAGGACACCAGCGGGAGCCGTGCGTCCTCCGACGGTCGCGCGGCTGCGCCCCTCCGCGCTCAGCGTTCGCCCGAGGAAGAGCTCGGCGCGTCCGTCGCCGAGCGGCTCCAGATCGCCGCCCGCCTCCGTCACGCGGTCGGCGACGGGCCCCTCTGCCGGCACGATCCAGGTGCCCTCGACAGCGGCCTGCGCGGCGCCCGCACGCACCGCCCCGGAGTCGGCCCGCTGACCGAGCAGCAGTCCCAGGCCCGCAACGACCATGGTCTTGCCGGCACCGGTCTCCCCGGTGATGGCGGTGAAGCCGCGGCCGAGGGGCAGGGTCGCGTCCGCGATCACACCCAGGTCGCGCAAGCGCATCTCCTCGATCACGAGGGTCCGCCGATCGAGGTGCTGTCCGGACCGCGCCAGCCGGAGACGGGCAGGTGGAACTTCTGCACGAGCCGCTCGGTGAAAGCCGGCGGATGCAGGCGGGCCAGCCGGACGGGCCGCGTCGAGCGCCGGACGACCACCCGCGCGCCGGGCGGCAGCTCGTGGGAGCGCCGACCGTCGCACCAGAGGATGCCGGTTCCCGCGTTGCGCGCGAGCACCTCGATCGCGACGGCCGCCTCGGGCCCGACCACGAGCGGTTTGGCGAACAGGGCGTGCGCCGACAGCGGCACGACCGCCATGGCCTCGACCGTGGGCCAGATGACCGGTCCACCGGCCGAGAAGTTGTATGCCGTGGAGCCCGTCGGCGTCGACACCACCACGCCGTCGCAGCCGAAGCTGGACAGCGGACGCGCGTCGATCTCGATCACGACCTCGAGCATGCGTTCGCGGCTCGCCTTCTCGACCGTGGCCTCGTTCAACGCCCAGGTCTCGTAGATGACGGTGCCGGAGACGTCCTTGACCCGGACCGAGAGCGCCAGACGCTCCTCCACCCGGTAGTCGCGCGTGATGACGCGGTCGACGGCGGCGTCCATGTCGTCGCGCTCGCTCTCGGCGAGGAAGCCGACATGGCCCATGTTGATGCCGAGCACGGGAGCTGCGGCACCCCGGACGAGCTCGGCCGCTCGCAGGATCGTGCCGTCGCCACCGAGAACGATCGCCAGCTCGACGTCGTCGAGCGGCACGTCGGCGCCGAGAGCGGGCAGCTGGGAGACCTCGGGCAGGAACGGCAGCAGCTCGCTGCGATCCTCGATCGCGAGCACCGGCGTGGCGCCGGCGGCCTGGAGCGCGGCGATCACCCGCTGCGCCGCCTCGACGGTGTCCTCCCGGTAGGCATGCGCGACGACGAGGATGTGTCGCTCCCCGTCGCTCATCCGTCTCCCGTCATGCGCTGGATCTCTGCCATCCATTCTGTCGGAGACTCGCCGTCCTCGGCGGCCAGCCGGACCAGGTACTCCCGATTGCCGTGCGTGCCGGGCAGCGGCGAGGGCAGCAGGCCGCGGGTGCGCAGCCCCTGATCCCACGCGGCCCAGAGCACGGTCTCGACGGCCTCCGCGCGCAGCGGCGGCTCGGTCACGAGACCGCCGCGCACGGCCGTGCGCCCGACCTCGAACTGCGGCTTGACCAGAAGGACGATCTCCGCAGCAGGGGCGGCGACCGCACGTACGGCCGGGAGCACGTGCACGAGCGAGATGAACGACAGGTCGCCCACGACGACGCCGGGCGCCGCGTCCACGCCGCTGGCTGCACGCAGCGACTCGGGAGTGAGGTAGCGCACGTTCATCCCCTCGATCGCGACGACGCCGGGGTCGCGGGCGATCTCCGGGGCGAGCTGGCCGTGTCCGACGTCGATCGCGATCACGGGAGCGGCACCGCGCTCTCGGAGGACCTGCGTGAAACCTCCGGTCGATGCGCCCATGTCGAGCGCGGTGCGACCGTCGACCTCGATGCCGAAGCCGTCGAGCGCGGCGAGCAGCTTGTGCGCGGCACGGCTGACGTAGTGGTCGGCGCCGGCGACCTCCAGCCGGGCGTCGACTGCGACGCGGACGGAGGGTTTGACGACGGGTCGTCCGTCGACGCTCACGAGGCCTCCGGCCACCAGCGCAGCCGCATGTGTTCGGGAGCGGGCGAGCCCGCGGGAGGCGAGGGCCGCGTCGAGCCGCTCGGTCATGCGGTGGGCGGCGCGGACTCGAGGCGCCGCGAGAGGTCGTCGAGCAGCGCCGCATAGGCCGCAGCCCGCTGCGGGAGGGGCTGCTGCTCGATGACCTCGAGAGTGGGCAGCAGTCCGTCCGCGGCGTTCACCGCATCCTCACCTGGCATGCGCCCAGGATACGCGGACCGGCCTCAGACGCGGTGGAACGGATCGGCGTAGAGCGCCTCGGGAACGCGGAATCCGAAGATCTGTCGGCCGGTGGCCCAGATCGCCGCCGCGCCCGCGCGGACGAGGTCGACGGGCCGCTCCCCCGCGCTGAGGATGACGACGTCGGCGCCGTCGATGCGCACCGCCGCCGATCCCACCGTCGTCACATCGCCTTTGACCTTGACCGCGGGGTAGGGCTCGAACAGCTCGCGGAGGTCGGAGAGGATGTAGGTCGGACGCGAGGTCGGCGGTGCCGCCAGGACGTGCTTGGGGCGATCGATTCCGGTGAGCACGAGTGCCGACTCCATCCCGGCGGCCTGCGCGCCGGCGATGTCGGTGTCGAGACGGTCTCCGATGAAGAGCGGATGCTGCGCGTCGAAGCGCGCGACCGCTTCGCGGAAGATCGGCGTCTCTGGCTTCCCCGCGACCGTCGCGAGGCGGCCGACCGCGGTGTGCACGGCCGAGACGAGCGTCCCGTTTCCGGGCGCGATGCCGCGGGCCTGCGGGATCGTCCAGTCGGTGTTGGTCGCGATCCAGGGGACGCCGCCCTCTTCCTCGGGCGTCTTCAGCGCGAACGCGGCCTCGGCCAGATCCGTCCACGCGACGTGGGGCGCGAATCCCTGGACGACCGCCGCGGGATCGTCGTCCGCGCTGCGGACGACCGTGAATCCGGCCTTCTCGACCTCGACGACGAGCCCCTCGCCGCCGACGACCAGCACGCGTGATCCGGCGGGGATGCGGTCGGCCAGCAGTCGCATGGCGGCCTGCGGGCTCGTGACGACGTCCTCCGGGGCGACCGTCAGCCCGAGCTCGCGCAGGTGGGCGGCGACGGACGCATCCGTCCGCGACGCATTGTTGGTGATGTAGCCGAGTCGACGGGACTCGCCCGCTCGGTTGAGGCTCTCGACCGCGTGCGGCAGCGCGCCGGCACCGGCGTACACGACGCCGTCGAGGTCGGCGAGGACGACGTCGACACCGTCGAGCGGTGTGCGCGAACGCGAACGGAGTCCGATCACTCCTCGCCCTCCCGATCCTCACCCTCGGTGGACGCGGGCTCGTCCGCGGCCTCGGGAGGCGCGTCCGGCGTGCCCTCGGCGGTCGGATGCCCCATGGCGTCTGCCTCGGGGTCCGCGGAGAGCTCGGGATCGTCGAGGAACTCCTCCTCGACGAGGATCTCCTCGTCCTCCCCCACACCGAGTGCCTGCGCCCAGACCTCGGCAGCGATCTCGGCGCGGCGCGCCCACTCGGCCGCCTCGGCGGAGCGCCCGAGCTCGTCGAGCACGGCGGCGCGGGCGGCGAACAGATCGGCGCTCCACTCGAACGCGTTGTCAGGGTCCAGCTCGGGGATGTCGAGCTCGCGGAGCGCGCGCTCGGGCTCCCCGAGGTCGAGGCGGGCACCGGAGAGCGCGATCGCGAGCTGGGCGCGAGCCGCCGGCGGCAGCGTCGACCGGTCGACGGCACGCCCCTCCTCGATCGCACGGTCGGGGCGTCCGACGCCCCGCTCGCTGTCGACGATCAGGGCGATCTGGTCGTCGCGTCCCGAGATGCGGCGATAGGTGCGCAGCTCACGCAGAGCGAGCGCGTAGTCTCCGATCGCGTAGGCGGTGATCGCCGCCGACTCGCGGACGACCGCCACACGGCCGGCACGGCGGACGGCGGCCTGCGCATGCGCGTGCGCCAGCGTCGGATCCGTGTCGATCAGGCGGGCGGCCATGGCAAGGTGACGCGCGACGGAATCCGCATTCTCCTTGCTGAGCGTCTTCAGCTCGTTGCGGGCGCTCGGGTGCAGGTCGCGCGCCGTGATCTCGTCGGGGAGAACGGGGTCCGCGTTGCGTGCGACCCTCTCCTCCGAACCGCGCGGCGGTCGCGACGTGCGTCCGCCGTCGCGCGACGGGCGGCGGTCGCCCCCGCGCTGGAGCCCGCCGTCGCGGCGCCCGGCGCCGTCATAGCGCGGGCCGCCGTCGCGGCGCGGGGCGCCATCACGACGAGGAGCACCATCCCTGCGCGGCGCGCCATCACGACGAGCAGCACCGTCCCTGCGGTACCCGCCGTCACGACCGGCAGCACCATCACGACGAGGAGCACCATCCCCGCGCGGCGCGCCATCACGACGAGCAGCACCGTCCCTGCGGTACCCGCCGTCACGACCGGCAACGCCATCACGACGAGGAGCACCATCCTGCCGGGAGCCGCCGCCGTAGCGCGCAGCGCCGCCGCCGCGAGGCGCGTCGTCGCGGCGCGGCCGGTCGTCACGACGCGGGGCGGCGTCGCGGCGCGGACCACCCTCGCGACGGGGACCGCCCTGGCGATGCGACGCGCCGTCGCGGGCGGGACGTCCGTCACGTCCGTCACGCGACGACGCCCTGTCGGGACGAGCCGAGCTGGAGCGGTCCTGAGAGCGCGGCGGACGCCGCCCCTCGGGCGCGTTGTCGCCGTCTGCGGAACGATCGCTCATCTCGACTCCTCCATGGTCTGTTAACGGGGAATGGCCACCCTGCGTTGGGTGGCCATTTCCTGAAAGAAGTCCGGCGGTGTCCTACTCTCCCACAGGGTCCCCCCTGCAGTACCATCGGCGCTGAGAGGCTTAGCTTCCGGGTTCGGAATGGGACCGGGCGTTTCCCTCTCGCTATGGCCGCCGAAACACTATTGATGTTTCAACCAAAAACACACAACAAAAGTCGTTTGTCGTGTGGTTCTCGACCGTACATCGAGAACCACTCAGTGGACGCGGGCACCTAGAACGGTGTGTTATCAAGTCATCGGCTTATTAGTACGAGTCAGCTGCACGCATTACTGCGCTTCCACATCTCGCCTATCAACCCAGTAGTCTGGCTGGGAGCCTCTCACCCGAAGGTATGGAAGTCTCATCTTGAGGCCGGCTTCCCGCTTAGATGCTTTCAGCGGTTATCCATCCCGAACGTAGCTAATCAGCGGTGCTCCTGGCGGAACAACTGACACACCAGAGGTTCGTCCAACCCGGTCCTCTCGTACTAGGGTCAGATCCTCTCAAACTTCCTACGCGCGCAGCGGATAGGGACCGAACTGTCTCACGACGTTCTAAACCCAGCTCGCGTACCGCTTTAATGGGCGAACAGCCCAACCCTTGGGACCTACTCCAGCCCCAGGATGCGACGAGCCGACATCGAGGTGCCAAACCATGCCGTCGATATGGACTCTTGGGCAAGATCAGCCTGTTATCCCCGAGGTACCTTTTATCCGTTGAGCGACAGCGCTTCCACAAGCCACTGCCGGATCACTAGTCCCGACTTTCGTCCCTGCTCGACCTGTCAGTCTCACAGTCAAGCTCCCTTGTGCACTTACACTCGACACCTGATTGCCAACCAGGTTGAGGGAACCTTTGGGCGCCTCCGTTACTTTTTGGGAGGCAACCGCCCCAGTTAAACTACCCACCAGGCACTGTCCCTGAACCGGATTACGGTCCGAAGTTAGATATCCAGAGTGACCAGAGTGGTATTTCAACAATGACTCCACACGAACTGGCGTCCATGCTTCACCGTCTCCCACCTATCCTACACAAGCCACACCGAACACCAATACCAAGCTGTAGTAAAGGTCACGGGGTCTTTCCGTCCTGCTGCGCGTAACGAGCATCTTTACTCGTAATGCAATTTCGCCGAGTTCGCGGTTGAGACAGTTGGGAAGTCGTTACGCCATTCGTGCAGGTCGGAACTTACCCGACAAGGAATTTCGCTACCTTAGGATGGTTATAGTTACCACCGCCGTTTACTGGGGCTTAAATTCGGAGCTTCGCTTACGCTAACCCCTCCTCTTAACCTTCCAGCACCGGGCAGGCGTCAGTCCGTATACATCGTCTTGCGACTTGGCACGGACCTGTGTTTTTAGTAAACAGTCGCTACCCACTAGTCTCTGCGGCCACCACACCCTTTTCGGAGCACGTCCGTATAAGTGGATGGCCCCCCTTCTCCCGAAGTTACGGGGGCATTTTGCCGAGTTCCTTAACCACGATTCTCTCGATCTCCTCGGTATTCTCTACCTGACCACCTGAGTCGGTTTGGGGTACGGGCGGCTAGAACCTCGCGTCGATGCTTTTCTCGGCAGCATAGGATCACCCACTTTTCATCCGCATCGTGTCTCAGCCTTCACGAGTGACGGATTTGCCTATCACTCAGCCTACGCACTTGCACCAGGACAACCATCGCCTGGCTTGGGCTACCTTCCTGCGTCACACCTGTTAATACGCTAACCGCACCAGCATGGGGTCATGCGCTAGCCCAACAGCCGCTCCCCGAAGGGTTGAGCCACTGGATTCGGGCACTTAGCACCACTGGATTAGCTTGGGCGGTTCTTCGCCGGTACGGGAATATCAACCCGTTGTCCATCGACTACGCCTGTCGGCCTCGCCTTAGGTCCCGACTTACCCAGGGAAGATTAGCTTGACCCTGGAACCCTTGGTCTTTCGGAGGACGTGTTTCTCACACGTCTTTCGCTACTCATGCCTGCATTCTCACTCGTGTCGCGTCCACGGCTGGGTCACCCCGCCGCTTCACTCGCGACACGACGCTCTCCTACCCATCAACACGGCTGGACCACGAAGGCCTACCAAAAATGTCAATGCCACAACTTCGGTGGCGTGCTTGAGCCCCGTTACATTGTCGGCGCGGAATCACTTGACCAGTGAGCTATTACGCACTCTTTCAAGGGTGGCTGCTTCTAAGCCAACCTCCTGGTTGTCTAAGCAACTCCACATCCTTTCCCACTTAGCACGCGCTTAGGGACCTTAGTTGGTGGTCTGGGTTGTTTCCCTCTCGACTATGAAGCTTATCCCCCACAGTCTCACTGCTGCGCTCTCACTTACCGGCATTCGGAGTTTAGCTGACGTCAGTAACCTTGTAGGGCCCATCGGCCATCCAGTAGCTCTACCTCCGGCAAGAAACACGCAACGCTGCACCTAAATGCATTTCGGAGAGAACCAGCTATCACGAAGTTTGATTGGCCTTTCACCCCTATCCACAGCTCATCCCCTCAGTTTTCAACCTAAGTGGGTTCGGCCCTCCACGACGTCTTACCGTCGCTTCAGCCTGGCCATGGATAGATCACTTCGCTTCGGGTCTAGGACACGCGACTCAATCGCCCTATTCAGACTCGCTTTCGCTACGGCTACCCCACACGGGTTAACCTCGCCACGTATCGCTAACTCGCAGGCTCATTCTTCAAAAGGCACGCTGTCACCCCTACCAAGGAGGCTCCAACGGTTTGTAAGCAAACGGTTTCAGGTACTATTTCACTCCCCTCCCGGGGTACTTTTCACCTTTCCCTCACGGTACTTGTCCGCTATCGGTCATCTGGGAGTATTTAGGCTTATCAGGTGGTCCTGACAGATTCACACGGGATTTCTCGGGCCCCGTGCTACTTGGGATACTCTTCACGCCAAGAGAAGCATTTCGACTACGGGGTTGGCACCCTCTATGACCTGGCTTTCAAACCAGTTCGTCTATACCTTCTTGTAACGCCGACCACTCGGCAGAATGATCAGAAAAGTCCCACAACCCCCAACGTGCAACACCTGCCGGCTATCACACACGCTAGGTTTAGCCTGTTCCGGTTTCGCTCGCCACTACTCACGGAATCGCGGTTGCTTTCTCTTCCTGTGGGTACTGAGATGTTTCACTTCCCCACGTTCCCTCTACCCGCCCTATATATTCAGACGGGAGTCACCAGGTACGCACGCGCCCTGGCGGGGTTTCCCCATTCGGACACCCTCGGATCAAAACTTGCTTATCAGTTCCCCGAGGCTTATCGCAGATTGCTACGTCCTTCTTCGGCTCCAGATGCCAAGGCATCCACCGTTTGCTCTTAAAGACTTGAAATCACATGAGTTCGAATCGTCAATCGAAATTGACTAATGATCTTTAAGATCATCTTCACGAGATGAAAAATCATCTCGAAGATGCTCGCGTCCACTGTGTAGTTCTCAAAGTACGGGCGGTACCCTCCCCCACCCCCCAAAAACAGGAGACAAGAAAAGGCCCAGAAGTCCCAGTTCGACCAAAAGGCCGGCCCGGTCCCTCAGGACCCAACAGCGTGCAGCCGCCCGCTTGCATCCCCCACCGTTCCCGATCCGAAGACCGTACTAACTGGAGTCAACCGCGCTGACGGCATGTCAAATGTTCCACCCATGAGCTCCCAGCGAAGAACATACGCCTTCGACCTGGGTTCTGGACTCCGAAGAGTCAGATGCTCCTTAGAAAGGAGGTGATCCAGCCGCACCTTCCGGTACGGCTACCTTGTTACGACTTAGTCCTAATTACCGATCCCACCTTCGACGGCTCCCTCCACAAGGGTTAGGCCACCGGCTTCAGGTGTTACCGACTTTCATGACTTGACGGGCGGTGTGTACAAGACCCGGGAACGTATTCACCGCAGCGTTGCTGATCTGCGATTACTAGCGACTCCGACTTCATGAGGTCGAGTTGCAGACCTCAATCCGAACTGGGACCGGCTTTTTGGGATTCGCTCCACCTCACGGTATTGCAGCCCTTTGTACCGGCCATTGTAGCATGCGTGAAGCCCAAGACATAAGGGGCATGATGATTTGACGTCATCCCCACCTTCCTCCGAGTTGACCCCGGCAGTATCCCATGAGTTCCCACCATAACGTGCTGGCAACATAGAACGAGGGTTGCGCTCGTTGCGGGACTTAACCCAACATCTCACGACACGAGCTGACGACAACCATGCACCACCTGTTCACCAGTGTCCAAAGAGTCCCGTATTTCTACGGTGTTCTGGTGTATGTCAAGCCTTGGTAAGGTTCTTCGCGTTGCATCGAATTAATCCGCATGCTCCGCCGCTTGTGCGGGTCCCCGTCAATTCCTTTGAGTTTTAGCCTTGCGGCCGTACTCCCCAGGCGGGGAACTTAATGCGTTAGCTGCGTCACGGAATCCGTGGAATGGACCCCACAACTAGTTCCCAACGTTTACGGGGTGGACTACCAGGGTATCTAAGCCTGTTTGCTCCCCACCCTTTCGCTCCTCAGCGTCAGTTACGGCCCAGAGATCTGCCTTCGCCATCGGTGTTCCTCCTGATATCTGCGCATTCCACCGCTACACCAGGAATTCCAATCTCCCCTACCGCACTCTAGTCTGCCCGTACCCACTGCAGACCCGAGGTTGAGCCTCGGGATTTCACAGCAGACGCGACAAACCGCCTACGAGCTCTTTACGCCCAATAATTCCGGATAACGCTTGCGCCCTACGTATTACCGCGGCTGCTGGCACGTAGTTAGCCGGCGCTTTTTCTGCAGGTACCGTCACTCACGCTTCTTCCCTGCTAAAAGAGGTTTACAACCCGAAGGCCGTCATCCCTCACGCGGCGTTGCTGCATCAGGCTTCCGCCCATTGTGCAATATTCCCCACTGCTGCCTCCCGTAGGAGTCTGGGCCGTGTCTCAGTCCCAGTGTGGCCGGTCACCCTCTCAGGCCGGCTACCCGTCGACGCCTTGGTGAGCCATTACCTCACCAACAAGCTGATAGGCCGCGAGCTCATCCCTGACCAAAAAATCTTTCCCACCAATGACCATGCGGCCCTGGTGCATATCCAGTATTAGACGCCGTTTCCAGCGCTTATCCCAGAGTCAGGGGCAGATTGCTCACGTGTTACTCACCCGTTCGCCACTAATCCAAGGTGCAAGCACCCCTTCATCGTTCGACTTGCATGTGTTAAGCACGCCGCCAGCGTTCATCCTGAGCCAGGATCAAACTCTCCGTAAAAGAAAAAAGCCACACCATCGGGAAAACGACAATGCAGCGAGTTCAATCTGACCAAAGCTGAACCATCAAAACTGACGATCCAAACGCCTCCCCCACAAAGAAGGAGGACTTTGATCCAAAGGAATCTCAACCCAACCAAAAAGGCCAGGACGAGGTAAAATTGGCATTTGACAAGTGCACGCTGTTGAGTTCTCAAGGAACGGACGCTCCAACCATCAAGTCTCACGACCATCACCGCTGGGCAACCTCACTACATCCTGTCTCGAACGAGGTATCGGATCGGCGCTTCGCCTCGACGTATCGATGCAGTGGTCCCAGATCCGGCCCTCACGAGCCAAGACCCCCATCTTATATCCCAGACGCACACTCATGCAAGCGAGCGACTCGATCGGATGGGGATTCGTTCTCCGCTTGAGGGGGCGCAGGCTCTCGGCCTCACCGCTCTCCCTGTGGGGCGAACAAGTAATAACTTACGTGACACCGCGCCCGTCGGCAAATCCGCATCGGACCCCGGGCGTGTCGCGCGTCACGGGCTCGCCACACGCCCGCGTGCGCGCTGCACGAGCAGACACAGCACGACCGTGACGACCCCCCACGCCGCGCAGGCAGGGGGCAGCACCGCGTAGCCGAGGTGGGCCGGAGTGAACTCCGGCGAGAACGGCCCCAGGGCGACGTACCCGCCGATGGCCGCGGCGAGCAGAGCGGCGGGCAGCGATGCCCACCACAGCAGCCGCACCGCATCCGGCACGATCCGTGCGACGCGTCGAGCCGGGGCACGGCGGAGCCACAGGATCCCCCAGACGCCCAGCACGCCGAGTCCGGCCGCGCTGGAGCCGTGCTGCAGCCACTTGTAGCCGGTGAAGGGTCCCCACGGACGATCGAGCACCGGAAGGATCACGGTTCCCCACCGTCCTTCGTGGGTGAACAGGTCCCACGCGATGTGCGAGGCCGCCCCGAGGGCGAGCGACACGACCAGCAGCGCCACTCCCCCGGTAGAGACCACCGTGCTGCCGCGACGCGCGAACGTCTCGTGCGCACCGCGAGCAGCACCCGCATCCCACGCCCTCGGCAGTCTGGCGGCGAGCCACCGCGGCGCGAGCTCGGTCGCCGCCGGACGCAGCACGCACCGCCACACGAGCAGCAGCACGAGGGCGACCATGACCGTCACCGGCATCCACACGAACGAGTGGCTGACGGCATAGTCGAACAGCGTGCCGCGCACGAACAGGGGCAGATCCGGAGTCATCGCCCCGACCGCGATCGCCGCAGGAACGAGCGGTGTGCGCACGAACGGCAGCGCGACGACCGCGTGGCTCGGGGTGAACGGCATCGGCAGCCTCCTCAGTCGTTGCCGCTAGCGACCGGCGCCGGCTCCCGGCGACACGAACAGGCCGGCCAAGGTCTTCTTGCCGCGACGCAGCACGGACACGCCGCCGGGCAGCGCTCCGGTCACGAGAGCGCCCTCGTCGTCGACCTTCTCGCCGTCGAGGGTGACGCCGCCCTGCGCGATCGCGCGGCGTGCCTCCGAGAGGGAGGCGACCAGCTCGGTCTCCACGAGCGCCTGCGCGACCGTCGTCTCGAGCGACACCTCGGCGTGCGGGAGCTCCTCGAGCGCGGAACGCAGCGCCAATGCATCGAGAGTGCGCAGGTCGCCACGACCGAACAGCGCCTCGGATGCCGCGATCACCGACGCGGTCGCCTCGGCGCCGTGCACGGTCGCGGTCACCTCGAGCGCGAGGCGACGCTGGGCCGCCCGCCGGAACGGCTCGGCCTCGACCTGTCGGGCGTAGTCCTCGATCTCCTCACGGGTGAGGAACGTGAACACCTTGAGTCGATCGATCACGTCGGCATCCGTGGTGCCCAGCCAGAACTGGTACATGCGGTAGGGGCTGCACATCTCCGGGTCGAGCCAGATCGCGTTGCCCTCGCTCTTGCCGAACTTGGTTCCGTCGCTGTTGGTGATCAGCGGGGTCCCGATCGCGTGGACCGAGGCGCCCTCCACGCGGTGGATGAGGTCGGTGCCGCTGGTGAGGTTGCCCCACTGGTCCGAGCCGCCGGTCTGCAGCACGCACCCGTACTCGCGGTAGAGCTCGAGGAAGTCGAGCCCCTGGAGGATCTGGTAGCTGAACTCGGTGTAGCTGATCCCCGCCTCGGAGTTCAGGCGTGCGGCGACCGCATCCTTCTTCAGCATCGTCCCGACACGGTAGTGCTTGCCGATCTCGCGCAGGAAGTCGATGGCCGACAGCGGGGCGGTCCAGTCGAGGTTGTTGACGATGCGGGCGGCGTTGTCGCCCTCGAAGCTGAGGTAGGTCTCGACCTGGGCGCGGAGACGGTCCACCCACTGCTCGACCGTCTCGCGGGTGTTGAGCGTGCGCTCCGCCGTCGGACGCGGGTCGCCGATGAGACCGGTCGAGCCCCCGACGAGTCCCAGGGGACGATGCCCGGCGAGCTGAAGACGGCGCAGAGTCAGCAGCTGGACGAGGTTTCCCAGGTGGAGGCTCGGGGCCGTGGGGTCGAAACCGCAGTAATACGTGATCGGGTCTCCGGCCAGGAGAGCGCGCAGCGCCTCGGGGTCGGTGGACACATGCACGAGTCCGCGCCAGACCAGCTCATCCCAGACGTTCTCGAACGTGGGATCGTTGGCGGGGGCGGTCGCGCTCACGACGGGCGTAGACACGCGTCCCACGATATCAGCGGGACTCCGCAGCGCTCCGGCGGCCGCGTCGGAGGCCGATGCCACACTGGACGCATGCTGACGTTCACCCCGGATGCCCTCGTGACGGCGATCGTCTCGATCGCGCTGTTCCTCGCGCTCTGCGCAGCGCTGATCCTGGTGACCGTGAGCCTGCGCAAGCCGGCCAACCTGCCGCTCGGCGTCGCCGCGGCTCTCGTCGTGCTGTGCCTGATGACCGTGGTCGTCGTCCCGGAGAACGCCGCACCGATGTTCGGCGTGATCCTGGCTGTGCTCGGGGTGGCCGTCGCCGTGATCGGCGGCGATCCGATGACGCGGCGCATCCTCACGATCGCCACGCGCGGCCAGGTGCGCGAAGGCACCGCCGGCGGCATCCTCGTGTTCGAGTCCCGTGCGGACGCCGACCCGCAGGAGGTCATGCGCGGGGGCGCCGTGATCGGATACCTCGAACGGCTGTCGGTCGTCGTGGCGATCATCGCGGGCTACCCCGAGGCGATCGCGGTGGTCGTGGCCGTGAAGGGCATCGGCCGCTTCTCGGAGCTGGCCTCCGCCGCGGCGCGCGAGCGGTTCATCGTGGGCACCCTCGCGAGCCTGCTCTGGGCCTGCCTCGTGGGTGCGCTCGTACGGCTCGCCCTCTGGTGAAGCGTCACTTCGGTCTGAGCTGGAGGTAGCCGGCGACGACGACGGATGCCCCGGCGCTCGTGAGCGCCTGGGAGACGGCCGACTGGGTGATGCCTTCCTGCTGGGCGAGCCGGCGCTGCGGATGGCCGAGGCAGCGCCCGTAGACGAGACGCCGCGTGCGTGCGCTCATCGCGGTGACGAGCTCGTCGCGCGCCCAGACGTAGGCGTTGGCCAGGCGCACCGCATCCCGGATCGGCTCGTCCGCGCCCGGCGCGGCGGCGATCCAGGTGCGTGCGTGCGGCATGGCGCGCACCTGTCGCGCGTGAAGGGCGTCGATGGCCTCGCGCGCCGCCCACCATCCGGGGCCTTCCGCGATGTCGCCGGATGCCGAGGGCACGGTGCCGATCTCGCCCACCCCGATCCCGAAGCGGCAGTCCACCCCGTCGGGGAGAGCGAGACGCAGCAGCAAGACGGCGGCGAGTCCCGCCTCGAGCGTGGGGTACACACCCTGGAGCTCGTCGCCCACGGTAGCCGTCAACGGGCGAACGGCGCTCGGCGCGTCTGCTTCGACCCGGGCGACAGCCTGCTCGATCGCGGTCTGCGCGGCAGCGCGGTCCTCGAGTTCGCGGGAGCCGATGATGTCGGCGGTGATGGCGGCGACCATGTCGTCATGGTATCAGCTATTTACTTATATTTGGACTAAATTAGGCATTTACTGATATTTGCATCGTCGGCTATCCGAAACGCCCGTTGACATAGTCGTAGGTACGAGGGTCAATGGGCTCGCTGAACATGGCATCCGTGTCGCCGTGCTCCACGATGTGCCCGGGCTGGCCCTGCGAGGCCAGGAAGAACGCGCACTGCTGCGACACGCGCTGCGCCTGCTGCATGTTGTGGGTCACGATCACGATCGTGACCTCTCGCGCGAGCTCCCCCATCGTCTCCTCGATCACGCGCGTCGAGGTCGGGTCGAGAGCCGAGCACGGTTCATCCATCAACAGCACCCGAGGTCGCACCGCGAGCGAGCGAGCGATGCACAAACGCTGCTGCTGGCCGCCCGAGAGACCGCCTCCCGGCGCTCGGAGGCGATCTTTGAGCTCGTTCCACAGCCCGGCTTTGGTCAAGCAGGTCTCGACCAGGTGGTCCTTGCGGTCGCGGTCCGCCCGGATGCCGGTGAGGGCGAGCCCGGCGAGCACGTTGTCGTAGATCGACATCGCCGGGAAGGGGTTGGGCTTCTGGAAGACCATGCCGATCTTCTTACGGGCCTCGACCACCGGCAACGTCGCCTCATAGATGTCATCGCCGTCCAGCAGCACCTCCCCGGCGAGGGTCGCCGACGGCACCAGCTCGTGCATGCGGTTGAGGATGCGGAGAAAGGTCGACTTGCCACACCCCGACGGGCCGATGAGCGCCGTCACCTGACCAGCCGGCATCCGCAGCGACACGTCCTGCAACACCTGATGCTCGCCGAACCAGGCCGAGATCAGCCGTGCGTCCAGCGATGCTGGGTCAGAGGCGACACCGAGGCCAGCGAGACCGCCCGACGCGTCCACCTCAGGCGTCGCACGATGCTCGGCGTCCATGCTCGCGCTGCCCGTGAACACCACAGCCGACGCCGTCGGGTTCCCCGTGCCCTCGCGACGCCTCATCGCACGGCCGAGGAAGCGGTGGCCCTTCGGACGCTGCGCACGCCGCGACGAGGCGAGCGAGGGCTCCGAGGCGGAAGGAGGGACGACGCCGGGCATGGACTCGAAGGATGTCCCTAGGACGGGTTCGAACGGAGCCGTGAGGGGCACACCGGGTGCTTCCCACTCCGCCTGTGGTGGATACTCGGCTTCGGACCCGACCCTCGAGACCACCTCGGTGATGGTCTCATCGGCCGACTCATCCCGGTTCTGGGACATCGACATGGAAGCTCCGATTCAGATCAGGTTGGGAAGGAGGACCGCGACCTGGGACGAGGTCACCAGGCTCGCAAGCAGCAGGAGGGGCACGAAGACGATCCAGGTCTGGGGCCAGCCGAACCGGCGCAGGGACCAGATCGCGCCGATCTCCGCGGCGACCAGGAACTGCAGGGCGAACACCAACGCCCAGACAGTGCGAGTGTCGGTCGCCAGGGGTCTGTCCTCAGGCGGGAGCGAGACCCCGGTTGTCTGCCGCGCTCCTTGCGGCTGCGCCTTTCCGACGAGCTTCGCGTCCAGGTACTCCACACCCACCGGCGCGAGCGGGCCGCCGCGGGCGGTCATGAGGATGAGCCTGCTCTCGCCGGACGCGAGCGCGGCGGGCGCGGGGTCGCCCGCGTACCGCGTACCCATGACCTCGAAGACCTGCTCGCCCTGGCCGGTGATCACGCTGAAACGCTCGCCCGGCGTCAGTCCGCTGATCCCGCCGAACGGGCCGCCGTAGGCCAGCGCTCTTCCCATGACCACGCTCACTCCCGCCTGTCCGGGGAGCACCGAGTCCCTGCGGTGACCCGGACCTTTCATCAGCACCGCCGACGAGGTGCCTTCCACGACGACGTCGTAGAGGCCGATCGACGGAATGCTGAGCATCGCGACCGGCGCGCCGTCCGGGAGCAGTGTGTCTTCGAAGTCGCCCTCGCTGACGGGGGCGGTCCCGCTTCCGAGCTCCGCGGCGAAGCGATCCTCCAGCTGCTGCTGAGCAGCGCGGTACGACACGTGCCCGAAGACCAGGATCGACAGGAGGAACATCACCACGAGCGAGGCGAGGAGCAGCAGGATGCCGCGGGTCACGGCCTGCTGCTTCGTCAGGGGCGGTCTCGGTAACGCCGGCGGGCGCCGCGGCGGCCGCGGGGACCGACCCTGCGACGTGAGCGAGGGCGAGACGGCACCCGCGGGTGACCGGGACTCCGGGTCCCGAGTGTCAAGACTCATGCGTTGCTCGCCGCCGGGACCGTGGTGGCGCCCAGGACGCTGGCGGACAGCTTGCGCAGCACCACCGCGAGCGCCAGGAGCACCGCAACGATCGCGAGGAGCCACGGGAAGACGTAGACCACCGTCGCACGACTCACCGGCGCCGTCTTCTGCCCGCCGATCGTGTCGGGCGGATCGAGTGTCACCCGTCCGATGACGAACGGCCACTGACCGCTTCCCTGCAGCGTCGTGCCGACGACCCGCGTCTCTCCCGGCCTCAACGCCGAGACGTCCACGCGTGCGCCGTCGATGCGCTCTCCGTAGAACGTCGCGAGCGAGAAGTCCGACGTCGCATCGACGGTGTCGGTCGACAGGTTGCGCACCGTGAACCACAGCTCGGTCCTGCCCTCGAGGGGATTCAGCGTCGGCCGCGATGCGGCGTTCACATCGCTGAGGTACAGACCGCCCGCGATGACCATGTCGCCGGGCCCCGGCGTGTTCTGGGTCTGAGTGATGACGGAACTGGGCGCAGAGGCCGCCGCACCAGCGCCCGCGCCGCCGGACGCCGCGGGCGGGGGCGTCTTCGCGTGCGTCGGCAGGACCGGAACCCAGATCCCGACGCCGATGTCGGATCCGGGCTGTCCGTCGTCGGCCACCGCCGGGGCCACGACGGATGTCGCCGCCGCGAGGGCTACGGCGGCGGTCACCAACAGCCGCATCCAGACCCGCATCGCTCGCGTTCCCATCTCAGTCTCCCGAACGGGGGCCGCCGACCCGGGCGGGGGCGCGTTCCGCGGCGGCGGCACGACGCGCCTCCGCCTGCGTGAACGCCATCCATTCGGCTGCACGCATCTCGTCGCTGCGGCGGCGCCAGCGCCGGTAGAGGAAGAACCCCGCCACCAGGACGAGCACGCCGACGAGAACCCAGGGGATCGCCCAGACGCCGACCTCTCGGTCGACCTGCGGCGCGTCGGGGACCGCACCGGCAGCGCCCGTCTGATCGCCGCGCGAGTACAGGGACACGATGGGCGAGACGTACACGTACTGTCCCACCGGGCCGAGATCGTACGTGACCGTCCGGGAGGCGCCGGGGAGCATCTCGTCGAGGATCTCGAGCCTGCGTTCGGTGAGCTCGGAGCCGAAGAAGCTCTTCACCGCGAGCACGAGAGAGGGTGCGAGAGCGACGTTGCCCTGATTGGTGACGGTGAGCGTCACCGACGTCGTGCCGTCGAAGGGGTTCAGGCTCGGGTTGTAGGTCGCGGTCATCCCCGTGATGCTGAGGAGCGACTGCAGATCGCCGGCGACGCGCGTGTAGAGGCGGGTGCCTACGCGACGGTCGACGAGGATCTGGTTCGACGGCGACTGCGCCGAGACGATGAGGCCGCCGACGTGGTCGCCGGGTCGCGCGTTGTCGGGGACGGCGAGGGTGAAGCGCACGGGCCGGCTCTCGCCGGGGCCGAGGTCGAACTGCATCCGGGCAGACCCGTCCTCCAGCGCGATCCACGATCCCGCATCCGTGGGAGCGGCAGCAGAGTCCAGCAGGGCGAAGTCGCCGTCTTCTGTGTTGAACGCATCGGTCGCGTACACCGTGACCCGCTGCGGCGTCGTGCCGGTGTTCTCCACGAGGTAGCAGTCGGTCACCACCTGGCCGGGCTCTGCCTGGTAGGTGAAGCGCGAGCGGCCGTCGGCTTGCCCGGCGTCACCGCACGGCGCGCCGGCGATCGACTCCGTCTCGTCCGCATGGGCGGGATCGGGCGGCATCACCCCCAGGGCGAACGCGCTCAGCACGGCCGTCACCAGCGCGATCGAGAGGAAGCGCGCGCGAAGAAGGCCCGTTCGGGGGCGGGTCGTGAACACGGACTATTTACTCCACATCGGGCTGTCCCGGATGCGTCCGAGACGTGAACTGCCGGCGACGCACGCACGGCGGGATGCCGTGCCCGGGCTGCGCCCGGGCACGGCCGACGGGGAGGGACGGCTGCACCTCCGCCCCTCCCCCAGGATCACTTCGAGACGACGGTGACCGTCATCGTCGAGGTGTAGGTGCCCGCCGGAGTGCCCACCGGAGCGGCCAGGGTCAGCGCAGCGTTCAGGTTGGTCACGCCGACACCGGCTCCTGCCGCCGCCTCGGCGAACTTGGCGGCGGTGGTCGAGCCGACGAGCGAGGCGACTGTCGTGACACCGGGTGCGGTCGAGCCGGACACGATGGCCGGGACGATCGACAGCGCGTTCGGATTGAACACGTTGCTGCCGCTCGCGAACTGGGCGACCGACGCGTTGACGGTCCAGCCCGGCTTCGCGGAGTAGCGCTTGTCGTTCACGGAGAAGGTGGGCAGCGTGCCGGTCGCGGTCGACTGACCATTGGCGATCGTCGCGCTCCCGAGCGCAGCGGTCGCGCCCGAGGGGACCGTCAGCGAGAGCGCGCCGTCGGGCGGCAGGACGACGGGCGCGCTCAGCGCGATGTCGCCCGTGGTGTCCGCCGCAGGCTGCGGCGCGATCGCGGTCGGGTAGTCGTACGTCCACGCGCCGCTGCCCGCGGTGATGTGGACGTGGACGAACGCGCCGAGACCGACGAACGTCACGCCGTTGTTCTTGGTGTACGCGATGCCCAGGCTGTAGTCGCCGCCGGCGGCCTTGACCGCGCCGAAGGTGCTGGCCGGGAACTGCGAGAGCTGGGCGGTCGGCTGGTAGGCGCGCTTGGTGCCGGGCTCGAAGCCGATGTCGACCTTGGACAGCCACTGCGAGATCGTCGACTCGCCACCGTAAGGGGCGATGAAGATGTACGTCGACGTCGCGTCGGACGGAGCATCGGCGAAACGCTGGTCGGGATCGGTCGGCGACGGGGCGGCGACGAGCCCGGAGGTGTACTCGAGCTGCGTGCCGGAGGGGACCACCGCGCCCGTGTCCAGCGAGTAGAGGAAGTAGGGCTCGGGCGTGCCATCGGGGGTCCAGTCGCCCACGGCGGCGTTGGCCGCCGTGGCGCTGAGACCAGCCGCACCGAGGCCCACCGAGACGGCGAGCACCGCGGCGGCGGCCTTCTTGAGGGAGATCTTCATGTCAGTTCTGTTCCTTATCCGATGCGGGATCACAGGGTGGCGAAGGCGTAGATGGGCGCCGTCGATGACGGGGCCAGGAAGCCGAACTTCTCCTTCACGCGGCGCGGCGAGCCGGACAGCGTGGCGGTGAAGTTGGTGAGGCTGGTTCCGAGGCTGGAGTTCACCAGCGCGGCCAGGGTGGGGTCGTACTTCGCATCGCCCGAGGTGATGCGCGCGCGCTCGACGACGAGATAGGTGTCGCGACCGAACGTGGTGTTCGCGTAGTAGGCCGAGTTGGGCACCGTCGAGGTGCCGGCGCCCGAGACCGGCGCCACGCCCGAGACAGGGCTGCCGAGGCTCACCGAGGCACCGCCCAGAGTGGACGGCGCGGCGCCGGTGGACTGGGCCGTCCAGCTCGCCACGGAGAAGGGGATGATCTGGTTCGCCCCGAGCACGGTGGCGTCGTTCTCCGCCGTCGTGTTGCCGCTGTCGAAGCCCGCAGGCAGGGCGGGGCTGCCGATCGCGGAGAGGAAGAACGAACGGGTTCCCGAGCCGACCTGCGGCAGACGCGGAGTGACCGCGACACCGTCGATCGAGGTGAGCGTGCCCTCGTAGACCTGCTTCAGCTGCGCGGGCGTGAGGTTGGCCCACGCCGAGGTGCCGCCCGTGTAGATGTAGGCGACCGCGTCACGGCCGAAGGGGATGTAGGCGAGCTTGCCGTCCGCGTTGGCGTTGCTGCCGGCACCGCTGGAGGACCGGGCGATGTCGATCTGACCGGTGATCGTCGCACCGTTCCACGCTGCCCCGGTGATGGAGGCACGCAGAGCGGTGACACCGTTGCCCGATCCCGAGGGGCGGAGGAAGTACGGACCCGTGGGCTTGGTCTGGATCATGCTGCCCGTGCCCGTGCTGGGGAAGGCATTGAAGGATCCGATGGTCTCGCCGGAAGCGGTCACGCGGACGCGCGGTCCGGTGATCGTGGTTCCGTTTGCGAGGGCGTTGGCCGCGTCCTGGAGCGTGTCCGAACCGACCATGACATAGCTGTTGGAGACGACGTCGGCGTTGGCCGAGCTCGCCACGATGCCACCGGCCACCATGACGCCGAGCGCCGCGGTGACAGCGGCGAACCGCTTGAACTTCATGAGCTTCTCTTTCTTTCGGGTTGGGAAGGTGCGTCGGAAGAGTCAGGGGCGGCGCAGACGGCCGACGAACGGAACGGCACCGGCCGCCGCCACGCCGGCGAGCACGCTGAGCGGCAGAGCACTCGAGAGCGGCCCGAGGTCGGGATCCGCCGGGGTCGATCCGGACGAGAGCGCCTTCGCGGATACGCCGGACGCGGCGGGGTCGGCGCGGGCCGCAGCGGGCGCCGGGGCCGCAGCGGCCGCCGCGGGCTTCGGGACCGCCGCGGCGGGCGCGCTCGCGGCTGCCGCGGCGGCAGCCGGTGGCGACGCCGCCGTCGGCGATCTTCTCGGACGCGTCCAGGGCCTGCATGCGCCAGCTCTGCGGCAGCGGCGCATAGCCGGCCGGCAGCTGCCCCTCCTGTGCGCCGGGCGTCTGGCCGTCGCTCACGGCGTAGTGCACGAACCGGCTATAGCCCTTGCGAACGCTGGCCGAGTTCACTGCGACGTTCGTCGCCGCGTACACCGGGATGGCGAGCGGATACGCGGACATCGCGTCCGCGGACGTCCGATCGGCGGCGGCGCGGGAGGATGCGTCGAAACTCACCACCTGCGGCTGTCCGGGGACCGGGGTCATCACCGCGGCGGCTGCGGACAGCGCGGCCGCCGTCGGCGTCACGTAGGAGCCGGCCGGGTTGCGCAGCGCCGCCGTCACTGTCGAGTAGCGACTCGCCGCGGAGGTGTCGGTCAGCGCGATCACGCTGCGCTCGCCCACGAGCTTGCGGGGGTTCTTCGTGTACCGCGGCGGCTGGGCGGTCGGGTCCCAGTCGCCCAACGTCACACCGTCACCCCGGAGGGTCAGGTACGCGCCCGACGCGAGGTCGGAGATGAACGGGCGCCAGGTGACGGAGTTGAGCGCCTGCGGCTGACCGGAGTACAGCTCGCTCGGATCGACCTTCGGGAAGTCCGAGCGCGGAAGGTCCAACGGAGAGCCGTTCGGGTTGACGGTGGCGTCAGTCGAGGCGTAAGGATTGACCTTCATCCCCCATTCGTCTGGCGTCCCGGACAGGAAGGCGCGGGCGTCGGCGTCGGCGAGGATGTACTTCCAGATCGCCTCGGCGTATCCGGAGCGCCCCTGCGTCACCATGAGATCCGAGACGGAGGCACTCACGATCGCCTGATCACGCCACACCGCGTCGTTGATGGCGAGGAAGTCGGGATCGAACAGCAGGTTCCGAGGATTGCCGGCGAGATACAGGGCGTTCGTCGGGAGCGAGCCCGTGTACGACGACGTGAGGAGCTTCGCCAGCAGCCGCGGCGTGAGGTTCATGGACGTCAGCGGCTGCCGTGCCCGAGCCTGCGCCTGGGCCGGCGCGTTCGAGGACGGGAACTGGTCGATGGCGAAAGTCACCGCTACGCCCGTGAGGGCGATCGGCGCATAGGTCAGGTTGTCCGTGGCACCGCCGCTCGTCTCGAGCGCGCCGGAGGTGAGGGCGAGCGGGGCGTCGGGCATCGTGTTCGCGGACGCCGCGGCGTCCGCATCCGTCGTCGTCAGCAGGGTGTAGGCGTTTCCGCCTGCCGCGCCGCACAGGGCGGGCTGCCAGGACGACACCGCGTCGGAAGCGAGCTCCGATCCCGCGAGCTGCTGCTCGACGGCGCCAATCGCGCAGTGCTCGCCCACGGGCTGGAAGTCGAGTCGTACGGCGAGTCGATGTTGCCAGACGTCTGCGAACAGCGGCGATCTGGTGTTGGTGCCCGAGCCCCGGGGAACGATGACGAGCCAGCAGGGCTTCCCCGTCCCCGAGGCGGCAGCGCCGCTCTCCGACGCGCCGCAGCCGAGCCCCGGCGCCTGCAGGGCGGTCTGGGTCTCGAAGGTGATCGATCCGGTGCCGTCCGCGGCGGAGCCCGCCCACGGGATCTCGTTCGTCGTGTACTTCGTGAAGAACTGGTTCGTGTTGAGGTCGACGCCGGCGATCTGCCTGCCCTGGGCGTCGACCTTCTCGATCACCGTGTTGGCCCCGGTGTCGGGATCGATCACGGCCGCCTTGAAGGGGATGCCGGTGTACGGGTGCTCGGATGCGCCGGTCGTGGTGTACAGCCGATCGGCGGGGTCGACGTCCGAAGGGCTGTCCCGGATGAGGTCTCGGGTCGCTCCCGGGGTTAGAAAGCCGCCGAACTGGCACGTCGTCCGGTCGGGTCCGAGCGTGCCGTCGGACATCTTGACGTTGCCCCAGCACTGCATGATCTGCAGGTAGCTCTCCCCACCCGTCTGACCGCTGGGGCGCGTAGAGCCGCCGGGGGCCCCGCTCCAGTCGATCGTGATCGCCTGAGCGAGCAGATTGCGGGTCTGCGACACCTTCACACGGAGATTCGGCATCGGAGAACTGGCCCAGTTCGGGTCCTGCCCGCTGTCGCGCGCCGCCACCGTGACCGCCGAGGAGTCGTCGGCGGAGGCACCCGTGGCCAGCGACACCGACGCGATGAACACCAGTCCGAACGCGGCCGCACCGGCGATCAGCGAACGCAGCCAAATGCGCCCTCGGCCTTGATGATTCACTGCTCGACACCCCAGTTCCGGCCGCTCCGGCAGCCTCGGGGCAAAGCTAGAGATCCGGTACGAATCGGCTATGTCCAGCCTGGGAACACCGGATTCGGGCAGACGGCCAGTGACCGAGCGGCGCGTGAACGACGGGTGACGCCGACGTCACCGCTTGGCACGACGCAGCAGCAGCGGCGGCAGGACGACGACGGCCAACAGCATGATGCCCGCGATCGCCATCCCGACCTGGGCCGGGCCCCACGCGTGGGAGGCGAGCGCGAACCGGGACGACGTCGCAGCGGCACCCGCTCCGGAACCGGAGACCAGGTTCCCGTTGGCGTCATAGACGGCGTCGCCGGTTCCCGCGGCTACGCCGGCCGCCGCGGTCGCGGTCGCGGCGGCCGCTTCGCCCCCTCCTGCACCGCCGGCGCCGTTTCCGCCGGCGGCCCCGTCGGGGGCCGCCCCGGTGTTCGTGCAGGTGTTGGCGTCGAAATCGCCCACGTTCGACCCCGGCACTCGCTTGATCTGGGCGAATGCCGCCGTGACGAGGTTCATCGGCAGCGGCGAGTAGCCGAGCGGCCCCGCCTGATCCTGGCCGTCGCAGAGGACGTACTTCAGGAACGCGCCCAGGGTGGCGCCCTTCTGCGCCGTGAAGATTCCGCCGGGAGCCGTGGGGACGATCATGTACGAGTAACTGGAGATGGGGTAGGACGAGGGATCCCCGTTGTTGTAGACGTCGTCGAGGATCTGCGTGAGGTAGTCCGGCGACGACGAGTCCTCGTTGATCCGAGCGCGGGTCAGCGCGATCGCGACGTTGGACGCCGTGGGCTGCACGTAGTTGCCGGCGGGGTTCTGCACGCTCACCACGGGGAACCCCGATTTCAGGGCGTAGGAGTACTCGACGTATGTGATCGAGCCTTCGCCGTACCCCTGCGCGACGTACCCCGAGACGCCGAGCGAGCCGCTCTGCGCCTTGGAGTTGGGCAGCCTGTTGGCCGGGAAGTACGAGGTCATGCCGTTCGGCAGGATCGAGGAGGAGACCGACGGGTACTGAGTCGACATCCACTTGGTGAACTGCGCCGTCGAGCCGGAGCCGTCGGAGCGCACGACCGGCGTGATCTGTTTCTCCGGCAGATCCAGACCGGGGTTCGCGCCCGTGATGGCCGGGTCG
The DNA here is from genome assembly GCF_030818905.1 of Microbacterium sp. SORGH_AS_0888. Classification (NCBI taxonomy): domain Bacteria; kingdom Bacillati; phylum Actinomycetota; class Actinomycetes; order Micrococcales; family Microbacteriaceae; genus Microbacterium; species Microbacterium sp. SORGH_AS_0888. The sequence continues at coordinate 1,195,858 of NZ_JAUTAZ010000001.1, forward strand.
TTCCACTTCGTGATCTGGCCGGCGAAGATCCTGGCGATCGTCTCACCGGACAGCTGCAGGCTCGTCACCTGTTTGCCCGCGACCTTGACGTTGTACATGAGCGAGGTGCCGCCGGCCACGATCGGCAGGTAGGCGTAGCCGCGTGGCGGGTTCTCGGGAACCGGGTTGTCGGGAGTCGACTGCGTCTGGAACGGGATCTCGCTGATCGCGAAATCGACCGTGCCGTTGATGAAGTCGCTGCGTCCCGCCGACGAGCCGTTGCCGGAGTAGTTCACGGTCATGCCGTAGTTGCTGGCGACGTTGCGGCGCCACTGGTCGAGCGCATTCTGCGACCATGTCGAGCCGGAGCCGGCGATGGCGACGTAGGAGTCGGCGTGCGCCGGGACCGTGACACCCGTGACGACGCCCGCGAGCAGAAACGCGACGATGGCGCCACGGAGGATGCGATGGGGCCGACGGTTCACGGCTTCTCCTGCAGACGGGTCGTTTCCGGTATCGCCCGCGAGGGGCGCGAGGCGTCGTCGTCCCCCGACGCGGCGGTCCGCCGGACCATCCGCATCAGATCGTCCTGCGAACGGCGGGCCGCGCGACGTCGCTGGCCGTCGGAGAGGACGCCGGCGCCGCGTCCGCCGATGAGGCGGGCGACGACGAACAGGCTCAGCACCAGCAGGATCAGGACCGCAGCCGTCCCGAAGCCGCGGACGATCATGCTCGGCTCCGGCGACTGGACGAAGGTGAACACCTGCAGCGGCAAGGAGATCATGGGCCCGTTGAAGGGATCCGTGTTGATCTCGGCAGTCACCCCCGAGGTGAGGAGCACGGGCGAGGTCTCGCCGATCCCGCGGGCGGTTCCGAGGATGACCGCCGTCGCGAGTCCGGACCGCGAGGTCGGGAGGACGACCCGCCACACCGTCCGCCATCGCGACGACCCCAACGCGTAGGAGGCCTCGCGCAGCTGGTGCGGCACGAGACGCAGCACGACATCGGCCGAGCGGATGATGATCGGCAGCATCATGACCGTGATCGCCAGCGAGGCGGCGAAGCCGGAGCGCTGATGGGTCACGAGCGTGACGATCGCGGCGTAGACGAACAGGCCAGCCACGATCGAGGGGAGCGCCGTCATCGCGTCCGAGATGGTGCGCACGAAACGCGCGAACCGACCGCCGATCTCGTTGAGGAACACCGCGGTCGTGATGCCCAGCGGCACCGTGATGGCCAGGGCGATGGAGATCTGGATGAGCGTTCCCACGATCGCGTGCGCGATACCGCCCACATCGAGCGGATCGAGCGGACCGGCCAGCCGCATGGTCTGGACGAAGAAGCTGACGTTCGACAGCGCGGGCACCCCGCGGAGCAGGGTATAGGCGACGACGAAGGCCAAGACCAGGATGACGACGCCGCCGGCGCTGTACAGCAGGACGGTGACCACACGATCGAGCACCGCCTTGGCATCTGCCCGGAGCGAGACGAGCACGGCGTAGACGACGATGAACACGAGGAATGCCACCGCGATCCAGCCGATCACGCCGGTCATCGGTGTCAGCCACCCGAACAGCAAGGTCGCGACCGCTGCGGCGGCGAGCAGGGCGCCGACGACGTTGAACCCGTCCTCGAGGGCCGCTCTGCCGGGGCGACGCCGCTCGGGCCTGGGCCCTTCGACGGGAGCGGGCGTCGTCGTGCGGACGGAGTCAGACCGTACGGCCTGCCGCGGCGACGTGGACTCATCGATCATCGTCATCCGTTGCTCTCCGCCCCGGAACGCGAACGAGCGACGATGGATGACGCGCTGAAGTTGATCACGAGCGTGATGAGGAACAGCGCGAGTCCGGCCGCCATGAGGGCCGACAGCCCGAACTCGTTGGACTCGCCGTAACGGAGCGCGATGAGAGCCGACACCGAGTTGGTTCCGGTCTTCAGGACCTGCCAGTTGATCGTGAAGATCGGGGAGATGATCATGTACACCGCGATGGTCTCGCCGAGCGCTCGTCCGAGACCGAGCATCATGCCCCCGATCACACCGCCGCGTCCGAATGGCAGGACGACCGTGCGGATCATCCCCCAGCGCGTGGACCCGAGCGCGAGCGCGCCCTCGCGCTCCCCGACGGGTGCCTGTGAGAACGCCTCCCGCATGATGGAGGTCTGAGTGGGCAGCACCATGAGAGCGACGACCATGCCCGCGATGAGGGCGGAGGAGGTGAACGCGCTCGCATCCGTGAGCCGGGTGCCGTCGTCGCCGGTCACGGCGAAGATCGGTACCCAGCCGACGTAGGTCGAGATCCACTGCGAGACCGGGATGACGTTGGCCTGAAGGAACTGCACGCCCCACAGTCCGAAGACGACGCTCGGGACCGCGGCCATCAGGTCGACGATCGTGATCATGGGGCGCTTGATCGCTTCCGGCAGTACCTCGCTGATGAGCAGAGCCGTTCCGACGGCGAGCGGGAACGAGAAGCCGAGTGCGACGACGGCGATCGTGACCGTGCCGAAGAGCACGGCGGCGATGCCGAACGAGTCCGACGCTCCCTGAACGGGCTCCCACTGCTGCGTCCACAGGAAGCTCGGACCGGCTGTGGCCAGCGCCTGTCCGCCGCGCGCGGTCAGGAAGATCCCCACGGCGAGCATGATGGCGACCGTCACGCCGCCGGCCGCGTAGCAGACGGTGCGGAACACGCGGTCCGAGAACACCGGCAACGACCGCAGGGAGCGCACGGGAGCCTGCGACGAACAGTCGGCGGGAGGGATCACCTCCGTCACGCTGTCGCTCACGCGTTCCTCCGCACTTCGGACACGCGGACGCATCCCCAGGGTTCGGATGTCAGCATCTCGGCGGCATCTGAACGCGAGATGCTGCACGGGTGTCTGCGCCGTGACCGGATGCGCCTGCGCAGGTGACGACGTCCGTTCACGGCGTGGCCGTCCCGCTCGGCGTCGGCGTGGCGGTACGGGAAGGACTGGCGGTCGGCGCCGGTGTGGGGGTCACGACAGGCGGCCTCGGCGGCGTCGAGAGCACGATGGTCGAGCCGATCGCGAGCACCTGCCCCGCGGCGACCGATGACGCCGTGACCGTGTCGGGCGTCCCTCCCCCGGTCTCGCTCACGACGGCGGCGAAGCCTGCCGCGGTCAGCGCAGCGGTGGCGTCGGCCACCGTCTGCCCCACCACGGGGGGCACCGCATTGCTTCCGGACGCGACCTGGAGCGCGACGCTCGAGCCCGCGGGGCGCGGGACGCCGGCGGCGGGCTCGGAGGAGATCACCGTGTCCGCCGCGAGCGCCGCGCTCACGCGGGTGATCGCCCCCGTCGTCAGCCCGTTCCGTGTCAGCTGCGACGTCGCGTCGGCGAGTGAGAGCCCGCTCAGCACCGGGACCGTCACCAGCGCGGCGGCGGTCGGCGTCGGCTCCCGGGACGCCGTGGGGCTGGGGAGCGCGAGGGACACGGATGCGGTGGGCACGGGCGAGGGAGCCGACCCCGCCGTCGCCGAGAGGGCGATCACCCCGACGATCGCCGCCGCACCCGTGATCGTCGCCGCCCAGATGGGCCAGCGTGACCCGCGCGTGCGCTCGTAGCCGGCCGGCGGCCCGGAGACCGGCGACGCGACCTCGGGCAGATTCGTGCGGTACACCCGGGTCAGGCCGGTCTCGGCGGGCGCCGGAGCGACAGGCGCCGTGACGGCGGACGCATCCGTCGTCGCACGCGGCAGCGCTGCCGCCATGGCTGCGGCGGAGGAGTATCGATCGCCCGGACGTTTCAGCATCGCGGTCGTGAGGACCCGATCCCAGTCGCGCCCGATGCGCCGGCGCCGGACCGATGGGACCGGCGGAGGCGCCGACAGGTGGGCGCGCACGATCTCCGCTGTGGTCCCGGAGAACGGTGCCTGACCGGTCACGGCGAAGTACAGCGTCGCGCCGGCCTGGTAGATGTCGCTCGCCTCGGTCACGGCCGCGCCGCTCAGCTGCTCCGGCGACGCGTACGGGGCACTCGCCACGACGCCGGCCGGCGCCGCGGTGTCGCTGAGCAAGGCGTCCGCACCGATCGTGCTGCGCCCGGGCACATCGGCGAGCCCGAAGTCGAGCAGTCGAACGCTGTCGCCGAAGCGGCCCACGTCCCCTCGCGCGTCAGGATCGAACATGACGTTCGCCGGGGTGAGGTCACGATGCACGACACCGCCCTCGTGCGCCGCCGCCAGCGCCGCCAGCAGACGGTCGGCCAGCGTGACGGCATCCGCCGTCGCGAGCGGACCCTGGGCGGCGACGTGGTCGGCGAGCGTCACGCCCCGGACGAGCTCCATCGCGATCCACACGACGGGCGGCCGCTGCTCGTCGGCGCCCGCGTCGTACACCTCGGCGAGCGCCGGGTGGGAGATCGACTGCGCCGCGCCGACCTCCTCGAAGAAGGCGTCCCAGACCCGCGGGTCGTCCGCGAGATGCGGGTGCAGCAGCTTCAGGGCGACCTCGTGGCCCCGCTGCTGGTCCCAGGCGGCGAAGACGGCCGCCGTGCCGCCGCTGCCGAGAAGACGACGGATGGCGAACCGGCCCGCCACCAGTCCGTCGATCACGACCGCCGACCGCTCATCGTGTGAGACCCGCCGGGGTGACACCGATGGATCCGGGAGGCACCGCCATCGCGGCGATCAGCCGAAGTGCGAGAGCGCCCGCGTTGCGCGCGACGGACCGGTTCTCGTATCGCCGTGCACCGACCATGACGAGCTCGTCGTCGTGGGTTGCGAACCACCCCGTCGTTCGAAGGCGCGGTTCGACGGCGGCGTGGACGGCGAGGCCCGCCACGTTCTCACGCACGCGCACCGCATGAGCCTGCGCCAGACGTTCCGAAGCGAACAGCGCCGCGCCCCGGGCGATCTCGCGATGGTTGTCGCTCATGAGCCGCCATCCGGCGACCGCTCCCGACGGCGGCTCCCCCCGTGTCGCCACGATCAGGTCGCCACCGTGCACGGAGACGATGTCGTCCACCGCACGGAGCCAGTCGATGGCCGCGCGGTGGGTGTCACTCGGAAAGCGCGCCACGACGAACTGCGCGGACACCTGACATCCCCCTATGCGATACCCCGGAGCGGGCTGGGTATCGCTCAGGATCGTGCCCGCCCTCGGCCACGTGGGGACGACGGAGGGGTGAACGGGAGGGGACGAAGTGGGGGTCAGCGGGTTGCGGACCGTCGGCGACCCCCCGGAAGACACCAACCCAGCCGAGGGCACCGACCCACCCGAAGAGATCCCCTTCTGAGGAGCACGTGCCGGACGGCCTGCCCCGCGCTACAGACCGAGCGCGTGCGCGAGCTCCTGCGCACGCGTCACCAGGTGCGACCGCTGCTCGTCGACCCGCACGGGAGCCGTGCCCCCGATGCCGTCGCGGCTCGCCACGCTCCCCGCGACCACCAGCACCTCGCGCACCTCCGGTGCGAGCAGCGGCGACACCTCCGCGAGCAGGGCGTCAGTCGCCTCATGCAGCTCGATTCCGTGCTTCTCGCACGCCTGCACGAGCGCCCCCGACACCTCGTGGGCATCGCGGAAGGGCACACCGCGCTTGACGAGCCACTCCGCGACATCCGTCGCGAGCGAGAACCCCTGCGGTGCGAGCTCCGCCATCCGCGCCGTGTCGAAGCGCATCGTCGCGACCATGCCCGCGAAGGCGGGGAGCACGAGCTCCAGCGTCGCGACCTGATCGAAGACGGGCTCCTTGTCCTCCTGCAGGTCGCGGTTGTACGCGAGCGGCAGGCCCTTGAGCGTGGCGAGCAGGCCCGCCAGGTCGCCGATCAGGCGACCCGCCTTGCCGCGCGTCAGCTCGGCGATGTCGGGGTTCTTCTTCTGCGGCATGATGCTCGACCCCGTCGAGTACCCGTCGTCGAGCCGCACGAAGCCGAACTCCTTCGTGTTCCAGATGATGACGTCCTCGGCGAATCGCGACAGGTCGATGCCGATCATGGCGGCCACGAACGCGAACTCGGCCACCACGTCGCGCGACGACGTCCCGTCGATCGAGTTCTCCGCCGGGCGGTCGAGGCCGAGCTCCGTCGCGACCAGCTGCGGGTCGAGGCCCAGGGTCGCCCCCGCCAGCGCTCCCCCGCCATAGGGCGAGACACGGGCGCGCGCCGACCAGTCGCGGAGCCGCTCGAGGTCGCGCACCAGCGGCCAGGCATGGGCCTGCAGGTGGTGCGCGAGCAGAACCGGCTGCGCGTGCTGCAGGTGCGTGCGGCCCGGCATCACGGCATCCCCCGCCGCTTCGGCCTGGGCGACGATCGCATCGATCACCCGCAGGATGCCGTGGGCGACGGTGCGCGCGTGATCGAGCAGGTAGAGGCGCACGAGCGTTGCGATCTGGTCGTTGCGGCTGCGGCCCGCGCGCAGCTTGCCGCCCAGCTCGGGCCCGACGGTGCGGATCAGCGCCTGCTCGAGCGCGCCGTGCACGTCCTCGTCGGCGGGGTCGGGAACCAGGATGCCGTCGGCGATCGCGGCGGCGAGCGCGTCCAGCCCGGCGTGCATGCGCTCCGCCTCATCCGGAGTCAGGTAGCCGGCGGCGGCGAGCGCCGTCGCGTGCGCGTGCGAGCCGGCGAGGTCGTAGGGGGCGAGCGCCCAGTCGAAGTTCGTGGAACGGCTCAGCGCGGCGAGCGCCGGCGAGGGGCCCGAGGCGAATCTGGCGCCCCACAGCGCCCCCTGGTTCGTGCCCTCGTCCTTGGCCCGGGACTCACGCGCGTCCTGGCCGTCCGCCCGAATCGCGGCGTCGTAGGGGCCCTCAGCTGTTTCGTCGTTCACCCCGACAGCCTATCGACGCCCCGCGCGCGTCCCTCGCCCGCCGGCTCCGCTCTCGGCGCCGGCCGAACGGGCTCGCATCAGCGCAGGCGCGCGAGAAGCGACTCAAGCGGGCCCCGTCCGAGCGTCAGCCCCCACACCGTGCATCCGGCGACGACACCGATCGCGATCGGCCAGAACGGCTGCAGAGCACGGAAGGCCCCGAGATCGCCGGTGCCGCCCAGCACCAGGAACGCCCACACCGCCCACACGAGGATCTGTGCGGTGTAGGCGGTCAGCGGCATGCTCCCGGCAGCTCGCAGCGGGAGCAGCGCCCACCGCGCGGGCCCTCGGCACACCAGCAGGCACAGCCCGAGCACCGCGATCACGAACCCGGTCGACCCGAGGGCCTCCGGCAGTCCGCCGGAGTGCGGGAGGACGCTGACCACCCGGTCGAGGTAGGCCGCGGGGACGACATCCGCCCCCGTGCTGAACATCCCCCCGATCCCATAGCCGACCATCGCCGCCCCCGCACCGGCGACGAGCAGCAGCACCTGGACGAACGGGTCCCGCAGCTTTAGCCGCCCGATGCCGAGCCCCGCCACGAGATAGACCCACCACAGCGGGAACGGATACGCCCACCCGATCGCGAGCGCGATCGACTCCCCCTCAGCCGTCTGCCAGAAGGGCAGGATGTCGAGCGCCGCCTGCACGAAGGGCATGACGACCAGTCCGATCCCGGCCGTGACGAGCAGCGCAGGAGCCCGCAGACGCAGCATCGGGATCGCGAGCAGGAAGAGCACGGCGTAGGCCGGCAGGATGACGTACACGGGGACGCCGGTGAGGATCAGGAGCACCCCGATGACCCAGAGCGCGACCCGCCCGACGCGCCAGCCGCCAGCGTGCGGCCGTGAGAGCGACACCGCCGACGGGACGCGGGCCTCCCGTCGTCAGGCCGATCGACACTCCCGCCAGCAGCGCGAAGAGGATCGAGGACCGGCCGTCCACCACTCCGATCCACGTCGATGGGTCGCCCCAGGTGAACGGGCGGATCACCAGCAGATGCGCCGCCAGCATCCCGACGACGGCGAGTCCCCGCGCGAGGTCGACGCCCGCCAGCCGCGCCGGGCCGTCCAGGCGGCGGATCGCATCCATCCGCCCGCGCGGGGACACCGGCCGGGAGCTCTCCGTACGCGCGCTCACCGGCCGATGCCCTCTCTCAGCCCTGACGCAGCAACCAGACCAGGAGGGCCTTCTGGGCGTGGAGACGGTTCTCCGCCTCGTCCCAGACGACGCTCTGGGGCCCGTCGATGACCTCGGCGTCGACCTCGTAGCCGCGGTCGGCGGGCAGGCAGTGGATGAAGATCGCATCGTCCGCGGCGAGGGACATGATCTCCTGCGAGACCTTGTAGGGCGTGAGATCGCGCAGACGCTCGAGCTTCTCGTCCTCCTTGCCCATGGAGACCCAGGTGTCGGTGACGATGACATCGGCGCCCGCCGCCGCCTCGATCGGATCCGTGTACAGCGTCACGGAGCCGCCCGTCTCCGCTGCGCGACGGTCGGCATCGGCCACGACGTCCTCCCGCGGCGCGTAGGCGACCGGCGAGGCGACGCGCACGTGCATCCCCGCGGTGACCCCGCCCAGGACATAGGACTGCCCCATGTTCGTGCGGCCGTCGCCGAAGAAGGCGAGCGTGAGGCCGGCGAGCTCCCCCTTGTGCTCACGGATCGTCAGCAGGTCGGCGAGCAGCTGGCACGGGTGGAAGTCATCGCTCAGCGCGTTGACGACCGGCACCCGGGTGCCGGCGGCCATCTGCTCCAGCCCCGCTTGCGCGTAGGTGCGCCAGACGATCGCCGCGACCTGGCGCTCCAGCACCCGCGCGGTGTCGGCCGGGGTCTCCTTGCCGCCGAGCTGGCTGTTGGCGGTGGAGATAATGAGCGGCGAGCCGCCGAGGTCCGCGATGCCGACCGCGAACGAGACGCGGGTGCGGGTGGAGGACTTGTCGAAGATGACGGCCACGGTCTGCGGGCCTTCGAGCGGCTTGAGCTTCCAGCGGTCGGTCTTCAGCTCGGCCGCCAGATCGAGGATCTCGGCCTGTTCGGCCGGCGTGAGGTCGTCATCGCGCAGCAGGTGTCGGGTCATGTGCGTGCCTTTTCGGGAGTGGATGCCGCGGCGGGCTGGTCTTCGAGGAGGAGGGCGTCGGCGGCCGTCGCGAGCGCCGCGGCGAACAGCCGCGCGAACTCGTCGATCTCGACGTCGCCGATGATCAGCGGCGGAGCCAGACGCACCGTCCGCTCGTTCGCGGCGTTGACGATGAGGCCGTGCTGCTGCGCGGCGGCCGTGACGGCGCCGGCGACGGGATGTGTCAACGCCACGCCGAGAGCAGGAGGCCGGTGCCGCGGACGGACTCGACCAACGGCGATCCGATCGCCGCGATCGCCTCGCGCACCTGCTGCCCGCGGACGGCGGCGGCGCGGACGAGATCCGCCCGCTCGATCTCCTCCAGCACGGCGTTGGCCACCGCGGTCGCGAGCGCGTTGCCGCCGAAGGTCGAGCCGTGCGTGCCCGGGTAGAACAGGTCGCTCGCGTCGCCGTAGGTGATGAGCGCACCGATCGGGAAGCCGCCGCCGACGCCCTTGGCGACCGTGATCGCATCCGGGGCGATCTGCTCGTGCTGGAACCCGAACCACTCGCCCGTGCGCCCGGCGCCGGTCTGGATCTCGTCGATGATGAGCAGCGCGCCGTGACGGGACGTGAGCTCGCGCGCGGCCGTGAGGAAGCCCTCGGGAAGCTCCACCACGCCGGCTTCGCCCTTGATGGGCTCGACGAACAGCGCCGCGACGCGATCGTCGATCGCCGCGGTGAGCGCGTCGATCGTCGAGTCGATGAACTCGACACCGGGCACCATCGGGCCGAACGGCTCCTGCATATAGGGCTTCCCGGTGAGCGCCAGGGTGCCCATCGTCCGACCGTGGAAGGCGTCCTTCAGCGACAGGATCCGGGGGCGCTCGGCTCCGCCGTGCAGGCGGGCGAGCTTGAACGCCGCCTCGTTCGCCTCCGCGCCCGAGTTGCCGAAGTACACGCGGCCCCGCTCGCCCGTGCCGGCGAGCCGCTTGAGGCGGGCGGCCAGCTCGAGCTGCGGGCGCGTCGCGAAGTAGTTCGAGACGTGCGCGAGGGTCGCGGCCTGCCGGGAGACCGCATCCACGAACACGGGATGCGCGTGGCCCAGCGAGTCGACCGCGATGCCGGCGAGGAAGTCGAGGTAGCGATTGCCCTCCTCGTCCCAGAGGTAGGCGCCCTCCCCGCGCGCGAACAGCGCCATCCGGTCGCCGGAGTTGCGGACGAGATCCCGTCCCGCGTCGTCCCGCCAATCGTGCTCGGTCATTTCGCCACCACCTCGGTTCCGATCCCCTTCTGAGTGAACATCTCGACGAGCACCGAGTGCGGCACACGGCCGTCGATGATCGCCGCCGTCTCGACCCCCGCCGTGACGGCGTCCAGGCACGCCTGCATCTTGGGGATCATGCCGGACTCCAGCCGCGGCATCATCTCGCGCAGCTCGTCCGCCGTCAGATGTGAGACGAGCGAGTCGCGGTTCGGCCAGTCGGCGTACAGTCCGGGCACATCGGTGAGCACGACGAGCTTGGTCGCGCCGAGCGCGATCGCGAGGGCGGCGGCGGCGGCATCGGCGTTGACGTTGAGCGAGTGGCCGGGATGGTCGAGATCCGGAGCGATCGAGGACACCACGGGGATGCGCCCCGCCTCGAGCTGGTCCAGTACCGGCTGCGGATCGACCGTCACGACATCGCCCACCCGGCCGAGGTCGTGCTCGACGCCCTCCACGACGACGCCGCGGCGGCGTCCGCCGAACAGCCCCGCGTCCTCGCCGGAGAGCCCCGTCGCGACCGGGCCGTAGGCGTTGATCTTCGCCACGAGCTGCGGGTTGATCTGGCCCGTCAGCACCATGCGGACGACGCTGATCGCCTCGGTCGAGGTGACGCGGTAACCGCCCTTGAACTCGCTCGGGATCGCGAGGCGATCGAGCATGCTCGAGATCTGCGGGCCGCCGCCGTGCACGACCACCGGCTTGACGCCCACGTAGCGCAGGTAGGCGACGTCGGCGGCGAACGCATCCTGCAGCTCGTCGGAGACCATCGCGTTGCCGCCGTACTTGACCACCACGATCTGGTCGCGGAAGCGCTGCAGCCACGGCAGCGACTCGATGAGCGTCGCCGCCTTGGCGCTGGCCTCGTCGGGGTCGGTGTCCTGGAGATCGATCTCGGTCATGAGGAGTAGGCGCTGTTCTCGTGCACGTAGTCGTGGGTGAGGTCGTTGGTGAGGATCGTGGCGGTGTGGTCGCCGATCCGCAGGTCGATCACGAGCTCGGTGGCCCGCGGAGTCAGATCGACCGCCTCACGCGGAGCGTCCGGACCGCCCGCCGTGCACACCCGCACGCCGTTCATCCAGACATCCACGTCGTAGGGGTCGAAGGCCGCGCCCGTCGTCCCGATCGCCGCCAGCACCCGGCCCCAGTTGGGGTCGTTGCCGAAGATCGCAGCCTTGAACAGGTTGTTGCGGGCGACCGAGCGGCCCACCTCGACCGCGTCGAGCTCGCTCGCGGCGTTCTCGACGCGGATCGTGATGTCGTGGCTGGCGCCCTCGGCGTCGCCCTGCAGCTGACGTGCGAGGTCCAGGCAGACCTCGCGAAGCTCCGCCGCGAAGGCGTCCGCGTCGGGCGTCACCCCGGAGGCCCCGCTCACGAGGAGCGTCACCTGGTCGTTCGTCGACATGCAGCCGTCGGAGTCGAGCCGGTCGAAGCTCACCCGCGTGGCCTGCCGCAGCGCCGCATCGGCCTCGGCGGCGTCGAGCACCGCATCGGTCGTGATCACGACGAGCATGGTCGCCAGTCCGGGCGCCAGCATCCCCGCGCCCTTCGCCATGCCGCCGATCGTCCAGCCGTCACGGGCCCGCACGGAGCGCTTGGGCCGCGAGTCGGTCGTCATGATGGCCAGGGAGGCCGCCTCGCCGCCGTCGGCGGAGAGCTGGGCCGAGGCGGCCGTGACGCCCGCGAGCACCTTCTGCCGGAAGACCTCGTCGCCCGTGCCGATGAGTCCCGTCGAGCAGACGAGGACGTCGCCCGCGCTGACACCGAGGAGCTCGGCGGCACGCTCGGCGGTCTGGTGCGTGGTCTGGAACCCGAAGGAGCCGGTGAAGCAGTTGGCCCCGCCGGAGTTGAGCACGACGGCCTCGACCGTCCCGTCCGCTATCGCCTGCTGCGACCAGAGGATGGGGTTGGCCTTGGCGCGATTGGTCGTGAAGACGGCGGCGCCGACCTTGAGGGGGCCACGGTTCACGACGAGCGCGACGTCGTTCTTGCCGGTGGACTTCAATCCCGCGGCGACTCCCGCCGCCTCGAAGCCCTGGGCTGCGGTGACGCTCACGGTGCCACTCCGTTCACGGTCAGGGCCCGGTCCTCGGGGAGGCCGAGCGCGATGTTCATGGACTGCACGGCGGCGCCGGCAGTGCCCTTGACGAGGTTGTCGACGGCGGCGACGACGACGACACGATTCGCCGCCCGGTCGATCGCGAGGCCGAGGAGAGCCGTGTTCGCCCCCAGGACGTCGGCGGTGCGGGGGACCTGCCCCTCCGGCAGCAGCTGCACGAACGTCTCCCCCGCATAGGCGGCCTCCCAGGCGGCGCGGATGTCGGCATCCGTCGCGCCGGGGGCGATCGGGGCGGTGGAGGTCGCGAGGATTCCGCGGGCCATCGGCACGATCACCGGGGTGAAGGAGATCCGCACCGTCGCCTCGGCGGACGCGGCGGCGACGAGCGCCTGCTGGATCTCGGGGATGTGCCGGTGCGTGCCTCCAACGGCGTACGGGTTCGCGCTGCCGAGGATCTCGCTTCCCAGCAGATGCGGCTTCAGGCTCTTGCCCGCCCCCGAGGGCCCCACGGCGAGGACGCTGACGATGTCGCCCGGGTCGATGACGCCCGCGGCGACGCCCGGGGCGAGGCTCAGCGACACGGTCGACGCGTTGCAGCCGGGCGCGGCGATGCGGGTGGCACCCCGCAGCGCTTCGCGCTGCTTGCCGCCCGCCACCGGGAGCTCGGGCACGCCGTAGGCCCACGGCTCGTGGAACGCGCCGCCGTAGAAGGCGTCCCACGCCTCGGGCGAGGTGAGCCGGTGGTCGGCACCGGCGTCGAGCACGAGCGGCACGTCCGCGAGCGCATCGGTGTACTGCCCGGACTGGCCGTGCGGCAGCGCCAGCACGACGATGTCGTGTCCGGCGAGCACCTCGGGCGTCGTGTCCTCGAGCGTGAGGTGGGCGAGCGAACGCAGGTGTGGCTGGTGCAGCGCGAGAGGCTGGCCCGCGTTCGAGTGCGCGGTCACGGTGCGGATCTCGATATCGGGATGGGCGGCGAGAAGCCGCAGGATCTCGCCACCCGCGTAGCCGGAAGCGCCGGAGACGGCGACCGAATAGGTCATGGATTCCACCTTAGAGTCTGGGTCGGGGTCGTTACTGGGCGACACCCGTTCCCGCGCTCGGCGGAACCCGCCGCACGGCGGGAGGACGGGGGTCGCCTAGCGTCGGCGGCCGCCCTGACGTCGCCCGGGCAGAGCGCGGCCCACGAGGGGGGCGGCGACATTCTGACCGACGGGCATGCCGAGACCTTATCCGTCCACGGCGTCCGCGGCAAATCGCCGCCGTCCGGGCACGCCTCCGCTGCGCCGGATCAGGACACCTCGCCGGGCCAGGAGGAGGGCACCGCCACCCTTCCTGATCCGGCACCGGGGCCGGCGCACGCCGGGCGGGCGGGTCAGTCGCGCAGGACCGCTCCGAACCGCTCGGCGGCGACGGCGACGCCGGCGAGCTTCGCCTCGCTCGCCTCCGCCGAGGTCAGCGTGCGGTCAGGGGCGCGGAAGCGCAGGGCGAAGGTGAGGCTCTTCGTGCCCTCCTCGACGCCCGCGCCACGGTAGTCGTCGACGAGCCGCAGCGACTCCAGCAGGTCCCCCGCTCCCTCCGCGAGGGCGGCGGAGACCTCCGCGGCGGGCACCGCGACCGGCACGACGAGCGAGACGTCCTGCGTCGCGGCGGGATACCCCGACAGCGACGCGACGACGACCCGCTCCCCCGCACGCTCGAGCAGCAGGTCGAGGTCGAGCTCGACGACCGTGACGCGGCCGGGCAGGTCTGCGGCGGCCGCGACATCCGGCAGCAGCTCCCCGACGTAGCCGACCTCCGTGCCCTGCACCGTCAGCACGCCGGTGCGCCCCGGGTGCAGTGCGCTCCGCTCCCCCTGGGTGACCTCGATCTCCACCCCCGCGGCGACGGCGATCACACGGACGGCGTCGAGCGCCTCGGTGAGACCGGCCGGCTCGGGAGCGCGGCCCGGCTGCTTCGGCGACACGAGACCGGCCAGCAGAAGGCCCAGGTGACGGCGCTGGGGCGGGATGGCCGCGTCCAGCTCGGTCAGGGTCGCCGCGGACGGCCGAACCGCGAGCGGGGGCACCGAGACGGTGCCGTAGGCCACGCCGGGCTGGGGCAGGAAGACGGTGCCGACCTCGAACAGCGTGAGGTCCGTGAGACCGCGCGAGACGTTGCGGTGTGCGACCTGCAGCAGACCCGGCACGAGCGAGCGCCGCAGTGCCGGCGCCTGGCCGGCGAGCGGATTCGCCAGCGTCACCGAGGGAAGGTGTCCGCCCGACGCCGAGCCGTGACGGTCGTTCTCCTCCTCGGTCGTGAACGGGAACGACGGCGTCTCGACGAAGCCCGTCGCGGCGAGCGCGTTCGCGATGCGGCGGCGCCCCTGCTGCGCAGGGGTCCACCCGCGCCCGGACGGGGCGGTCGGGAGGACCGAGGGGATGCGGTCGTACCCGTCGATCCGGGCGACCTCCTCGGCGAGCGTCCACATGTCCGTCAGATCGGGTCGCCACGTGGGCGGCACGACCTCCCAGCCGCACGTCTCCTCGCGCACGTCGCAGCCGATCCGCTCGAGCGCTCCCCGCACCTGCTCGGGCGTGTAGTCGACACCGATGAGCCCCGACACGAAGCCTTCGGGGAGCTCGAGAACGGGACGCTCGATCTCGGTGTAGAGCGCGCCGCCGGTGGCATCGGCCGTGCCGCCGGCGTACTGCACCAGGAGGTCGACCACGCGCTGCGCGGCCACGAAGGGGATCGCCGGGTCGACGCCGCGCTCGAACCGGCGCGACGCCTCCGAGGACAGCTTGTGGCGGCGCGCCGTGCGGGCGATCGAGACGCTGTCGAAGACCGCCGCCTCGACCAGCACGTCGGTCGTCGCCACGCTCATCTCGGTCGATGCTCCGCCCATGACGCCGGCCAGGCCGACGGGGCCGCTCTCGTCCGCGATCACGAGGTCCTGCGGATCGAGCGTGCGCACCTGCCCGTCGAGGGTCCGAAGCGTCTCGCCGGGCGCCGCGCGTCGCACCGTGAGGCCACCCGTGAGCCTCGCGAGGTCGTAGCCGTGGATCGGAGCGCCGAGCTCGAGCATGACGTAGTTCGTGATGTCCACGAGCACGCCCAGCGAACGGATGCCGGCGAGCGTCAGCCGGGTGACCATCCACGCGGGCGTCGGGCGGGACGCATCCACGCCCCGGACCACGCGCACGACGAACTCGGTCGCGCCCACGCGGCCGCGGATCGGGGCGTCGTCGCGCACCGCGATGGGGAAGCCCTCCCCCGGGTGGACCTCCGCGCTGTCGCGCAGGCCCGGGTCGCGGAAGGGCGCGCCGGTCGCGTGCGAGTACTCACGGGCGACCCCGCGGAGCGAGAGCGCATACCCGCGGTCGGGCGTGACGTTGATCTCGACCGCGACGTCGTCGAGCCCGAGCAGGGAGATCGCGTCCGTGCCGACCGGCGCGTCGATCCCGACCTCGACCAGGCGCAGGATGCCGGAGTGGTCGGCGCCGAGCCCGAGCTCCTTGGCGGAGGCGATCATGCCGTCCGAGACGTGGCCGTAGGTCTTGCGCGCAGCGATCGGGAAAGGCCCGGGGAGCACCGCTCCCGGGAGGGTCACGACGACCTTGTCACCGGCGAAGAAGTTGGCGGCGCCGCAGACGATGCCGCGCACTCCCCCGTGCTCGGGACCGACGTCGACCTGGCACCACCGGATCGTCTTGCCGTTGGACTGGGGCTCCGGCTCGAACGAGACCACCTGACCCACGACGATCGGGCCCTCGAGCTCGAAGCGGTGGACGTCCTCCTCCTCGAAGCCGACCCTCACGAGGGAGGCGAGGACGTCCTCCGGGGTCGCCTCCGCGGGCACCTCGACGAACTCACGCAACCACGACAGCGGGACGCGCATCACACCACCATCCCGAACTGCTCGCTGAAGCGGACATCGCCTTCTGCCATGTCGCGCATGTCCTTCACGTCGCTGCGGAACATGAGGGTCCGCTCGAACCCCATCCCGAACGCGAACCCGGAGTACACCTCCGGGTCGATCCCCGCGGCGCGCAGCACGTTCGGGTTGACCATGCCGCATCCGCCCCATTCGATCCATCGCGCCCCGCCCTTGAAGGTGGGGTGCCACAGGTCGAACTCGGCGCTCGGCTCCGTGAAGGGGAAGTAGTTGGCCCGGATCCGCGTCTTGGCCTCGGACCCGAACAGCTGTCGCGCGACGTGGTCGAGCGTGCCGCGCAGGTGGGCCATCGTGATGCCGCGGTCGACGACGAGCCCCTCGAACTGGCTGAACACCGGAAGGTGCGTCGCGTCGAACTCGTCGGTGCGGTACACCCGACCCGGGCAGACGACGTAGATCGGCAGCTCGCGCTCGAGCATGGAGCGCACCTGGACGGGGCTCGTGTGGGTGCGCAGCACGAGGTGCCGCTCCTCGGGCGCGACGAAGAAGGTGTCCTGCATCTGGCGCGCGGGGTGGTCGACATCGAAGTTCAGCGCGTCGAAGTTGAACCACTCGTGCTCGAGCTCCGGGCCCTCCGCGACCTCCCAGCCCATGCCGACGAAGATGTCGCCGACCTCTTCCTGGAGCAGGCTGAGCGGATGGCGCGCGCCCACGCGCGTGCGCGAGGGGACGGCCGTGATGTCCACCCGCTCCGCTTCCAGCCGCGCGGCGGTCTCGGCGGCCTGCAGCTCGGCCTCACGCGCGGCGAACGCCTGCGTGACGCGCGCTCGGGCCTGC